>NZ_JAJNDM010000007.1:0-239569 GCF_021043345.1 Bacillus sp. BS3(2021)
GCGAATGTTGGAATTCGTGAGCACCGACGCGCAGGCCTGACAACGAATGCGAGGGTTTGTCGACACGCTGAAGCCGCTTGGTAAAGCGGCTGGGCTTTCTATTAAGGCTGCAGCGATTTCCGCGCAGTATATTCATCAATGCGCGCTAATGCGTCTTTCATGTCCATGCAGTTGCTGAAGCTTTCATCAATTTTTTGAATACCTTCCTGATATTTTTCGTCAGTGAGTACTTGTTCTGCTGCATCTCTTAATCTTTCAGCATTGACCTCTTCTGTAAACAGCGGATATCCAGCATTCAGTTCTTTCAGGCGCTGGGCGATCATCGGCTGATCTTTATCATGCGGGAGCACGACCATCGGGACACGGTAATGAATGCCTTCATTGACGCTGTTCATGCCGCCGTGGGTGATGAACACATCGGCTTCTTTAAGCACTTCTAATTGCGGCACATATGGTGCAATGATAAAATGCTCCGGCACTTCTTTTATATCCGCGTAGTTTGACTTTTCGCCGGCGGCGATGACAACCTTGCCGTCGAAATCACGGAATGCATCGATGCACATATTGAAAAAATCCTCAGTTTTACCAAGTACGGTTCCCATTGAAATATAAATGACTTTCTCATTCTTTAACGATTCTATCGGAAAATCGGTCTTGTCCAGACGCTTCGGAAAACGCGGGCCGATAAACAGCACATCATCCCCAAAACGGTCGCTGTCAGGCTGAAAATACCGGCTTGTATACACAACCGTCAGCTCCGCCTGATTGCTCATAAACTGTCCTGTATGCCTAGGTGAGACGCCGTACTTTTCTTTCAGTTCACTAAGCATGTCTTCACATTCTTTATCCAATTGCAGCTCCGCACCTGAATCCGGATGCAGCGGCAGAATCTTCATATGTTCTTGTCCGAAGAGAAATGAAGCCGACGAAGCGATTCCCGGAATGTTCAAATAATCCCTGACCAATTCACCTGCACCGAATGTGTCATAATACACGGCATCGAACGAAATGCTTTTGGACAGCTCTTTTACAATGTCTAAAATATACAGCGAGGTTTTGAGATGAATTTTTAAAAATTCAAGAAGGCCGGACGGTGAATTCGGATCAATATGCGCGTTTCTCACCAGATCTTCGTATAAATGGACGGTAGCCCCGACGCCCTCCAGCCTGTCTTTATACTTTTCTGTTGAAAGATAGTGCACATTGTCGCCTCTGTCAGCAAATGCTTTGGTGATCCCTAATGTAGGATTGACATGCCCTTCCGCCGGAAAATTGACGATTAAAATATTTTTCATGATTAAAACTCCTTTTTATCCTTTTTGAAACGGGTTGACATCAATTCAGCGCCTGATTAGACTGGTGTTAGTTACTACTAACTATCATAAAATGGGGGTAAACACCTTTGCAAGAGACGAACGAACGGATCATATCTGCTGCTTTAGACTTAATGCAAAAATACGGTTTCAAGTCGGTGACGGTAAAGGATATCGCGCTCCATTCAGGCGTCAGCGAGATGACGGTCTATCGCCACTTCAACACAAAGCTCGGACTTTTGGAAGCGGCCGTTCAGCAATTTTCTTATATACCAGCCTTTCAGCGCGTATTTGAAAATGATATCACTTGGAACCTGGAGAATGACTTAACATTGATTGCAAAATCGTATTTGCTTCATATGGAAAAAAACAAGCCCCTCTACCTTATCGCTGTTCAAGACGGCGGAAGGATGACTGATCTTTTCGGTTCTCTGTTAAAGCATATGGAAGAACTCCTTCGTTATTTAACAGACTACTTTCAAACGATGCAGGACAAAAGCCTGATGAAAAAGGGAGATGCGGATTCACAGGCCTTCGCTTTTCTGTCATCTTTATACGGATACTTCTCTTCTGGCGCATTGGCTGACGGCCGGTTTCAAAAAGTCGCTAAAGACACTTATATTAAACAGATAACCGCCGCTTTCTGCGGCGGTTTGCACATCTGATCTAACCTTTCAGACTGAAGGATGGATCGCTACTCATTTAGCTCCTCAACATCCTTCAGCCTGGTATCCGTATTTTTTTCAAAGAAGGTGCTGTATTTGACATAGCCGGTCTCGTCGTCTTTGATATCTTCCCCCTCAAAAATGTTGGCATTAATCGTCACGCTTTCATAGTCGTATCTTTCTTCATTCAACAGGCGCTGAATCTTTTGCGCCGTTTTGTATACGTCTTTTCGGTCGGCATTTGCGGCATCAAGTAAAATATGAATCTCCATCGGCCGCTCTAAGCGGAGGCTTTTCTCCCATTTTGCGTCCTCTTTCAGCTTTCCTTTTAATACTTCCACATGCACGTCAACGTCTTTCAGATGGTTTATGTTTTTCGATAAAAACGTTTTGATTTCTTTTCCGGCTTCTTCTCCAAGCCGCTCCATCAGCGGTTCGTTGAGGTTCTCTTCATAGATACCGTCCGTGTGTACTTCTGGTTGAACAAACCCTCTCAAAGAAAACAGATAGGGATCTTTGCGCTTTTGATCGCCGGTATCCGTGACTTCAAATACATATTCGGAGAACTTGAAATTATAAAGCCCGCTGTCGATCCGCAAGTCTTTTTCAGGATAGCGGTCAGTCAAATAATGCTCAAGCGCCGTTTGAGACAGCTTCTTGCTTACGGGATTTCCGTTGAAGGCGTTATATGCGGCAAGCACAAAAGAAACGAGCAGCACGATCAATACGCTATACAAGATTTTCTTTTTCATCATATCAACTACTTTCTTTCAGCTTTAAGAACAGCCATCCGATCATCATCCCGGCCGCGGCGAAAAAACAGTGAATAACAGCAAGCATGAAAGCGCCAAAGACAGAATACAGCAGGTGCTCCACAACCCCTGTACCGTCGGCTGCATCCCAGCCGGCCAGAATATCCCCCATCCCCCAAATGAAAATCGGCGCAAAGGAGAGGAGAATCACAAGTTTCATATCCCGGTAAAACAAGTACACCGCAAGCCCAAGCACGGCGTACCACAAAATAAAGCCGAAGCTCTCATTTAACAGGGATGTGTGAATCGCGAGAAAAAACGAAATGGCTGTAAACATCAATTGGTACAAGGAGAGCTTCCGATTGATTTTTTTAAACATTTGACTTTCATGAACAGTCGATTCGATATGTTCCTTCGGAAGCTCGGCCTCCGTCATCTTCAAAAGCTTTTGAAGCTCTTCATCGTTTTCGGCCGCTTCCTCAATCCATTCAGCCGACTCTTTGCTTAACAGCCCCTCATGGTATAAAGGAAGCAAATCTTTGAATACACTGCGTTCCTTATCCTTCATCATAGCCCTCCATTTCTTGCTGTAGCTTGAGCTTTGCTCTGTGAAACCCGACCCTGGCATAGTTTTCGGTTTTGCCTGTGAGCATGCCGATTTCTTTAAATGATAATTCTCCGTAGATACGGAGGGTGACAATTTCCTTTGAAGCCTCATCAAGCCGGTTGATTTCCTCGAGAAGCCGCCGCTCTTTCTCGGTTTTCAGAAGGTGTTCTTCAGGAGATAAGCAAGCCGCTTCTTCATGCTGAAATATCATGTTTGTCCCGGCTTTTGACGCTCCTGAACGAAAGTGTTTTTTCAACACATTTTTAGCAATCGCAAACACCCATGTTTTGATTGTCGACTTTCCCGAAAATGTATGATAGCCTTTCACAGCCTGATAAAATACTTCCTGTGTTAAATCTTCCGCTGTTTCTTTATGAAATGTCTTAACGTAGAAAAAGGCATAAACGGAAGGCTGAATACTCTTGTAGACTTCCTCAAGCTTCATAAAGCCCCTCCCCGGCTGGGCTGCCGCTATTTTTCCATTCACTTATTAGTACCGCTGAACCTCTTTTTGTTACAAAAAATTGCATAAAAAAAGAGGCAAAAATGAATATTTCATTTTGCCTCCGGATATCCCAGCCGCCAAACAAATGCCTTCCAGATCATGCCCTGCCCTTATTTAGGCAAACCCGCCAGCGATTTTAAAAAACTCACTTTCTCTTCAGTTGTTTTCAGGTTCACTAAGCTCCCGGCCTTCATCGACAGCCCGCTTCAGCGCCTGCAGCATATAGCCGATTCCCCGATAGCCCGCCAGTGGGTAAGCGATCTGCTGGCGGCTGCCAAACACGTTCCTCAAAACAGGCCTGTATTTTTTCCCGCCGAGCATAACGATTTCGTCATAATCCATCAAGTTTTTCCGTTCACCTTGCGCCTTCAGCTCATCATCCGCCATAATCTCCGGGTGGTCCATCCCGAATGTGACATCATAGTTTTCAGGAACGATATCTTCCGGTTTTAAAAAACCGTGTTTTGCTGAAAGAATCACCCAATCCGCAAAAAACGTCTGCGCATATGCGCGGCACGCCCGATGAAACGGACTCAGATAGACATCCTTTGCGGCGGACGGGCCGATGCCCGGATCGACATCCCAGATTTTCTTCGCCCCGCACGGGATGATGCAGAGTCTTTTCATCATATGTCCCCCCTTTTGGTTCCGCTAAAAAACGCCTTTAAAAAGGCGTTTTATTTCAGCTTCAGCGATACGACCGATTCGACGTGCGCCGTCTGCGGAAACATATCGACAGGCTGAATGTATTCGACATGGTAATCCTTCGCTAAGTACTGCAAATCTTTCGCAAGTGTTGACGGATTGCATGAGACATAAACGAACCGCTTCGGCTTAACCTGCCTGATCGTATCAAGGAAGGTGCGGTCACAGCCAGTTCTTGGCGGATCGACGATGACGACGTCAGGCCTGAAGCCTTCTTTAGTCCATTTCGGCAGCCAGTGCTCCGCCGTTCCTGTGACATAACGCGCATTATCAATTCCGTGCTTTTTGGCATTTTGGTTGGCGTCATCGATCGATTCTTTGATAACGTCCATGCCGCGGATTTCTTTTGCTCCGTCGGCGATCCACATTCCGATTGTGCCGACGCCGCAGTAGGCATCGACGACTTTTTCGCGCCCGCTCAGTTTCGCCGCTTTTTTCACTTCGTCATACAGCTTGACCGTCTGGATCGGATTAAGCTGAAAAAAAGCGCGGGCGCTCAGCTCAAACGTAACCTCGCCGAGAAATTCCTGAATGACCATATTGCCGGCTAGGAGCCTTGTATCATCGCCGAAGATAACCGATGTCTTGGCTTTGTTGACGTTTTGAATCACGGATGTCACTTCAGGCAGACGCTTTTTGATTTCTTCTGCAATGAGCTCCTTGCGCGGCAGGTCTTCTTTTGACGTGACAATGACAACCTGCACTTCCCCCGTCTCAAAGCCGACCCTCGTCACGATCGTGCGGACGTCGCCCGTTCGCTTCCGTTCGTTGTAGACGGAAATGCCGAAGTCTTCAAGAATCTGCTTGACGGTTTGTGTCGTTTTGTTCGTCGCCGGATGCTGAACGATGCATTCCGTAATCGGGACAAGCCGGTGTGAGTCAAGGCCGTACAGCCCTGCTACCATCTTTCCATTTTTCGAAAGCCCGAGTTGAAACTGGCTTTTATTCCGGTAGTGCCACGGGTTTTCCATGCCGATCGTCGGCCTGATGTCCATTTTGCCGATGTCAAAACGGGTGTGCCGTTCGAGCGATTGAATGACGATGTCCCGTTTTCCTTTCAGCTGCTCTTCATAAGCCAGATGCTGGAGCTGGCAGCCCCCGCATTGCTCATAGATGATGCAGGGCGGCTTGACGCGGTGCTCTGAACGCTTGCGCACCTTTTTGACCCGCCCTTCGGAAAATTTCGGATGAACCTTTGTCGCCTCGACGACGACTTCTTCACCCGGCAGTGCGCCGGGGACGAAGACGACTTTTTTCTTGAAGTAGCCGACGCCTTCGCCATTGATGCCGAGGCGCTTGATCGTCAGCGGAAATTGCTGTCCGACTTTTAATTCTGCTGATGATCCTTTTTTGTCACGTTTCACTGATGTTCTCTCCATTTCTACTCAATGCTCCTCCATAAATACAAGGAAGCATAGCTTAAATAAGGGTGCCATTCTTTGCTCATTTCAAGCATTTGTTCTTTTGTCGGTTTATCGTTTAAGCCAAAATGGCGTTTGATGGCATTTTGGATGCCGATATCGGCGGCCGGAAACAGATTGGGACGGCCGAGTCCGAACAGCAGAACGTTTTGGACGGTCCACGGGCCGATGCCTCTTATTTTCACCAGCTTTTCCATAATATCTTCATCTGATAATTGATCAAGCTCATCAAGATTTAAACGGCCGTCTGCGATCATTCTTGATGTATCGATGACGTATTCAGCCTTCCGCATGCTGAACTGAAGTTCGCGCAAGTCGTTATAGTCGAGCTGTGCAATCGTTTCGGGAAGCGGATAAAACCAGACCCCGTCCTTTTGCTCTCCAAAAGTGTGAACGAACCGCTCTGTGAGCGTATAAGCAAAAGACAGATTAAGCTGCTGGTGGATAATGCATTTCATCAAGCAATGATACAAATGAAAATCGAGCACCAGCGGCGTTCCGGCATGCTCTGCGAAAATTGATGACAAGCTTGATTGTGAAAAGTGATCCAGTACAGGCTGAAGACTTTCCTCCCATCTGAAGATCCGTTTCACTTCTTTCATCATGGCGTCTCGATCGTCTGTACCGCTGACGGCAAACGCCGGGGCTTCGACAGTTCCCGTCGCCTGCACAGCGACAATCCGGGGCTCTTTGTTTTGATTGCGGAGCGGCAGCTTGACCTCCCTTTTGTCGAGGTTGACCGCATTGAGCGGATCAAGCGAAAGCCTGTCCAAGACGCGGTCAAAATGATACGGCGGTGATACGCTTACAGTTTCCTTCCACATCGCTTCCCATCCCTTTTTCTTCTTTGTCCACAGTATACCATGTTTCAAATTCTCTTAAAAAAGAACAACATTTTATTTTTTCACCGAATGAATCACAGGGCATCGCAGCATCCTATGGAAGCGGAGGGGTGCCGATGATTAAACATTTTGCGATGACAAAGGACGGAAAACTTTTATCTACCGACATCAAAGCAGAAAGGCTGACAGATCAAGATATTGAGTGGTACTGGACGGACTTCGATCAGCCTTCGGATGAAGAAGTCTCTTTACTCAAAAGTCAGTTTCACTTTCACCCTTTAGCAGTTGAGGACTGCGTTCATCATTTGCAGCGTCCGAAGCTTGATCAATACGAAGAATATCTTTTTTTCGTCATACACGCGTTGAATCAAAGGACGCTGGCGTCTGAAGAAGTTGACTTATTCGTTGGAAAAGATTTTATCGTCACATTTCACTTTCATCGTTCAGACGGTATTGAAAAAGTAAGAAGACAGCTTTCGGAAAACAGCGAGTTGTGGAAAAAAGGACCGAGCCATATCGCCTATATGGTCATGGATCAGCTTGTGGACGAATATTTCCCGATTCTTTACAAAATAGAAGACCGCCTCAATGAAATTGCTGAAAGCGACAGCAGAAAAACGTATGGAACGCTGATGAATGAAGTGTTTGATATCCGGAGCGACCTTCTAAAGCTTAGGAAAACAATCATTCCGATGCGGGATTTGCTTTACCGGATTTTAAACATTGAAATTTCAAAAGAAAACCGCGAACGAAAAGCGTATTACAGCGACATTTACGACCACCTCTTGAAGCTGACCGAAATCGTCGAAAACAACCGCGACATGACCGCCGATTTAAGGGACAGCTACCAGACGCTCAACTCCAACCGGATGAACGCCATTATGATGACGCTGACGATCGTCTCAACGATTTTTATTCCGCTCACCTTTATTGCCGGAGTGTACGGCATGAACTTTGACAACATGCCTGAACTGCATTGGCGCTACGGCTATTTTTTCATCCTCGTCATGATGGGAGCCGTTGTCGCCGGCATGATCTTCTGGTTCCGGCATAAAGGATGGTTTGACATTTTCAAGTAAAACCGGAAACCTTTTTCCTCTCTGTTCGACTATTTCTATAACTGAGGGGGGAAAGAAATGAAGGTACATACAGGGCTTGTTGGCATCTTCTTGATCGTTCTCGGCTTGTTGATTAGCGCCGAAAATCATCAAAGCGTGTCTGCTGCAGACGCGCTTTCGGACTTTTTCAGACTGCCTGTCCGCAATTTAGTGGTTCTGATCTGCATGTTGATGCTCATCATCGGCTTCATTATGGCGTGGCGCCATTATTATGGAGTACCGTGGATCCGCTTTAAGCTGTTTTTGTTTATTATCGGCATTTCAGTATTTTACCCGCTGGTCACAGAACAGCTGATGCTCTTTCAAAAATGGAATGCACAAGGCGATGATGCCGTGGAATATATGAAAAAGAGAAGCACTTGCAGCTATCAGAGCGATATGGAGGAAGGAAACATGGACTGTGAGGTGAAAGTGAACAATTACGGAAAAAAGACCGAACGCATCCAGCTCATCCCTGATATAACGAGCGAATTTGACTTTCAGCCGGAAGAGCTGGAACTGTCTCCGCATTCACAAGAGACGTACAGCGTCACCTTTAAGGCTCCGGGAAATGAGGATGTGTATGAATCAGGGATAGAAGAAGAGCCGAGGATGAAGGTTGAAGTGGTGAAATGAGCGACTTCACTCGAGTCAAGCAGCACGCTTTTGGGAACTTTTAAAAATATTACACGGAAGAGAAGGTTTAGAAGTAAAAGGTATACAGAAAAAACGAACTGCAAACAGCCGCTTCACAAACTAATAGACAAACCTCAAAGAAAAAAGCCGCTCCTTCACGGAAGCGGCTTTTCGTCTATTAATCGCGATAAGATTCTGCAATCGCGTTGGCGGCGACGATCGCATTGTAGACATCGTCAGGGGTGACTGGGAACGGCATGTTGCCCATTGTGTCGCCTTCTGCGCAAGCGCTTTGAGCGACTTGGCGCCATTCTTCTTCGATAAATTCGTCGACTCCGAGGTCTTTTAATGTCAACGGCAGACCGACGCCTTTGATAAAGTCAATGACGGTCTCCAGCTCTTCGGCCGGCGCGTTTTCAAGAACGAGCTGTGCCAAAAGGCCGAACGTGACTTTTTCGCCGTGCTGAGCTCTGTGCAGAGAAGGAACGGCTGTCATTCCATTGTGGATCGCATGTGCGGCGGCAAGACCGCCTGATTCGGCGCCGACGCCGCTTAAATAGATGGTCGCTTCAATTGTGTCTTCAACGGCGCGTGTAGAAACGCCATGCTTGATCGCCTGCATCGCTTTTACGCCGTTTTCCAATAGCGTATCATAGCACAGGCGGGCAAGTCCCAATCCAGTTGTTGAAGGCTTCATCAGCACGAGGTTGTCGCCGTTTGCTTTAAAGCAGGCGCGCGCTTCAAAATACGTCGCCAAGGCGTCTCCGATACCGGCTGCGAAAAAGCGCGGCGGCGCGGATGCCAAAATGTCAGAATCCGCGAGAACGACATCTGGGTTCGTCGGCAAAAACAGATATCGATCAAACGATCCGTCATGTTTATAAATGACAGCAAGGGCCGTACATGGAGCATCTGTTGAAGCAATTGTCGGGAAAATCACAACCGGCAGCTTCTCGTAATAAGCGGTGGCCTTTGCTGTATCAAGCGTTTTTCCCCCGCCGATCCCAACGATGATATTAGCGCCTGCATTGCGTGCAAGCTCCCGGTTACGATCGATTTCTTCCTGTGTGCATTCGTAATTGAATTTTTCAAAAACAGCTTGATTGCCGGCTTTCTGAATCGAATTCCCCGCTTCTTTTTGAGCGCGTTCCAAAATGAATTCATCGCAAATGATATATGCGTGATCACCATAATCTTCAATGTAATCGTTCAAGTTCTCAAGGAGTCGTTTTCCTGTAATAAATTTTTTAGGCGATGTGACTGATTTTACTAATTTTGACATGGTAATTCCCCCTTCACTATCAATGATATACCTATTTTCTTTTTAAATCTAGTAATATATGTATATAGAATGGATTTTTATTCTATGGAATTGACTAGGGGAAATAAAAGAGCCTGAACCATCAACTTTTCCGCTCAAAGCAAAAACCCCGTCTCAGCGTCCGGGGCATTTCTTTCAAAAGGGCTTTAGCATCATAGATTTTTCAAACATCAGGTCATCAAGGCTTTTAAATGTATAGCCTTCTTTTTTTAAGTCGGTGATCGCCTGATCAAGCGCTTCGGCATTGTCTTTCGAGACGGTGTGAAGCAAATAGACGGCGCCGGGATGGGCCTGTTTCATCATATTGTCGTACGCATAGCGCCACCCTTTTTGGGCATTGATTTTCCAATCGACAAAAGCAACAGACCAGAATACCGTTTGATAACCGAGCTTTTTCGTTTCTGCAAGCACCCGCTCGCTGAAAACGCCCCGAGGCGGCCTCAGGTAGAGGTTGTTTTTTTCGCCTGTGATTTTGTAAACCTCCTCATCGACCGATTCCAATTCCTCTTGTATCACGCGGCTTGTTTTCGTCGTGAGATCCGGATGGTGATAGGAATGATTCCCGATGATATGTCCTTCCTCGGCCATTCGCTTGATCAGCTCCGGCTGATCTTTGACAAAATGGCCCGTCACAAAAAAGGCAGCTTTGACGTTTTGTTTTTTCAGAACATCTAGCACCTTAGGGGTGTAGCCATTTTCATAGCCGTTATCAAAGGTCAGATAGATCGTTTTTTCCTTTGTGTTGCCCAAATAAAAGGCGTCGTACTGCTGCAAAAGGCTGTTCAGCTCTTGTCCCGCATCTGCCGGCCGATGGTTTTTGCTTTTTGAAAAGCCCCAATGGATCGCCTTGTTGGAAATCGCTTCAGCATTGCCGCTGAAGGCCAGCATCAGCAGGAATCCGCAGCATAAGGCAAAGAATCGTTTCATCATCTTCTCGCTCCCAGTTTTATTTTTTCTTATTGTGCAGAAGGGCTGAGCTTTTCATACCAAGCAACACTTGGAAAACAAAAAAACCGCGGCAAAGAATGCAGCGGTTTTATTTCCAGTCTTTTTTAAAGCGCTCGTATTTGGCTTCCAAGTCGTCGAGCATGCTGATCAGTCTGTCAATATCTTCAAGGTCGGTCGATTCCGGGTCTAAAGAATCGATGACTGACATAAACATATCCAATCTGTTTTTTAAATAATTGACTTGCTGTTCTTTGTCATGTACTGCGTTACCCATGATTCTCCTCCTTTTGTTCCTTTATCGTAGCCTATAAACGGCCTTTTTTCAATCATCCATGACTTGCACGCCTCAAGGATCAGGTCTAAAATGAATAGTTGGGCTATATTAGTATGTCCTATCATAAAGGAGTTAGATATGTCATGACAGAAAAAACGCAGGTTCGTCCGATTACCCCGGAATATGATCCGTGGGAAGCCTACATGGACGTTGACCAATATGGAGATATACAGCTGACGAACGTTGAATTTACGACGACGACTCTTTGCAATATGCGCTGCGAGCACTGCGCCGTCGGGTATACGCTCCAGACGAAGGACCCGGACGCGCTGCCCGTCAGCCTTCTGTTGAAACGGCTTGATGAGATTCCCCGCCTTCGTTCTTTAAGCATTACGGGCGGCGAGCCGATGCTTTCATTAAAATCCGTAAAGGAATATGTCGTTCCTTTATTAAAATACGCTCATGAACGCGGCGTGCGGACGCAGATCAACTCAAACTTGACGCTCGATATCGGGCGCTACGAGCTGATCATCCCCTACCTTGATGTGCTTCATATTTCCCACAACTGGGGAACAGTCGAAGACTTTGCAGAAATCGGCTTCGCCATGATGGATAAAAAGCCGACGTTTGCCCAGCGGGCGCGCTATTTCGAAAAAATGATCGAAAACAGCCGGACGCTTGTTGATGAAGGGGTTATGGTATCCGCCGAGACGATGCTCAACAAACGGACGCTTCCTCACATCGAGCATATTCACCGGCAAATTGTCGAAGACATGAAATGCCAGCGCCATGAGGTTCACCCGATGTATCCGAGCGATTTTGCAAGCGCGCTTGAATCTTTAAGCTTACAAGACATGAGGAAAGCGATCCACCGCCTTCTTGACATTCGCGACGAAAATACGTGGATGCTGTTCGGCACCCTGCCGTTTTACGCGTGCAGCCCTGATCCTGAAGACCACGCTCTTTTACAGCGGCTGCGCGAAGCGAAAAATGTCACGGTCAGAAACGACCCTGACGGCAGATCGCGCCTGAACGTCAATATTTTTGACGGCAATATCATCGTGACCGATTTCGGAGATACTCCGCCGCTCGGCAACATTCAAACCGACAGCCTGCCAAGCGCCTATGCAAAGTGGAGAAAAACAGAGCTTGCCAAGGAGCTCAACTGCCACTGCCCGCACGTCCGATGCCTCGGGCCGAATGTGCTCGTCAAAAACAGCTATTATCAAGATGTTGATTTTACTTCCAGAACAGCAAGAGTATGAAAAAGCAAGCCGCAAAAGGCTTGCTTTTTTATTTCGGCTGATGGCTGAGCTGAAAGCCGAATGTGAGGTGATCCTGTACAGGAATCCAGGCGCCGATTCCTTGCGAGGTGATATTTTTGACGACCAGCTTTCTTTTGTTGCCTTTTAATACAATGTACACTTCACCGTAGGTGACCTTCCCTTTTTCATTGACGGCAGGTGCATAGGCGTGTAAATTCCCCAGCTTTTTCGGCTGCACTTTATAAATCTGATCGCGTTTTGTGCCGGCGCCGACGACTGTTTCAAAGGCGAGCGGCAGCTTTGTTTTTTCCATGGCTTCAAGCATCATCATGTTTTTGACATCGTCCGCTTTCGGGACTTTCGCTGTTAAGCCGCCTTTGATTTTGCTCGTCTGTTCCTGGGAATACGTGAGTTCGGCAGGTGCTTTCCCGCCCCGGTTGTCAAAGCGGTTTGTGTTGATTTTGCGGTATTCCCAGTTCGCAACGGTTTCATTCGAGGTATACCCGAGCGCCCATCTGCCCAAATAGATCGTCGCTCTGTAGCCGATTGCCAGCGGTGTGCCGGAAATGCTTGACTCATTCAGCATTTTGATGAGATGCGGATTTTCAATCGCGATATCGGTTGTTTTCAGCAGCTCTTCGGCCAGTTCGCTCGGCTGCAGCCTCGGCTGATCCTGGGAGGCGTTAGGGTATGTGTTCTCTTTGGAAATATTCGTGACAGAGCTTGGAATCTTGATCGGCTTGGCTGCATCTGCTTCCTGTACAGCGAAAAAACTAAAGGATAAAAACGCAGTTAGCGTAAAACACAAAAGCTTTTTCATACTATCACTCTTTCTGTTTCTTTTCCCTTATTGTTTTCCGGATGCTCTCCGTTTATCCCAATTTTTTTAAAGAAGGAAAAAACCGATTCCCATGATGATATAAGCAGCCAGCAATGTCGCGCCCTCAAACCAGTTCGTATCCCCGTCGTTTGAAATGACGATCATCAAAAGGACGGCGGAAGCCATGGCGACGAGTTCCGGCAAGGTAAAGACGAGCGGCATGCTCACTGGAAAAAACAAAGAGCTGATCACAAGAACAGGTGCGACAAACATCGCGATCTGCAGCGTTGATCCGATCGCAATTTCAACTGCGACATCCATTTTGTCCTTATAGGCCATAATGACGGCGGAAGCATGCTCTGCCGCGTTTCCGACGATCGCGACAATGATGACCCCGATGAAAAGCTCCGACCAGCCGAATTGTTCGGCCACCGTATCAAATGTGTGGACGAGGTGCTCGGAAATGTAGGCAACGGCAACGGTCGCCAAAAATAAAATCAATGTTGCCCTCTTTCCCGACCATTCCGGTTCTTCATGCGATTCTTCCCGCTCATTTTGATTCGTCTGGTAAACCCCGCGGTGGCTGACAAGCTTGAAATAAAGCGCGGCCAGGTAAAGCAAAATCATGATGATGCTGATGCCGACGCTCATCGACAGCTTCCTCGGCTCTGTCATTTCGGCTGAAAATACTTCTGGGATGACGAAAGCGACAATCACCGCGAACATGAGCAAACCTGAATTGTGTCTCGCATCATACACGTTGAATTCCTGGCGCTTATATTTCAGGCCCCCGATGAAAAACGACAGGCCGGCGACCAGAAGAAGGTTGCCGAGGACAGATCCTGTCAGCGATGCGAGCACAATGCCGATCAGTCCTTCCCGCAACGCGAAGATCGAAATGATCAGCTCAACGGCGTTTCCGAACGTCGCATTTAAAAGGCCCCCGATCCTCGGACCCGCAATAATCGCAAGGCTTTCGGTGGCTCTTCCCATATAGCTTGCAAGCGCGATAATCGTCAGGCAGTATATGATGAACAATAAAACCTGCGGCCAATGCAACATGCTCCCTGCGACAGAAAGGGGAACTCCCGCAGCCATCATCCAAAAGAAAAAACGGCCCATTTTTCATTCCTCTTTTCTTTTTTGGTGTAGGTTATTTTTGTGCGAACTTTTCATTTTATATACGGCATACTGATCTATTCCGCATTGACGCAGGTTTTTAAACATCAGCGAATCTGAAATGTTTCGATGATCTTGATGCTGTTTTCAACAGATCTCACCATGGCACAATTTTTCATCGCTACTTTCAGCGCCTTTTGAATTTGTTCTGCACCGAGGTTTTCTCCCTTCAATATGAAGTGAAGATGGATGCTTTTGATGCGGCCCGCCTCTTCGGAAATGCGTTCTTCTTTTGTCTCGATGGTCATATCTTTCAGCTGTATCCTTTTCTTTTCCAATATGTTATGAAGAACGGTTCCGCTGCATGCCGCAATCGAAGCGGCCAGCAATTGATAAGGCCTGAATCCTGCTTCTTCATTGCCTGATATCTTAAGCTTTCCATATTCCAGATCAGCCTCAAAGCCGTTCTGATTCCACACGATTTCCATGATTCACACCTCTTTTGACAGAAAAAGAAAAATCGCCTTGCCTAAAAACTTGTGAAAGTTGTACGATCAAAGAAGGATTACGGATAAGGAGAATCGGCCGATGACTAGATTTCACTTTTTCATTCTCGTTTTGATTGTCAGTATATCAGGTTTTTCGCAAGGGATGCTCCTTCCGGTCATCTCTGTTATTTTCGAACAGGAAGGCCATTCGGCTGCGCTGAACGGTCTTCATGCGACAGGCCTCTACATCGGCGTCCTGATCGCTTCGCCGTTTATGGAAGCACCGCTTCGCAGGCTCGGTTTTAAACCGCTGATCGTCATCGGCGGGGTGATGGTGTGCGCGAGTTTGTTCGCCTTTGTTTTTATTCAGTCGTTTATCGTCTGGTTCTTTTTACGGCTCTTGATTGGAATCGGGGATCATATGCTGCACTTTTCAACGCAAACTTGGGTGACCACATTATCGTCTGAAAAAAACCGCGGCCGCAATATCTCTTTGTACGGCCTTTCGTTTGGTTTGGGATTTGCTGCCGGTCCTTTTTTAACGCCGCTTGTCAACATTGCCCCGTCATTGCCGTTTATCGTCTCAGGTGCATTCAGCCTGCTGGCGTGGCTGTTTATTTTTTGCCTTCAAAACGATTTTCCTGAGAAAAGCGGCTCTGAAAGCCGCAGCGATAACAGCTTGAAGCGCTTCGTTCAAGCCTTTCTGCTAGGATGGGTCGCGTTTTTGCCGACATTCGGCTACGGCTTTTTGGAAACCGCCCTGAACGGCAATTTTCCCGTCTACGCGCTCCGCTCGGGCATTTCCGTCGAAGGCCTATCAATTATTCTTCCGGCTTTTGCGATCGGAAGCATCGTCTTTCAGTATCCGCTCGGCGTGTTGAGCGACAAGTATGGAAGACGAAATGTGCTCCTTGTCATATTGGCTGTCGGGGCAGGCTGCTTCTTTGCGGCGGGCTTTTCCGATTCCGTCCCCTTGCTTGCGGCATGTTTTTTCATAGCCGGAATGGCTGTTGGATCAACTTTTTCACTCGGCATCAGCTTTATGGCCGACCTGCTTCCAAAACGCCTTCTCCCGGCCGGAAACTTGATGTGCGGAATCACCTTCAGCTTCGGAAGCATTTTCGGCCCGGTTGCCGGCGGCTGGTATATGCAGACATTTCATAACAGCAATCTGTTTTATTTGATTACAATCGTGATGGTGTTGATCTGGATCGGGGTGCTCTTTGGCAAAACGAAGAAAAACGGCGCTCTCGAACAATCTGAGGCGGCGCCAATGTAAAAAAGGCCGGCTGCTTACTATAGGCAGCCGGCCTTTTCGAAAACGTCAGGCAGTTTTAATGATATCCGTTTTGTCCGTTGGCGCTTCCGCTCGTTTTGTTTTTCGAACTTTGCTTTGAATTTTGTTTATTATGGCTGCCGCCTTTTTTCGTGTGTTTTGTCATGTTGATCCCTCCGCTTTTGAACTCATGAAACGTTCTTTTATAGATTGCTCATTTCCGCGGATTTTCTTCAGGAATGATTTTACGTTTATGTAAAAGGGCGTTGATCTCCCCTCCAAGAATAATCATCATTCCGCTTAAATAAAACCAGATCATCAGGACGATGATGCCGCCGAGGCTTCCGTATGTTGCGCTGTAGTTTGCAAATTCGCTGACGTAGTATGAAAACAGCATGCTGACGAGGATCCAGCCGGCTGTCGCTGCAACGGCTCCCGGAAGCACGAATTTAAATGACAGCCGCTTATTCGGGGCAAAAAAGTATAAAGCCGTAAAGACGATCAGCAGCACAAGCGGGCTGATTCCCCAGCGGAGCGCTGACCATGCCGCTAGAAACATTTCCGGCGTACCGTCCAGATTGGCGATGAAATGGCCGATGGCCCTCCCGAATACCGGAAGAAGAAGCGCGACCAATATGGTGAAAACCATCGCGGCGGTCAGGAGGAGTGATGTCAGCCGAACCATGATGAATGAGCGGTTTTCCTCCACTTCATAAGCATGATTAAAGGCCCTGACAATCGCGTTCAATCCGTTTGACGCAGACCAGAGCGCCGCGATGATCCCGAAAGAAAGCAGGCCCCTGTTTCCTGTATTGAGCGTCTCTTCAATAACGGACATCGTGTCTTCTGGAGCATACTGTTCAATCAGCCCGATGACATCGCCCGTTTTGACAGGCAGGTAGCCGATCAAAGTCAATAGGAAAATCATAAACGGAAACAGGGACAGCAGGAAAAAGTAGGCAAGTTCCGCCGATTTGCTCGGCCCTTCATGAAGGAAAAAACGCCAAGCCAGCTCTTTCAAAAAGCTCATTCTTTTTCCGGCTCCGTACGCCCTTTGGATTTAGCTGTGAAGTGATCCCTCGTTTCCTCGATCAGACCGATCACTTTTGGCGTCGTCTCTTTCAGTTCTTTCATCTGTTGATTTAAGAAGCTTAAATCGTCCGATATGGAAGCGGTCAGTTTTTTGGCTTCGTCCATTTTTTCTTTCACGCATTCGGTGAACATTCCGGGATTTGCGCGGTAAAGGCGGACTTTGTTTTTGCACGCGTCAAGCTTTGCGCCGCATGCTTCTCTGGTCGGTTTGTGCAGCAGTGACATAACCGCCCCGACCGAAGCGCCGAGGAGGATATTTCTGATGAAAACGCGGTCGTTTTTCATAAAAAATCTCTCCCTTCGTTTTTTATAAATTGTGTTCTTTTCGAATGTCCTTTAGCAATTCGCTGCATCCTTTCGCGACGAGTTCGTACACCTCATCAAAGTTCCCGGTGTAGTATGGATCAGGAACATCTGCCGTCTCACAATCCTCGACATAGTCGAGCAGCCTCCGGATGACGGCTTTGCTCCCGTAGCCGGCAAGGCTTCTCACATGGCCAGCGTTTTCGGCATCCATCGCGATGATATAATCGAACGCTTCCGGGTCTTTGTCGGTAATCTGCCTCGCGTAAAGGCCTTCGCAGCTTATCTTTTTTGCAGATAGCAGCGACCGTGTGCCTTCATGAGGCGGTTTTCCGACATGCCAGTTCCCTGTCCCCGCCGAATCGGCTTCAATTCGGTCCTCCAGTCCGCTTTTTTTGAGCATGTCGTTAAATACAGCTTCTGCCATCGGAGAGCGGCAAATATTGCCGAGGCAAACAAATAGCACTTTGATCATCAAACAAGAGCCTCCTCTATTCTTTCCCCACATTTCAGAAAGAAAAAACACTTTTGCTTTTATACTAAAGATTTTTTTGTTTTTTTCAACTTTGGGAAGAAAAGATGACAATGCTATTGACAAATCTAACAAACTTTCAGAATATTCTAGTTAGACACAAAATTAAAGGGGGATATTTCGCCTATGGATTTTATTTCACATATTGTAGATACAATGAACGGTTTTTTATGGGGACCTCCGCTTTTGATCCTCATTGTTGGAACAGGTATTTATTTGACTTTCAGGCTGGCTTTTTTGCAGATCAGACTTTTGCCTTACTCATTAAAGCTTGCCTTTTCAAGACGTCAGGATAAATCCTCCGAAGGCGATATTTCCCACTTTCAGGCGTTGATGACTGCCCTTGCCGCTACGGTCGGTACCGGGAATATCGTCGGTGTCGCCTCAGCGGTCATTGCCGGAGGGCCTGGCGCCGTGTTTTGGATGTGGCTCGCCGCCTTTTTCGGAATGGCCACGAAATATGCCGAAGCGGTGCTTGCTGTCAGATTCCGCGTGAAAGACAAAAACGGCGAAATGTCAGGCGGCCCGATGTATTATTTGGAACACGGCCTCAAGCAAAAGTGGCTTGGTGTGTTATTTGCCATATTCGGGGCGCTTGCCGCTTTCGGAATAGGCAATATGGTTCAGTCAAATTCTGTATCCGGAGTCATGAGCTCCACATTTTCCGTGCCTGCCTGGGTAACCGGAATCATTGTCACGATTTTTACAGCACTTGTCATTCTCGGTGGGATTAAAAGCATCGGCAAAGTCACCTCGCTGTTCGTGCCGATCATGGCTTTATTTTATGTCATCGCCGGGTTGATCATTCTTGTCACAAACTTTGAACTTGTCCCAGGCGCGGTCGGTTTAATTTTTTCTGACGCGTTTACCGGCCAGGCCGTGGCAGGAGGCGCGATCGGAACCGTGATCCGCTGGGGCGTGGCGCGGGGCGTATTTTCAAATGAAGCAGGGCTCGGCTCGGCGCCGATCGCGGCAGCCGCGGCAAAAACTGATATGCCGGCTCGCCAAGCACTTGTCTCTATGACCCAGGTTTTCATCGACACATTGATTGTCTGCTCGATTACGGGGATATCGATTGTCATGGGAAACATGTATCTGACAGAAAAAAACGATGCGCTGACATCGATGACATTCGCACATTTTCTCGGCCCTGCGGGATCGACAATCGTTGCGATCGGTCTGCTGCTGTTCGCTTATTCGACGATTTTGGGCTGGTCGTACTACGGAGAAAAATGCTTCACCTACCTGCTGAATGAAAAATATGCGATCGTCTACCGTGTCATCTTTGTGATCGCCGTCTTTTTCGGAGCGGTCTTTAAAAATGACTTTGTCTGGGCGCTCGCCGATATGCTGAACGGTCTGATGGCGATACCGAACCTGATTGGCCTGCTCGGTTTGACAGGGATTGTCATCTATGAGTCCAAACAGATCCTTGCCAAAATCAAAGCCGAAAAAGCGGAAAAGCAAAACAGCGTATCCGTTTAAGCCGGAGATGCTTTTTGACAGCCGTCCTTTTCTTCTCGCTTAATTCTGTTACAATAAAGACTACAAAATCAGTGAGAAAGGATGTGCCTTCTTGTCAGAGCAGAAAACAGCCGAGCTGAACAAAATGATCGAAGAGATCTCGCAAAAACTAAACATGCTGAACATCGGCGTCATCAAAGCTGAAGCCTTCAGCAATGAAAAGCTTGAAGATCTTGAATACCTGCACAAAATGGTGATGAAAAAGAAATCTTTCAGTCCGAGCGAAATGCAGGCAATCGCAGAGGAACTGGCTGCACTCCGAAAATAAACATAAAAAAGACCGGAAATCTATTCCGGTCTTTTTCATTAGCCGAGCAGCTTCAAAGATTCGCGTGTAAACGCAGGGATGTCGTCAGGCGTTCGGCTTGTAACAAGCTGGTTCTGGCAGACGACAACTTCCTCGTCCTTAAATTGAACCCCGGCGTTTTCCAAATCGACTTGAATCGATGTGTAGCCTGTTGCACTGCGTCCGTCCAGAGCCTTGGCGGTGATTAAAAGCTGCGGGCCGTGGCAGATCGCAAACACCGGTTTTTTGTCATCCATAAAGGATTTCGCAAACGATACGAAACGCTGGTCGGCTCTGAGAATATCCGGCGAAAATCCGCCCGGAATCAACAGCGCGTCAAAATCGGCCGGGCTGACTTCATCAATGGACGCATCTGTTTCCACTTGCGCCTCGCCTTGCTTGCCTTTCAGCGTTTTGCCTTTCTCTTTTTCAATAACCGTAAGCTGGTGCCCGGCGTCTTTGAACGCTTTCGCAGGCTCGGTATACTCCGAATCCTCAAAGTAATCTGTCAGAACAACTGCAATGTTTTTGCTCATATTGATCACCCTCCCAAAAGCTTCTGTCTACATAAATCCATTTCCCCCTGCCACACTAAATAAAACATCCGCACGTTCCTCGCGACAAAGTACCTAAGTCACCCGGCAGACAGGGACAGACTTTGGAATCATTTTCTGAGTGTTTACAATATTCGCAACGAAAGTTCTACAAAACTTTACAAAAAGTTCTTACAATAGAAATTGTTACTCTAATCTGAAAGGTGGAGAAATGGTGGGAATACAGAAAAGACGGTTTTCAAGGAAAAACATTCTCCGTATTCTGCTAACCTCAGTGATGATACTCAGTTTACTCATTCCAAACACCCAGACATATGCAGAAGAACCAAATGAACACCCGCTGATCAACCTCAGCATCCTGGGTACGACAGATATCCACGCCCATATCATGGACTATGACTACTATGCCGACAAAGAAACGGCAGAATTCGGACTGGCCCGCACGGCTCAGCTGATCGAAAAGCACCGGAGCCGGAATCCGAACACGATTCTTGTCGACAACGGCGACTTAATTCAAGGGAACCCTCTAGGGGAATATATCTTCAAACATGAACGTGAAGCAATTATCTCCGGAACGAAAACACACCCGATCATTGATGTCATGAACAAACTGCACTATGACGCCGGCACGCTCGGAAACCACGAATTCAACTATGGCCTTGAATTCCTTGACGGCACGATAAAAGGCGCCGAATTTCCCATCGTCAATGCCAATATAAAAACATCGGACGGAAAGAACAAATATACGCCATATCATATTGAAGAGCGGACGCTGACGGATGAAAGCGGCCAAAAGCACCAGCTTAAAGTCGGCTACATCGGCTTCGTTCCGCCGCAGATTTTAACATGGGATAAAAAGCATCTGGACGGCAAAATCACGGTGCAGGACATCACCGAATCAGCGAAACAAACGATTCCGAAAATGAAGCAGGAAGGCGCCGACGTGATCATTGCGATCGCCCACTCCGGAATTGAAAATGGCGAACAGGCGGCGGGAGCAGAAAACGCCGTATATGACCTGGCTCTCAAGACGGAAGGAATAGATGCGATCATCTCCGGACACCAGCACGGTCTGTTCCCCGGTACCGACTATCCAGGAAATGGCGTGATCGACAATCAAAAAGGAACGATCAACGGCATCCCTGTCGTCATGCCGAAAAACTGGGGCAGCCATTTAGGAATCATCGATATGCAGCTTGAACAGGACGGCAGCAAATGGACAGTGAAAGATGCCAGCGCAAAAACGGAAGCGATTGCCGGAAATGTGACGTCACGACACGAAACCGTCGTTTCCACGATTAAAGACACACACGAAAAAACGCTTGAATACGTCCGCGCGCCGGTTGGCCAAACGGAAGCTGATATTAACAGCTTTTTCGCACAAGTAAAAGACGATCCTTCGATTCAGATTGTCACAGACGCACAAAAATGGTATGCGGAAGATGTCATGAAGGGAACGGAATACGAAAACCTGCCGATTTTATCAGCGGGCGCGCCATTTAAAGCAGGAGGGCGTAACGGTGCTGATTATTATACAAACATTAAAGCAGGAAACCTTGCGATCAAAAACATCGGCGATTTGTATTTGTACGACAATACGCTCTATATCGTCAAGCTGACGGGAAGCGAAGTGAAGGACTGGATCGAAATGTCGGCCGGGCAGTTCAACCAGATCGACCCTTCAAAATCGGGTGAACAGGCGCTCCTCAACCCCGATTTCAGGTCGTATAATTTCGATGTCATTGACGGTGTGACCTACCAGATCGATGTCACACAACCGGCAAAATACAATGCGTCAGGCGGGGTGAAAAATCCGCAGGCCAACCGCGTCAAACAGTTGTCTTACAACGGAAAAGCCGTCCGCGACGATCAGGAATTCCTTGTGGTCACAAATAATTACCGCGCGTCCGGGGGCGGCGGATTCCCGCATCTGACGCAGGACAAAGTCGTTTATGCGGCGGCTGATGAAAACAGGCAGGTGCTCATGAACTACATCATGGAAAAGAAAACGGTCAATCCTGCCGCCGATAACAACTGGTCGATCGCTCCGATTAAAGGAGCCGATGTGACATTCGAATCTTCTCTCCTCGCCAAACCGTTTGCTGAAAAAGCGAAGGACATCGATTTTGTCAGAGAATCCGAAAACAGCGGATATGGCGTCTATAAGCTGAACTTTGAAGGTACAGAGCCTCCGGTTGATAATGGAAACTGGACGTTAACAGTCATGCACACGAACGACACGCACGCCCACCTTGATGAAGCGGCAAGGCGCGCTGCCAAAGTGAAAGAAATCCGCAGTGAAGCAGAAAACAATGTGCTGCTCGATGCCGGCGATGTCTTTTCCGGTGACTTGTATTTTACAAAATGGAACGGACTCGCCGATTTGAAGCTGATGAACATGATGGGCTATGACGCCATGACCTTCGGCAACCATGAATTTGATAAAGGGCCGAAAGTGCTCGCAGACTTTCTGAGCGGAAACAATGCGGCCGTCGATCCGTTAAACAGACACCAGCTGGAAAAGCCCGATTTTCCAATCGTCAGCTCCAATGTCGATGTATCAAAGGAGCCTCAGCTGCGAAGCTTTCAAAAAGAGCCTGCACTCTTAACAGCGGGAGAAAAGAAAGAAAGCGGCATCTATCCTTATATTCTGCTTGATGTAAACGGCGAGCAAGTCGGCGTATTCGGCCTGACGACGGAAGATACGTCATATACGTCAAGCCCCGGACCGAACATTGCGTTCCATGACGCTTATCTGTCAGCGGAGAAAACGGTCAAGGAACTGAAAGAAAAAGAAAAGGTCAACAAAATCATCGCCCTCACCCACCTCGGCTACAACCGGGATCTGGAGCTTGCCAAAAAAGTGAAGGGCATCGATTTGATTATCGGCGGGCATACGCATACACTCGTCGATCATTTAAAAGTGGTGGAGAGCGAAGAACCGACAATCGTCGCCCAAGTGAAAGACTACGGGCAGTTTTTAGGACGGGTCGATGTTGTGTTTGATGAGAAAGGCGTCGTTCAAACGGATCAATCAAGGTTCAATTTGATCGCGATTGACGGCAAAGTGGACGAAGATCCTCCAGCGAAAGAAGTGCTTGACGGCTTTAAAGAAGATATTGACGAACTGAAGAAGAAAAAAGTAGGCTATGCCGATGTCCCGCTTGACGGAAAACGCGAGCATGTCCGCTCAAAAGAAACCAACCTCGGCAATTTTATCGCGGACGGCATGCTGAAGAAAGCAAAACAAGCCGGCGGGGCTGACATCGCCATCACAAACGGCGGCGGAATCAGAAGCGGTATTGCCAAAGGCGACATCACACTCGGCGATGTGCTGACGGTCATGCCGTTCGGCAACACCCTTTATGCCGCTGATTTGACGGGTGCGCAAATCAAAGAAGCGCTTGAGCACGGGGTGAGCCAAGTCGAAGAAGGCGGAGGCGCGTTTCCGCATGTCGCGGGTTTATCCTTCACATTTACACTGAGCAAGCCAAAAGGTGAGCGCATCCTTGATGTGAACCTTGTCAATGACAAAGGGGATGCTGTTCCGCTCGATTTGGACAAAACCTACCGTGTGGCTACAAATAACTTCATGGGCGGCGGCGGAGACGGCTATTCCGTTTTTAAAGAAGCGAAAAACGGTGTCGATCTCGGTTTTACCGATTACGACATTTTTACAGAGCAGCTTGCCTTGTACGATTCTGTTTCACCGAACATCGAAAACAGAATCACAGAAGTGTTCCTTCCTGACCGTCAGACAGACGGCACTTGGACGCTTGCGGAAAAACCGTTCGAAACATACGCGAAAAACGCAAATCAGGTGATTGCTTATTTCCCTGACACAGAAAAAGACCACATCAAGCTGAATATGACAAAAGCACAGACTGACCTTGTCAAAGAAAGAATTGATGATCCAAGTATCACCCTGAAAAACGATCGCATTGCGATGCAGCTTCCAGCCGTTAATCTGGCAAGCGAAAAGACTAAAATCAGCATCAAAATCGCCAAGAATATCAAACAGGCGGTCACAAAGGTATATGATTTCAACATTCAGCAGAATGGAAAAACGGTCAGCACATTTAAAGAGCCTGTCGGACTGTTTTTCCAAGTCGAGGCTCCTGACAAACATTTGAGCGTCTATTATGTCGACCGCAAAAACAACAGCTTCACAAAAGTGACAAACGGCTATACGAAAGGCCGTACCGTTGCAGGCTATGTCGACCATTTCAGCGAGTATACCGTGATGAATGACAAAGATGCCGGGTCTCCTTCACTTCCGCCGGGTTCAGGCGATGATGACGGTCCGAATGGCGGCAGCGGCGGTCACCCCCCTGCTTCGCCCGGCGCCGGAAGCGGCGGAGACGGATCAGGCGGTCATGGCAGCGGCGGGTCAGATGACGGAAATGAACCTTCAGATGGTTCAAACGGCGGGTTTTTGCCTGACACCGCTTCAAACGCCTATCATTGGCTGATGCTCGGCCTGCTGCTGCTTATATCCGGAAGCGGTCTGTACCTTTACCAAAGGAAGCGGCGCAAACTCCAAATCTAAATAAAAAAGTGCGGTCTGCTAAAGGCAGAACCGCACTTTTTTTATTCAACCCATTTCACGATTTGATCAAGCGCCCGTCTCGTCTTCGGACGCGGTTCTTTCACGCGGTAACCGAAAGCGGCCATGACCGAGATGTCAAAGCGGCCGTCCTCCAACAATCCTTCTTTTTCAAGGATGTCGTGGACTTTGTCGTAATTAAAGCCTTCAATCGGGCAGGAGTCAATACCGATCAAGGCGGCCGCCGTCATCATGTTGGCAAGCGCGATGTACGTTTGCTTTGATACCCAGTCAAACATCGCTCTGTCGCTTTCGTACAAATGAAAATCGCCGTCTTGGAAACTTTTCAGAACGCCGTCTTCTTTCAGCATATTTTCAATGATGTCCTCCGGCATTTTTTTCACATGCTTTAACTGATCTGCAACATACCCGGAATCATGCCGCATTTCCTTAGCCGTGCGTCCGAGCAGCAAAACGAAATGGCTGGCTGTCGGCAGCTGTCCCTGTGCGCCCCATGAGACCTGGCGCAGTTTTTCACGCAGCTCTTTATTTTGGACGACGACGAACTTCCACGGCTCGAGGCCGACAGAGCTTGGCGACAGTCTGCCCGCTTCTAAAATGAACTGAAAATCCTCGTCTGATATCTTTCTGTCCGGATCAAACTCTTTTGTCGCGTGTCTAAATTGGAATGCGTCAAGAATCTCCTGCTTCTTGGATTGCTGTGTCATGTTCTGTTCTCTCCTTTTGTCTATAGTTTATATTCCTTTCTTAATTTCATTCTAATCATTATAATAGCAATAAGAAAGTACGCACATTTTTGTGGCATAGTATCATTTTTTATACTAAGGAGAGAGGAAAATGAACAAGAATCCGAAGGCATGCGAAACACCGGACGGTTATTCATGCCCGGTGGAAGCAACGATCGATATCATCGGCGGCAAATGGAAAAGCGTCATTCTGTATCATTTGATCGATGATAAAAAACGCTTTAATGAGCTGCGTCGTTTAATTCCCGCCGTGACACAGCGGATGCTGACCCTCCAGCTTCGCGAACTTGAGCGCGACGGCATCGTCTGCCGCACGATTTATAAGCAGGTTCCCCCGAAAGTCGAGTACAGTTTAACTGAGTTCGGCAAGACGCTGATTCCGATCATCAGTCAAATGATGAATTGGGGAGCTTCCTATGCCGGCAAAATCAAGGAAGCGCGCCAACGATCGGCTGCCGCTGAAATGCTGGAATCGCAAGGCTAATTGGCCGGCTCGATTTTCAAGAGAAAGTCTTTGATTCTGCTTAAGTATTCTTCAGGATCGTGGCGGAATCCGCCGACATGTCCCGCGCCTTCAATCAAATACAGTTTCTTTATCCCTTTTTTCCGGTCATACAGGCTTTTGGCCATTTCCGGCGGAACAAGCTGATCATTTGTGCCGTGGATGATAAACAGCGGCGTGTCTGACTGCTCAAGATTGCTGACCGGCGATATGTCGGCAAGGCTCCAGCCATGGCGCCGTTTGATCAGCCCGCTTGCCAACGGGATGAGAAACGGCACGGACAATTTGACGGCGGCTTTCAGCTGAAAGCGGCATAGCTCTGTTAAATCGCTGAAGCAGGAATCGGCAATACAAAACTTGATTCTCCTGTCCTGTTTCATCAGCTCGATGGCAGCCGCGGCTCCTAGCGATTCGCCAAGCACTCCGATCCAAAGGTCTTTGCCGAACCTGTTCTCAAGCTCGTCAGCCCACCTCGCCAAATCGTCCTTTTCGTAAAATCCGTAAGAAACGTGTGAACCGCCGCTCAATCCGTGGCACCTGCTGTCGCAAAGCAGAACATTGTAGCCGATGGACTGGAACAGCTCGACGTATTTATACCCTCCAAACAGCGACCACTTGATGCCGTGGGAAACGATGACGGCTTTCCTGCTCTTTTGAACGGGAAAAAGCAGCGCATGCAGCCGGCATCCATCCCCCGCCGTCAAAAACAGCTCTTCTTTGTCGTGTGACTCAAACACATCATCGATGATCTCGCCGTGTTTTAGTCCGCTGAAAAAGGTTTCTTCATATGTGCTCCTGTTCGGCATAACAAACAAATAGCTGACAATCAGACTGACGGCAAAAATACTGATCCCAATTCCAAAGACCATCAACAAAATTCCGATCCACACGGCCCTCACCCTTTACGTTCTTGTTTTAACTTATTGTATTCCGAACGGGTCTGGGCGTGAGTCGCGGAAAAAAATTGGCGTCAAGAGCACCCGTTTCCGAGCTGGATGACTTTCGCTTTTCCTGCTGCTTCTCTCAATACGCCTCTTGTATCAAATATCACGGTTGCATGGTTTAGTAACAGCTCTTTCGGAAGTGCGTCATGATCGGTCAAAACGACAACACAGTCGTACGCTTTCAGCATCTCTGAATCTATCGGCATGCTTGCCAGTTTTTTGCCGCTGAGGTCGAGTTCCGGAACGTGCGGATCATGGTAGGAAACATCAGCCCCCATGCCGATCAGCTTCTCTATAATATCAAGCGATTTTGATTCGCGGACATCCGCTATATTACGTTTATAGGTGACGCCATAGATTAAAATGCGGGCGTCTGTCGCCTTATCTTTCCCTGCCAGTTGCAAGGAACGCTCTGCGATATAGCGGACGATTCTATCATTTGTCGCTTCCGACAGCTCGATAAAGTCGCTCGATAAACCGCTTTGTTTCATGACAAACTGCAAATACAGCGGATCGACGGGGATGCAATGGCCGCCGATGCCGGGACCTGGATAAAACGCCGCAAAGCCGTACGGCTTCGTGCTTGCCGCCTCGATGACTTCCCATACATTCACCCCGAGCTTGTCGCATATCATCGCGAATTCATTAATGAATGAAATATTAATAAACCGGTACGTATTTTCCAGCAGCTTTGTCAGCTCCGCTGTTTCAGGCGATGTGACAGGCACAACCTCTTCATAAATGCCGCTGTATAATTGATGCACCTTTTCAAGGCATGCCTCCGTCGCGCCTCCCACTACCTTCGGCACGACTTCAATCGGAAATTGATTGCCCGGATCAACGCGTTCTGGAGAATAAGCCAAATAAAAATCCTTTCCGCATACAAGGCCGCTTTCTTCGAGGATCGGTTTGACGATGTCCCTTGTCGTACCCGGATATGTCGAGCTTTCCAACACAACGAGCTGCCCTTTTTTCAAGTGCCCTCCAATCGATTGCGCCGCTCTTTTCACATAAGTCAAATCAGGACCCGCATCATCATTCAGCGGCGTCGGTACGCAGATGATGACGGCATCCGCTTCGCCGATTAAACCGTAGTCCGAAACAGGACGAAAGAAACCGGTGCCTATTCCGTCCTGCACCGCTTGATCGTTGATATCTGAAATATAGCTGTTCCCTTTCCGTAATGCCTCGACTTTCTTTTTATCCAAATCAACACCGATAACCCGAATTCCTTTTGATATCAACAACATGGCCAAGGGCAGACCGACAAACCCCAAGCCGATGACCGCTATCGTTTCGTTATGCATTTCCTGTTTGCTCATTTATCAAATCGCCCCTTCTGTACATTCCTTTAATAAACTATGTTTTAAATCTTTTTTTGAAAGGGACGATCTACCAAATCAAAACCTATTTATTTTTCATATCAGATGTTTGAAACGAAGAAAGAGGCAGCTGCACCGGCTGCTTCTGCAGCACAGACTGGTAGATTCCAAAAATCGTTTCAATCGCCCTTTTCCCTTCATAGCCGTCAACCAATAGTGTGTCTTGGCGCTTGACGGCGCTTATAAAGTTTTGGTACATGGCGGTTTGTTCGCCGCCGAGATCAATCAGCTGCGCCGCTTCTTCAGCAGCATCCTTCTCCCCGTGGATATACCAGCGGCTGATCCGGTTTAATGCCGGGCCTTCCAATGAAATCGTTCCATGTTCTCCAAAAATCGAGAGAGAGCTTCCGATATTGTTTGGCTGTGTGACGATATTCGCTTCTACTACTCCTTTCGCCTGACTGGCAAACGTCAGAACACCGACAGCAACATCTTCCGTTTCTTTTGCTCCGGAACCGCCCAGTATATCTCCGTAAACGCCTTTTACATCACCTAAAAACCATTGCAGCAGATCGATCAGATGTATCCCTTGATTGACCAGCATCCCGCCGTCTTTTTCCCAGCTTCCCCGCCAGGTTGCCGCTTCATAATAAGCGGGTGACCTGTTTAAGCGAAGCGATACTGTGCCTAAGTAGATCCTTCCCAGTTTTCCTCTCTCAATCGTTTCCTTCAGTTTTTTCATGATCGGCCGGTGGCGCATCTGGTGGCAGACCATGAGCTTCAGCCCGTTCTGTTCCGCCAGTTCTATCAGCTCATCGGCATCCTGTAATGACAAGGTCATCGGTTTTTCGACGATGACGTGCTTGCCTGCCTGCAGCGCAGCTTTGGCCATTTCGGCGTGCAGTCCCGAAACCGCCGCAATAATGACCGCTTCTATTTTAGAATCTGAAAGAAGCGCTTGATACTGCTGATAACGGGTCATTCGGCTTTCATCTCCGGCGAAGGAAGCATAGTATTGTTCCGCCTCCTTCATCCGTTCTTCCTGCAAATCACTGACGGCCGACAACTTTGCATCACCGCACCCGGCCAGTGCTTGAAGATGTTTTCTTGACATATAGCCGCAGCCGATTAAACCGAAATGAACCGTCACTTTCCCCCTCCTCCTTTTTTCAGCAGCGCGGAAATAATTTGCTCTTGTTCCTCAGCGGCTAGAAAAGGATCCATCGGAATCGCGAAAAGGGTTTCGGACAAGGACTCGGCTATAGGGAAATCGCCTTTTTTGTACTGCAATGAAGAATAGACCGTTTGCAAATGAAGGCAGCAAGGATAATACACGCCTGAATGAATGTTCTGCTCTTTCAGCGATTGAATGAATTCGTCGCGGTCTTTCGCGCCGATACAATAGAGATGATAGATATGTGTGCGGTCTTCTTTCTCAGCCGGCAGTGTGAGATGCTCCGCCGTTTTCAAACCTTCCCTGTAGCGGCTGGCAACTTTTCTTCTTTGTTCATTCCAGCCGTCGATTTTCTCAAGAAGAATGAGCAAAGCAGCGGCATGTAATTCATCAAGACGGCTGTTGAAACCGATTTTGTCATGGAAGTATTTTTTGCTTGTGCCATGGGTTCTGAGTGTTCTTAATTGCCGGGCCGCATCCGGATCTGAAATCGTCACCATTCCCCCGTCTCCCAACGTTCCTAAGTTTTTTGTCGGGAAAAATGAAAAACAGGCGGCATCCCCGATGCTGCCGACAGGCCGCCCTTTATATGAAGCGCCGAACGCTTGGCAGGCATCCTCAATCACAAGCAGTCCGTGTTTTTTGGCAATCGCCATGATCTCGTCCATATCAGCCGGCTGTCCGAAAATGTGGACGGGAATGATCGCTTTAGTAGCAGGGGTGATCTTTTCTTCTATTTTTTTCGGATCAAGGTTGCAGGTTTCACGATCAACATCAGCAAACACCGGCTTAGCCCCCACCCTTGAGACAGCTTCGGCGGTCGCAAAAAAAGTGAACGGCGTCGTAATGACCTCATCCCCTTTGCCGATACCGAAAGCTTCGAGCGTCAGCACTAATGCATCCGTTCCGTTGGCGACCGCGACCGCTTCTTTTACACCAAGCTTTTCGGCTATTCTTTTCTCCAGCTCTTCAACCTTGGGCCCCAATATATATTGGCCGCTGTCCAACACATGCTCAAACTCTTGTAAAATATCTTGTTTTACCGTTTGAAACTGGCGTTTTAAATTGATTAACGGGATCATCTCTGTTCCTCCTCTAAAATCAAAAAGTTCCAAAATAAGTTATGATGCCTGCCGGTAATTTGGCACGGCTTGATTTTTTTCATAAAAAAAGACCTACTTGTTCAGTAAGTCTTGACCATGCTTATTTGTTAATGCCTAATTTCCCTTCCAGCAGCTGTTTGTTATGAAGGACGGATTTGTCATCGGGACGGTATTTTCTCGCCTCTTCATTGTGCTGATACGACTTTTCAAAGTCTCCTAAATTGTAGTAGCACACACACATTTGCAAGTGAGGGTACCAAGTGTAATATGCCGGATAGGTGAAGCTCCATTTATTCGAATCAGGCACCAGTGTTGTCGCCAGCTCATACCAGTAGATAGCGGCATTGTATTCCCGCCGCCGCTGAAAGTTATAGCCGATTCTTGAGCATGTTTCGGCACGAGGCGTTTTGGAAAATTCAAATGACTGGAAGAGCGATCTCAGCTCATTATCCAAGTCGCCGAGAAAGCGGTGGCAGTCGGCTTTGTTGATGCAGGCGTATACTTTGTCTTCAATCCATCCTTCTTTCATTTCAATGTTTTTATTGTAGCTTTCAATTGCTTTTTCGTAGTGTCTGTTTTCTCTTAATTCATTTCCGTAGTAAAAATAGTCGCGCGGGGTAAACGTGTCGCCGCGATCGATCTTCTTTTGGTAAATATTGAGGTTTCGTCCGACAGAGTGGCGGATTTTTTTATGCGTCACCGAGATATCGGCATTGATGATGTTCCCGAATACCTCCAAATATTGATGGCAGTCGCCTTTCCATTTAAAGTTTTTCTCCCTTTTCACCAGGCGGTTGCGGCGGTACCTTAATGTCACATTTCCGAATTCGTCAGTTCCCGCATCATAGTACATGGACACGGAATCAACGGAAGGATCAAGCGTTTCCTTCAACTCTTTTAATTTTTTCTGATCTTCCTCAAGCAACACATCGTCCGCATCCAGATAGAGAATATAATCCTTTGTGGCGTGTTTAAACGATTCATTGCGGGCAGCCGCAAAATCGCCGATCCATTCAAAGAAAAAGACGCGGTCTGTGTAGCGCTTCGCAATCTCTACGGTTTGATCTGTCGATCCCGTATCCACAATGTTAATTTCATCTACAATGTCTTTCACTGTATCAAGGCATCTCGCCAATACTTCTTCTTCATTTTTGACAATCATACATAGGCTGATTGTAACCAAAGCCTTCACTCCCTGAGACTCTTTTTTAAAATCTACCCATAAAATATGAACCAGCAGCTGATCGCGTTTGTGCCGCTGTCACTGTTTTAGCTTTTCAGGCTGTGCCATTTCCGAAGTATTTTTCATAGAACTTTCTTTTCTCGCTTGAATATAGATACTACTAGCGAAAATGTGTTTAACCAGGAGGTTTCAGATGGATAATGAATTGGAATATTTGCTAGACTCTGTTGGGCTTAGCTGGAGAGAAACCGAAATATCCCAACTGATATTTCAACACAAATGGCACGATGCTGCGCAGAAGCTGGAAGAGAGGCTGGAAGCCGCTCCCTTCGATCCCGGCTTACTGATAAGCGCTGCTTTTGTTTATGAAAAAAAGCAGCAGGTTCAGAGAGCGTCTGAATTATATGATGATGCCCTCCTGTTTGTCAGGCGCGAACATCAACATCGCCTCATGAAGGAGAAAGAAGACCTTTTCAAAAAAATGGTCAGGCGTCCAAAGATCATTTTTTTCGTCAAACCGGATTTAGACCGGTTTTTGAATGCTGTCGTTGAGCGCCTTTCCGGAACTTACCGGACCAAAAAAATCGCGGTTCATGATTTGAATCAAATCGACACTGGCATGCAATGGGCGGATATTTGCTGGTTTGAATGGTGCGATGATTTATTGATCCACGGGAGCAAAGTCCCTTCTGCAGCGGCCAAAACATTAATATGCAGGCTCCACAGCTATGAAGCATTTACTTTTTATATTAAAAAGGTATATTGGCAAGCGGTGGATCAAGTGATCTTTGACGGGGAACACATGCGGGAATATGTATTAGATCAAGTTAAATCGTTGAAAAAAGAGAAAACGGCCGTCGTTCCAAATGGAATCAAGTTAGACGAATACACCTTTCAGCAAAGGCAAAAAGGCTTTCATATCGCATATGTCGGCTATATCAACTATAAAAAAGGTCCGATGCTTTTGCTGCAGGCTTTCAAGGCACTGATTGACAAAGACCCAAGATACAAACTGTTCATCGCCGGGACGTTTCAGGACGCCCGCTATCAGTTGTACTTCAAGCAAATGATTGATGAACTCCGGCTGACTGACAGCGTCCAATTTGACGGATGGCAGGATGATATGAATCAATACTTGGAAGATAAGCATTACCTGATTTGCACGAGCCTTCTTGAAAGTCAGCATATGTCGGCCATGGAAGCGATGGCTAAAGGCATAAAACCGCTGATTCACAATTTTTACGGCGCAAAGACGATATACGATGAATCAGTTGTTTGGAATACAATAGATGAATTCGTGGCCATGATCACAAGCGGTGATTATACATCTCTCCATTATCGGTCGTTTATTGAAGAGCATTATTCATATGACCTGAGCATGCGCAAAATTGAAGAGATGATTTCAGGCTTTGCAAAGCAGTCAGAGTTGACGGTTATGCCAAATCCGCCGCTGATTACGGTAGGCATCATCAACTATAATTACAGTAATTTTATTGATGAATGCCTTCAATCCGTTTTAAATCAACTCTACCCTAATATCGACATTCTGATCGTTGACGACCACTCAACTGACGACTCGATGCAAAAAATCAGCAGCTATCAAAAAACGCATCCGCACATTCGAACGATATGCCACAGCGAAAATACAAAACTTCCTGATCTCGCTTTTAAGGAAATCTTCCAAGAGGCAAAAGGCGAATATGTTTTGCTTTTAAGCGCAGATGATTTCCTTCCGCACAATTTGGTGCTCCATGACTTTATGCAGTGCTTTTTTGGAGAAGAGGGATTAGATTATGTGTACGGGGACCTTTTGCTTGTTGATCAACACGGAAAAAATGCGGGGCTGTGGACGTATCAAGAGTATGGCGATGAGGAGCTGGTGAGGACTATTTTTCAAAGGGGCGGCTCAGGCATTGTCCCGATGGTGGGCATGTTTAAAGCATCTTATTATCAGCAAAAAGGCTTTACTTGGCTGGTTGATCCGCAAAAGCCGCTTGCAGGGGATGTGCTGAATTGTTTGGCCAACACGAAGCGCGGCTGGAAGCGCCGCTATTTAAGAAAACCTGTATTGTGCTACCGCCGCCATCAAAACAATATTTCCTACCAATTGCATAAAAGGATTCAATCGCTTGTGTACGTCATCGACTATATTGTGAAAGAATTTGACGAAAGCGTCTATTTTCCCCATATCAAATGGAAGGAGCTTGAGGAAAATCAAAGACAGTCCTTGAAATATTTCAGCATCGGAAAAACCTTTTGGAGAATGGCCCGGAGATACGCACAAAACGGATATACCCGGCATTTAGATCAAGACGCCAAAAAAGAATGCATTCAGCCGCTTCTGGATAAAATGGATGAATACTTCCAATTAAGCCTCGCTTCAGACAATCAGTATGAACGATATATGAAAAATATTAAAAAAATCCAGCTGATATAATGCCTTCCGCTCTGTGGAAGGTTTTTCTCTTATACTCTCGCACAAATACACAGTCATATAGATTCATTTATACGTATGATAGAGCGCACAAAGCGTTTTTATTCTGCCATTAAAAGGAGAAATTGAAAGCAGCGTGATCGATGGGAGGTCATCATGAAAGATTTCAAGTCAGACATCATTCATTGTCTGGAACAAAAAGATTGGAACAAAGCCATGAAGCGCTTAAAAGAGTGGGAAGCCGACGGCTCGCATAACGAGCCCGATTTTTATTTTCTTCAAGCCTCTCTTTCTGTCTATCTCGGCCATGACCATAACGCCTGGCTATGGCTCTGGAGGGGGCTTGACCTTTTTCCTGATAACAGATCTTTAAATCTGCTGATGGGAAAAGTGTGCCTGCGCACCGGAAGGGAAAAAGAGAGCGCGGCCTATCTTCAAAAAGGAGATGGAGCAGAAACCGAAAGCGGGCCAAAGCTTGATCTTCCTGTTCATGAAAAAACCGAGCCTCCGGCTGGGCAAATCCGCGTTTTGCAAGGCACAATGGAAATCGCCAACCAAATGAACACCTTGGCTAAAGGGCTCTCACAGCATGGCGCGCTTGCCCACACTTTAAATTACTATCCTTATTATTTAAATTACGCTGCCGACTACACCTGGTCATTGCTGAAAGAACGCAATACGCCCGCCATGAATGCGAAGCTGAGAAGGCTTGCCAGTGATCTCTTGCCATCCTATGATTTGTTCCATTTTCATTTTGGCACAAGCTTTACGCTGGACATGTCGGATTATCCCATTTTAAAACAGGCGGGTAAACCAATGATCATGCATCATTGGGGCAGCGATGTGAGGCTTTATTCAACATTGGCTAAAACAAATCCATACGCCGTTGTCAAAACGAAAAACGAAGCGCGAATTCGATATCACCTCAAACGAATTTCACAATATGTCCAGCACTGCATCGTCGCCGATATGGAACTTTACGAGTATGTAAAAGACTATTATGAGCATATCCACATGATTCCTACCATGATCCAGCTTGACCGCTATATTCCCGACTACAGATCAAATGAAAAACCGCTCATCGTTCATGCCCCCACCTCTCCAGGAATAAAAGGAACCCGCCATATCCTTAAGGCGGTGGAGTCTTTAAAAGAAAAATACGATTTTCATTTTCACCTAGTACGAGGGGTTTCTCATGAACAGGCAAAGAAAATCTATCAAAAGGCGGATTTGATCATTGATCAGCTTCATATCGGCAGCTATGGATTATTTGCCGTCGAATCGATGGCAATGGGGAAACCCGTTATCTGTTGGGTCAGTGATTTTATGAAGGAGCACTATCCTTCCGAACTGCCTCTCATAAGAGCAAATCCCGACAACATTACAGAAGTGATTGAAAATGTGCTGAAAAACCGGGATATGCTGCCGGAAATCGGCCAGAAAGGAAGAAAGTATGCAGAAGTTCATCATGATATGGTGAAAAACAGCAAAAAAATGCTGGCTGTTTATCAGACGCTACTTTCGGGATGATATTGAACACCTTTCGCGTCGCGGGATTTGTAATTCAAAAAAACGAAACAAGCAGGTGAACAATTGATGAGCGATATGACAGAGTTATCCGGCCAGCATATTTTCATAACTGGCGGAGCAGGCTTTATCGGATCCTCTTTAATAGGAAAACTGATAGAGCGCAACAGCGTCACCGTATACGACAATTTTTCAAGAGACTCCCTCCGGTATAAACCTTACCGGGACCATCCTCACTTGAAAGTGGTGCAGGGAGACATTTTAGATGTGAACACGCTTAAAAAGGCGATCCAGGGAGCCAGCCACATTGTCCACGCCGCCGGCATCGCAGGGATTGACACGGTCATTCAAAATCCCGTTAAAACGATGCAGGTCAACATGATCGGTTCAGCCAATCTGCTAGAAGCGGCTGCAGGTTTAACCGAATGCAAAAGGGTCGTTTGTTTCAGTACGAGTGAAGTGTTCGGCCAAATCGCTTTCAGAGCGCGCGAGACCAGTCATACTGTTTTAGGAGCTGTGGGAGAAGCTCGCTGGACATATGCTGTCAGCAAACTCGCCGAGGAACATATGGCATATGCCTATTTTAAAGAACTGGGGCTCCCGACCGTCACCGTCCGCCCTTTTAATGTTTATGGACCGGAACAAGTCGGGGAAGGCGCCATCAAAACGATGGTTCACAGAGCTCTGTTAGATGAGCCGATTTATATTCACGGCGACGGAACGCAAATCCGGGCCTGGTGTTATGTAGATGACATGATCGACGGAATATTGCGCTGTTTGACGATGAAAGAAGCCATCGGAGAGTCTTTCAACATCGGCAATGAACGGACTGTGATCACTGTATACGGATTGGCAAGCACGATTATCAGAGTTCTTGGATCAAAATCGCAAATCATCTTTGGAGAGAAAAAAGAAGCCGATATTGAACTTCGCATCCCTCAGGTCAATAAAGCAAAAGAAATGCTCGGTTTCAGCGCAAAAGTAGATCTGGAAGAAGGGATCACAAGAACAGCTGAAAGCATTCAAAAAAATTTGGATCAATAAGAAAGGAGGCGCTTTTGTTGAAACAATGGAAAAGCGAAGGAAAAGGTGAATTTACCCTTTCCCAGCTTGGAGGGTGCGGCGAAAATGTCGTTATTGAAGACGGAGTCCGCATTTTTCATCCGGAAAATATCTATATCGGAGATAACGTTTATATCGGCCATGACACGATTTTAAAAGGCTATTATAAGCATGACCTGATCATCGGCTCAAACAGCTGGATCGGTCAGCAATGTTTTATACACGGTGCCGGCGGGGTTACAATCGGAAAATTTGCGGGAATTGGTCCGAATGTCCGGATACACGCCGCCTACCATACCGATCCTGATATACCCGATAGTACCATTTTGTTTTCGCCGCTTACATTTGCTCCAATTCATATTGAAGAAAACTGCAACATCGGGATCGGTGCGTCTATTTTAGCAGGCGTTACGATAGGCGCCCACTCCAAAATCGGAGCAAATGCCGTCGTCAATCGTCATATTCCCCCGTACAGCATAGCGGTAGGCGTGCCGGCAAAGGTGATCAAAAACCGAAGGATGAAAGATGAGGAGCGCTCATGATCAGGTTGATTGAGCCGTATATTACGTTTGAAGAAGTGGAAGCAGAATTAAAAGAAATATTTTCCTCCGGCATGCTGACAAAAGGCCCTTATGTCAGAACATTTGCTGATCATATTAAACAGTATGTAAGTGCAAAGCATGCTTTTTTAACAACATCGGCTACAACGGCTTTATCGATGTGCCTTAAAAGCCTTAACGTCCAACCCGGAGACGAAGTGATCGTCTCAGACTTTTCGTTTCCCGCCACTGTCAATGTAATAGAAGATTTAGGTGCTAAGCCGATTTTTGCCGATGTTGATCTTGAAACATTTAACATGCTTCCAGAAGAGCTGGAAAGTCAAATCACGTCCCGGACAAAAGCCGTTCTTTTTGTAGATGCTCTTGGAAACCCGACAGGCATCACCAACATTAAACACATATGTAAAGAGTATAGCTTACCACTCGTGGATGATGCCGCGTGTGCGATCGGCAGCAGTGAATACGGCTGTAAATCTGGAAAAATTGCCGATCTCACCTGTTTCAGCTTTCACCCCAGAAAGCTGCTTACGACAGGCGAAGGCGGAGCAATTACAACCGACCGGGAAGAGTTGAAAGATTGGTTTTCAGTCAAGTTAAACCATGGCGCCGCTATCTCTGACGGCCAATTGGATTTTATGGATTTCGGCTACAACTACAGATTATCTGATATCCAAGCCGCTCTTGGAATCAAACAGCTCCAAAAACTAGATGACATCATTCATCGCAGAAACCTTCAGCAGAAAGCATATAGTGAACAGCTTGAACCCCTCGGATTCCAAAGTCAAAAAATCGGACCTGACGTTGTACACAATACACAATCCGCCGTTTTCAAAATTCCAAAAAACATCGTTCGCGACGAATTGATTCAATATTTGAGCGACTGCCATATAGAGTCGACTTTCGGCACCTATTGCTTAAGCGGCACTACCTATTACCGCCGCAAATACAGACAGATTAAACCCAATTCCATTTTTCTTGAACAAAATACGATCACCCTCCCCTGTCATGACCAAGTCAATGTGGAGCAGGTAGTCTCAGCCATTCAATCATTTAGCCAACGTAAAGTCTAATCAATCAAAAACATCCCTTTCACAAAATAGTGACAGGGATGTTTTTTTTATTCTTAGAAATAAGCAATAGAAAAAAGGCAGTAAACCATAGGTTTACTGCCCCCTGAATCATTCGCATAGCATTCCAGCGAAGTTCCGGAAAAACAAACGGAAAATATTTGCTAATAGTCGTTAAATATTAAGCGCCGGTTGGACCTGTTGGGCCGGTTGGACCTGTCGGGCCAGTTGGACCCGTCGGGCCAGTTGGACCTGTCGGGCCAGTTGGACCTGTCGGGCCAGTTGGACCTGTTGGGCCAGTTGGACCTGTCGGGCCAGTTGGACCTGTCGCTCCCGTTGCTCCGGTTGGACCTGTTGCTCCCGTCGGACCTGTTGGGCCGGTTGGACCTGTTGGACCTGTTGGACCTGTCGCTCCGGTTGGACCTGTTGGACCGGTTGCTCCTGTCGCTCCAGTTGCTCCGGTTGGACCGGTTGCTCCCGTTGCTCCGGTTGCCCCGGTTGCTCCCGTCGGACCTGTTGCTCCCGTCGGGCCGGTTGCTCCCGTTGGGCCGGTTGCTCCCGTTGCTCCGGTTGGGCCTGTCGGGCCGGTTGCTCCCGTTGCTCCGGTTGGGCCTGTCGGGCCGGTTGCTCCCGTTGGGCCGGTTGCTCCCGTTGCTCCGGTTGGGCCTGTCGGGCCGGTTGCTCCTGTCGCTCCCGTTGCTCCGGTTGCCCCGGTTGCTCCTGTCGGGCCAGTTGCTCCCGTCGGACCTGTTGGGCCTGTCGCTCCCGTTGCGCCTGTTGGACCGGTTGCTCCTGTCGGGCCGGTTGCTCCTGTCGCTCCCGTTGCTCCTGTCGCTCCCGTTGCTCCTGTCGGGCCGGTTGCTCCCGTCGGACCGGTTGCTCCTGTCGCTCCCGTTGCTCCCGTTGGGCCGGTTGCTCCTGTCGCTCCCGTCGGACCTGTTGGGCCTGTCGCTCCGGTTGCGCCTGTCGCTCCCGTTGCGCCTGTTGGACCGGTTGCTCCCGTCGGACCTGTTGGGCCGGTTGGACCTGTTGGACCTGTCGCTCCCGTTGCGCCGGTTGGACCTGTTGCTCCTGTCGGGCCGGTTGCTCCTGTCGCTCCCGTTGCTCCCGTCGGACCTGTTGGGCCTGTCGCTCCCGTTGCTCCCGTTGCGCCTGTCGCTCCCGTTGGACCTGTCGGGCCGGTTGCTCCCGTTGCGCCGGTTGCTCCCGTCGGACCGGTTGCTCCCGTTGCACCTGTCGGGCCGGTTGCTCCTGTCGGGCCGGTTGCTCCTGTCGCTCCCGTTGCTCCCGTCGGACCTGTTGCTCCTGTCGCTCCGGTTGCTCCTGTCGCTCCGGTTGCTCCTGTCGGACCTGTTGCTCCTGTCGCTCCGGTTGCTCCCGTCGGACCGGTTGCTCCTGTCGCTCCGGTTGCTCCTGTCGGACCTGTTGCGCCTGTCGCTCCGGTTGCTCCCGTCGGACCGGTTGCTCCTGTCGCTCCGGTTGCTCCTGTCGCTCCTGTCGCTCCGGTTGCGCCTGTCGCTCCGGTTGCGCCTGTCGCTCCCGTTGCTCCCGTCGGACCTGTTGGGCCGGTTGCGCCTGTTGGACCTGTTGCGCCTGTCGCTCCGGTTGCTCCCGTCGGACCTGTTGCGCCTGTCGCTCCGGTTGCTCCTGTCGGACCTGTTGCGCCTGTCGCTCCGGTTGCTCCCGTCGGACCTGTTGCGCCTGTCGCTCCGGTTGCGCCTGTCGCTCCGGTTGCTCCCGTCGGACCTGTTGCGCCTGTCGCTCCGGTTGCTCCTGTCGCTCCCGTCGGGCCGGTTGCTCCTGTCGGGCCGGTTGCTCCTGTTGGGCCGGTTGCTCCCGTCGGGCCGGTTGCTCCTGTTGGGCCGGTTGCTCCCGTCGGGCCGGTTGGGCCGGTTGGACCTGTTGGACCTGTTGGACCTGTCGGGCCGGTTGGACCTGTTCCTCCGCCTTCTACATCTAATAGTGCTACATCATCTACAATGACATTCGCTGTACCTGCCTGCGGCAAAGTATTAATCAAAATGAAAGCCATAGTAGAGCCAGCTGGAGCTGGGGTCGTCGTTTGATAGACTTCAAGCCATGTATTATTCTCAACAATTGGTAGTCTGTTGAACGGGATATTTAAAAAGAGACCTTGGCCTAGAAAATTAAATGAACTATCAAAATAAGACACTTGAATTTGCACCTGAGGCGATGGAGCAGGAAAACCTTCTTTAGCTAGAGAAACTAAAAATTCCAAACCTTCTCCTGCATCTACTGGAACAAATTGTGCAATAAAAGAAGTAACAGCCCCGCCCAGTAATCTTGCCGACCAAAAACCTGAATGGGAAAATTGAGTTGTGACGGTTGCATTTTGGCCTACCCAGGGTGGAAGTGCCCCGTTTTCAAAGCTGCCGTTTACAACCAAATTTTGGATCGACATCTAGGATTTTACCTCCCTTTCATTAGATTAGCTTCAATTCCCTTTTCGAGAATGAAGCTAACATATACTATGTCTCCTTGCTAAGCTCGGTCACGTTATTTTCCATATGATTAAAACACATTTATAGCAGCTAAATCTGAGAGAAGCAAAATATATTAATTTTAACAACAACGTCCTTTTACTTAATATGAAACTTAAGGGGAAAGCTCCATTTAGCTTTCCCCTTCCCTTCAAGGGAACCGAATAGATTTAAATCTCTATTAATGCTGCTGCGGAGCTGTATCAACAATTTTACTAGCCAATGGAAATCTTTGTGTACCATCCGCTGCGAGACTTCTATTGAATATTCTGATTTGAAATAAAGTTCCGTTTCTATAAACTCTTTCCCTTCACCCCCTCTTGCCGGAACAAATTGAGCAATATATGAAGTGGCTGTTCCGCCATCAGTCACATTATTTAACACGGCTAAGATTGAAAAACCGTCATTTCAGCAACCGGCCTGGATTGCCCACAGCCGTTTTGCCTGCGGGAACATCTTTTGTTATGACGGCGCCCGCTCCGATGACCGCATGCTCCCCGATGACGACCGCCGGCAGCAATGTTGCGTTGTTTCCGATTTTCGCTCCTCTTTTAATAGTTGGACCTTGATACGGGTAGTTTCCCATTCCCATATATTTATCATTTGATGTGGAACAGCAAGGACCGATAAACACTTCATCTTCGATCGTCATATCAGCGGTGATATAACAGCCCGTTTGAATCGTCACTCTCTTTCCAATTTTAGTATTGTTTTCAACCATCGCGTTGCGTCCTATAATGCTTTCTCTTCCGATCGCAACATTTTCGCGAATGCTCGCCATGTCTCCCACAAAAACGCCTTTTTCCAACAGCACGTCCCGGTATATAACAGCACTCGCACCGACTACGGCATCATCTTCTATCCGCAAAGGCGCTCCCGCCTGCTTCGGCTGGCGGGCCATTTTTTTATTTGAAGAAGCCGCTTTGCCAAGGACGGCCAAATCGCCGATTTTCACCCCGCTGCCGATCTGAGTATCCTTTTTAATAATGGCATGATGACCGATTGTTACGTTGTCCCCGATGACCACATTTTCTTCAATGACAGCCTGCTCTCCCAATACCACGTTCTTTCCGATCTTTACGGTTTCATGAATCATTGATACATCCTCCATTTCTCATTTACACCTGCTGTAGCATATTCAATGCGGACGTGATGAGAAACGGCTGCATAAAAAAACACGGCCGCCGTCAGGCGCACCGTGCTACTTTTCTCTTCTTGCAAAATCGACAAAACGGAATTTATCCAAGCGGTGTCTGCTTTCCGTATATTGAAACAAGGTTGTATCATCAAGGAAAACAAAATTCTTCACAACCACAATGTGTTCGTATCCGTTCAAATCCAAATATTCTTGATCCTCAGCCGTACATGGCTCGACCACAATTTCCTTATGGGCATAGCTGATGACGAGCCCGCATTCACCTTCAAGGTATTGGTAGATCGAGTCCTCGCATATTTCTTTCGTCAAGAGCGGCACATGCTTGCGGATAAAATAGTCTTTATCCAGGATGATGCGCTCTCCGTTAATATTCCGCGATCTGACGACCCGCCATACCTCTTCATCTCCAGAAGTGCGAAGCTGCTTTTGAATATATGCATCCGGATGCGTCAAGCCGAACTCGTGGACCGTCGTGCTTGTCTCTTTGCCAAGCGTTTCTGAAAGTTCCTTAAAGCTGACCAAACCGGAAACCGGGAACTGCATTTTCTCCCTGTGCAGCACGACTGACCCTTTTCCTTTGATCTTTTGAATATATCCGTTCTGGGCAAGCACATTCAGCGCTTTCCGAACCGTTTCCCTCGAGGTGTCGTGCTGTTCGGCAAGGTCGTTTTCAGACGGCAGGATATCTCCGGCATTCAGTATGCTTTGATCGATTTGTTCTGCAATTTGTTTGTAAATCATCATATACTTGTTGATCTTCATTTTTTTACCACCACGCTTAGTTTAGCATGGTTTGGCGAGATGATAAACAATCGATTGATACGGTTTCACTTTAAAGCGTGTAAATGACTCGGGAAGATCGGTGTCATTGGAAATGAGAACCTTGGCATCATAGCCGTCAATATCAATATCATCAGGGAGCTGAAACTCGGTCTCTTTCCCGTAAAAATTATTGATCACCAGCAGTTTTTCATCCGCTCCGTTTCTCAAATACGCATAAAGTGCTTGATCGTCTTCCAGAATCAGCTGATAATCTCCGGTTGTGATGATATCGAATTCCTTGCGGAGCTTATTCAGCTTTTTATAATGGTAGAAAATCGAGTCAGGATCGCTGAGCGCTTTTTCTGCGTTGATTTCTTTGTAGTTGGCAGGCACCGAAATCCACGGTGTCCCCGTCGTAAACCCGGCATTTTTTTCTCCGTTCCACTGCACCGGCGTCCTTGAATTATCACGGGACTTCGCTTTCAGGATTTCGATGATTTCGGCTTCCGGCTTTCCTGCTTCTTTCAGCAGACGGTACATATTGAGAGATTCGACATCCCGATAAAGAGAGATGTCATCGAATTTCGGGTTGGTCATCCCGAGCTCTTCTCCCTGGTAAATGTATGGCGTTCCCTGAAGCATATGAATTGCGGTTGCCAGCATTTTCGCAGATTTTATGCGGTATTTTCCGTCGTCTCCGTAGCGTGAGACGATCCGCGGCTGGTCGTGGTTGCACCAGAACAATGCGTTCCACCCGCCTCCTTTATGCATTTCAGTCTGCCATTCAGAAAGAATCTTCTTCAGCTTTAGAAAATCAAAATCCGCCAGCGCCCATTTTTCCCCGTTTGGATAGTCGGCCTTTAAATGGTGAAAGTTAAACACCATATCGAGCTCCCGGCTTTCAGGGTTTGTATACCGGATGCAATCTGCGATTGTCGTCGATGACATTTCCCCGACCGTCATGCTGTCGTATTTTGAAAAGACCTCCCTGTTCATTTCATTCAAAAACTCGTGAACCCTCGGCCCGTCCGTATAAAATCTGCGCCCGTCCCCCTCGTCATCATCAGGGAAACGCTGGTCTTTTGAGATGACATTGATGACATCAAGTCTGAAGCCGTCGATTCCTTTTTCAAACCAGAAATGCATCATCTCGTACACTTTTTTTCTGACTTCATCGTTCTCCCAATTCAAATCCGCCTGTGTCACATCATAGAGATGGAGATAATACTGTCCGGTCTCTTCATGAAACTCCCACGCCGAACCGCCGAACTTCGATTCCCAGTTTGTCGGCGGGGCACCGTCCGGCTTCATGTCCTTCCAAATATAAAAGTCGCGATACGGATTTTCTTTTCCGGACGCTGCTTCTTTAAACCATTTGTGCTCTGTTGATGTATGGTTGACGACAAGATCCATGATCACCTTTATGCCGCGTTTGTGAGCCTCTTCTAGAAGCTCTTCAAAGTCGGCCATTGTTCCATATTCTTCATGAATGTTGTAATAGTCGCTGATGTCATAGCCGTTGTCATTTTGCGGCGATTGATAAATCGGCGTCAGCCAAATGACATCACAGGCGAGCTCCTTGATGTAGTCGAGCTTTTCGATGATGCCGCGAATGTCGCCGACACCGTTACCTGTTGTATCTTTAAAGCTTTTCGGATAAATCTGATAGACGACTGCTTTTTTCCACCATGGATTTTCTTTCGTTTCCATTTTCAACACCACCGTTTTCTTCTTTATGAAATGGGAAAAGGGCTGACAAATATGCGCGCCCTCTCCCTCTCTTATTTCATTTTTAATTTTGCATAGAGGTATGTTCCGGCGAACGGCGCGATCAGCACGATCGCCATCCCGATTGCAAACGCTCCCCAGTATTGGCTCATGATGGAGAAAATTCCGGGTACACCGCCGACGCCGACCGAGCTTGCCAAAACCCCTTGCGAGGAAATGAACATTCCGGCAATCCCCGAGCTGATCATCGCGATCACGAACGGAAATCTGTATCTGAGATTCACCCCGAACAGCGCCGGTTCGGTAATTCCAAGATAAGCTGAAATGCCGGATGTCAAGGACAGACCTTTCTGCTTCTCATCTTTGACAATAAACATCATCGCAAGCGCGGCTGAACCTTGTGCGATATTGGACAGCGCCAGCATCGGCCATAAAAATGTTCCGCCGAGCTTTGATCCGATCAGTTGAAGGTCAACGGCAAGGAATGTATGATGCATTCCGGTAATGACGAGAGCGGCGTAAAGTCCGCCGTATAACAGTCCGCCCAGTACGGCAAATTGTTCAAAGACAGCAATAAGGCCTGATGTTAAGACATTTCCGATGGCAAATGTAATCGGTCCAATGACAATAAATGAAGCAAAACCTGTGACAAGCAGCGTAATCGGCGCCACAACAAGGAGCTGAATGCTCTCAGGCGTCCGCTTTGTCAAAAAGCGCTCAATTTTTGCAAGCAAATAAGATGCGAGCAAAATGGGAAGCACCTGCCCCTGATAGCCGACCTTCTGCACTTCCAGACCGAATAAATTCCAGACAGGAATCTCTCCGCTTTGCTCGGCAGCCCCGTATCCCCAAGCGTTTAACAAATCAGGATGCACAAGCATGACGCCCAGCACGATGCCGAGCAGCGGATTTCCGCCAAACCGCTTGACGGCCGACCAGCCGATTAATGCCGGGAGAAATGCGAAAGCCGTTCCCGCAATCAAGTTAATCATATTGGCGAGATCCGCCCATTCAGGATAGACTTCAACGATCGATTTTCCGCTGAAGAAAATGTCTTGAGCCGTCAGGATATTGTTGATTCCCATCAACAGTCCGGCGGTGACAATCGCCGGCAATATTGGAATAAAAATATCTGCAAGCGTTTTCACAGCACGCTGTAAAGGATTCATATTTTTCTCTGAGGCTTTCTTGACGTCATCTTTTGACGATTCGCCGATTCCTGTGGCCTTCACCAGCTCCGCGTATACATTGTTGACCGTTCCTTGGCCGATCACCACTTGGAATTGGCCGTTCGTTGAAAACGATCCTTTGACAACATCTATTTGCTCCAACACCTCTTGATTGACTTTGCTTTCATCGAGCAGTGCAAATCGCAGACGCGTCACACAATGGGTTACCGCTGCAATGTTGTCCGCACCGCCGACAGCATCGACAATCCGTCGCGCTGATTGATTTAAATCAGTCATTCCAATCCCTCCTTCTCCTCTTATAACTTGTATATACATGTTATACCTATATTGTATTCTTGTATATACAAGTAGTCAACATATTTTTATAGCGCTTTCAAAAATAAAAAAGGCCCGGCCGTTCCCTTCATAAAACGAAGGACAGCAAGGCTTCCTCCGATTTATACGCCGGGAACAACCGGCTGAGATCATAAATTGTTCACTTTTTCATCACGTTCATCTGCGCAGTCCTGCTGACCGATGTCTTTCAAATAATACTTTTCTGATGTAAAAAACTCATCATATAAAGACCTTACTTTTTTGCTCAAGAGCAGCACCGCCAAAATATTCGGAATAAGAATGAAAACGAGCGCAAGATCAAGGAATCCCCATATTGCCTTTGCTCCTCCGGCAGCCCCGATGATGACGGCGCCCAGATAGACGAATTTAATCATATGCCCCGCGAGCCGTCCGAACAGAAATTCAGCTTGTTTTACTCCGTAAAAAATGACCACTGTGATCGTTGATAAGACAAAGAAAACGAGCGAGACGGAGACGAAGTATCCGCCCACAGGGCCGAAATAGCTGCGGAATGCGGCTGCCGCCAGTGCCCCTGGATTGCTCGCAGCATTTTCAGCGGTCCAAACGCCTGATGCGAGCACAACGAAGGCTGTGGTCGTGCATATCAGCAGCGTATCGACCACAATGCCGATCACCGCCCAGAATCCCTGTCTCACAGGGTGGTCGGTCATCGCCGCCGCATGCGCAATCGGCGCCGTCCCCATCCCGGCTTCGTTGGAATAAAGTCCACGTGCAAATCCCCAGCGAACGGTTTCAGCAACCGCCGCACCTGCAAAGCCGCCGAATGCCGAAGAAGATGTAAACGCATTCGAAAAGATGAGAGAGAAAAATGCGGGTACAGAAGAAAGGTTCATGACGACAATCAGGAAACCGGCCCCGATGTACGCCCCTGCCATAAGCGGAACCGCAAGCTCTGTCACTTTTCCAATCCGTTTAATCCCTCCGATCACCACTAAACCGATCAAAAAAGCAATCCCGATTCCGGTGTATAAACGATTGAATGAAAACGACTCAGCTAATGATGCGGAAACCGAATTTCCCTGCACCATGATGCTCGGAACGAGCTCGATCATCAGCGCGACCGAAAAAAAGACGCCGAGCCATTTCATAGAAAGTCCTTTTGTAATGTAATACATCGGCCCCCCGACATATTCGCCTTCTTCGTTTTTTTCTCTGTAGTGGACGGCGAGGACGCTTTCCGAAAACTTGATCGCCATGGCAAACAGAGCGACCAGCCACATCCAAAACACGGCTCCCGGACCACCGAACATGATCGCCGCAGGCACACCGACGATATTGGCGGCGCCGACTGTTGAGCTGAGAGCCGATGTCAAAGCTTGCAACGGTGTAACCGTCCCTTCTCCTTTCGGCTTTTTGCCGACGCTTCCGATCGTCTGCTTAAAGATATAGAGAGGATAGCGAAATTGAAAAAATTTCAGCAGGATCGTTAAATAGACTCCCGTTCCTGTCAGCAGTATGATGAGCGGCGGCCCCCAAAGCCAATCTGATATGTATTCAACCCAGTTCAACAATCGTTCCATCCTATCACCCTTTTATTCGTTTATGGGTCAATACCACTATAGGACAGAAATAAACCTGCTCAGCTCTTTTTTATTTCCCGCTGAGCCTTCGGTACACTTTTTCTTTATAAAACGCTGAGGCAGGTTTGGAAAACATGCCTTTTTTATCGGCGAGCCTGTCGAGCCTGAGCCGCGTTTCTGTTTTTCTCTCAATTAAACGATCGCGCTCGTCTTCATCCGCGCACTTTGCGATTAAGTCGTCAATTGTCATCAGCTCTTTCTTCAAAGCCCCTTCGTCCCCCGTCATTCCGGCGTTTTTCATCACCCGGTAAGCCATGCGGAGATGCTCTGGAACATGGGCGGCATCGTCTTTTTTCAAGGGTTTCCCCATTCCCGGAAGCCCTTCGAATTCGCCGTCCTTAATGGCCCGCTTAATCTTATCTTCTGAAACAATGCTCGAAAAATCCATGGTCTACATCCTCCCCTTTCGTTCATATACTAACAACAGTCTGCCATAAAGATGCGTTCCCGCCAATGCAAGACAAGCGTAAAATATTCCCAAATGTTTTTCAGAAAACTGTAAAACCCTGATTTACCAGGGGTTTTGCGCTTCTTTTCACAAGGTTGATTTCCGCTTTTCTAAATCGGTATTTCATGGTATATTTTATACATTCGTTTTTTTCTTTCGTTCCGATGGTTTTTTACTGATCCGGAAAAAAGGAGTGTAACAATTGAAAAGATTTATTAAGGAAAGAGGTCTTGCCTTCTTCCTGATAGCCGCCATATTGCTATGGCTGAAAACTTATGCTGCGTATGTAATTGAATTTAATTTAGGAATAACCAACACAGTACAACAGATTTTGCTTTTTGTGAATCCGATTAGCTCAAGCTTGTTCTTTCTTGGATTAGGACTCTTGTTCAAGAAAAAAATACAGCAGACAGCGATTATAGTGATTCATTTTTTAATGTCTTTTTTGCTATATGCAAACGTCGTATACTACAGATTTTTCAGCGACTTTATCACGCTGCCTACGATCATGCAGGCAAAAACAAACGGGGGACAGCTCGGTGACAGCATCTTCTCGCTCATGCACCCGCTTGATGTTTTGTATTTCATCGATACCTTTATTTTAATCGGGCTGGCTGTTTTCTATAACAGACCTTCTGAAACAACAACGAAGCGCCCGTTTAAAATTGTGATGGGAACAAGCGTCCTTGTCTTCCTCGTCAACCTGGCCGTTGCCGAGATTGATCGTCCGGAGCTTCTGACCCGTTCTTTTGACCGCAACTACCTTGTGAAATATTTGGGAACCTACAACTTCACAATCTATGATGCGGTGCAGAATATCAAGTCAAACAGCCAGCGCGCACTGGCAAGCTCCAGCGACGTGACGGAAGTAGAGAACTATATTAAAGCCAATCATGATAAGCCGAATGCCGAATACTTCGGAAAAGCGAAAGGCATGAACGTGGTTTACATTTCACTGGAATCACTTCAGACGTTCGCGATCGACTATAAGATCGACGGCAAGGAAGTCACGCCGTTCTTAAATTCACTGGCGCATGACAATGAAACGTTTTATTTTGATAACTTTTTCCACCAAACAGGACAAGGTAAAACGTCTGACGCGGAATTTATGATGGACAACTCGCTGTATCCTTTATCACAAGGGTCAGTGTTCATTAATAAAGCGCAAAACACGCTGCAGTCGACTCCGGCCATTTTGAAGTCTCAAGGCTATACATCAGCGGCATTCCACGGCAACTACAAAACGTTCTGGAACCGCAATGAAATGTATAAAGCCATCGGTTATGACAAATTCTTTGACGCTACGTATTACGATATGAGCGAAGATAAAACGAAAAACTACGGATTGAAAGATAAACCGTTCTTTGAAGAATCAATGCCGCTGTTGAAAAGCCTGAAACAGCCGTTCTATACGAAGTTTATCACCCTTTCGAACCATTTTCCGTTCGAGATGGATGAAGGCGATACAGACTTCCCTGCCGGCGATACCGGCGACAGCGTCGTTGACCATTATTTCCAGTCGGCCAACTACATGGATCAGGCCATTGAACAATTTTTCAACGATCTGAAAAAATCCGGACTGTATGATAATACGATTGTCGTCATGTACGGAGACCACTACGGTATTTCGGAAAATCACAACAAAGCGATGGCCAAAGTATTGGGCAAAGACATCACACCATATGAAAATGCCCAATTGCAAAGGGTTCCGCTGTTCATCCACGCGCCTGGGGTCAAGGGAATCAAATCCAATAAATACGGCGGCGAAGTCGATGTAGCCCCTACCCTGCTTCATTTGATGGGCGTGAATACGAAAGATTACCTGATGAGCGGTTCAGACCTTCTGTCACCGGAACACCGTGAAGTTATTCCGTTCCGCAACGGCGATTTCGTTTCTCCGGAATATACGAAAACGAACGGTAACTACTACGACACGAAAACAGGAGAGCTTCTGAACGAAAAAGACATCGATCCGAACATCGATGAGTCCGTGAAAAAAGAACTCGAAATGTCGGATAAAATCGTCGACGGAGATTTGCTGCGCTTTTATAAACCGAAAGGCTTTAAAGCGATCAACCCGAGCGACTACGACTACACCAACCACAATCCGAAAACATCAGAATCTGATGCGGCGCAAACTACGAAATCAGATTCCGGACAATAAACAGACAGCACCCGCTTATTTATAAGCGGGTGCTTTTTTTTGTCTTGAAGCCGCTCTGTTCCTTTTTCGCAAGCAGATATGGTAAGCTTGAAATGGAATATAAAAAAAGAAAGCGGGAATGAATTGTGATTGTAACAAATGACCAAGAGCTGGAAGGGCTCAAGAAAATAGGCAGAATCGTCGCTTTAGCCAGGGAGGAAATGAAGGCAAAAGCAGCACCCGGCATGAGCACAAAAGAGCTGGACCTCATCGGTAAAGAAGTGCTTGAGGCTCATGGCGCCGCACCGGCTCCGGAAAAAGAATACGATTTCCCAGGAACGACGTGCATCAGTGTGAACGATGAAGTCGCCCACGGCATCCCAAGCGAATCCACGATTTTAAAAGAAGGGGATTTGATCAACATCGACATCTCCGCTGAATTTGGCGGCTACTATTCTGATACGGGCATTTCATTTGTACTCGGAAAAGGCGATGAAACGCTGCACAAGCTTTGCCAAAGCGCGGAAAGCGCATTTCAAAAGGGACTTTTGCAGGCGCGCGCCGGCAAGAAACAAAACCAAATCGGCAGAGCCGTATACAATGAAGCAAAAGCAAACGGATTTACCGTCATTAAAAACCTGACGGGACACGGGATTGGAAAGAACCTCCATGAAGCGCCCAACCATATCTTAAATTACTATGACCCGTTTGATAATGCGCTCTTTAAAAACGGAACCGTCATCGCCCTTGAGCCGTTTGTTTCCACAAAAGCCGAGCATACCATCGAAGCCGGAGACGGCTGGACATTCAAAACGCCTGACGGCAGCTTTGTGGCACAGATCGAGCATACGATCGTCATTACGAAAAACGAACCGATCATTTTAACACAGCTTGACTGATTACGTGAAAAAGCCCGGCTCATAGAAGTCCGGGCTTTTATGCTAAAATAAAAGACAAACTGTGCCGAAAGGAGCTTTACCGCATGCTGTTTGCCATCATCGGGCTGATCTTTTTCATCGAGAGCATCCTGTTAATCGTATATGCTCATAAAAAAAAGAACGGCTTCTTAAAATATATCGGAATCGTCCTCAGCATCTCAATCATTGTGATGATCGTCACCAGTTTGACACACGGCTGAAGCCTTCCTCAAACTTCCAAACTACGACGAAAGACTCAGTTTTTAAAAATTGCCGCCTATCCCTTTTCAGTGTTTTTCTATAGATGTTAGAATGCCAATTGCATCGAATTATAGAAGGGAGTTTTCTGCCATGCATTACGGAAGCAAAGGCTGGTATGTAGAAGAACTGAAAAAGCTGGGAATGACAAAGTATGAAGGAAGAAAGCTTCAAAGCTATAAAAAACACTTTTTGGCCAACCTGCTTGAAAGCGTCAAAAAATAAACATGTTAAAGCCGTGCTCCTTTTCGGACACGGCTTGTTTTTATGCGCTCAGCTCCTTTAAAAATGAGCTTCTCCAGCTTTCCGACAGCGCTTCAACCTCAAGGATCTTCCGAATGGCGGGGTGATTGCCCCTGTCATGGTACATCAAATGGTTGGCGTACGAAACTGTGGCTTCATGCGCATCTCTTGAAACGAGCTGCAGCCCGGAATCGGGCGCAACGATTCCTTCTTCGAGAACCCTGAAATAAAATCCGCTGAACCCGGTGTCCCTCACCTGTAACACCATATCTTTTTGATTCAGCCGTTTGGCAAGCTTGAAACAAGGCTGGCGCGGCTGGCTGACTTGAACAAGAGCCTCCCCCAGCTTGAAGATATCACCGATGCACACATCTTTTTCGGTGAGCCCTTTAACCGTCACGTTTTCTCCAAATGCCGCCTCCGGCAGCTTCCGCTTCAAGACGCTTTCCCAATACATGTAGTGGTCCGCCGGATAGACGCAAACCGCTTTATCCACTCCCCCGTGGTGAATCAGATCCGCCTGCCCGTCCCCTTCAAAATTCGTACGGCTCAAATATACGGGTCCGCCGACAGGCTCCTTCACGATTGCCGTTTCCACCTGTTTTCCGTCGAATTCGTATGTGTGCGGACGGCCTACATGAATAGATAAAATTTCATACTCCTGATGCTCCAAAACCTCACGCCCTTCCTTTATTTTCATATTTTAACGATTTATCCGAAACATGTCTATCCCATGATCTCAAAATGAGAAATATGGTAGCATAAAAGAAAAGGAGTGTTCTCGATGCTTCAATACAGAATCATTGTAGACGGACGCGTTCAGGGCGTGGGATTTCGCTATTTTGTTCAAATGGAAGCAGATAAGCACAAATTGACCGGCTGGGTCCGGAACCGCGACAACGGCACAGTTGAAATCCGCGCCGAAGGACCCGAGGAAAGCCTGAAGCCATTTTTAAAAGCGATTCAAAAAGGAAGTCCCTTCTCAAAAGTAACGGACGTGAATGTCGAAGAAACAAAAGAGATTGACGGATTCCACAAGTTTAATATCAGCTATTGAAAAATCCGCCGGAGATGGCGGATTTTTCAAACGAATCTTGACTAAATTCCTCTTTTATTTTAGTATTTAGTTAAATAGCTAAATACTTAATTCCAAGGATGCTGAATATGAACCAAACCTTTAAGGCTCTAGCTGACCCGACGAGAAGAAAAATTTTAAATCTGCTGAAGGATCGGGATATGACCGCCGGTGAAATATCTGACCAGTTTCAAATGTCTAAACCAAGTATATCTCAGCATTTAAAAATTTTAAAACAGGCTGAATTAATTCAAGATGAAAAAAAAGGCCAATACATCATTTACTCGCTGAACACCACAATATTTCAAGAAATCATCGGCTGGGCTTTCAGTTTTACTGAGCAAGCCGGCAAAGATAAAGGGGATGCCAAATGAGAAAACACATCTTTTCACTCGCTATAATCGCCATAAATCTAATCATGTGGGCCATCGCTTATCCGCACATTTCCGATCAAGTTCCAATTCATTGGTCATTTTCGGGAGAAGTCGACAGTTATGCTTCAAAAATGGAAGCAATGCTTATCATGACCGGGCTGCTCGTTTTTGTGTATGTGTTGATGTTCTTAACGCCAAAAATCGATCCGCGCAGAAAAAACTATCAGCTTTTTTCAAAGACTTATTACCTTCTCATCAATGCCATGCTGATTCTATTTTCCCTGATCAACGTGCTTGTAATCATGACAGGGCTCGGGTATGATCTGCCCGCTGGCAGCATTGTACCGGTTCTAGTAGGCGCTCTACTCATTGTCATAGGCAATTACCTCCCGAGAATCCGCTCAAACTTTTTTTTCGGGATCAAAAACCCTTGGACATTGAGCAGCGATTCAATCTGGAAAAAAACCCACAGATTTGCGGCGAAAGTATTTACTTTAGCAGGACTGCTGATCATTGCGGACGGATTGTTATCTATCAGCCCAGAAATCATGCTTCCGGTTATTTTGGCAACGGTTTTCGCGCCCTATATTTATTCTTATGTCCTGTACCGGAAAGAAATCAATATGAAAAGCTGACATGAGAATAAATGAAAAAGAAGGCTCCGAATTGGAGCCTTTATTTTATTCCCTTCCGCACCGCCTGCCAAAAAGAGGCCGATTCATGTCCCATCGAGTAGACGGAAACTCCTGCGATTTTATATCGCATGGCCAGGCGGCTTTTCGCCGCAATCGTTTTTTCATCTTCATACCAAACGACATGGCGGTGTTTGTGTTGATCTGTATAAGAAAATCTCATCGACCCCGATCTTTTATCATATACAGGCTTAGCCTTCACTTTTTTCTTAAGCGCCTTCACGTCGTTCCACTGCTTCAATTTGCTGTTCTTTCGGGATATTAAATCCCAATCATTCCCGTATGAGGGGATGCCCATAATGACTTTTTCGGCTTTGATCGTTTTCACCGCATATGCTAATGAGCTTTTGACCCAGTTCATTCCGGCAACAGAGCCCGGCTCGCTCCAGATCCCGTGTTCATCGTAGGTCATGACTTGAACATAGTCAGCTGATTTTCCGATTTCCGCATAATCATACGGCCAGCTCCATCCATCTTTTCGGTCATCTGCACTCTTCGCCGGTACCGAAACCATCGTTTTGATCTTGTGTTTTTTCAAAGCGGCTGCGACATGACGGATGAAGCTTGAGTATTTAGCTCTCTCGTTCGGCTTTACAGCTTCAAAATCAATATTAATTCCGGTAAACGACTGCTTCTTCGCAAGCGTAATAAGCTGTTCTGTAAAGTGCTGCCGCGCCGTTTTGTCGGACATGACCGTTGATGCCAGATTCCCGTCAAAATCGTGAATGGATTCGTTGTAGTTTGAAATGACCGCCCACGTCTTGAGGCGTTTCTTCTTTGCAAACGATAATTGTTTTTTCGGAGTGTCTCCGATGATATCTCCTTTTTGATTAAACGCGTAGGTGTCGAGAGCTGCGGCATTGATATAGTGATGGTATGCCGTCAGCGATTGATAGGAAGCTGCTTCCCCTGTTGTATAGCCGAGTACGATTTTGGCCGCTTTTGCTTCTGTTTCTGTATATGTAAGCATCGTTAAACATACAGCGAATACGCTGCATAGCAAGTAGATTTTTCTCATTGTCTATTCGTCCTCTCAATCGTTCGAATAAGGCTTTTCCTGATAAAAGTAATTCGGTTTAAGCGTTTTATTTTCATAATAGCTGTGAAAGATATGGGTCGCTGCCGGAGATAACGGCGGAATCAGCCATGTCCAGCTTGCTGAAAGCTCCCTTCCCGCTTCAGCTTCCTGCTCCTCGAACCGCTTGAATTGGCTTGCCGCGGTATGGTGGTCAACAATGCTGACGCCGGCATTTTTATAAGAGTGAAGCACCGCCGTATTTAATTCAACAAGCGCCTTGTCTTTCCACAGCGAAGTATTCCGTTCCGTATCAAGTCCCATAATGGCTGCCACTTTTTCGAGTACATTATAGCGGTCTGTATCCGCGAGGTTGCGCGCTCCGATTTCCGTTCCCATATACCAGCCGTTAAACGGGGCGGCATTATAATGAATTCCTCCGACCTCCAGCTTCATATCGGCTATAATCGGCACACCGTACCACTTCAGCCCCAGACTTTTAAAGCCTTCAATCTCCGGATGTTCAATCCTGACCTCTTTGACGATTTCGCGAGGCAGCTCATACCACACAGGGGGATGGCCATCTATTTGAAAAACAAGCGGCAAAACGTCAAAAGGCGTACCTTCGCCTTTCCAGCCGAGCGCTTCACACGCTTTTGTCAGTTCCAATGATGCCGGATCGCCGATGACACCTTGCTCCGTTTCATACCCCGCATACCTGATCAGCTGATGGTTCCAAATGGACACTTTTTTTTGCCCGCTTTGTTCCGGGGGAAAAATCGTAATGAACGGTCTGATTTTCCCTCCGTTTGTCGCAAGCTCTATATGGTGAAAAAGCGCATCCCGCACCTCTGCCTCGGTTTGAACGCCTCTTTGATCGATGACAGTAAGAGAGTGCCAAAACAGCCGGCCGATGCAGCGGCTGCTGTTTCTCCATGCCATTTTCGCGCCATGTTCGATTTCTTCTAATGTATGTGTATAGCTTCCGGTTTCTCTGATTTCTTCGTCTATTTTATGTAAGCGCATCCTTGTTTCTTCTTCGGACTTCGACAGTTCCCCGTAGCAGAGCTCGATGAAGGTCTTGGCTTCCCTCCATAATTCTTCATATGATTCCAACCGGATTCTCTCCTTCCAGATTTCAGACTGATATTTATTGTATAGGTTTCAATCTCAGTTTAAAACCATTATGTATGAAAAGACAAAAAACCGCTAAAAAGCATCCGTCAAAGACGGATGCCTGATGATTATTCCTTAATGTTAAGCGTTTTGGTGTTCAGCATGAAGCGGTAAACCGGCAGCTGTTTGCCTGTTTGAGAAGGGATGTAACCCGTGCTTACATAACTGTCAACCGATTCCGGCTCAAGCGCAATCGACAGCAGATTGCTTTGCGGCTGTGCTGTAAAATAGATTTTTGTTCCTTTTGGAAACTCTTTTTTCTGTTTTTTAAGCTTCGTTTCCACCTTGATCACAGGCCGGCCCTCAGATTCTCCCGATGTTTCTTTCGATAAAACCTCATACGCTTCAGCGGTGAGCTTTTGTTTGAAAGGAAGTGTCACGCTTTTTAATCCCTGATCCTTCAGCTTCTGCTCAATATCTTGATGGCCCGGAAGGACAAGGTAAGCGGTCGGACGTGTTCTTGACAGCACAGGGACGGCTTCCGAAGCGCTGTAATATTGGACAGGAACGTCAACTGCTTGTCCTGAAGCGATATCAGCGACTTTCAGCGTTTCTTTATACGGCCCTGCAAACTCACTGTTGATGACCACTTGGTCTTTATCGCTCACTTTTGCACCATTTTTTATCAGCTTTAATTTTTCTTTGGCGACAAGGCGCTTGATCTCGGCTGCATGCTTCACTGTCGTGTCGATGATCGTCTCATGCGTAGCAACCTGAGCCGCGACTCTTCTTGCAAAATTTTCGCGTCCGATGTCTATCCCCCTGCTTTCCACTAGGAAGGAAAGAGCAGGCTGGAGGCCGAATGCATTACGTCCGATTCTCGCTTCAGTACCGCCTTCATAGATTTCGATTTTTCCGTCCTTGCTTTTTCCTGTCGTATAATATGCATCATTAGAAAAACCTTTTTCATCAAGTTTAGCTCTGACGCCGTTCACATAAAGGCTGTCAGACGCATACCTGATCGATTCGGGAATGTTTAAGTTTTTTCCTGATAAAATTAAAATATCATGGTATTTTAATGACCCTTTTTCGCCTACGCTTTGAAATTCGTTTTGGCCGACACCGTATTCATGGGCATCAATAACGACTTCAGGCGAATATTGATTGAACTCCTGGTGAATGGCGCGGACTTCCGGAGATTCAAGCTTAACATGATCCCTGTTTCCGTCGATTCCGCTCGCCAGCCGTCTGTTAAACTGATACGAGCCGTCAGGATTGACCCGCGGAACGACGATGACATTGATCTTGTCCAACACTTTGTCGCCGTACGGCCCGGCCAGTTTTTCAGCCATCGCCAGGACCGATTCTCCCGCTGCCGGCTCATTTCCGTGTATCTGTCCTTGCAGCCAGACGGTCGGTTTTTTTGATATGGAACGTATTTGCTTATCCTTTGTGAAATAAAGCACGGGAATATTTCTTTTTTCAATTGAAAAACCGATATTCCCGATTTTGACATTCGGGCTTTTCTTTGTCAGACTGGTTATAAACTTCATCATTTCTTCTTGTGTCGTAAAGGCTTCCCCTTCTTTCACAAAAGCAGGGGTCGAGAAAGTTTCTTCCGGCTCCGGATATAATGATGACACTTGCTCTGGCTGAGTATAGTTCTTTCCATAGTAAGGGGTTTCCGCAGCGTGAACCGCATCAGACACCATCAGTCCTGCAAACATTGCCGCAGCTGCCAGCAAAGCTTGGACCCTTTTTTGAATGTTCATCTTTTCTCAGCTCCTTTCAGGCATACCTGCATTATAAATGAAATATCAGCTTATTTTGTCTAAAATTTCAGAAAATGATTCCTTTGGTATACAACAACATCCGAAATATAGAACGATGGATGGCCATCATCACATGTAAATGGTTAGTTTTTCCCTATAAAAAAACATTCAGCCTGGCTGAATGTTTTAATGGGCAGCATATGGCATTTTACGAATCAGAAGCGGGAAGGCGGCCTGACAGATCAAGGAGCTCTTTGGAAAAATCGTTTCCTTTCATCGGTACACCGTGTCCCGTCAACAATGCAGCCGGTTTTAATTCCGACAGCTTCCGAACCGAGTCTGCCGCTTTTGTCCAGTCCATTGTGAAATAAGCCGGGGGTCCGTTCAGCTCCTGCTTTTGAATCGCCACTTCAAACAGAGATTCCTGCTCTACAGTTGTAACGGCGTCGCCTGCGATCAAGGTTCTGTCCGACTGCCGGAAAAGCGAAACATGACCCGGTGTATGTCCCGGCGTCTCAATCCATTTCCACCCTTTAAGAAATGGAAGCGAACCATCTTCAGAAAGCTGCTTTACATGGGACGAAATGTTGATTGAGTGCCTCGGAAACAACGGAGACATCTTTGCAACCAGCCCGCTTTTTACTTGCGGTTTGGCAGGCGGATAATCGGCTTTTCCCGTTAAATAAGGCATTTCTTTCTCATGGGCGTAAACCGGAACCGGCCATGTTTCGAGAAGACCTTCCAAAGCGCCGACATGGTCGAAATGTCCGTGCGTCAAAACGATTGCTTTTAGGCTAAAATCGCCGAACCGCTCCTTTGCCTCTCTTAAAATAAATGGAGCGGACTTGGGCATTCCGGCATCGATTAAAACGGCTTCCCGCGAATCGGGATCGAAAATAAAATACACATTGACGATTTGCACCGTCAAACCGAATACGCCTTCGGCATACTCTTCCAGGACCCCGCTGTTGATGGATGTCAAAGGCATGTAAGGATCACTCATTATGTTCACCACACTCACTTATCATATATTTTATTACTTTGCACATTTGACTTGAGGATATGCATGGATAAGCACCTTTGAAAAAATGAAGGAGGGACAAACCAATGGGAGATGGTCAATGGTTTACTGTAACAGAGCTTGATGAATCCACATATGCGATCAGCGAATACGGGCATTGGGAAAATGTGCACTCTTACTTGCTGATTGGGGCGAAGGAAGCCGTTTTAATTGATACAGGTCTTGGTATCGGCAGCATGAAGACGGTAACGGATAGTCTGACCGATCTGCCGGTCAGCGTCATCACAACCCATGTCCATTGGGATCACATCGGAAGCCACGGTGAATATCAGCGCATTTACGTTCATGAAGCCGAGAAAGACTGGCTGACGGACGGAATCAAAGGGCTTCCGATCGAGCACATTCGCCGCGATGTCTCTCGAGATATCACTAAACCTGTACCGGCCGGCTTTTCCGCTGAAACATACACCCCGTTCAGAGGTGAACCGTCGGGAACGCTGCAAGACGGCGACACAGTCGGCTGCGATTCAAGGCCGCTCGTTATTTATCATACGCCCGGACACTCCCCGGGGCATATCTGTATCTTTGATCCGGCGTCAGGCTACTTGTTTACCGGCGACCTGCTGTATACCGGAGCCCCCATCTATGCATTCTACCCGACGACTGATCCGGTCCAATTGATTCAGTCACTTGAAAAAATCTCGGCTATCGGGCGCGTGAAAAAAGTTTTCGGCGGGCATCATCAGCTCGGTCTTAACCCTGACATTTTGCAGGAAGCCGGGCATGCGGCACTGCACTTAAAGAAACACGGGCTGGCAAAGCACGGCACAGGCACGCACCGATTCAAGAACCTGAGCTTTCAATTTTAACTAAAAAAGATGATTGCCCAGCCGGGAATCATCTTTTGCGCTTTCCTCAAAAATGCAGACCTTTCCTGCGGGAACCTGATCCTTTAGCTCCGAACATGAAAGACGTCAGGCAGAAACCGATTACACCGCCGGCCGTATTTAAAATTAAATCATCCACATTAAAGGTTCTCGCCATTATGAATCCAGTCACAGATAGCACAAGCTGGAGACTCTCAATCAAAAAGCTTGTCAAAAAAACAAAAACCGCCGCTTTTTTCAGCGAAATTTTTCTCCATAGAACGGAAAGATACACACCTAAAGGAATGAGCAATAAAACATTAAAAAATGTAAGCTTGACAGAATTCCAAAAAAACCAATCAAACCCGCTCTGCTGATGCATTTGCACCCATTCGGCGACAAAATAAAACGGAATGAGCTGAATGTTCATTTGAGCGTATGCCGGCTGCGGCGGAATGTTGATTCCGCCTATCGTATAGTGATAAACGACGCTCAAATAAACAATAAAACTGGCAAACACCATTTTTCTAAAAAAACTTGTTTTTTCTCGATTCTTCACAATGTCGTACAAAAAGTAGACGATTGCGCACATTAAACCGAGTAGCATTAAATTAACTGACCAAAACATTAAATCCCCCTTACGTCACCATCGTTCAGTGCATACCAGTTATAACTGACTGAAATGCACACTTTTTCGACCATAAATTGTGGAATTTCAAATCAACTGCTTCAAAAAATAAACATAAAAAAGGACAGGATCTCTCCTGCCCTTCATTTTACCATATACCCAATAATTTCCACCATAGCCCTCCGACAACAATCCATGTCACAATATGAACAATCGACAGGATAAAGCCGATTGACCACCATTTGCTTTGCGGGATATAGCCGGCCCCGAAAAAGACGGGTGCCGCTCCAGCTCCGTAGTGTGTCGTCGAAGCAAAAAGGTTGCTGAAAAACGCAAGGCTTAATGCTGCGAGGAGCGGCGGAGCGCCTGCAGCGATAATCACGGCGAGAAAGGCCGAGTACATCGCGCTGATATGAGCGGTTGCACTCGCAAAGAAATAATGCGAATAATAGTAAACCGCAATTAAAATGAGAAATGCGCTGACCCAGGAGAATCCTGAAACATACGATTTCATCGCATCGCTGAACCAGCCGACCATGCCGAGTTCATTCAAGAAGCTCGCCAGCATGACGAGCGCGGCAAACCATGTCAGCGTATCCCATGCGCCTTGCTCTTTCTTAATATCGTCCCACGTCAGAACCTGTGTCAAAAGCAGGACGGCTAAACCGATCAATGCCGTTGTCGTTGCGTCAATTTTCAGGTTTCCGCCGAAAATCCATAAAAAAAGGACGAGCAAAAAGACCGCGACCATCGAGAGTTCCGATTTTTTGAACGGGCCCATTTCTTTCAGCTTCTCTGTTGCGATTTTCGCCGCATCAGGCGTTTCTTTCACCTCAGGCGGATACAGTTTATAAATGACAAGCGGGGTGATGATCAAGCTGACAAGTCCCGGGACGATGGCCGCCACAGCCCAGCTTGTCCAGGTCAGATTCACACCTGCCACATCATGGGCAAGTTTGGCAATCAGCGGGTTTGCCGCCATAGCCGTTAAGAACATCGCTGAAGTGATCAAGTTCCCCTGAAAGCCCACCTTCAGCAAGAAAGCGCCAATGCGCCGTTCCGTGCCGTCCTTGGGCGTTGACTGAAAAGTTTCGGATAACGAACGAATAATCGGAAAAATAATTCCCCCGGCCCGTGCGGTATTACTCGGGATCGCCGGCGACAAAATCAAATCGCTGACAAGAAGTGAATACGAGAGTCCGAGTGTTTTTTTGCCGAACATCCGCACAAATAAATAGGCGATTCGCGCACCTAAACCGGTTTTAATGAATCCCCGTGAAATAAAAAAGGCAATGACGATCAGCCAAATCGTCTTGTTTCCAAAACCGCTGAGCGTTTCTTCAATCGACAGCGTTCCGGTCAGCGCCGTAACCGCCAATGCGAATACGGCGATTGCCCCCATCGGCAGCGGTTTTGATATAAAGCCGATAATCGTTGCCACAAAGATTGCAAATAAGTGCCATGCTTTCGGGTCCAATCCGGCGGGCGACGGAATAAACCAAATCACCGCTCCGACTAAAATCGTGACCGCAAGAGGAATGATGTTCAATGCCGATTTTTGTTCTGCATCTTTTTCTTTAGCCAAAACCTTTTCCTCCTATTCATATCGTTTTCGTTTATTATTCTACTCCTTTCCTGCTATCATTCAAATTTTATTTTATTAAAAAAACTGCCGACCTTGTCGGCAGTCTCAATTTATACCCAAGATTTCACTTTTTCATGATCCGTGACAAAGAGGAGGACTTTTCCTTCATCAAGCTGCTTCTCGAATTGTTCTGCTTCCTGTTTTGAAAAGCCGATCTCATGAATTTTATTGCGGAGTTCGTCCCCTTTTTTGTTGAAGATATTGCCCACGGCATTTTTAAGGCCTGTCTCTTCGGCTCCGATCGTATTGGCATCCGCGTTGTCCGCAAGTCTTTCAGTACGGTCGTCATCATGTGACAGAACGTAAATATCTTCTCTTGCAACTCCGATTTCCCTGAGTTCCTCAACATCCTTCATCAGTTTTTCATCATTAGTATATTGTCTTACTACTGGTTTCATATGAATCTCCTCCCTTTTTTCATGTTGTATTTAACACTTACCCTTTGTTTACGCGGCTAAACGGATGAATGCTCTGTCATGACATTTTCATTTCAATGTTACAATTGTTATAAATTTTCAGACAAAATGTTTGAAAGGATTGCCAATTCAGGTACATTACAAATAGACAAGGCTTTGAGATGGGGTGATTGAAGCGTGTATTATTTTTCACCGGAACAGCAATATAACGCATGGATCATTAGCGATTTGGTCAAGCAGATTTTTTCAAGGGAAGGTCATCAAGAAGTTGATACTCATCGATTTGAATCTTTTGCCGCCAGACGATTCGGCATTAATATCGATTACGTCTTTTCAATCATCATGAACATCGGCGATCCGGAAGAAAGGAGAACGGCAAGCAGCACCGAAGACCTCCTCTCTTCATATCTCCTGTCATTGCTTCCTTTTATCACAAAAGACATGTTTCAATTTTCGAGAGAAAATGCCAATCAATATCTTTTAAATGAAAGAAATGCTGATGTTTTTCATCTTTTTCTGCCCGATGCTGTGCTGAAAAAAACCTTTCATGCAACCCGCTGATCTTTTGCTAAACCTCTTTTTTACGTGGTAAGTTATAAGTAAAAGGAGGAATCATTATGTTGCAAAAACAAATTGAACTCGCAAGACGTCCGCAGGGCATACCTGTTATGGACGATTTTCGCATAAAAGAAACGGAAATTCCGGAAGCAAAAAACGGTGAAGTGCTTGTAAAAACGCTTTATGTCTCAGTGGACCCTTATATGAGGGGAAGAATGCAGGACACGAAATCCTATGTCGAGCCATTTCCGCTTGATAAAGTAATCACCGGAGGCGTGATCGGCGAAGTGATATCTGCAAAAGGAGACAAGCTCAAAAAAGGGGACATTGTTTTGGGCCGCTTGGGCTGGCAGGAGTATTCAGCGGTTCGCGAAGACAATCTGCAGAAAATCGATCCGTCCCTCGCGCCTGTTACCGCTTTTCTTGGGATTCTCGGCATGACCGGTTTGACGGCTTATTTCGGACTTTTGGACATCGGACAGCCAAAAGCCGGTGAAACGGTTGTTGTCTCCGGTGCCGCCGGAGCAGTCGGCTCCGCCGTCGGACAAATTGCCAAAATCAAAGGGGCGAGAGTCGTCGGTATTGCAGGCTCTGACGAAAAAACGGCATACTTAAAAGAAAAGCTCGGTTTTGATGAAGCAATCAATTATAAAACAACGGAAAATATGGCCTTAGCGCTTGAACAAGCTTGTCCGGACGGTGTCGATGTTTACTTTGACAACGTCGGAGGCACGATTTCAGATGCTGTCTTCCCCCTGCTCAATAAGTTTGCACGAATTCCGGTTTGCGGGGCGATTTCTTCTTATAACGTCAAAAGCGCAGAAGATGATATGGGGCCGCGTGTACAAACGGCCTTAATTAAAACAAGCGCCCTGATGAAAGGATTTGTTGTCAACGATTACAGGGACCGCTTTCCTGAAGGAACCAAACAGCTCGCCGAATGGGTAAAAAGCGGGCAGCTTCAATATGAGGAAACGATAACAGAAGGTTTCGAGCGGATACCTGAGGCATTTTTAGGCTTGTTTGAAGGAAAAAACCTCGGCAAACAGCTGATCAAAGTCGCCGATTCCGACAATGCCTGAGCATTCATATAAAAAAGAGGCCTGCCGGCAGCAGGCCTCTTTCTTATCTTTCAATAATCCGTCCTCTTTCATACACGATCCGCTGAAGCGGGATTTCAAGCTTCTTCGCCAGCTTTTTCAGCCTTTCCTCTTCAATGCGGTTGACAAGGCTGATCACGGTTCCTTCATTCCCCGCTCTTCCCGTCCTTCCCGACCGGTGGATATAGCCTTCAATGTTTGGCAAATCGGCGTGGATAACATAAGGGAGATCTTCGATGTCGATTCCGCGCGCTGCGATATCGGTCGCGAGAAGCAGCGTGAATTCGCCTGCTTCAAATGCCTGCAATATTTTGGCGCGCTCGATTTTTTTCGCCTCGCTGTGAAGAACGCCGATGTCGACATGATGAAATTTGAGCTTTTCGGCATACACGTTTAAGTTGCCGATGTCTTTGACAAAGACGAGCGCCTGCATGCCCGGAAGCCGCGAGAATTTTTGCAGGATCTTCACCTTATCCCGCTGGTCGCATACGAGAAATTGGTGTTTGATTTTTGCAGATTCTTCTTTCGACCTCTTGATCCTGAGAACTTCCGCTTCTGTCGTCATACCGCGGAGCTCGCGTTCGGCGTCGTCTTTTAAAGTCGCCGAAAAACAGAGGAGCTGCCTGTCGCGGAGCGTCGATTTGATGATGCTTTGTATCGTCCCGCGATGCTCCGGTGTAAGCAGATGATCGGTTTCGTCAAGGACGATCGTTTTCACTTCATGCATTTTCAGTTTTTTCATTTTAATCAGCTCAAATACGCGTCCAGGTGTGCCCGCAATGATGTGCGGGTGTTTTTTCAGCTTTTCCTGCTGCTTTTTGACATTGGCGCCGCCGATCAGGGAAGCGGCTCTGATATCCGAGCCTTTTTTCCATTCGACGATCACATCAAAAATCTGCATGACAAGCTCGCGGGACGGAGCCAAAATCACAGCTTGCACGTTCTTTTGATCCGCCTCCAGCTTTTCCAGAATCGGCAGGACGTAAGCGAGCGTTTTGCCCGTTCCAGTCGGCGACTCGGCGATCACGTCACGCCCGTCCAAAATCAGATCGACTGCATTTTTTTGGACACTCGTCGGCTCTTGAAAGCCCGATGCCTTCCAGTTTTCTTGAATAAACGGTTTTGCTTTATTTAAAAATGGCCATCTTTCTGTCATGTTTTTCTCCTTTTATCAGGTTGATTCTGCTCCTAGTATCTCAAAACAAAAGCGGCTGCGCAATTTTTCTTTTATTGTTCCCTCTGAGTTCGATATAATCTTATAGAATACAGATTATATTTTTTGAGGTGCAAAACATGAGTTTACTTACAGTCACAAAGCTGAGCCACGGTTTTGGCGACCGGGCGATCTTTCATGATATATCCTTTCGCTTGCTGAAAGGCGAACATGTCGGTCTCATCGGAGCAAACGGCGAAGGAAAATCGACCTTCATGAATATCATTACAGGCAAACTTGAGCCTGACGAAGGAAAAGTCGAATGGTCCAAAAAGGTCCGGGTCGGCTATCTTGACCAGCATACATCACTTGAGCGCGGACAAACAATCCGCGACGTGCTCAGAAACGCTTTCCATTATTTATTTGCGATGGAAGAAGAAATGAATGCCATCTACACAAAAATGGGCGAGGCTGACCCCGATGAGCTTGAAAAGCTTCTCGAAGAAGTCGGAACGATCCAGGACGCCCTGACCAACAACGACTTTTACGCGATTGACGCAAAAGCCGAAGAAATCGCCCGCGGCCTCGGGCTTAACGATCTCGGCCTTGACAGGGATGTCGCGGATTTGAGCGGCGGCCAGCGGACAAAGGTGCTGCTTGCCAAACTGCTCTTGGAAAAGCCCGACATCCTGCTGCTCGATGAGCCGACAAACTATCTGGACGAACAGCATATCGAATGGCTGAAACGCTATTTGCAGGAGTACGAGAACGCCTTTATTTTGATTTCTCACGACATTCCGTTTTTAAACAGCGTCATCAATTTGATCTACCATGTGGAAAACCAGGAGCTGACCCGCTATGTCGGCGACTACAACCAATTCCGCGAAGTATACGAAGTGAAAAAACAGCAGCTTGAAGCAGCCTACAAGAAACAGCAGCAGGAGATTTCGGAGCTGAAAGATTTCGTCGCCCGCAACAAAGCGCGCGTCAGCACAAGAAATATGGCGATGTCCCGGCAAAAAAAGCTCGATAAAATGGATATGATCGAGCTCCCTTCGGAAAAACCGAAGCCTGAATTTCATTTTAAACAAGCAAGAACATCCGGAAAGCTGATTTTTGAAACGAAAGAGCTCGTCATCGGCTATGATGAGCCGCTGTCCCGTCCGCTGAACTTGAGAATGGAGCGGGGCCAAAAGATCGCTCTGTACGGAGCCAACGGCATCGGAAAAACGACATTGCTGAAAAGCCTTCTGGGTGAAATTTCACCACTGTCGGGAGAAGTCGAACGCGGCGAACACCTTCATATCGGCTATTTCGAGCAGGAAGTCAAAGAGACCAACAACAACACATGCATAGAAGAAGTGTGGAACGACTTTCCGTCCTTTACACAGTACGAAATCCGCGCGGCTCTGGCGAAGTGCGGACTGACGTCAAAGCATATCGAAAGCAGGGTATCCGTATTAAGCGGCGGGGAAAAAGCAAAAGTCAGACTATGCAAGCTTATCAATTCGGAAACGAACCTGCTTGTACTCGATGAACCGACAAACCACCTTGATGTTGAAGCAAAAGAAGAATTAAAAAGAGCTTTGAAAGAATACAAAGGCTCCGTCCTGCTCATCTCTCACGAACCTGAATTCTATATGGACATCGCGACAGAAACATGGAATTGCGAGTCATGGACAACGAAAGTTTTATAAACAAAAAAAGCTTGTTGCCTTTTAGGGAAACAAGCTTTCAGATTGTTGACAAAATCCCAAAACGGCTTTTTGTTTTGGGATTTTGTCATCCTTTCTGCGTGATTGAAAACCTTTGCAGTCTAGGAAGGCCGAGCATCGGAGCGGAGCGAATGCAGGAATTCGTGAGCACCGACGCGCAGGCCTGACAACGAATGCGAGGGTTTCTCGACACGCTGTTTTCATTAATGACCGGCTTTGATGCCTGCCAAATAACGGCGGCCTCCAGTCAAAACGGCCATGCCGGCAAGCACGGCGATGCATCCTGCAAAATAGGGAGTATGCGCAGTAAAATGATCGGCTAACACACCGGCGATCCAAGGCGCAATGGCCCCGCCGATGAACCGGATGGAGCTGTAGGCAGATGAAGCGACAGACCGTTCGACAGGCGCAGCTTCCATCACCGCTGTTGTCAAAAGCGTATTGATCATGCCCAGAATCCCTCCGGCTATGATGATCGCCCCGATGACGAGCGCCATGTGCTCCGTCCAAATCCCGATCGCGAGCAAATCAGCTGCAAACAGCATAAACAGAAAGATCAGCGAGCGGACGGTTCCAAAGATCCGCTGTACGGCCGGAGCGATGAAAACGGAAGTGATCGCAAGAAACAGCCCCCAGCCGAAAAAGACGTAGCCGAGGCCCCGTTCATTTAAGTCAAGAACAAACGGCGAATATGCAAGCAGGGTGAAGAAACCGAAGTTATATAAGAATGCGGCGCCTGAAAGCGTCAATAGCCCTTTATAACGAAGCGCTTTGATCGGCGCGCTGACGGAAATTTTCTTCCGCGGCTTTTGGATAGGCGGCAAAAGAAAAAAGATGGCCAAAAGAGCAGCCGCCATTAAAACCGATACGCCGAAAAACGGCGCTCTCCACGATATTGTGCCAAGCTCTCCACCGGCAAGCGGTCCAACCGAAATGCCCAATCCCAAAGCCGCCTCATACAAAATAATGGCTTTTGCGCTTCCGCCAGATGCCACGCTGACAATGACGGCAAGCGCAGTTGAGATAAACATGGCATTTCCGAGTCCCCAGCCGCCGCGAAAGCCGACGAGCTGAGAAATGGAATGCGAAAGCCCGCCCAAGCCTGCAAAAACGATGATCAGGATCAAGCCGCTGATTAACGTCAGCTTTGCCCCAATCCGGCTCGATACGGCGCCTGATAAAAGCATGGCGAAACCTGTGACTAGCAGATAGCTTGTAAATAAAAGCGAAACTTGGCTGGGGGAAGCATGCAGCTGCCGCGCAATCGCCGGCAGAATCGGATCGACAAGCCCGATCCCCATAAACGAGATCACGCAGGCAAAGGCCACGGCCCAGACCGCTTTTGGCTGTTTAAACATACTTGAGTTCTCAGGTGGTTGTTCATTCATGATCTATCAAACCTTTCTTTGCAAATAAAGAAACGCTATAAAAATAGCGTTTTTCTTGTTTAATCAATTGATTGAAGCGCATTCTCAGCTTTTGCCTGCATACCCTCCAAGCGCTTCTTGAATGATTGAAATTTTTCAATCTTTTCATCAATCATTCTCATCTGTTCATTCAGCTTCCTCTGAATGTCTTCGAGCTTTTCTTTTCGTTCCCGTTTGTCCAGCGATAAAAGGTATCCTTCTTTATTCATCTCCAAGTGCTTGCCCGTTTCCATGAACTGCTGGAGCTCCTGCAGCGAGAATCCCAGCACTTCCTTCGCGCTGATCACTCTTTCAAGCTCTTCAAGATCGTCTTCAGAGTAAAGACGGACACCGCCTTCCGTCCGCTTCGGTGAAGAAAGCAGACCGATTTCTTCGTAAAAGCGGATCGTTCTTTTCGTCAGGCCGCTTCGCTTGGCCATTTGATCAATCTTCATCCACTCCACGTCCATATCCCCCCGAGATTTTTCTTCTTTTCTATTATACTACTATTATACTTTTACGTAAACGTTAAGTTTTTTTCGATACAAAAAAAAGAACTGACTTGACATCATCCTGCTGCTGTAACGTATCATAGAATGGACAACTAAACAGGAGGACAAATAATCAGAGTGAACACTCATCAAAATCGATTTTCAGTTCAAAGTAAAGTTTCGGCATTGATTGAAAGCCGGCTGTTTCAGTCATTCATAACGACGGTCATTGTGTTGAATGCCATCTCGATCGGTTTGGAAACTTACGCTTTCTTTAAACCTTATCAAAAAGTATTTTTTATTGTGGATTGTTTGTTTTTAACGATATTTGTCATCGAACTATCTCTTAAACTATTCGTTCAAAAACAGCACTTTTTTAAAAACAACTGGAACGTTTTTGACTTCGTAATCGTCGCCGGCAGTTTGATTCTTTACAATACGAATTTCGTCAGCGTTCTCCGTATCTTCCGGGTGCTGCGGGTGCTGCGGACGATCACTTCCGTTCCCTCATTAAGACGGATCGTCAATGCGCTGTTTATGGCGATTCCGACTATCAGCAGCGTCATTATTCTGATGAGCATCATTTTTTATGTGTACGCCGTCATCGGTACGATGTTCTTTTCTGCTATCGCGCCGGAATACTTCGGCAACCTGCAGCTCAGCCTTCTGACACTGTTCCAAACCTTTACGCTCGAATCGTGGGCAAGCGGCATATTCAGGCCGATTTTTGCCGAGAGCGGCTGGTCATGGCTCTATTTCGTTTCATTTATCATCATTGCGACTTTCATTATGATCAACTTGATCGTCGGGGAAATCGTGAATAATGCACAAAAAATTTCTCAGGAAATAGAAGATGAGACAGGCGAGCTGAAAGAGGATACAAAAGAAATCAAAGAACTGCGCGCGGAGGTTAAAGAATTAAAAACGCTTCTGGAAACCTATATCACGCAAAATGAAAAGAAAGATTAAAAAGGGCCGGCACCTGTAAGCCAGCCCTTTTTTGTCTTTAATTGAGAATGACAGGCAGCTCGGCCAGCGATCTAAAGCCGATTAACCTGCGAAATGGAATGTCTGTTGAAGCAAGCTTCAACTTAGGCAGCCGCTCCAACAATGCGGGAATGGCAATTTGCGCTTCGAGCCGCGCCAATGCCGAGCCTAAACATACGTGTGCACCGGCTCCAAAGGCAAGGTGCGGATTCGGTTTTCTCGTGATGTCAAATACATGCGGATTTTGAAATATCTTCGGATCGCGGTTGGCGGCGCCTAAAAGGATGTATATGCGCTCTCCTTTTTTGATGATCTTCCCGTTGATTTCACAGTCCTCTGACGCGGTGCGCGCTGTCAGCTGTGTCGGACTTTCATAGCGCAGGCATTCTTCAACGGCTGACTCAATCAGCAGCGGATTTTCTTTCAGCGCGCTGAGCTGGCCGGGATGGTTCATGAGCAAAAACAATCCGTTCGTCAAAAGGTTGACCGTCGTCTCGTGCCCGGCAATCACAAGCAGAATGCACGTCGCAAGCACTTCATCTTCGGCGAGCTGCTCATGACCGGCGAATGTGCTGATCAGGTCTTGAGAAGGATGAGCTTTTCGCTTTTCAATCAAATCTTTAAAATACGCCGTCAGCTTGGCAACGGTATCCCCGCCTTTTGCCAGCACCTTTCGTGTGCGGGTCAAATCGATCGTTCGAATGAGATCCGCCGTCCATTGCCTGAATTGATATCTCTCCTCTGCGGGGACGCCGAGCATGTCGGCAATGATAAGGCTTGCCAAAGGAAAGGCGAATTCGGATACCATGTCCGCCGTCTTCTTGTTTTCAAGCTGATCGAGCAATTCATGGACGATTTCTTCTATAACAGGACGGAAAGATGCCGTCTTCTGCGGCATGAATTCTTTGCCGACAATCGTCCGCATCCGCTTATGGCCGGACTCATTTTGAAACAGCATCATATTCCGCTGCAATTCGTGAAGTTGTTCATATTTTGTAGAGGCTTCAGGGAGAGGAACGCGGTTTTTAAATACCGCGTCCCTCAAAATCGCCGCCGCTTCTTCATATCCGGTGACATACCATCCCGGATGCTTTAAAACGGTTCCTTTATATACAGGATGAACGGACCGCAGTTTATCGTAAAACAGATATGGATCTCTCCAAAAATCCGAATCCGATTTCAGACGCGGCCCTGCCTCGTGCAGTTCTGTCGTCATGCTATATCTCCCCCGTGTTACCGCTGTAAACTGGCTTTCATTTCTTCCACCGATTCGACTTCAAATCCTAAATCATGGAGCATCTTATGGTCCTCTGTTTCATTCTGCCCTGCCGTTGTTAAATAGTCTCCGACGAAGATCGAATTGGCGGCATACAGCCCCAGCGGCTGCAAGGAGCGGAGGTTGACTTCGCGCCCCCCTGAAATACGGATTTCCTTTGTCGGGTTGATAAAGCGGAACAAAGCCAAAACCTTTAAACAATAAAGCGGATTTAATTCATTGACCCCTTCCAGCGGAGTTCCGTCGATCGCATGCAAAAAATTAACCGGAATTGAGTCTGCATCAAGCGCCTTTAAGCTATTCGCCATATCGACGACATCCTGCTTCGTCTCTTTCATCCCGACAATGACGCCCGAGCATGGGGACATTCCGGATTTTTTGGCTGTTTCCACAGTGTTTACTCTGTCATCATACGTGTGGGACGTTGTAATGTTTGAATGATTGCTTTTTGATGTATTGATGTTGTGATTGTACCGGTCCACTCCGGCTTCCTTCAGCCGCTCGGCCTGTTCGGGCTTTAGCAGTCCGAGGCATGCACAGACTTTTAAGCCGTACGTTTCTTTAATTTCTTTAACGGCGCCGACCACTTGATCGACATCTCTGTTGGACGGGCCTCTGCCGCTCGCCACGATGCAATACGTTCCGATATTTAAATCGTGCGCACGCTTTGCACCTTCAAGCAGGGTCGTTTTGTCGACCATCCTGTAGCTGTCGATCGGCGCTTTTGATATCGAAGACTGCGAGCAGTAGCCGCAGTTTTCCGGACAAAGTCCGGATTTTGCATTCATAATCATATTGAGCTTTACTTTTTTTCCAAAGTAGCGTTTTCTGATTTGAAATGCAGCATGCATAAGCAGGAGAACGTCGTCATCCGAGCATTCCAAGATGGAAAGCGCCTCTTTTTCAGTTACTTCTCCGCCATCCAACACCCGTTCTGCAAGTTCCATCCACTGATTCATGTTTCTGCCCCCATTTGCATTTGATTCATAATCAAGGAAACATCGACATGCTCCTTGATCATGTGGTGAATTTGTGTTGGTGAAACGTCTTCAAGCTTCGGCGTAACGCCGAGGAGCGGCACACCGCAAAATCTTTCAATCATGTCCGGATTCGTCTGTTCGTCAAGTTCGGGCCGGCTGCTGATGCCGTTGATCACGATGCCGATCACGCGTATCCCCATTTGTTTCGCGTATTGGACGGTTAAATACGTATGGTTGATCGTTCCAAGATTGGGACGCGCCACAATGACAGCCGGCAAATCGAGCGCTTTGATCAAGTCGCTGACGAAATAATCCTCTCCGAGCGGCACCGCAATCCCGCCTGCCCCTTCAACAATGAAGCAATCGTGCCGATCCTTAATCTTTTTCCAATGGTTCACGGCATCTTCCAGCCCGACGGTCCTCCCTTCGAGCTTCCCTGCTGTGTAAGGTGCAAGCGGCTCTTTAAACACGAAAGGTGTGATCTCCTCATCAGCGAGAGATGTTTCAGAGCTGTTCTTCAAAAGTGCTGTATCACTCTGCGGATCGCTGCTAAGCTCTCCGCTCAAAAACGGCTTGAACACGCCGACATCAACATGCTGCTCTTTCAACAAAGCGGCAAGGCCGCAAGCGATAAACGTCTTCCCTACTCCCGTATCAGTTCCCGTTACAAAAAAACCCTTCATTTCACCAAGTTCAACTCTCTTCCCACTAATTTAAACCCCTCTAATAGAGCTTCAATATCTCTTAACTTGCGATCTGCGGTGACGGTCAGCCTGATCCGGCTCTCTCCTTCCGCAACAGTCGGCGGGCGGATGGCCGGGGCCTCAATCCCTTTCTCCTTGAGGCCGTTTGCAAATCGAACGGCTTTTTGAGGGTCTCCGATCATAACGGGTATGATCGGCGTATCTTCTCCCTTGACCGTAAACCCGATATCCTCGAGACCCCGTTTGATCGTGGTCACCGATGATTGCAAAAGCCGGCGTTTATTCCGGCTGTCTTTAATGATGTCTAAAGCTCTGCATGCCGCCGCACAGCTTGCGGGCGGGACAGCCGTTTGAAAGATAAACGTTCTCGCATGATTCAGCAAAAAATCGATCAATGCTTTAGAGCCCGCGACGAAGCCGCCTTCCGCGCCTACAGCTTTACTTAACGTGCCGATCACAACATCTGGGGAGACGCCGAAATACTCGCCCGTTCCCCTGCCGGCATCTCCCAAAACCCCTGTTGCGTGAGCATCATCAACGATGACAAAGGCCCGGTACCGCTTGGCAAGGAGCATGATTTCGTCAAGCGGTGCAATTGTGCCGTCCATGCTGAACACGCCGTCTGTCACAATAAAACGGCGAGCCCGGCTCTGTGCGGTGCGGAGTTTTTCTTCAAGATCATTCATATCCGTGTGGCGGTAAACAACCGTATCAGCTTTTGAAAGGCGGCAGCCGTCGATGATGCTCGCATGGTTCAATTGATCGCTTAATATGACGTCTCCTTTTTCAGGCAAAGACGAAAGCACGCCGATATTGGCCAAATATCCGCTTGAAAACAAGAGAGCGGCTTCTGTCTGCTTAAAACCGGCGATTTTCCGCTCAAGTTTTTCATGCCATTCGGTATTGCCGGACGTCAGCCTTGACCCTGTGCTCCCGGCTCCAAAGCGGCGAAGCGCCGTTTCTGCGGCGTGAACCAGCCGTTTGTCGTTCGCCAGGCTCAAATAATCGTTTGACGCCCAATTCGTACGTTTCGCTTCCGCGACAGCTTGAGGCGGTTTAAGCGAGCGGTAAAGCCCGGCTGCCTTCGTCCTAGCGAGCCGACTGCTGAGCCATTCGTCAATGTGCACAGCCTGTAACCTCTTGAATCGCTTCTTTCATAATGGACACCATGGCGCGCAGGTCATCGGCAGTGCTGGCGAGCGGAGGAAGAAATGCGATAACATCCCCGAGCGGCCTCGTCAGCATGCCAAGCTCCCTCATTTTCAAAGACACCCGGTATCCGATTCGCTCTTCAGGCGGATAAGGCTGCCTCGTTTCTTTCGACTGAACGAGCTCGATCCCGCTCATTAAACCGAGCTGGCGGATGTCGCCGACATGAGGGAGCGCTGCAAGATCATGAAAAAGCGATTCCACTATTTTCGACTTTTCCGCAACTTGAGCGACGATTTTTTCCGATTCGAACAGGCGCAAATTTTCCAGAGCAACGGCACAACCAAGCTGGTTCCCCGTGTACGAATGGCCGTGGAAAAACGTTTTCAGTTTGTCATAGTCATCATAAAATGCCTGATAAATTTCCTCTGTCGCAAAAGTGACGGCGATCGGCAAATAGCCTCCGGTAATGGCCTTTCCAGCCGCCATCAAGTCAGGCTGAACACGTTCATGCTCACAGGCAAACATTTTCCCGGTTCGGCCGAATCCTGTCGCCACTTCATCGACAATCATTAAAACGTCATATTTCGTACAAAGCTCCCGGACGCCTGCCAAATATCCTTCAGGCATCACGATCATCCCCGATGCCCCTTGGACCATCGATTCGACCGACAGCGCGGCGATCTCACCGTGCCGCTCGCTCAGGAGCCGTTCGAGTTCTGCGAGGCATTCATCGCGGCACTCGTCCGGGTTGCCGCTTTTCGAGCGGTATACGTAAGGAACATTTACCTTAAAGCTTTCAAACATAAGCGGCCCGTATACATGGTGGAAGAGCTCGATCGCACCGACGCTGACAGCGCCGATCGTATCGCCGTGATAGCCGTTTTTCATCGAAATGAATTTTTGTTTCTCCGGCTTGCCGATGTTTTTCCAATATTGAAAGGCCATTTTCAGCGCGATTTCCATTGCTGCAGCGCCGCTGTCCGAATAAAAAACACGCGTCAGCTTTTCCGGCGTGATCTTGATTAACACCTCGGCAAGCTCTGTCGCCGGAACATTTGTCATCCCCAGCAATGTCGAATGAGCGATTTTGCCGAGCTGTTTATTGATGGCTTCATCCAGTTCCTTCTTGCGATGGCCGTGGACATTGAGCCATACTGAAGAAAATCCGTCATAGTACTCCCTGCCGTCGATATCTTTCAGTTTGATGCCCTCCCCGCTTTCGATGATCAGCGGGTTTTCGTCATAGTCTTTCATTTGGGTAAAAGGCAGCCAAAGATATTTTTTGCTTTTTTCAACGAATGATTGATTCATGTTTTACCTCCCGACCGAATGAATACAGGCTGTTTTTCCAAGCCGTCTATACAGCTCTTGATATCTGTTAATCCATCAACAAAAAAAATCCGGCAGCCGCTCTCGTCTCCATGCTCTTTCATCCTTGTTATCCGCTGATAACCCAGCTTTTTAGCGGCAACATAGCCCGTTATGTAATCAGGGTCATCTGACCAGCATAATTCGGCGACGACAGCCGGATGCTCACATACCTTAGAAGCGATGGCAAGCGCCTCTTTCAACCGCGGATTCGGCGGCATTCCGCACAAAGCCGCCCACATTTGAAAATCGGCTTCCGGCCAATCGAGCCGTGAGACGCGCACTCCTTTTTGTTTTCTTCCGTCAATCCTCCGGCCTGAATGAATGTCAAACAAAACGGCGCCCCTTACGTCCGAGTATTCGGCAATGCCTTGAAACGCTTTGTCTACCGCGTTTTTCGGTACGCCGGCGCGGCTGATCAGCTCACGGGCAAGCGCTTGTCCTTCTTCCGCTGATTTTGTTTCATTCGTTTCAATGCGCAGAGGCTGGACAAACTTTATCGGTTCGTTTACAAGATCGAAGCGAATTTGCATAAAGTCCGGCTTGCCCCGCGAATGAGACAATGCTTTTTCCAATAAATCGCTGACGGCATCCTTTACACCGATGAAAGGCGCAAGCCGCTCTCCTCCGGATATGTGTTTTCCCCCCTCTTCATGGGGACCGTTCTCGGAGGCTCTCATTCTCACACTGTAATACGCTTCTCCCTTCATGCTTTCATCTCCCCTCTAAACACCGCACTCATATGTTAACCTATAAATAATTTAAGTTAACATTACAATAAAATATTAGTATTCCTTTCCTGATATGTCAACATGGTGTACAAAACACCGGTTTGTTTGAAATAAAAAAAGACAAAAGAGATATCTCTTTTGTCTTAATATGGAAATTCATTTATCTAGCTCTTTCAATCTGCCAATCGAACGGGTCAGATAAAAGCGACCAGTCGTCCGCCATCTCCGAATCTGTCAAAAGGCATCGATCCGCTTCGGCGGTAATTTCTGACGGGGACAGATCCAATCCGATAAAGACGAGCTTTGTGTGGCGGTCTCCGAATTCTTCATTCCATTCTTTTAATAGCTCTGGATCCTGTCTGAGGATTTGCTCCTGTTCCGCCTTGGACAGCGCGGCCACCCAATAAGAGATCGGTTCCAGCGACACGGATGGCCCTGCCTGCGACATCAAAAGGGCAAGGCTGTTGCGCGTCGCACACCAGGCGATTCCTTTCGCCCTGACGACGTTTTCCGGCAGCGAATGAATCCAGTTATAAAACCGCTCGGTATGAAAAGGACGGCGCGCTTCGTATACAAACGAAGATATTCCGTATTCTTCAGTCTCAGGCGTATGCTGGTGGTGTCCTTCGTTTAATTCCCTGATCCAGCCTGCTGAGCCGCTTGCTTCGTCAAAATTGAAAAGACCGGTGTTTAAGATGACCTTCGGATCGACCTCTCCTTTGACCGCTCTGATGATGTTTGCTTTAGGCTGCAACGTTTTCAGCACTTTCTCAAGCTTTTCCAGATCTTCCTCGGAGACAAGGTCGCATTTATTCAAAATCAGCACATCGCAAAATTCGATTTGATCGATGAGCAGATCGGCGATATCACGTTCATCCTCTTCACCGACAGCCTCTTTCCGGTCCAGCAGGCTGTCCCCCGACTGAAAATCGTGCCAAAAACGATTGGCGTCGACCACCGTGACCATTGTGTCCAAACGGCAGAACCGCGTCAAATCAATACCCAATTCTTCGTCGATGTAAGAGAACGTCTGAGCGACCGGGATCGGTTCGCTGATACCGGTCGATTCGATCACGATATAATCGATATTTCCTTGCTTCGCCAGTTTTTCGACTTCAACCAGCAAGTCCTCTCTGAGTGTGCAGCAAATGCAGCCGTTTGACATTTCGACCAGCTTTTCATCCGTCCTCGACAGGCCACCGCCTTGCTTGACAAGCCCGGCATCAATGTTGACTTCGCTCATGTCATTAACGATAACGGCGACTTTCAGCCCTTGGCGGTTTTGCAATATGTGATTCAGCAGCGTCGTTTTACCCGCCCCCAGGTATCCGCTTAACACTGTTACAGGAATCTTTTTACTCATTTTTTCATTCTCCTTCCTCTTATCAAATCGTAATTATTACGATTTATATTTTATTTCACCACAATTTATTTAAAAATGCAAAGTGTCAGCTTACAGATGATCATGATGATCAAAACTGACACGACTGAAGTGGCCATCTGTTTTCCCATAATGGCTGCCGCCGTTTTCATCCCCAGTTCCTTGGCAATTGTCCAAACCGTCACCATGCATGGAGTAAAGGTTGATGCCAAGTAAATGAGCAGAAAGAGCGTTGCCCCCGGCAGCACATCAAGAAGCGCTCCATTCCCTTCATTGAACAAGAGAATGCCGTCTTTCCTGATCAGAGAAAAAACAAGGCCCGGCGCCGCATCTTCCGCAGCACCGAACAGGCTTAAAACAGGCGAGACAAGCAATGTCACAAGACGGATGACACCGAGTTCATTCAATACTGTCGCCGCCAGGCAAATGATGAGAAAGATCGGCATCGCCTGAAAGATAAATTGCTGGAGCACTTCTTTTACTCGAAAGACGATCCCTTTCCAGGACGGCATCTGTAAAAACGTTTGCCGGCGCTCGAAGTAAGCGGCCCATTTCTGATCGATGCGATACCATATCCGGTTATGAGCGGCTGCTGCGGCAACAAGAACAGCGAGGTAAGGAATAAACAGCCACTCCCGTCCCGCAGCATGAAAAATCGACAGCGTCGCGCCGATTTGGTAGCTGCACGCTGATCCGAAAGAAATAAATGATACACAGCGCTTTCTCGTACACATGCTGCACGACCGCGTCTGCTGAACGGCAACGACATTGCAGCCAAATCCGGTCAAAAGCGGAACTAAATCGCGGCCGTTCAGACCGATCTTCCGCATCAGCGGGTCCAGTGAATCGACGATCCGGTCCTTTAAACCCGAATCATCTGCTGCCGCATTTGCTATAGACATAAACAAAACGACAGGAAACGCCCAAACAAACGAGTAAATGCCAAGGGATAACAGGCCATAATTCCCCGCCAATGCCGCGCTCAGCCATGACGGCAAGCCTCCGACCGCATTTTGGAGAGGTTCAACCGCCCATTCGTCCGCGTATTGCTGCATCCACTCTGATGTATGATAAGCCAATACGATCGGCACCATAAATAACAAACATAAAAGTGCAGTACTCACAACAGGCCCAACTACGGGACGATGACACACAAACTGCTGAACAGCCACACTTTCAAGTTCAATCTGTTTCATCCGTTTCCGTTTCAGCGGATGAAATTCAGCCTCTTTTCTTAAAAAAGCGATGATATGCTCTTTTTTATCGTCTGTCACAGTTCTCGTATCAACCAGCAGGACCGGGAGACTGTGCTTGGCCACTTGCTCAGAAAGCGTCCGGCGCATGGCGTCCGTCATTTTGTCCTGAAACGTAACGATAAAGCAGACGCGCCTGGCATCCGGCGGAATCAGGTCCAAGACCGCGTTCACCTCTTCTGAAAAATGGGTGCCGCGCAAGACGGCAACCACCTCATCGGCCTTTTCGATCTCTTTTTTCAGCGCTCTTTTCGACACGCTGTCATCCTCCCGAATGCCCGGTGTATCAATGGCTTGCCAGCCCGGAAGGCTTTTGATCTCCCGTTCAGCCGCAAATATCGTCGATCCTTTCACATTGGCTGCTTCGCCTGCTCTCTGATCTGTGATCGCGGAAAAAAGCGTTGTTTTCCCGACCGATTCGAGTCCGATGAAGAGCATGCGCTGCCGCCGCGTTGGCTCTTTCAGCATTCACACTGCACCTCACAGCAGCTCAAATCCGTGAGAAACATTTGATTTCCCCTGTATTCTGTCAGCACCTTTTCATCGATCGAAAACTTTCGTTTTTCCAACAAATGCTCGGCGATGACGGCGAATCGCTGCCTGAATTTATAAATGAAACAAAAGACGGCGTTTTGGTGCTGAACGCTCGGCCCGATTAAATAAAGACCGTCCGTCACGGTCGACATATCTTTATTCGTTAAAAGCGGTTTGCCGTTCTCTCCCCATTCAAACAAAAGCTCGATTTGTTTTGCCCCGGAATGAAAGCCTGTCGCAATAATCGGCCGTGTTTCCGAGCGTATTTTCCTCCCGTCTGACAAATATAAATCATAGGCTGGTCCATTTTTCGCCAGTTTTTCTACCAGGGCTTTTTCCAAAAACTGAACCTTCCCTTTGTCATATGCATCTTCAAGACGCTCCCATGTATAAGGTGAAAGCGACCTGCTTGGATCGGCTTCAGCGTTTTCGCGGAGCGAATTCGGCATCACAACCGTCACATCGCTGCCATAGGACGCCAGTTGAACCGCCGCATCCATTGCGCTTTCATAGCCGCCTACCACGTAATAATGGGCTTTTTCAAATTGGCTCCATCTGGCGACCTTGCTGTTGTGGATGCCAATCTCTGCACCATGAAACGAATATTTCGGGAATTGGAATTCACCGGCTCCCCAAATAACGTCTTTGGCCATCATCATGCCTTTATTAGTTTCAACTGAAAAACCGCCGTCGTCTTTATAAACATTGCGAACCGATGTGCCTTCTTGAATTGGAAGCTGAAAATGATCGGCCAAAAGCGCCAAATAATCTCCATACTCCTGCCCGCTCAAGTGCTCGCGGTGAAAAGTAAAGGCAGGGGATGTTCCCGGAGCAACAGCATTTAAATCCAAAGCCCCGAATCCCTGCCCGGTAAAGGACGGTGTTATCAGTTTCATTTCTTCAGGCCAGCTTCGAAATGAAGCTCCTGCACGGTCTTTTTCCAAAATCGTAAACGATTGAAAACCGAGTTTTTTCAGAACGATTCCCATTCCAATACCTGCGGGTCCCGCTCCAACAATGACGATTTCGCTATGCTGCAAAACAACCACTCCCTAAACGAAATCATTTCGATTTAATTTGCATGCTTTAGACATGACCACTTGATTTTATCACAGCATTCCCTCAAAATAAATAGGAACTATTTCGATTTACTACAGAAAGGGGTCTCATCAATGGAACGTATACTGCATTTGCCCGCAAAACCCGAACGCCACCGCCGCTTCGGATCTGTCGAAGCCGTGAAAGGAATAAAACCGAACGATAAAGAACAGATGAAGGATATTCAAAATACACCGAACGACTATTTTTTTGACATTGACCATGTCGGTGTCTCAAACGTTTCGCATCCGATTTTGATTGCATCCTCGCTCAAGCCGTCTACACAAACGACGATCGGCGCTTTTTCCTTTACGACGAGCCTTGCGCGCGGCCGCAAAGGAATCAATATGAGCCGCCTGACAGAACAGCTGCAGCGCTATCACGAAGCAAACTGGACGATTGATGTCCATACACTGAAAGATTTTGTAAAGGATTTAGCCGACAATATGGAACAGCAAAGCGCATCCGTCTCTGTCAGTTTTCCATGGTATTTCGAGCGCCTTAGCCCGGAAACCAAACTGTCAGGATTGATGCACGCCGATATCCATATGACAGTCTCTTATCATGAAAACAAAGGCTTTTCACAAACCGTCGGCATCACGGCCCATGTGACGACGCTCTGCCCGTGTTCAAAAGAAATCAGCGAATACAGCGCCCATAACCAGCGCGGCATAATCAAGATCACCGCACATATCAATGAGCAGGCGGAGATGCCGGACGATTTCAAAACCGAGCTTCTTGCCGCAGCGGAAACGAACGCAAGCGCAAAGCTCCATCCCGTCTTAAAAAGGCCCGACGAAAAAAGAGTGACTGAACAGGCTTATGAAAATCCAAGATTTGTAGAAGACGTCATCCGCTTAACGGCTGCCGACTTATACGAAATGAACTGGATCTCCGCCTTTGAGATCGAATGCCGGAACGAAGAATCGATTCACATGCATGATGCGGTGGCGCGGCTGTCGTTTTCCAAATGTTAAAAAGCTCGGCCGAAAGAATGGCCGAGCTTTTATCAATGAACAGGAATTTTAATGATGAGCGTGATCAAGCAGACGATGCTGAATATCATAAAGGACGCCATTAAGCCTCTTCTGTTTTCTTTGCGGTAACCCATTGCTTTTACAAACAAGAGAACACATAATGCGGCCATCAGCAGACAGCTGAGCAATTCTTCAAAAGGCATATTTGTTCAAACTCCTTTTTTCCACATCAAAACCGCCGGGATTTCCCGGCAGTCTCACTTACGATTGTTCCAGCTCCTCGATCATCAGAGACAGCTCGGTCCAGCGCTCCATTGCCGCATCGAGTTCTGCGGCTGTTTGCGCCTGCTCTTCCATCAACGTCTGAATCTTGGCGAAGTCGCTGCCGGCGGCGGCGATTTCCTCTTCAAGCCGTTTATGCTTTTCTTCCAGAGCGGCGATTCTGTCTTCGATGCCGTCCCATTCCAGCTGATCTTTATAAGACAGCTTCTTTCTTTTCTTTTTCTCAGGTTTGACAGGTTCTGCGGCTTCAGGCGCCGGCTTTTGACGGCTGGTCTCCTTTTGCTTCTCCATATATTCGCTGTATGAACCTTGAAAACGCGAAACGTTTCCGCTGCCTTCAAATACAAGCAGCCTGTCGACGACACGGTCAAGGAAATAGCGGTCATGGGAAACGGTCACGACAACGCCGGGAAACTGTTCCAAATAATCTTCCAGCACTCCGAGCGTCTCGGTATCAAGGTCGTTTGTCGGCTCATCAAGGAACAGGACGTTCGGCTCTTCCATCAGCACTTTCAAAAGATAAAGGCGCCTCTTTTCTCCGCCTGACAGCTTGCGAATCAAGTTGCGCTGCATGCTCCGCGGAAAAAGGAACCTTTCCAGCATCTGCTCAGCTGTGACCACTTGTCCGTCGGCCGTTTTGACGACCTCAGCCGTCTCCTTAATGTATTCGACGACCTGCAGCGCATCGTTCATTTCGCTGTGATCCTGTGTATAGTATCCGATTCTTACAGTCTGGCCGATCGTGATCTGCCCTCCATCAGGCTTGACGCGGCCGGCAAGCGCGTTTAAAAGCGTTGTTTTGCCGATCCCGTTCGGTCCGATGATGCCGATCCGGTCCCCAGGCACAATCAGTTCATCGAATGAACGGACAAGCTGATTGCCGCCGCGGCTGATGTCAACACCTTCAGCTTCAATTACCTGCTTGCCGAGACGATGGGAGCCGATGGCAAAATCAAGGGAAGAACCGGTTTCAGGCGCATCTTGTTCCTTTAGTTCCTCCACCCGCTGGATTCTTGCTTTTTGTTTTGTCGAACGGGCTTTAGCTCCCCTTCTCAGCCAGGCAAGCTCCCTTCTGAGAAGGTTTTGCCGCTTCGTTTCGCTTTGTTCGGCGAGCGCTTCTCTTTCGGCCCGCTTTTCCAAAAACACTTCGTAGTTCCCTTTGTATGTGTATAGGCGCCCGCGATCCAGTTCATAGATCCTGTTTGTCACCCGGTTTAAAAAGTAGCGGTCATGGGTGACGAGGACGACGGAGCCCGGATACCCGCTCAAATAGCCTTCAAGCCATTCGATCGTTTCATTGTCAAGGTGGTTTGTCGGCTCATCCAAAATGAGGAGGTCAGCAGGCTGAATCAATGTTTTTGCGATCGCAACCCGCTTTTTTTGCCCTCCTGATAGCGAGGTTACTTCTTTTGCCACATCCGCGACGCCAAGCTTCGTTAAAATCGTTTTTGCCGCCGTATTCGCGTCCCAGGCGCCGTGTTCGTCCATTTTCCCCTGTGCCGCCAGCAGGTTTTCCTGCTTCTTCGGATCATCAGGCGAAGCATTCAGCTCCTGAAGCGCCTGCTCATACGCCCTCATCGTCCGCATCATCACGGAATCTCCCGAATAAATGTGCTCAAGTACGGTTTCCGGACCCTCCAAATCAGGATCCTGATCCAAGTACTCGATATGGAGGCTGCCAGGCTTGGTGATGTCTCCTTTTTCGGTCGATTCATGGCCGGCGATCACTTTCAGCAAACTGCTCTTTCCCGTTCCGTTCGGTCCGATCAAGCCGATCCGTTCGTTTTCTTCGATATGAAACGATATATGGTCAAATAATGTTTTATCTCCGTAAGTTTTATATAAACCTTCCGCTTTAAAAATGCTCATCTGTCTACCAATCCTAACGTAATGTCATAACCTTATTTTAATGCAGATGATGCAAGAAAACTAGTGAGAGCTTTTTCACGGACATTACAGGAAGACGGCCGGAAGCCAGAAATATACGCTGATCACGATCAAGACGACACCTGCGATATTGAGCCAAAAGCCCGCCCTGACCATATCCTTCATCGTCAGCAGATTGGAGCTGAAAACGGCCGCATTCGGCGGGGTGGAGATCGGGAGCATAAAGGCGCATGATGAAGCAAGCGCAGCTGCCGCCATCAGCCCGTACGGCTCGACCTGAAGCGCGGCGCCAAGACCGATCGTCATCGGAATCACCATATTGGCGACAGCCGTATTAGACATGATTTCGGTCATAAATAAAATCGCAGCCGTCAAAATGATCAGTACAAATAAGTAAGGATGGCCTTCCAACAGCTTGAGCTTGCCGCCGATCCATGCCGTCAGATTGGTCGCCGAAAAACCGGCCGCAAGCGACAAGCCGCCTCCAAACAACAGAAGAAGCCCCCATGGCAGCGTCTGCATATCCTTCCATTCCAAAATCCGTTCATCCTTTGTACTCGGAATTAAAAATAGCAAAACCGCTCCGAAAATCGCAATCGACGTATCTGAAATTTGAAACGGCAGGATGAATTTGAACATCCACAAACATGCGGTCAACAAAAAAACGGCAAAAACCGATTTTTCCTCCCTCGTCATTGCGCCAAGCGCCTTTAAATCATGATCGATAAAATCAGGTTTTTTTCCTTGAAAGGCGCTCACTTTAAATTTTATTTTCGTTAAATAAACATATAAAATAGCAAGAAACAGAACGGAAACCGGGAACCCGAATAAAAACCACTCAAAAAACATAATTTCGTGATTGAGCATCTGTTTTGACATCGCGGCAAAGACCGCATTCGGGACGGAACCGACCAATGTGGCAAGTCCGCCGATCGAAGCCGCATACGCGACAGCCAGCAAAATGCTTTTGCTGAACTTCTGCAGCGATTCGCCTTTTAAAATTTCTTTTTCCTGCACTTCTTTAATAACTGCAAGCGCTACGGGAAGCATCATCAAAGCGGTGGCAGCATTCGAAATCCACATCGATAAAAATGCCGTCGCCGCCATCACGCCGAGCACGATTCGATGGCTTTCAGCCCCGATCCGCTTCAAAATATGCAAGGCCATCCGTTTATGAAGATTCCATTTTTCGATGGCGATCGCAATGATAAATCCCCCCATATACATAAACACAATCGGATCGCCGTATGCTTTGGCCGTCGTTTCCATATCTAAACCGCCCAATGTCGGCAGCAAAATGACTGGCAAGAGCGATGCCGCCGGAATCGGCACGGCTTCCGTAATCCACCAGACGGCCGTCCAAGCTGTAACCGCAAGAACGATCCGCGGCGCGTAAGCCAACTCAGCTTCCGGTATCAAGCCGAGAATCAGCAAAAAACTGATCGGCCCCAATAACAATCCGGTCAGTTTAGTCGGTGTATATACTCTCATTTACCCCTTCCCCCTTTGAAAGCGATTTCCCATTCATCACTTTCGCTTCGCCCGGGGAAAATTCCTCTAAAAAATTTAAAATAAAATTTAAATTAATGTATGACACTGAGCCTAGAAATTGAAAAGTACAACTTTTCTATTAAAAAGTCACTCAGAGGCTGAAAGCAAATTTTTTAGCGCTTTTCCATATAAATTCATCGGGACGCTTTCTCCATTAATAAAATTGAATATCGCAAGACCATTTTCAAGTGAAAAAATAGTCCAAGCGATTTCTTCCGAAGATAGCGTAACCTCATGATTCTCTTTCAACATTAGTTTCGCGACAGACTTGGAGATCCGGTCCACAGACTCCCTGATCATGCAAGACCATTTGTAGCGCACTGACTCATTACGCATCACATAAAGAAGAAATTCCATATTTAAAATCATCCACTTTTGATTTTCTTTCACCACTGAGACAAAATGATCATTCATTGTTTCAATAAAATATGAAAGTGAATGCTGATTATTTATGATTTGATCGATGTTATTCACTTGTAAATTCATTTGTTGTTCCAATAAGGCCAGAAAGAGCTCTTCCTTAGATTTAAAATTGGAGTAAACCGCTCCTTTGCTAAATCCGGCATGTTCAGCAATTTTTTCAACAGAAGCCCCATGAAAGCCAAGCTCCGAAAAAATCTCAACAGCCGATTCTAACAACAATTGACGTGTTTCCTCTTTTCGCTCTTTTTGGGTTAGCCTTCTTCTAAGCATTCTTCTTCCTCCTCTTATTGACAATCATACTGTTCAGAATATACATACCATATAGTATGTATATTCTAAAAGGTATCACTAGCACTTCACTAAATCAACGTGTGGCCATTAAAAAGAGGAGAAGAATCATGCAAATTGAAAATAATATCAAAACGGATAAACGACCTGTGTCCATCATATTGTCAAAAACCATTAAAACAGGAATTATTAAATCTAACCTTATTCCGATGTTTTCTGGATTAACATTATCTTTATATACTTATAAAATCAGCCTTTCTGAGAAATTACCAGAAATATTTTTTGCATTAATTGGGTCTATTTTAGTAATGGGAGCGGCAGGAGCTTTTAACAACTTATATGACCGGGATATAGATTCTATTATGGAGAGAACCAAAAACAGACCAACCGTTACAGGAGAAATAAAGCCTAAAACAGTTCTATGGCTCGGTATCTTTATGATGATTTTTGGTGTAATAATCCTTGGTTTCACCACCTCTCTGGCAGCACTCCTAGGGTTTCTAGGATTGTTTTTTTATATTGTCCCGTATACCATGTGGAGTAAGAGAAGAACAGTTTACAATACAGAGGTCGGGAGTATCGGCGGAGCTATGCCGCCTCTTATTGGATGGTCAGCTGTCTATCCGGACATCACACATCCTGCTGTTCTCGGTCTTTTTGTGACATCTGTGATATGGCAAATGCCTCATTTCTATGCTATAGCCATTCGAAAAAATGATGAGTATAAGGCTGCGAAAGTTCCAATGCTCCCTGTTATCAAAGGAGTTAAAAGAACATATATACAAACTAATATTTATTTAATCATCCTCATCGGGACAAGTCTCCTTTTTATTTCTTTGAGCCTCGGCATTATGCTTGTTTCCCTTATATTAGGTGTCATATGGTTGGTTCTTAGTGTGTATGGTTACAAAAAAATGGATTCAGAGAAATGGGCAAAATCCATGTTTATTTACTCTCTGATTCATATGACAATTCTTTTTTCGACTGTCATTATCTATTCTCTTATCGGAGTTATTTTCAATATATAGTTATTTGATTTCGTCTCTTTTACACGTTTGAAGGAATTGCAGTGTGACGGGAAAGAGCATACTCATGAGCCATATTTACGGCAGTCATTTCAATCGCTAGTGTAGTAGTGTTAGTAAAAAAACTGCCGACACATTGTCAGGCAGTTTTTTTCTATATCTAGTCTTCAAAATGATGTTCCGCCATCTTGGCGAGGTTATGCGCGTTGCTGCTGATCTCCTGCATGGTGGCGGAAATTTGTTCAACGCCGGCGGCCTGGCCGCTCGTATGTTCATTGATGACTTCGATCGAATGCTCAAGGTCTTTCAATAACGCGTGGATTTTCTTCGTGATTTGGTCAATCTGCCCGACGTTTTCTTTTGAGTGTGTCGCGAGCTTGCGGATTTCGTCGGCGACGACGGAGAACCCTTTTCCTGACTCTCCGGCTCTCGCCGCTTCAATCGCCGCGTTCAGTCCGAGCAGGTTGCTTTGATCTGAAATGCCTTTTACGGTAACTGAAATTTTCTCAATTTCTCCGGCGCTTTCACTGACTTCTTTCGCCTGCTTGGAAATGTCGGACATTTGTCCGGAAAACCCGCTGACAGATTCGGCGATATCCTGAATGGCTGAGGCCGTCTGCTCGACGATGACCGACAGGCTTTCTGCGACGCGGTGAAGCTGATCCGATTTTTCAAGACTCGTACCGAGTCCGACTCCGCCGATAACCCTTCCGTTCTCGTCATGGAGCGGGATCGCTCTCGCCGCAAGAGGGAAGCCGAACAGTTCCTTAGGCACCATGCTCACTTTCTTTTTGTTTTGGCGGATGGCGTCTGTAATAATATCGCCTTCCTGCAAAGGATCACCCGCTTTGACATCAAGGGAAAATGTCTTTCCCGGAATGTTGACGATCAGCTTTTCAGTATCGTAAATCCCCACTGTCACATCGTCCTGAATCAGCTGATTCAGAAACGGCGCCACTTTCACAAAAGCATCCAGCAGCGGGTGGATGTCCGTTTTTACTGCTTCATTCATGTATCAAATCCTCCTTTTAATATGGAAAAATCCTTTTCTGGTGCTGGACGGAAATCCATTTTAACGTTGTAAATTCGTCAAGGCTCCACTCACCGTTCAGCCTGCCGATTCCAGATTGCTTTTCACCGCCGAAAGCGACATGTGGCTCGTCGTTGATCGTTGTGTCATTGACATGGATCATGCCCGTCTCGATTTGCTTCGCGATGGCAACGCCGCGCTCCACATTTCCCGTGTGTACGGCTCCGCTCAGTCCGAACGAAGTGTCATTCGCGATCTCAACCGCTTCTGCTTCGGTCTCAAACGGCATGACGCACACAACCGGGCCGAACAGCTCTTCCTTGGCGACAGACATGTCAGACGTGACATCCGCAAGAATCGTCGGCTCGACGAGATTGCCTTTAATATCGCCTTTCAGAAGCGGTGTGGCGCCTTCTTCGATGCCTTTCTCAATCGATTTTCTTAAATGTTCAGCTTGGCGTTCATTAATGACAGGGCCGATCACAGTTTCAGGATCCAGCGGATCACCCGTTTTAAACCCGGAGATTTTTTGGCTGAACAGCTTTAAAAATTCCGGATACACTTCTTTTTGAACGAGAATCCGGTTGGCCGACATGCAGATTTGCCCCTGATGTGTGAAGCGGCTGAAAGCCGCGGCATTGACAGCGTATTCCAAATCGGCATCCTCAAGAACGATCAATGCGCTGTTTCCGCCGAGTTCAAGCAGCGGTTTTTTAAAATGTTTGATCGCCAGCTGCCCGATATAGCTGCCGACCTTCGTTGATCCGGTAAACGAGATGATTCTCGGAATCGGGTGCTCAACGAAGCTGTCGCCGATTTCCCCGATATCCGTGACGACAACATTCAGAAGTCCCTCCGGAAGACCGGCTTCTTCAAAAATCTTTGCAATCAGCGTGCCGCCGCAAATCGGTGTTTCTTCATGCGGCTTTAAGACAACGCCATTCCCTGCGCCAAGCGCAGGTGCAACCGATTTTACAGATAAAAAGAACGGAAAGTTGAACGGACTGATGACACCGACCACTCCCGCCGGAATGCGGTATATCCGATTTTCTTTCCCATCAACCGGTGAAGGGAGAATTTTACCTTCCATTTTGAGCGGGAAACCTGCCGCTTCTTTGATCATATTGACGACAAGATCGATTTCAAAAGCCGCTTTCAGCCGTGTTCCGCCAAGTTCCTCCATAATGAGGTACACGATCGCTTCTTTATTGTCTTCAATATAAGCCGCGGCTTTTTCTAAAATCGCTCTTTTTTCATAGGGATTGACGTTATCCCATTTCTTTTTCGCCTCAAGCGCAGCTTTGTACGCCGCATCGACATCCTCCCGCGTCGCTTTCCGAAAAGAGGTAATCGTTTTATGGGTAAAAGGATTCAGATCGGCCAAGACGCTTTCACTTTGGCCGTCTCTCCATTCCCCTCCTATGTATTGACGGTTGAGGTCAGTCATTTGAATCATTCAGTCCATCTCCTATCAAACAGTTTTGGGAAAAGTTAGACTACATCTTATGTATCGGCAGTCTTTCAAGAAAATTCAATCTCATGAGTCTTTTGGATATAAAAAAGGATTTTACCGATAAATCGGTAAAATCCGGATACAAAGGGGAACAGCACCATCTTAGTTTTTCTGCGCAAGGTAAACGGTTGTGATCAGCATTGATAAACATTGCAGGATATATAAACCTGTTATTAAGAAAAATGAAAAGGAAATCCCTTGGAAAATAATTGCCAATGTCCAGGCCATTAAAATAGCCGCCATTGTAATGTTCCAGGAGAGCGCCTTAGCCTGATAATTAATTTTCTGCTGGCGTTCATCGAACAGCCTCTCTTTTTTTCCAATCCGTCTGTTTACACTGTAAATAATTCCGATCCCGAGCACACCTATTCCTAAACCTGCTAAAGCGATCAGTGTGTTTGTCATCGTTTCAGTCAATATTTTCATCCCCCTCAAAAATAAATAAATCTTCAATCAGACATTCAAAAATTTGAGCCAGTTTATGCGCCAGAACAAGTGAAGGTTTATACTTCCCCTTTTCAAGGGAAATCACCGTTTGCCTTGACACATCGAGCCTTTTAGCCAGTTCTTCTTGTGTCATGCTCAGCGAAGTGCGCTTTTCCTTTATTAACGTTTTCATCTTTCCTCCATCGGAATGTAAAGTTTACTATACGTAAAGTATACTTAACAAAAAATCAGGTGTCAAGTTAACTTTACAAATAAAAAAAGATAGACAAAACAGACTTTCGCCTGTTCATCTATCTTTTTACTTCACGATTTCTTTTTACGCCCCTAAATCGACATTATGGTAAACTTGCTGAACGTCTTCCAAATCTTCCAGCGCGTCAATCAGTTTTTCAAACTGCGCACGCGCATCCTCAGGAAGGGCGACGTCATTTTGCGCGAGCATGGTCAGCTCGGCCACCGTGAACTCTGTGATGCCGGCGTTTTGCAGCGCCTCCTGTACGGCGTGGAACTGATCGGGCTCGGCATAGACGATCACCGCATCGTCTTCTTCTAAAATATCACGGACATCAATATCCGCTTCCATCAATAATTCGAGCGTCTCATCAGCCGTTTTCCCTTCAAAGCCGATGACGGCCGTCGGATCAAACATGTAAGCGACAGATCCGCTCACACCCATGTTTCCGCCGTTTTTGCCAAATGTGGAGCGCACATCGGCAGCCGTGCGGTTGACGTTGTTTGTCAACGCGTCAACGATCACCATCGCTCCGTTCGGCCCGAAGCCTTCATAGCGCAGTTCGTCATAATTTTCTTCAGAACCGCCCTTCGCTTTTTCAATCGCCCGCTCAATAATCGCTTTCGGGACATTGTATGTTTTGGCGCGCTCTAGCACGAATTTCAGGTTCTGGTTCAGTTCGGGGTCGGGCTCTCCCTGCTTTGCCGCCACATAGATTTCGCGGCCGAACTTGGCGTAGATTCGGCTCGTATTCGCATCCTTGGACGCTTTCTTCTCTTTTATATTGTTCCATTTACGGCCCATGATGTAACCACTCTCTTTCAACATTGAATCTTTCATTCACAAAATCTATTATACCGCAGGGCCGGGCGATTTCATCAAATTGATGCATCGAATTTACGACATTTTTTTGGAAATCCGTCTTAAGATGCGAGTTTTCCGCTGTCTTTCTTCTGCTCTTTTTTCAAAACAGTAATGAAAATTCCTGCAATTACAAACACGATTCCGGTCAAATGAACCAGTGTGAATTGCTCCTTCAAAATGACGCCTGAGAGCACAACGGCCGATACGGGGAGAACCGAAGTGAAAATCCCGGAAACGCTCGCCGGCACTTTCGTCACGCCATTGTACCATAAGTAAAAAGCAAGCACCGTAACAATCAGCGCGTAATAAAGGACATATGACCAATCAAGAAGTCCGGGACCGCTAAAATCAAACGAGACAGCCTCAATGACCGCAAACGGCAGAAAAAACAAAAAACCGAACAAGGAAACAAACGCCGAAATCGCCAATGCGGAAATATGGGGCGACAGCAATTTTGCCATTAGCGTAAACATCGCTTCACCGATCACTGCGGCCGCGATTAACAGATTTCCCATCAATGCATAAGGGCTCCCCGCTTCGCCGCCGGCCCCGAACAGGTTGATCGCCATCACGCCGATAACGGCCAGCACGATGCCGGCAGCCATTCTCTTTTCTATTTTTTCTTTTAATAAAAAGAAAGCCAAAATACCGACAGCCATCGGCGTCGTGCTCGTAATAATGCCGCTTTCCATCCCCGTCGTCAGCTTAACCCCGTAAAGCATGCAGATGCTGAACAGAAAGACACCCGTAAAAGACTGCAGCAAAAGAACAAAGACATCTTTTTTCGATAGAGCGGGAATGCCTTTCTCAATCCAAAAAAGCAAGATCATTAAAACGGCAGCCGCGATAAAAAAACGAATGCCAGACGACAAAAACACCGGAATCGTCTTCACCATCAGCTTGCCGACAACAACCGAACTCCCGACGATCGCCATGGCGAGAGCTAAAGAAAAATAAACTGAAATTGGGTTCCGCATAAGGTTTCTCCTGTCATGATGTATTTAAAATCCTTTTTAAGTTTAACAAAAATAAGGTAAAATTTATTTCTTTTGGAATAAATATTTTCAACTCATGCACATCAACCAGACAGCATTTTAATCAGTCCGCTTAATTGCGTAATCCCTTTCTTCAGGTCTTCACAGGAAGCAAATGCATATGACAGCCTCATGTAATCGCCTCTTTCCTGCCCGTATATGGCGCCGGAATTAAAGAGAATTCCTTTTGAAAGTGATTTGGCATAAAGAGTTTTCATGGATACCGGCGGCAATATCTTCAGCCAAATAAAGAAGCCGCCTGCTGGAACGCTCCATTCCGCGAGTCCTTCCAACTCTGTTTTTAACACATGCAACACAAAGTTTCTTCTTATTTTTAGCTGTTCTCTGACGTTTTCCAAATGTTTCTGATAAAGCCCAGATGTCAGCCATTCGGCTGCGACTCTCTGAGACAGTGAACTCGAGCCGTAGTCCGTCTGCATTTTAATATCTGATAAACGTTCAATGACCGGCTCCGGGCCGACGATCCAGCCGATTCTTAATCCCGGGCTCAACGTTTTCGAAAAACTGCCAATGTATAAGACGCGGCCGTTTTTATCCATCGCTTTCATTGGAGCAGGCGGCGGGGCATCAATCCATAATTCGCGGTATATATCATCTTCAATGATAGGCAGGTGCTGTTGTTCGCTGAAAGCCAGAATCTCTTCCCTCCGCTTTTTGGACATTAACACTCCGGTCGGATTTTGAAAACAAGGGTTGGTGTACAAAATGGCTCTCGTCCGCATGTTTGGCGTCATCTTGATGCTTTCTGGCATGAGGCCTTCTTCATCCATTTGCAATCCGGCCATCCTCATTCCCGCAGATTGAAAGACATGCAGCGAATAAAGGTAAGACGGCTGATCAAGAAAAACGGTTGATCCGCTTTGCAAAAGCCCCATTGCGATTAACTGCAATGCTTGCAGCGCGCCGGAAACAATTAAGATGGAAGACGGGGAAGCGTGGATGCCGACCGTTTGTAAATAGCTGCTCAACGCCTCTCTTAAAGGAAGATAACCTTTCGGCTCCTCATACCCAAAGGCATCCATGTTATGAGCAACCTTCTCCATCATCTCTTTCATAATGTCCAGCGGAAACAATTCATTTGAAAGTTCGCCTTTGCTGAGCTGTATCAATGTTGAATTCGATTCAGATTGATTAATCTCCTGAACCGTTTTCCGGCTGGGCTGCTGGAATCCGGCTGCCACGTATTTATCCCAATCAGGGGTCGAATGTTTGGCCAACAATGTCCATGTATTGTTTATAACGATCGTGCCTTTCCCCATTCTGCCTTCAATTAATCCATCGGCTATTAATTCTTCCAAAGCTGTAATCACCGTGCTTCTGTTCACAGCAAAATGTTTGGCCAAAGAACGCTGACTCGGAATTTTGGTGCCGATCGGCCATTCTCCATTTGCAATCTTCTCTTTTATAAATTGAATGATTTGTTTGTATTTTGGCGCGCGGGGCATAAATGGATCTCCTTTTATCGATATGTGGTTGGGTTTATATTCTCAAAACTGGTTGAAGCCATTTTACCAAACGTCCATTAAGATGGATACACACATTTAAACCGGTTGGTTTTTTTAAAAAAGGAGATTGAAAAATGATGAAGAAACAGAGGATGTACATCATATTGTCATATTGCCTGATGATCGGCTTTTGGGCTTCGGCTTTTCCGGGGATCCGAGTCGGGCTGGAGGATTATACGGCTCAGCACCTTACATTGCTTCGGCTGCTGTCAGGTTCTTCGGCTCTAATATTGCTGGCTGCTGCCGTCCGGATGCGCCTGCCGGAGGCAAAGGACATCCCCATCATTTTGCTGCTCGGTTTTTTAGGATTTTCCGCTTACCACACATTGCTCAATCAAGGCGAGGAAACGGTCAGCGCTGGAATGGCAAGCCTCCTGGTCACGACAACGCCTATTTTTTCAGCATTGTTAGCGAGGCTGTTTTTCGCAGAACGATTTGATGCAGCGAAATGGCTCGGATCAGGGATCAGCTTTTTAGGCGTCATGCTTATATCACTCGGCGTCGGAAACTTTGAAAACACGGCGGCTGGGGTGTTGTCCATTTTACTGGCCGCCATATGTGAAAGCATCTATTTCGTTTTTCAAGAGCGCTACATTCAAAAATACGGTTTTATCCCATTTGTTTCATACGCGATTTGGGGAGGAACGATCCCCATGCTGTTCTTTTTGCCCGGGCTTTTCGAAGAGCTTTCTCATGCTTCCACTCAATCTACTGCAAGTGTCGTTTATTTAGGATTGCTCCCTACAGTTGTCCCATATTTCGCGCTTGCTTATATCACCTCACACAGAGGATCTTCAGAAGCCGCGATTTCGCTTTATTTAACGCCAGCCGCAACACTTTTCATATCATGGGTATGGATAGGCGAAATTCCCGCTTTCCTATCACTTGCCGGGGGAATCATAACGATAGGCGGTGTACTGTTTACATACAGAGGAACGAAAAATAGCATTTACAAACTCGAATAATTTAATTCTGCTTATCTCCAAGAAAACTAGAAAGGATGTCCGGACCCGGGGGCATCCTTTTTCAATGGAATGGGCGCCGCTTGCGAAAACGAAAATTTCCCAATGGATGCTGCACGCTCGTTTCATCTTTTAATCGATCAGTTGTCAGGCAAAAGATGGCCTTCAAAATCGGAAACCGACATTCTTCCTTCTTCTTGCACTATAAAAAATCGAACGCCAATCGCTTTGAGAGTTGTTCATGAAAGGAGAAGAAACACTGCGCAGATAACGGGAGAGCACTTGGGGCGGACGGATTTACAATCGTATGCCTTTAAAGATTCGACTTGATTCCTGGTACTCCTTCTGTAGAATGAAAAAGAGCCTTTTCGAATGTCAAAAGGCTCTTTTGCTTCTTAAATCGCTTCCGCTAAAATCATAAACCGGTACTGTGTGACGTCAAAATAACCCTTTTCTTCAATCATTTTATGAATCTCATACAATTCATCCATGTATTGATTCACTTCAAAACCGGGCGCCTGCCAGGGAATGGCTTTTAAGTAATAGACCAGAGCCCCAATATCATAAAACCTTTGAGTCGGACACTCTTCCCTGCTTTTCAAAACCTTAAAATCATGTTTTTCTATTTCTTTTAACGCTTTTTCCAAGTTCCAGTCCTTAAATTCTTCATTTAGCGGTACACCAAGTTTTTCATTGATTTCTTCGCAATCATGCCCGCCGACTTGCTGAGTGAGAAACAGTCCTCCTTTTGAAAGGATTCTCCTCACCTCTTGTGCTGAATATGACTCGTGTTTATTGATGACCAGGTCAAATTGGCCGGATTCAAATGGAAGATCTTCATCATCATCAATTTGGACGACCTGAACCCCTAAAGGCGTCAATCGTTCCTTTGCAACTGGCACATTGGGCAAATAGCATTCAGTAGCGTATGCTGACGAAGGAAACGGCCCCAATTTCGATAAAAATTCTCCGCCGCCTGTCCCCATATCGAGCATGGATTTGGAATCTTGAATAAGAGACAGAGCCATGCTTCCGTATGACCATGAAAGCAGGTCGCTTTTCATTCTTCCCGTATCGTCAATGAAAGAAAAATCCCAGCCGCTGAAAGGCTTATCTGCGTGTTTTAAATATGAAAGAAATGTTTTGTCATTCATAGTATTCCCCTCCAATTTTAATGTTTAAATATGTTTTAAACGATTGGAGGGCCTCTCGCGAATATGGAAGGTTTTTATATTTCATGCTCTTGCAGATTCACTGTAATCGCACCCCATTTCATGTCTTTAAAAAAGAAGCCCTGTAAAAGGACTTCAGAAACTTAACCCCCAACCGGCAGCTCCGCTGTTTGAACGCCGCCTGACGCCTGATTGTGGCTTTGGGATAAAGCTGCTCCGCCTAAGACCATAGCAGTTAACGACAAGCAAAGAATCAATTTTTTCATGACAATACCTCACTCCCTAATGATCTCATTTTGTTTTCGGCTTTCATGAATATTTTAACAAATTCCAGCGCTTTCTTGTCATCTCCTTTTTTCTCGAAATAGCTTGAGATGAGCAGAGAAAGGTCGCAAACACCGTCTAAATCATTCATCTCGTCCAAGGAATCGATGTCGTCTTTGATGCTTTTTACGTTTTCATGGCAATACAGCTCATACATAATATTTATTTTCTTTTCATAATGCTTATTCCCGTGTTTCTCTAATTCCTCCTGTCCTTTTTTATAATAGAACAGGGCCGCTTCTGTTTCGCCGATTTTGAAAAACTCTCTGATCAGCATGTAAAGCGAGTTGATATAGTAGCTTGACTCGCACCATTCGGCATTGCTCAACGCATGCTGGACGGCGAGAATGCATTCCTGAGACCGGCCGGAATTGGAATATAGAATGCTGATATTGTGGTGAAGCATCGCTTCTAAAAATGAATCGTCAATTTTTTTGGAAATTTCGATCGATTCTTCAAAGTACTTCTCCGCATCTTTAAAGCGCTGCATCTGCATGTAATTTGTCCCCATTACAACCTGGGAAATCGCCAACTTTTTTTCGTACCCGTCATGCATTTTGTAAATATTCATCGCGTCTCTCGCATAATTGAGAGAAACCGCATTTTGCCGGAGAGACATATACAGCCATGACACTTTTAAATAAAACTCGGCCGCTTCGATCTGATCGGGCACCTTCGCCAGTTTTTTCTCGGCAACCTTGTACAGGCTGATCGCCCGCTCAACATTCTTGTTGTACGCTTCATGCATCGCCTCAAAAAAGTAGAAATAGTAATCGATCATATGATCCGTCTGCTCGATGCACTCGATTTGCAAATCATTAAAGTAAGACTCCCGCGGCAGCCGCTCTCCTCTCGCATCATAAAGCATCATCCGATACCGCTCCTCAAGAAGCGAAAAATAAGCCAGTACATTCTGATCCTCTTCCATCCCGGAAAACATCGACTTTGCCTCTTCAAAAAGATGCTTTGCCTGCTCAATATCATGCTTTTTAATGGCCAAATGGAATTCGTTCAACACCCCCGCAACCACTTCTGAAGCGACCTTGCTCATGCCGAACCCCCTCTTTCTCTTTAAGATTGTTCTCTATCTGTAAAATGATCTTATCACATGTGTAAATTTTTGTAATGACCTTTTGTCAATTAGTGATATGTTTTTGTCAACAATTGAAAAAGCCTTTTGTTGTCAATTTTAACTGTTGGTATAGATCAACAACTCATCTTGCCTATAAACAAAAAACGCTCCTTCTTTTTCAAAAACAAGAAACCACTCGCCTTCCACAAAGGCAAGTGGTTCTTCATTTATTTTAATTGCTGATAAGAAATCAATCGATGAATATGGACTCCCAAGTATGTTAGTTCATCGTTCGGAATGACGATTCCGTGTACCTGCTTGATATAGTCCTTAATTTTGAAAGCGACATCCATTGCTTGCGGATATAAATTAGCAATTTGCTCAAACAATTCATTCTCCTGATCTGCCAGCAATTTATCAGCGTAAAATCTTTCAACAAAAAATTTAACGTGTGTGATAAATCGGCTGTAATGGATATTTTCTTGATCCCATTTCATATTTAATGTGTACCGGACAAGATTGACTATGCTCCCGATCATTTTTGCATACTTCATTCCATTTTTTGATTCTGTTTCTTCTCCTAATGCATTAATTAAGTGGAACGCAATATTTGCCGCTTCCTCTTTCGGTAATTGGATCCCCAGTTTTTCATTGATGAGCTGCAGCGCATAATTCCCTCCCTCAAACTCTTCCGTATAGTAGTTTTTAATTTCCCAGTAGACGCGATTCGTAATATTGATGTTCTTTTTATAACGCTCTACTGCAAAATTCAAGTGATCCATTAATGTAAAGTAAACGCCGGAATTTAGCTTTGTTTTTAATTTTTCTTCTGCATAATGAACAATTTGCTGTGTCAATTCAATAAATTCTTGCGGTATTGAATCCAACAGTTGGAGAAATTCTTTTGCCTTCATATTGTCCACTGGCATAAACACTTGATCAGCCTGTTTTTCTTCAATCATATGCCCAGGTTTTCGTCCGTAACCGATGCCTCTGCCGCATAAAACCATCTCCTGTCGGTTCTGATCTTCAGCCAGTACCACACTCGAGTTTAAAACCTTTTTTATTTTAAACATCGCCATCACCTTTTCATGAATGCGGTTTTTTAGTCTAATACTTCTCCATTTGACTCGATCACTTTCTTATACCAGTAGAATGAATCTTTACGTGAGCGCTTCAATGTCCCGTTGCCATCGTCATCTTGATCAACATGGATAAATCCATATCGTTTGGACATTTGAGATGTTCCCGCACTAATAATGTCAATGGATCCCCAGCTGGTATATCCGAAGAGATCTACACCTTCTTCAATGGCTTCTTTCATCTGACGGAAATGTTCTCTGAAATAGTTAATACGATAATCATCATGGATCGATCCATCGCTTTCAACAACATCTTTCGCACCCATGCCGTTAATCACCTGAAAACAATGCAAAATTTACCCCAACTTTAAAACAAGGAACTCATTTTTAGAGCTCCTTGTTTTGATTTCAATTACAAAAATTTCATACTAGAGATGAATTATTAAAACCACTAAAAGATAGACCAAGAATCAGTCACAATCCAAAAATATTCTTGTGTCCGTTCCTTACTTACATCTCATTTATAAGATCCTGTGGTCTGTCTCTCATTTTCTAAAATTCTGGTGGGGATTATTTTACTCTTACATAGTAAAAAACACTCGCCAAAAGGCTAAGTGTCTTCCAGTATCACTTCATCTTTTCAATAAGAAAACTATTTTAACAATTTTAAGTCACGTTACTGGGTCTATTCCAATTTCATGAAACATCTACTTTTGCAGGTACAAGAATTACTAGTCAGTCTTTTAATGGTGACCATTAATAACATCTTTCACTGCTCTCGCAATTATTCCAGACATGAGAGGCGGCACAGCATTTCCGACCTGTGTATACTGAGCGGTACGCGGACCTTCAAACTTATAGTTATCAGGGAAACCCTGTATCCGGGCAGCTTCTCTTACCGTTAGAGACCTGCACTGTTTAATGTCAGGGTGAATGTTATAATGACCATCTTTTGATATATGAGCAACTACAGTGTGTGGAATAATATCCCACCAATGCACCTTAAATCGGTCTAGAAATGCCTTCTCATTCTTATGTGTCTTCAATCTCTCGGGCAACTCATTGTACTTGATTTGTCTTCCTTGGGTGGCATGTTCTATAGCAATTTGATATATTTCTGCATCACGCTCTTTAATAGGTCTTGCAAAGTGATTAGTAAATCCAATACTGTCCTCTCTCATCATCAGTTCATAAGGCGACAAATCAACACCCTGTGTCGTATCATACTCTAAAAGTCGAAGATCATGACCTTGTTTTGGCTTCAAGACCGGTAGGTCTGAAATAACATCTCGGGTGGTTAAAGGACTATTCCAAGATAATTTATGTCTTTCAAAGTTAGGGTACTCATAATTTAATTTCTTTTGAAAGCCAAACAAGATAACCCTTTTTCTTCTTTGAGGTACACCAAAATCAGCAAAATCGATTACATTACTCCTGTCTTCTTGGCTTGTTCCCGATAACACTGTGTAACCAATTTGATCAAACGACTCTTTAATCTCTTGGTACACCTTCCCCTGCTTAGCAGTAAGTATCCCCGGAACATTTTCAAACACAAACGCTTTGGGTTTAAACTCATCAACAATTCTTTTATAATACTGGAATAGATAGTTTCTTGAGTCCTTATCTACACTCTCTTTCATCCTGCTTCGCCCAACTAAAGAGTAAGCTTGACATGGCGGTCCACCAATAATTAAATCTACACTTGTAGCACAGCTATACTGTAGCGAATTCTGAATAAGTTGTATCATCTGTGTTGAAGAAGTCGCTGTTGGGTCATTATGGGGATTGCCAAACTTCCGGTTTAGTACTTCCATCTCAAGCTTCTCCCTCAACTCAGGATAACGTTGAAAGACAAAAGCTCTCGATTGTTCAATATTGCGGTAATTGTCTGATATCCTTAAGTATTCATGATATAATTCTAAATCGTTCTGTGCTTTTAGAAAATGGTAGAACAAACGCGTTTTAATTGTTTCACAAGCCCAGTATTCTTTTTCAACATGCGACACAATTTTAAAGTCGTGCGTATGAAATCCCTCACTCAGCCCTCCTGCTCCAGAAAATAAATCAATTACAATCATTTTCAATCTCCCTTATGCAAACCATATAATTTTTTCGAAATAATTATTCTTAACCAATTCTAGTAGAACACTTTTTATTACCAAAACTTTTTCTCCGTCAACCAATGTACCTATTTCTATATTATTTACTATCCCATTATAGGAAAGATTTGCGGATGAGACAAAGGCTTTTTCTTCGTCAACCATAATTACTTTTGCATGCAGAGATGAATATCCTTGAGAACCTTTATATACATACACATTAAAGTTACTCGGAAGATTTCTCCCTCTTATGTTTTCTATATAGCGATCAGTCTGGGGATTCCGGTCAAGAAAAATATCAACATTAACTCCAGCAAGTGCCTTTTCTAAAACCCTTTCCATAATTTCATCTACATACTCTGACACTGCATATCCTGTAACAAGAATAGTATTTTGTGCACCGTGAATCATTTCTCTAATGACAGCAATAGTTTTTCTAAGCCTAACGTCTACTTCACTTGGAACTGTTGCAACAAACTCTATGCTACTCTGTTGTTGCTGGTCACTGTAGAGCTTAAAAAGCAAGAGCAGTTCTGAAAACTGCTCTTCGGAAACACTCAAGCGTGATAAATCGACTGATCGTACTCCAAATTCTCTTTGTACAGTCCCTTTATCTAAGGACTCATATAATTCTTGTGCACTAACTTCCTCATACTTTTTTAGTACGCTTTGAATTTGGTGAAGTACCATATGCGAACGAGTCACATTCCTCATCTACAATAACCCCTTAAAGAATGGTGAGTACTTGCTGTCTATTGTTTTTACCAATAGTGATCGGTCTAATAATCGGTTTCCTGTTTCGCAAGAAGTTTCAGCAACCATTGAACAAGCAAAGCAGGCACAGCCGTTTAACTGGTTATCCTCACTCGGCTCTAAGCTCGCACAAGATGGGTCGTTAGAACAGAATACTGCCTCTTCAAGTGCATTTACAATTAGTGGTCGAAGTTTATCTATACCGCCCATTTCGACAAGACCACCTAAGGAACCTTCTTGATCAGTACTACCAGTGTACAAGAGAACACCAGCCATGTTCTTTCCACAATATATTCTTTCTTTAATTGCCACTGACGAGTACCCCGATTGCAACGATAACTGTTTAATCAATAGATGGGCAAATGTATGTAGCATAACGTACACAATATCTTTTTCATCACGTACTTCCCATCCTTTACTTTCTATCCAACTTGCGTACAAGGATGAAAACTTCTCTGATCGCTTAGGAAGTTCGCTGTTTTCTTCGAGCCACTTGCTTATAGTCGTATGGTTAAATTCAATAAAGATCCCTTCTCCGTGAACTTCAATTGCTGGTAACCAGTTTTCATACCCATCTGACTCTAACCATTCAATCCTCTTCGGTTCATTGACATCCGGTTCAGGACTGTCATTCCTCATAAACCCTAGAAGGACAAGAATTTCCTTTAATTTATGAGCCTTTACAATTCTCTTGAAGTAAGGCTGAAAATCATCTGGAACTGTTTCAACTTCTGCCTCGAAGTCTCCCATCTTTACCTTCCTATCAAACGCAGTAAAAGCCCTATATTCAGCCTCCTTAATCTGGTTATACTCTATTTCTTCACCTGAATCAGCATTGTTAAGATAAGCAGTCCACTTTCTGATGAAATCCTCAGCATCTGAGAACTCACTATGACCGGTTAAACGATCACTGTAGAATTTATAATGCCAGTTTTCACCTATAAGATCAGCATAAATATTGATAACTTCCTTAACTGAAGTAAAAAAATCATCAAGATTGTTATCCTTACTGGTGTTGTCAGGAATAACAATAGCACTTCTTAGAGCAGGAAAATATACATTTGATGCCCCGCGTTGTAATGGAATTACAGGCTCAGGCTGCTTACAATTCGACTTTTTATTCAGTTTATGAGGGTGATTCCCTGTACACTTGTAGCCTTCAAAAGAACTGTCTTGCATTGCTCCTCTAAGACTCTTCTTCTTTTTACATTCACACTCTACAAACAGAGAATCCAAACTAGATGTATTCCCTGTACTCCACAGACGCAGTTTTCCTTTACATTCCGTATCTTGCTTACCATGCGCCCACCATCTCCAAGGAAAATCATCTAAATGGTTCTCTTGACACGAGACCACGAAACGGGCAGGATACGATTTCCGTGAGCAATCAGGACACTTGGGACCACCTTTAAGATAGTCGCTCATTACAAAATTATCTCTAATATCAAAGAGACGTGAGCATTTAACATTGCTACACACGTGGTAGTTTGGAAACGGAATTGCTGGCAAATCCTTATATTTCGTAGACGGGATTTTCTTAAAATAATCCTTTTTCAGGAACTTCATCAAGTTTTTATCATATATCTTCTCATTACAATTAGTCCAGTACTTTATATCCAAAACCACAAGTGAGTCATTTACGGAATCCATAATTGCTCCTGGACCGTATGTTGTAATTAATTGTCCTGGTCGGACTTCCCCTACTTCATTCTTCACTGCTATTCCACCCTTCATAGATGTACAAGGAAGATGTACCCTCTACTTGCCTCATTGAATCGAGAGTTGGCTTTCCGCCATGGTCTTTTTCCTCAGAAAAACGTGCTAATAAACGACGTTGGTTTCCTATTCTTGCGCTTCTTGTCTTAGGGTTGAAGTAATACTGCAAATTGTCTTCCGATGCGGCCCGACTTATCCACTCGTCTAGGAAATGTTGCAAATACTCCATAGTATCCGAGACATTTCGATATTCCACAGTGGATACACGCTTTTTAACTACATCCTTGAGATAGTTCAAGTCCATATCCTTTATATTCTTTGCATCCAAGTTCTTTGCCAACTCTGGATAGCTCAACCTCAGCAAAGCAACTGCAATAGCGTGCAAAAAGCGGTCCCTAGCCCTAGAAGCATATGGAGTTGCTGTAGTTCCCTCTACAAAATGGTATAATCGCTGGTGATAACCCTTGAAATTCTGATAATGTGACATATCACGAGCCCGGTAAGGGTTGTACACAGTAATTACGAGTCCTGGCTTACTACGACCCACACGGCTAGATGATTGTATATACTCAGAAGTTTGCTTTGGTTGACCTGTAATTACCATAAGTCCTAAACGGTCAACGTCCATCCCAACAGAAATCATATTAGTAGCCAAAACCACATCTAGTTCCTCGTTGCCTATCTCCTTTTCCAACTGCTCCAATACCTTAGGAATTCTACTTGATGGCACACGGGAGGTGAGTTCTGGCTTACGGCTGATGTATCTCTGCTTACTGTACTTATACTTCTTCTGCAGGGTTTGAATTCTCTTTTTTATGTCATCCTCTAACAAACGCACTGCACCACCTAGTTCCCTGATACTGTTGAAATAACCAACAAGGGTTCTATACGGATCAATATATTTTGAAAGTTCTTCATCTTCCAAAAGGTGCTCTGTTGTTTGAAGTAGCACCGCATATATCCGTAACAGGACTGTCTTCATTGAGTGACCAGATACACAAACACCTGCATAAAGCCTGAAGGGAAACTCATCTAAGTTTCTTTCTCGCGCAAAAAAAGAATCCTCTACCTTCAATCCAGGAGGCGGGAATTGCTGTGTGAGTTTCCTTCCGAACACCTTTTCGACTTGCACCTCAGCATTCTTAATTGTAGCAGTCGCAGCAATGTACTTAGGCTTGAGATAATCTTCGCCCTCATGAGCTGTACTTAGCTCTTCAATAACCGTTTCGTACCCGCCGTACACAGTTCCTAGTGGCCCAGTTATGAGATGTAACTCATCCTGAATTATAAGTTCTGGTGGATAAAATGGTTTAACATCGTGAACACTAGCCTTAGGGTTTCGATGAGATTTTTCATGCTTTTCCCCCTCAGCAATATAGCCACAGCGTTCACAAAACCTATTTACTTTTCCGAATAAAGCTGCGGTCTTTTCATCCCAAGGTAGCCGCGTAAACTTATCAACTGTAGATATAACCACAGTAGGCAATTTACGATAAATCTCTTCGTCCACCAAGTAGACTGGGATATGTGTTTTTGAAAAGAAGCATGACTCATTTGTGCAAAAGATTTTAATTCCGGTCTTTTTTGTCTTGGTGTCTCTACTTGGCAAAAACTTATACTCTAAGCCCTTTGTCCCACAGCAAGGGCATTCAATTACTTGCTTTTCAATCTTTTCATATTCCTTCAGCACCTTGTCCCTGTCAAGGTAGTACTCGTTCTCAGTAAGGTCATCTAGCTTATTTACCGTCACTTGTGCCCCTACCCAGAAGCCAACCGAAAACTCTGACTGTCCAAAGGCATTGGTTTTTTGACGTGTATACTCACATGCGCTTATCATACGCATTAATCTATCACGTTGCTGAGTAGTTAAAAGGCGGAGAGTGTATCTTAGAAGAATCGTCACACCGCCATCACGCTCATAGGCGCTGCTAGTAGAAGCAAATAGTCGTCTATATCCCAATAGGAAAGCACAAATGCCTAGGTATGCCTCTGTCTTTCCTCCACCTGTTGGGAACCAAAGAAGGTCTACAATTTTACGATCTTTTGATTTTAAATCTACTAACCCTTCTAAGTTGAGCAAAATAAACGCCAACTGAAAAGGCCGCCATTCAAGATTTTCCTTGCGTATCTCTGTCTCGAGTGTGGTGGTCTTATTATTCCTAGAATATCTTTTCATGGCATCCTGTGTATGCATGACTGTATTCATAAATTTGAAAGCAACAAATGCCTTATTATTCTCTTCGTTCGCTAACAGCTGAATGCCTCTTCTGATACGTGTTAGAGTTGCTTGACAATCTTTAATAACTCGCTCAGTTGCTTCTTTATTTGCTACCTTATCAACAGGCAACTTGTTGATCCAGCTCTCATACCTATTCGCTAGGTTATTCAGCTTGTCTATAGTCTCACGTTGGTCATTAGCCTCTGCAAATTGCTTAATGGAAAAATAACCTTTAGGGAGTTCACCATAATTTTCATCGTACGGTAAGTCTGTGCTCATACTCTCGACTTCATGTTCTGGGATAAAGGCTGACTTTAATTCACTTGCGTAGTTGCTGCTCTCTGCTTTCCAGGTAACAGCACAGCCAAACCCTTTTGCAAACACAGGCTTATTCCGATATAGGAACTCACTAAAGTCATTTTTATCCTTCCTTGCTTCGTTTTCACATAGGAAAATACCTTTACCTTCTTCATGAGTTAGAGTAAGCTCACACTGGAACATGGCATTATTGCTATTTTTATCAACTCGTTTATTTACAAGGAAAACTGAAACAAGGAATACATCTGTACCTGAAAGCTTTTTTTTGCTAACAACAAGTGATACTTCCTGTGTAATAGGGATATCAATATTCTGATCGAATGAAGACAAGGAAATATACTCCTCAAAACACTCAATTTGACGTGTCCATAAAATAACTTCTCTTTTCCTTTCGGAATCAAATTTCTTAGATGATGTGTACCGCCCCCATGCGATTGATGCACGTATATGATCAGTTGTTTCTCGCACATAGCACCTTATTCCCAGAGAGTTTTGATGCTTGAATTTCTTGTTCGGTGTAATCTTCTCTTCTTCAGCTTCTTGTTCAAGTTCAGAATTTCTTTGTTGTTTTACATCTTCTCCCATTCCCGACTCAGGTTCATCGTACACGTCAGCAAATTGAACATCTTCTAAAGATTCTTCTGTTTCTACCTCGGATTCGAGAGGATATAAAATTCCCGTAATATATGCCTGGGATGGTGCTTCATAAATCACATCAGACTCGTCATGTGCTGGTCCAATTAAATCCCTTTTTAAATCACTAACCATAATACGGCGAACTTTCTTGTACATTTCACGTTCTGCTTTACTCATACTGTCACTCCTTGGCATCTACATTGTATAAAAGGCCAACTTCCGCAGGTTTTATGTAATACATCCTGTCTGAAACAATTTCCTTAATGCTTTTGGTAACTAACGATTCATTTAACTGCTCTATAGTAAGATTGTATCTGGCCAATATAGCTGAGTCCTCATTACCAAGTACTTGTTTTGAGGAATAAATCAATTTATTTAAAATTCTAGAAGCTTTGCGTCGCTCCACCCTAATTTTCGACATTGCATTATAGTAGGTTTGGACATCTTCCACAAAAGTATTTATTCCAAGTACCTCACCCAATACCATAATGTCCTCCCTGTCCCGAGGGCCATAGCTATATCCCGTTCTCCAGTTTCGCAGAACGGATTTTGTGGTTTTATTCCAACCTGCAGTTCGCATCAATCGGAAAAGCCTATCATCGTCCATCCGTTTTTCCATAAACTTTTCTTCATATAATTCTCTCCACTTTTTAATAGACAGATATGCTTGTTTACTAGTGTCCTTCGCGTCAACAGATTGAATGAATATCCTATACAAATCTTTCCTAGCATCGTTATCGACAAAAAGAATAGTGTCTTTTAATCCTATTTCGTGAAAATGTTTATGTGTAACTCGTTTATTCTTGTTATCTAGCACATAAACTGCACTGTTCTTTGTAAAGAAGGATACGCTTCCATCTGTAAAATGAACCAAAGTTGCTTTAACAGCATCTGTACCTTTATAATCCTTCTCTCCACGGTAAACAGCAGGGGACACTGTTGTACTCTTCTCTAACAAATCAGCAGCAGCACTATTTAAACCAATGACTTTCTGACGAGCAAACTTGTTGAATCGATTATAGAGATACCTATAAAAGTTAGTGCTATCCTGTTGAGTTGAGTTCTGAACAAAATGCCTTAATGCATAATTTTCCGCTTCCAATATCGTTTTCAATTTTTGAGTAATTAAGTTAATTTCTGAACTGTACAAATATAATTTGGCTCTCTTATAAGAAATTTTCAACAATGACTGTAAATCTCTAAAATTTATTGCAGAGTACATGACAAGAGAATCACAATGTACAGTAATATCTTGGGCCCAAATATCTTTAGACACAAAGAATTGCAAATCGTATTCAGCCAATTCCTCTATTGTCATTCCCATTGCCAACGAGATGAACTCTTTTAGAGCAAGTTGGTTCTTTCGACTATTGGAGACCACACAAACACTCTTGCCTTGCTTTACTTCGTTTAGAATGAATGCCTTCAATTCATCCCCCTTAGGGTTAGAACGGTCAAGAGAATGTTTGTACAAAATATCCTCAAATAATGACACCATTTCCTCAAAAGAATCATTTTCATAACGACTTTCGCTATCCTTTAATTCTTGGAGTAATCCGAGAACAGTGTCCCAATATGGCTGCATTGATGCAATTAAATCGTAAAGTCCAGCACCGATAGGAAGTCGGATTAAAATATACACCAGCTTTGCCGCAACATTCGTATCATATCTTGAAAATTTCCCCTTTCTTAATTTATCCAATAGGTGGATTAGTCGCTCAATTTCCTGCTCAAAACTACTTTTAACATACTCTACATCCAGCGAATGAATGCTCACTTTATGTAGCAATTCTTCTATATTAATCATAGGTTGCTGTATTTCTTTTTCATCAATATTCTGGAGACAATTCCCATCAACTATATAATTCTTAACAGCACTTTTCTGTAGATATGGGATGCGGTCATCTAAAAGGTTGTCAAAGAACAACAAAGTGCCCTTAGGTAAGTTCGATAAGCCCTTTTTAATGTAAGAACAATCCACAAAAATATAATCAAAACTATGTTCCTGCTCATTGAGCATGTCCAAATTCTCCGTTACATAAATTGTGGGATTTTGACTATCCTTCCTCCCCAATATATTTCTGTTCCCCCTTGAAAGGGCATTAAACTTGCGGTAGCCTGATGCAACAGGATATATGTAGTGCAAGGGAACATCTTGGGGTAACTTGCCTTCGTAGTAATGGTAAAGAATGTGCCTCCAATACACTCGAGCAAAGTAGGTATCCCCCATATTGCAATACCCAATATATTGATGAATATTACTGCATATTTGAAAGAGCCTCTCCGCATTCACACGGCAAGTCTCCAAGAAGGCCAGCATCTCTAAGCGATTGGTTACCACCAAGATTTCCGCCCTTTTAGATGGATTCTCTCTTTTCTGAAACCCCATTGTTTCATCCATATTAAGCGCTCTCAATACTAGATGTGGAAATATGTACTTTCTCGGTGTACAGAGCAATATGTTTTCCTTGCACAACAGGGACCCAACAATTTCATCACCCATACACTCTTCGGCTCGATAAAATATCTGCTGAGGTACACTACAATGTACTAAAGACTTGTCTGATGTGCTATACAACATCTATCTCCTTCTCTCATTTGTAAATTCACCATACAAATTACAAAAAACTTAAATTTCATAATACTATTATACCAACAGAATTAGAGTACTTCTATATGTATATTAGAAGAACAGACCAATTGTGCCAATTTCCTTGTAGCGTTTTTTAACTGAGATTTCTCCCCACTATAAAGTTATTATTTTAGCTATCTATAACGATTTCAGTCCGCCTCGCTGAGGTACTCTGGTTTTCCTCCACGCAACTGCTACCACCTGTTATTTTCTTGGGGGGCACAAAAGGCAATTAGCCAAAGGCACTATAAAAACCTAGTACCCCAGAAATTTTTTTATCTATACAAGGAATTTTTAAGAATAATGGAGAAAATTAGAGGATTTATCTTTGTGAACTTTAAAGTTGGTATCGTCACACCTTTAATCATTTGTGAATACTCCTCACAACCAAGTAAAAATATAGTCGTATTTTCAGATTGTTTTTATAATTACTACTAAAAATCAGCTGAGATTACAGGAAATCATTCAAAATTTGGTCTAGACCTCTTTATAAATTAAGGAGGATATTCATATGAAATATGAAAGTTGAGCGTTTTTTAATGAGAACAGCTCTTGAAACTAAATAAGATCATTAGCATTACTTGAACTAAACAACAGCTTTGACGGATACGTTGATTCCCAAGAACTAACACCTAATCTTTTACACCGCTTACTTAAATAGAAAGGATTGAAATAAAGGCAGACGGAAGTCCGAGAATTCTCTATCGATTCTCGGACCCTTCTGCTAATTATTTAATTAATTTTATAAACGCACAACACTCCACATGGCTAGTATGCGGAAACATATCAACAGGCTGCACCTCAAGCGTCGAATACCCGCCATCCTCAAGCACCCGCAAATCGCGCGCCAAGGTTCCCGGGTTGCAAGACACATAAACCACACGCTTCGGCTTCATCTCCAAAATCGTCCGCAGCAATGCCTCATCGCAGCCTTTGCGCGGCGGGTCAACCACAAGCGTATCAGCCTTGATACCTTCCTTATACCACTTCGGAATCACGACCTCAACTTCGCCAACTTCAAACTCAGCGTTCTCAATACCGTTCAACTCGGCATTCCGCTTCGCGTCCTCAATCGCTTCCGGCACAATTTCGACGCCGTATACTTTTTTCGCCTGCTTCGCCAGAAACAGCGAGATCGTGCCGATGCCGCAGTAGGCGTCGATGACGGTTTCTTCGCCGTTCAGTTCGGCGTATTCAAGCGCTTTGTCATAGAGCACCTTTGTTTGCTCAGGGTTGACTTGGTAGAACGATCTGGCGGAGATGGCGAATTTGATCTCTCCGATTGTGTCGTAAATGTATTCTTCTCCCCAGATGACGGTTGTTTCGTCGCCGAAAATGACGTTTGTTTTTTTCGGGTTGATGTTTTGGACGATCGATTTGACGTGCGGGAATGCCGCGGTGATCTCCTCGACGATTTTCGCTTTGTGCGGGAAGTCGTTTGTTCTTGTGATGAAGACGACCATCATTTCGCCTGTGACGGCGCCGTATCTGACCATGATGTGTCTGAGCCAGCCTTTGTGGCGTTCTTCGTTGTACGCTTTGATGCCGTATTTGCCGCAGATCTCTTTGATTGCTTGAACGACGCGGTCGTTTTCCGTCTGCTGGATCAGACACTCGTTCATATCGATGATTTCATGGCTGCGCTGCTGGTAGAAACCTGCGATCAGACCGCCTTCTCTTTCGCCGACAGGGACCTGCGCTTTGTTTCGGTAGTTCCACGGGTCTTCCATGCCGAGGGTCGGGTGGACGGTGATCCGGCTTAAATCGAGCTTGCCGATTCGCTCGAGCACGTCTTTGACTTGCTTCTGCTTGTAGAGAAGCTGGCCTTCGTAGTTGATGTGCTGAAGCTGGCAGCCGCCGCACTGCTTGTAGATCGGGCACGGCGCGTCTGTACGAAAGCGGCTTTCTTCTTTCAAGTCGATGAGACGGCCGAAGGCGAAGCCTTTTTTAACCCGGGTCACTTTGATCTGCGCCTTTTCGTCAGGGAGCGCGTTCGGCACGAAAATCGGGAAGCCGTCGACTTTGGCGACGCCGGCTCCTTCGTGTGTTAAATCTTCAAATACGACATTGTAATATTCATTTTTTTGAACGGGGGCTTTTTGTTTCATCTTTTTCACCTGCTATAAGAAAAACTTGGCCAGCTCTTTAGACCAAGTTCAATCATCCAATTTTCTCGCTTTTTCTTTTGACATGACGACATCGATATGGCGGTAGAGGTTTTCGAATTCGCCCGGCAGTTCGCCGCCGTATTCGCCGTCAAGGTTGAGGAGCATTTTGTCTTTGACCGTCACTTTGACGCGGTTTGCTTTCGTGTAGATGATATGCTCGTCATTGATATGTTCGCCGCGGAGGGCAAGTCCGACAAGTCTGATGAATTCGGCGAGGTTTGCCCGTTTTAAAATAACGAGGTCAAACATGCCGTCATTCAAGCTTGAGTCTGGAGCGAGCTTCTCAAAGCCGCCGACGGAGTTCGTCAGCATGACGAGAAACAGCATCACTTCTCCTTCAAACAGCTTGCCGTCGTATTCGATTTCAACCTCGGTCGGCCTCAGCGAAGGAAGGAGCATTTCCATTCCTTTTAAATAATAGGCGAGGTGGCCGAGCATCGTCTTCAATTTGCTTGGTACGTCATATGTCAGTTCGGTGAGGCGTCCGCCGCCGGCAATATTGATGAAATATTGGCCGTTGACGCGGCCGATGTCAATCGGACGGGCTTCTCCCTCTAGTATTGTGTTTACCGCCTTTAAAATATCCTCGCGCGGAATGCCGAGCGCTCTCGCAAAGTCATTCGTCGTTCCGACCGGAATGACTCCGAGCTTGGGACGGTGTTCCAACGGCGCCAGTCCGTTGATGACTTCATTTAATGTGCCGTCTCCTCCGGCCGCAACAATCAAGTCAAATTCCCGCTCAGCGGCGTTTCTGGCGGCCTGTACGGCATCCCCTTCCCCTGTTGTCGCATGGCAAGACGTTTCATAGCCTGCCTGCTCGAACTTCTGCAGAACTTGGGCAAGGTTTTTTTTGAAAATTTCGCGTCCGGAAGTCGGATTGTATATGATTCGTGCACGTTTCATGTTTTCATCATCCTATTAGAGTATCCGTATCATTTCTTTACCAACAACCTTTAATTATACTAGTTGTTGAAAAAATCGCAACAAAATGGGTTTTATTATTTGTTTAATTTTAGATAAAATGCCTCAATTCATGGTAAAAAAGACTTCGGGATCTAATTGATGTAAAATAATTAATATTAAGAAAAAAGGAGATGTTGCTGTGAAAAAGCCCGTTTATTTTAACCATGACGGAGGCGTCGATGATCTCGTCTCTTTATTTCTGCTATTGCAGATGGAAGATGTCAAATTGATCGGAGCATCCGTCATACCGGCGGATTGCTATCTGGAGCCGGCTCTCAGTGCCAGCCGAAAAATCATTGACCGCTTCGGTTCGTACCAGGTCGAGACTGCGGCATCCGATTCGAGAGGGGTGCATCCGTTCCCGAAGGAGTGGCGCATGCACGCTTTTTATGTCGACGCCCTGCCGCTTTTAAATGAAAAAGGCGAAGTCCGGACCCCTGTGTCAGACCTGCCCGCTCACCTCCATCTCATTGAATGCGTCAAACAGAGCCCGGAACCGGTGACGCTGCTGTTTACCGGCCCGCTGACAGACTTGGCGAGGGCGCTTGAGGAAGAACCGGCGATCATCAAGCACATTGCCAAACTTGTCTGGATGGGCGGTACCTTCCTTGAGAAAGGAAATGTGGAAGAGCCTGAGCACGACGGGACGGCGGAATGGAACGCCTTTTGGGACCCTTACAGCGTCAAGACGGTGTTCGAACGCGATATTCAGATCGAAATGGTCGCGCTTGAAAGCACGAACCAGGTGCCATTGACAAACGATATCCGCTCCCATTGGGCAAGCCTCAGAAAGCATGTCGGGATCGATTTTATCGGCCAGTGCTATGCGATGTGTCCGCCGCTTGTCCATAACGAGACGAATTCGACATACTACCTTTGGGATGTGCTGACGACGCTGACACTCGGCACAGTCGATATGACACGCTCGCGCAGCGTCAAGGCGGTTGTCCATACGGAAAGCCCGCGCCAAGGAACGACAGAAGAGCATCCTCACGGCAGAATGGTCGAAGTCGTCGATCAAGTCGACAGGGATCAATTTTTTGCGTATTTTGAAGAGTTGATGAAAAAAGCCGACCGCATTCCATCTTTATAAAAGGAGACTTTCCATGATCAAAAAAGGGACAAACATTTATATCAGGCCGCTCACGGCTGAAGACGCCGAGGCTTGCCTTGACTTGCAGAACGCAAACCGCCCGTTTTTTGAACAGTTTTCAATGGAGCGGAACGAAGAGTTTTATACAATCGAAGGACAACAGAAGAGGCTTCAAAGTTTATATGAAAATATGCAGAACGATGTAGATTATTATTTTGGCATCTTTGATCCTGCAAACGATACGCTGATCGGAACGATCAACCTTTTCCAGGTACTGCGCGGCTCCTTGCAAAGCGCCTTCATCGGCTATTTTTTGGATCAGAAACACAACGGCAAAGGCTACACGACAGAAGCCGTCAAGCTGATGGTCGAGTTCGCCTTTCAAGATCTCAAGCTCCATCGCATCGAAGCCGGCGTCATGCCCCGTAATCTTGCCTCGATCCGGGTGCTGGAGAAGGCGGGCTTTCACAAAGAAGGCATCGCCCGGAAAAACGTTAAGATCAACGGAAAATGGGAAGACCATCAGCTGCTGGCGGTAATCAATCCGAATGATTAACCGCTTCTTTGCGGGGCTGGAAAACGAAATCAGCAGCATTAAAAAAGCTTGTCGATGAAGATCATTTCAACCTTTATCGACAAGCTCATAACATGCTTTCATCTGCTTTTTGTCTCTTTCATGATGCTGAAAATGACTAAGGCGATAACACCTGCACATACAATATAAAATAAAACATCAGTCACAGGATTTCTTATATTTTTCAAGAGAAAAATGACTCCGATCAACACGATCGGTATGATCCAGGTGAGCCGCTTTACGGCTTTGGGGCTTGGTTCGTTGTTTCCTTTCGATTCCATTCACTGCCTCCTCTGTTGCCTTTTTTAAACAAAGCATAACACAGGATATATTTGTTAAACACCGACGATCGTCTCATCAAAGAAAAAACCCCTTGGAAAGGAGCATTCCAAGGGGTTCATGTTTTATCGACTTACTCTTCTTTCATACCCGGTTTTTTCCGGCGGAATTTCGCCAGCACTTCGTATACGATCGGTACGATCAGCAGGGTAAGGAGCGTCGAACTGATCAAACCGCCGATAACGGTGACGCCTAGTCCTTTTGAAATGACCTGGCTGCCGCCTTCAAATCCGAGCGCCAATGGAATCAGGGCGCCGATTGTGGCGATGGCCGTCATCAGGATCGGACGGAGCCTTGTAGAGCCAGCTTCAAGGAGTGCTTCTCTCGTTGAGAGCCCTTCCGCTTCCTTATGGATGACGCGGTCGATTAAGACAATCGCGTTTGTAACGACGATACCGATCAGCATCAGCATTCCGATCATTGCGTTCAAGCTGATTGTTTCTCCTGATACGTAAAGTCCCACCAAGGCGCCGATAATCGTAAACGGCAGCGAGAACAGGATCGCAAATGGCGCCAGTGCTCCGCCGAATGTAATCACAAGCACGAGGTAGACGATCGCAACCGCCGCAAGCATCGCGAGTCCGAGTTTTGTAAAGGAATCTTCGATATCAGCGGATACGCCGCCGGTATCGATTGTGACGTTGTCAGGCAGGTCGATCTTGTCGATGTTTTTCTGTACGTCGACTGATACGGCCGTGACGTTGTCCGATGTGACTTCCGCCGTGACATCGGCATAGATTTTGCCGTCGCGTTTTGAAATCGTGTCAGATGTCGTGCCTTCCTTCACTTTCGCGACATCGCCGATTTTCACTTCCTGGCCGGTCGGAGTTGTGATTTTCTTGTTTTCTAAATCTTTGACGCTTTTATATGTTTCTTCTTCTGTTTTAATCGTGACATCAAGATCTTTTCCGTCTTTTTTCACGGTTGTAAGCGGCGCCTGCGATGTTTCTTTCATGAGCGCCTGAGAAATCTGTGATGCCGTTAACCCGAGTTTGCTTAATTTCTCCTGGTCAGCGACAAAAGTAAATTCGTCATATGTGCTGGACAGGCCTGAGTTTACGTTCTTCAGGTCTTTTTGGTCTTTCATAATCTTTTCGATCTCTTTTACAGTGCCTTTAATCTCTTTTTCTGAATCTCCGTACACATAATACGTTAACTGATTGTTATTGCCTGAAGAGCTGAAATCCTGGGTTTTCCATTCTCCGCGTTTGGATTGCTTCTGAATGTCTTTTAGGACGTTGTCTTTTTCTTTATCAAAATCAGGTGTGTCTTCCTCATATTTGATATAGAACAACGCGCCGTTTGAGCTTCCGCCCATCAGCGGATTTCCCGCTCCTAACGTATATTGAACCGTATCGACGTGTTTGCGGTCCAATAGGACTTTTTCAGCTTTTTGCGCTTCTTTTTCCGCTTCTTTTTTCGTTTCTCCCGGTTCAGGAGTGTATGTGATTTGCACCATTTTATCTTTTGTAGCAGGCAAGTAGCTCGCTCCGATTAGCGGCACGAGGAACAAGCTTCCGACCAGCATCAGAACCGCGATGATCGAAGTGATCCATTTATGGCTGAGCGACCAATTCAACACTTTTTTGTAGAAGTTGGCCAGTACCCCAGGCTTGTGTTCTTTCGCCTTCACCGGCGCACCTGTCAACGACTTTTTGAAGAGGGTGTGCGCAAGCATCGGCACGAGCGTGATCGCGATCAGCAGGGATGCGGCAAGCGCGAATACAATCGTTAAGGCAAACGGCAGGAACAATTCGCCGATTTGACCGCCGACGAGTGCGAGCGGCAGGAATACCGCGATCGTCACGATCGTTGATGACATGATCGGCATGAACATTTCCTTCGTCGCTTCGCGCACGAGCGCTTTTCCGCGCAGCGGCTCATCTTTCAGCCTCATGCGGCGGTAAATGTTTTCAATGACGACGATCGAGTCGTCGACAACCCGTCCGATGGCGACCGTCATGGCGCCGAGCGTCATGATATTGAGCGTGATATCAAGCTGGTTCAAGACAAGCAGTGCGATTAACAATGACAATGGAATCGAAATGACCGAGATTAATGTTGATTTAATATCCCTTAGGAATAAGAGAATGATCACAACCGCAAAGATCGCTCCGAAAATCGCTTTGCTCAGCATCGTCTCGACCGACTCGGTGATCGGTTCGGCTTGATCGTATGTCGAGCTGTATTTGAAGCCTTTGTGGTCTTTTTTGAATTGTTCGAGTTCAGCTTTTACGTTGTCGGCTACCTCGACGGTATTGGCGTCGTTTGCTTTAATGACGCTGATGCCGATGCTGTCTTTACCATTGGTTCGTGAAATGGATTCGGCTTTTTTGACATCTTTAATCGTTGCGATGTCAGACAGCTTAACCGTCGGGATTCCCGCGCTTTGCTGAGCTTGTCCGGCGCTCTGTGCTCCGGCTTGAGCCTGCGCGCCCTGGGCCGCTTGCGCACTTTGCGCTCCGGCTTGCGCGCTTGCGCCTCCGGCAGACGCCGCTGGAATTCTCATATTTTTCAAGTCTTTAATTGTTTCGATATCGCCGCTGACGACGACCGATTTTTCTTCTTTGCCGAATGTGTACAACCCAAGCGGAGTCGTCACATCAGATCCTTGAATCACTTGCTTGACTGTATCCTCGTCAAGCCCATATTGCTTCAATTTGTCTTTTTTAAATGAAAATTCGACTTCTTCAACCTGCTGTCCGGAAAGCTGAACGGAAGCTACGCCTTCAAGGCCTTCAAGCTTCGTCAGGAGGCTGTCTTCCACTTTTTTCGTCAAGCTTTGAAGATCGTCTTTATCACTGGACACGCTGAGCGCGAGGATCGGGAAGGAATTCATGCTGTAGCGCGAAATGCTCGGCTCTTTCGCATTGTCCGGCAGATCGAGATTCGCCAATGCTTCAGCGGCTTCCGTCTTCGCTTTGTCCATATCCTTTTCATAATCGTATTCAATCATCACCGATGATGCGTTTTCATACGAAGTGGACGTCACAACGCTGACGCCGTCCAGGTTTTGCACGGCTTGTTCAACAGGCTTTGTGACTTCATCAGCTACCTGGCTCGGAGTGGCTCCGGGGTATGTCGTGCTGACGGTCAAATAAGGCATGTTCACATCAGGAATTGATTCCTGCTTCATATTTAAACCCGCATAAATGCCGGCAACCGTAACAATAATCGTCATCAGCCACACAGCGAACTTGTTCTTTAGTACAAAATTAATGATAGAATTCATTACGACCTCCATTGTGTATATCATTTTCAGAATACAGATTGACTGACTGGTCATTCTATACAATAATAAACTTCAAAAGTAAACAGCGTCAACTTATATATGTTAAAATTTATTCAATTTTAAAGAAGTGTTAAAGGGGTACATTCATGACAGAAAAAGAAGAAAAAATCATTAAAGCAGGCCTGCACCTGTTCGCGAAAAACGGGTTTGCTTCCACAACGATTCAGGACATCGCCAATGAATGCAACATCTCAAAAGGAGCTTTCTACCTCCATTTCAAGTCGAAAGAAGCGCTTTTGCTTGCAATCATTAAGTATTATATCGATCGAACGATGGAAAATATGAAGATCATTCAGCAAAAGAATTTTCCTCCGAAGGAAACGTTCAAGGAGCAGATTGCTTATCAATTCAGTGAGAGCAAGGAGCACCGCGACTTTATTCTCGTGATGATCAGCGAACACAGCATCCCGGAAAACAGCAAAATCGAAGAATATTTTAAAAATGTCAGCCAAAAATTCCACGAGACGTATCAAAACGCACTGTCAGCAGCCTACGGGGACATTGTGAAGCCCTATCTGTCAGACTTGTCCGTGATCGTTCAAGGCATCGTGCAGTCTTACCAAAATTTGTTTATCTTTAATGAACTGGACATCGATTTTTACGAACTTGCGGATTTTATTATGAGAAGAATCGATGACATGATTGATGGCATGGTTCAAAACGGGGAGCAGCCGATCCTGGCCGGACGGACGTACAGCTATTACCGGAACGCCGGCAATACGGCCGATAAACATACGATTTTGCGGGAGCTTGAAGATGCCAAACGTCAGCCGGCGCTGCCGGAAGACATTCTCATTACACTGGATGTGATCGAGGAAGAGCTGAGAAAAGATTCGCCCCGCATCCCCGTGCTCCAGGGCATGCTGACAAATTTGGAGCATCAGGACAATGTCCAGCATCTATATGGAATGATCACCCGTTTCCTTCATTCATAAAACAGCCTGATGGCTGTTTTTTTATTTCCCTACAATACGACGATCTGACCATGAATATTTGGAAACAGCATGTATAATAAGATCGCTTAAGACAATCTAGATTTTTAGGGGGTTTTACCTTAGTGAAAAAAAGCATCGTTTGCTCCATCTTCGCGCTGCTCCTTGCTTTTGCCGTTTCGCAGCCGAGCTACGCACACACCGTTTCTCCGGTGAATCCGAATGCCCAGCCGACGACGAAAGCGGTGATGAACTGGCTTGCCCACCTGCCCAATCGGACGGAAAACCGAGTGATGTCCGGGGCATTCGGAGGATACAGCCTCGACACATTTTCGCTGACTGAAGCCGACCGGATCAAACAGGCAACAGGACAGCTGCCAGCCATATACGGCTGCGATTATGCAAGGGGATGGCTGGAGCCGGAAGAGATCGCCGATACGATTGACTACAGCTGCAACAGCGACTTGATCGCATACTGGAAAAGCGGAGGCATTCCGCAAATCAGCCTGCACCTCGCAAACCCCGCGTTTACTTCGGGTCATTATAAAACTCAGATTTCAAACAGCCAGTATGAGAGAATTATAGATTCTTCCACGCCCGAAGGAAAACGGCTTGAGGCGATGCTGAGCAAAATCGCCGATGGCCTTCAGGAGCTTGAAAATGAAGGCGTACCCGTTCTATTCAGACCCCTTCATGAAATGAACGGCGAATGGTTCTGGTGGGGGCTGACGCAATATAATCAAAAAGACAGCGCGAGAATCTCCTTATACAAACGGCTTTATGTGAAAATCTATGACTATATGACAAAGACAAGAGGCTTGGATCATCTGTTGTGGGTGTATGCGCCTGATGCCAACAGAGACTTTAAAACAGACTTTTATCCGGGCGCATCATATGTTGATATCGTCGGGCTTGACGCTTATTTTGATGACCCGTACGCCATTGATGGCTACGATCAGCTCACATCTCTGAACAAGCCGTTTGCCTTTAGAGAGGTCGGGCCACAGACGACAAACGGCGGGCTGGATTACGCGCGGTTTATCCATGCAATCAAAGAGAAATACCCGAATACGACGTACTTCCTGGCGTGGAACGATGAGTGGGGCCCTGCTGTGAATAAGGGAGCGGGCGCCCTCTATCTTCATCCATGGACGCTGAATAAGGGAGACATCTGGGACGGCGGTTCTTTGACGCCTGTTGTGGAATAACGAAAAAACCTTGGAGAATTATTCTCCAAGGTTTTTTAAGCAGCTTGTTCTGTCCTTTTGAGGCTGGTCCTGTTATTTAATATCCATGGCTTTCATAACTCTCATTTCTCTTTCCTGCTTTTTTTTCAAAGCTTCTCTGCCTTTAATCCATTCCCCCAGCAATAAAGCCAGTCCGCCAATAAGAGGAAGATAGAATGATGCGAAAGATTTTCCTTCATGAATGGATAATGCAACGAGAAAAATGATATAAGCTGTTGGCAGTATAGCTCCCCAAAAAGTACGATTTCTGGTCGATAAAAAATATTGAATTCCCAGTATTGCAAATCCGATCAGTAGTATATATATAGTATTCATTTATGAACACCCCGCTCTTTTTTATATTTCTCAATGATTAACTTTGCATTTTCCAGACTTATCTGATCATCGATGGCTAACTGTTTAATAAAATGAACAAAAGTCTCATTTTCCAATTCATCAATGAGTTGAATTTTTTGTATTAATCGATCCAACCTAACCCTAACTGTTGGATAAGATACTTGATAACTCTTTGCAATTTCTTTTAACGAACCAGATTTCAGCGTAAAGTTTTTAATAAATTCTACATCCTCTTCTTCTAAAGCCAATATCCACTCGGGTACATCTTTTCTTTCCATAGACAGCCCCTCTTATCAATAAATTTAAAAACAAAACTTAAATTAATGATAATATATCTCTAAATAAAGTTCAAATAAATTTTAATTTTATTTATTTACATCTTTACACAAATAAAAAAAGGTCCCCAATATGAGGACCTCCATTTAAGTAGCATAAGTCTGTTTTTTTATCGTTTATTAATCTCTTCAAGAAGAAGCTTGTTGACCATCGGCGGGTTCGCTTGTCCTTTTGAGGCTTTCATGATTTGGCCGACAAGGAAGCCGATCGCACGGTCTTTTCCGTTTTTGAAGTCTTCGATCGATTGCGGATTGTTGTCGAGCGCTTCTGTGACAAGCTTTCTGAGCGTCGCTTCGTCAGAAATTTGCACAAGGCCTTTTTCTTTGACGATTTTTTCTGCGTCTCCGCCTTTTTCGATCAATTCTTTGAAGACCTTTTTCGCGATTTTCGATGAAATCGTGCCTTTTTCGATCAGCTTGACCAATCCGGCAAGGCCTTCAGGCGTGAGCGCAACATCCGCAAGCTCTTGTTGCTGAGCGTTCAAGTAAGCCGACACTTCACCCATCAGCCAGTTCGACGCCAGCTTCGCGTCTGCGCCTTTTTCGACGGCTGCTTCGAAGAAGTCGGACATTTCTTTTGTCAAAGTGAGCACTTTCGCGTCATAGGCAGGCAGGCCAAGCTCTTCGATGTAGCGCTTGCGGCGCTCGTCCGGAAGCTCAGGGATGCTGTCTTTCACGCGCTGTTTCCACTCATCGTCAATGTAAAGCTCGACAAGATCAGGCTCAGGGAAGTAGCGGTAGTCGTCAGATCCCTCTTTGACCCTCATCAAAATCGTCGTTTTGGACGCTTCATCATAGCGGCGCGTCTCCTGCTGAATGACACCGCCTGACAAAAGAACTTGCGCCTGGCGTTTTTCTTCGTGCTCAAGGCCTTTTTGAACAAAGGCAAATGAGTTCAGGTTTTTCAGCTCTGTCTTTGTGCCGAACTCCTCTTGTCCGATCGGACGGAGGGAGATGTTGGCGTCGCAGCGGAGCGAGCCCTCTTCCATCTTACAATCAGAAACGCCTGTATACTGAATGATTGATTTCAGTTTTTCAAGGTAGGCGTAAGCTTCTTCAGGCGTTCTGATATCGGGCTCGGAGACGATTTCAACGAGCGGTGTTCCCTGGCGGTTATAGTCGACAAGGGAGTAGCCGTCGCCTGTATGCGTCAGTTTTCCCGCATCCTCTTCCAAATGAAGGCGGGTGATGCCGATGCGCTTCGTTTTTCCGCCGACTTCGATTTCGATCCAGCCGTTTTCGCCGATCGGTTTATCAAATTGAGAAATTTGATAAGCTTTCGGGTTGTCGGGGTAGAAATAGTTTTTCCGGTCGAATTTCGTTTCTGTCGCAATTTCGCAGTTGAGCGCCATCGCGGCTTTCATCGCGAAATTAACGGCTTCTTTGTTCAACACAGGCAGTACACCCGGATAGCCTAAGTCGATAACGCTTGTCTGCGTGTTGGCCGCCGCGCCGAATGGCGTTGGAGAACTGGAGAAAATTTTCGATTTTGTTTTGAGCTCCACGTGGACTTCAAGTCCGATTACCGTTTCAAAGTTCATGTTTTTTCACCCCTTACAGTTCAGGTTTTGCTTTATGGTGGTCTGTCGCCTGTTCGAATGCATGGGCGACGCGGTATACTGTGCTTTCGTCAAAGTGTTTGCCGATGATTTGCAGGCCGAGCGGCAAGCCGTTCGCCAAGCCGCACGGTACGCTGATTCCCGGTACGCCCGCAAGGTTGACAGGAATCGTCAGAATGTCATTGGCGTACATGGTCAGCGGATCGCTCGTTTTTTCGCCGATTTTAAATGCCGGCGTCGGCGTTGTCGGTCCGATGATGACGTCATAGTTTGCAAATACGTCTTCAAAGTCCTTTTTGATCAGCGTTCTGACTTTTTGCGCTTTTTTATAGTACGCATCATAGTAGCCTGAGCTGAGCGCGAACGTACCGAGCATGATGCGGCGTTTCACTTCGTTTCCGAATCCTTCGGAACGCGTTTGTTTGTACAGGTCGATCAGGTTGTCGGCATTGTCCGTGCGGTAACCGTAGCGGATGCCGTCGAAGCGCGCCAGGTTTGCCGACGCTTCAGATGAAGAAAGCAGGTAGTAAGTCGCCAGCGCGTATTTGCTGTGCGGAAGCGATACTTCTTCCCATGTCGCGCCAAGGCTTTCGAGCACTTTCAGCGCTTCAAGCACGGAATTTCTCGCTTCTTCTCCCACTCCTTCGCCGAGGTATTCTTTCGGCACGGCGATTTTAAGTCCTTTAATGTCGCCGGTTAACGCTGACAGATAGTCGGGCACGTCCACATTGGCGCTCGTCGAATCCATTTTGTCGACGCCTGAAATCGCCTGAAGAAGGTAGGCGTTGTCTTCGACAGATCTTGTGATCGGGCCGATTTGATCCAACGAAGAAGCAAATGCGACAAGGCCGTATCTGGAAACGCGTCCATATGTAGGCTTTAAGCCGACGACGCCGCAGAAAGATGCCGGCTGGCGAATCGATCCGCCCGTGTCAGATCCAAGTGAAAACGGCACTTCCCCGGCCGCAACCGCAGCCGCAGAGCCTCCGCTTGATCCGCCCGGAACAGTTTCGAGATTCCACGGGTTTTTTGTCTTTTTAAAGCCTGAGTTTTCTGTGGAAGAACCCATCGCGAATTCATCCATATTCAGCTTTCCGATGGTGACCGCTTCAGCTTCGTGAAGACGCTCAACAACGGTTGCATCATAGATCGGATCAAAGTTCTCAAGAATTTTGCTTGCGCACGTTGTCCGCAGATCCTTTGTTACGATATTGTCCTTAATACCGATCGGCATCCCGAAAAGAAGGCCGTGCTCATCACGGGTATCTAGCGCTTCGTCCAATTCTTTGGCGTATGCGCGGGCTTTTTCTTCATCAAGCTGCAAAAAGGCTTGTACCTTTCCGTCAACTTCGTGAATCCGTTTGTAAGATTCATCGACTAAATCTGATATGCTGATCTCTTTATTATGTATGAGACGTTTTAATTCAGATATTTTATGGTCAAACAGTGACATGTTTTCTCGCTCCCTCCTTTATTCAGTCCAAGATTGACGGCACGCGGATGTAGCCGTCTTTATGATCAGGCGCGTTTTTGACGACGTCTTCAACCGGAAGGCCTTTATCAGGGACATCTTCCCTCATGATATTCTTCATTTGCAATACGTGCGTTGTTGGTTTAACATTCTCTGTATCGACTTCGTTCAGCTCTTCTGCAAATGAAATAATGCTGTCAAGCTGTTCGGTAAACATCGCCGCTTCTTCGTCCGTAATCGCCAGTCTGGCAAGATGGGCGACATGCTTTACTTCTTCTATAGAAATACGCGACATACTAAAAACACCTCCAAGGTTATTCTCGCTTAGTCATAATACTGATCATATCAAATTTTAGCCTTCTAAATCAACAAAACCACGATCTTCGCCCCATTAGGCGGCTTTTATTTTATCGCACATGAAAAATTCAGTAAAATAGCCCGTACTAATATTCAGAATATTTTTACTTTATATAATATTTGTAAGCGTTTTCATTATGATGCTTATCAGAACCATCGCGCTCTTTTTCAATAAAATCGGATGTTTTTCACGGTTGATTGATGGGGAATAGTTTGATAGGTTAGGTAACTAAGTACGATCTAATCGGCAGCGCCTTAATTCCAATACTTGATTTTTCAAAGAGGGGGCCCTGCAATTTTCTTCGTACCGCAAGTCAGTATTGTCGAAAATTTTAAAGAGGTGATGCCACATTATTTTTAAAGAGGAGAGATATGAAACGTGAGTGTTGAAATATTTATTTCGTTAGGGATTTATTTTGCCGCGATGCTCTTAATCGGCTGGTATTCCTACAGAAAGACATCCAATTTGAATGACTACATGCTCGGCGGCAGAGGTCTTGGGCCTGCTGTTACGGCTTTATCGGCCGGCGCGTCGGACATGAGCGGCTGGATGCTGATGGGACTGCCCGGAGCCATGTATGTGACAGGACTTTCGAGCGCCTGGCTTGCCGTCGGTTTAACAATCGGAGCTTATGTGAACTACTTGGTTGTCGCTCCCCGGCTGCGCACATATACAGAAGTAGCAAACGATGCGATTACAATTCCGGATTTTTTCGAAAATCGGTTTAATGATACGACGAGAATCTTGCGCCTGGCATCAGCCATCGTCATTATGGTGTTTTTCACACTGTACACGTCGGCGGGTATGGTGTCCGGAGGAAGACTGTTTGAAACGGCGTTCGGCCTCGATTATAAAATGGGTCTTTTCTTAACGGCAGCAGTCGTGATTGCTTATACGCTGTTCGGAGGGTTTTTGGCCGTCAGTCTGACTGACTTTGTGCAAGGTTTGATTATGTTTATCGCTTTAGTGCTCGTGCCGATCGTTGCCTTTACTCAATTAGGCGGAATTACGCCGACTTTCAATGTGATCGAAGAAATCAATCCAAGCTTGCTCGATTTCTTCAAAGGAACGACCGTCATTAGCATTATTTCATTTCTCGCCTGGGGACTGGGCTATTTCGGTCAGCCGCATATTATCGTCCGCTTTATGGCGATTTCATCCGTAAAAGAGCTGAAGCCTGCGCGCCGCATCGCAATGGGCTGGATGATCATCTCCGTAATCGGCGCACTGCTTGTCGGACTGATCGGTGTGGCGTATGTCCATGAAACGGGTACAGCGCTTAAAGATCCGGAAACGATTTTTATCGTGTTCTCAAAAGTATTATTCCATCCGCTGATTACCGGATTTTTGCTTTCCGCTTTGCTCGCGGCGATTATGAGTACGGTGTCTTCCCAGCTGCTTGTCACATCAAGCGCCATGACGGAAGATTTTTACCGGACGTTTTTCCGGCGCAAAGCAACGGATAAGGAACTCGTTCTTGTCGGACGTCTGAGCGTTCTGCTTGTCGCCGTCATCGCGATCCTTCTGTCTCTGACACCGAACAACACGATCCTTGATTTGGTCGGCTATGCGTGGGCCGGGTTTGGTTCCGCATTCGGCCCCGCCATCCTTCTCAGCTTGTACTGGAAGCGGATGAACCAGTGGGGCGCATTGGCCGGTATGATCACAGGAGCCGTGACCGTGCTGATTTGCATTCTGACCGGTCTGCAGGAGAAGACGGGAATCTATGAAATGATCCCTGGTTTCTTCCTGAGCTTGATTGTCGTTTACGCTGTCAGCATGATCACGAACAAGCCGGCAAAAGCAGCAAGAGATATGTTTGAAGAAATGGAACAGACGCATGAGGAAGAACATTCTTAAATGATCAGGCAATGAAAGCCGCCGGGCGATATCCGGCGGCTTTTTTGCTCAGACGGAATTCTTTTGATGCCACACCGGCAATATAATGGTAGGAGTATTGGGCTTTCTTGCTGATGAATGGTTCCGCGACATCCCCTTCAAAAACAGTTGTCGATCCATAGCGTCTGTGAGAAAATCATATCAATCATATAAGATATTGTCGGAAAGGAGATCATGGGCATGGATTGGCATATTGAAACAGAAACACTGTTGAAGCTTGGCATCGCAACATTAATCGGAATGGTCATCGGTCTCGAAAGGGAGCTGAAAAACAAGCCGCTCGGCTTAAAAACGTGCATCGTGATTGCGATCAGTTCCTGTGTTCTGACAATGATCAGCATTGATGCGGCATACCATTTTCCAAAGTCGAACAGAATTATGATGGACCCTTTGCGGCTTCCCGCACAAATCATATCGGGGATCGGCTTCATCGGAGCGGGCGTGATCTTACGCAAAAGCAACGACGTCATTTCCGGCCTGACCACTTCAGCGATGATCTGGGGAGCAGCCGGCCTCGGCGTCGCCATCGGAGCGGGCTTTTATAAAGAAGCATTTGTCAGTCTCATTTTCATTTTAATCAGCGTCGAGTTTTTGCCGTGGATCGTCGGCAAAATCGGCCCGAACCGCTTGCAGGAAAAAGAAATCCGCGTCCGCATGTCTCTGAATGACAAGGATAAACTGACGGATATCCTCAAGGAAATGAAAGCGAAAAAAATCCGGATTCATTCCGTCCGGATCGATGATATGCGCGATAATGAATTTCCGGTCATGGAAACGAAAATCATGGTTCATAAGAAACGGTATGTCACCGATGTCTATTACGATATCAAAGCGATCGACGGCGTCGTCGGCGTAAAATGCGATACGCTTTAAAAAAAGCAGCCCTTTGGCTGCTTTTTTTGTGGATCATAAATATGGACAGTCGGTTCTATAGGATGATGGCTTTCTCTCGCCTAGAGGAGTTATTCATTTTCCTCCATTCTCCCCTTTTCAACTGTTCGAGTAAACAATATGAGACAAGCAAAACCTGTATATGTAAGTCCTTACCAGCAGGGTGGAAATTTGCTATATTCAGTCGTTTTTTACTGATTGATCACTAGGAGATCTCTTGAAATTTTTAAATGTCATCAGCCGATGTCTGTTATTGAATTTTATTTAAGGCCGCATCATCTGCCATCACAATCACATCATTATGTTTCCTTAAAATTGAAGCAGGGAACTCTTGGGAGACACGGGTGCTGTTCAGCAGCCGTGCCAATGCTTCAGATTTTTCATTTCCAGACACGAGCAGAAGGATCCGCTTACTTTCCATTATTGTTTCAATTCCCATGGTCAATGCCTTTGTCGGTACTTCGTCCAAGGAACGAAAGAACCGGGAATTTGCCTGCCGGGTTGATTTATCCAAATCAACGATATGGGTTCTGCTTTTAAAGCTTGTCCCCGGTTCATTAAAACCGATATGACCATTCAATCCCATCCCTAATATTTGTATGTCAATTGCTTTTTCGGAAACAAGTCTGTCGTAACTGATGCATTCTTGTTCCAAATCTTCCGCCATCCCATTTGGGATATTGATATTCCTTTGCCTAATATCCAGATGTTTGAATAATATTTCATTCATATAATAATGGTAGCTGTTTTTATTTTCTTTAGCCAGTCCAACGTACTCGTCTAAATTAAAAGCAGTAACATTCTTAAATGATATTTCCTTTTGCCGATACTTTTTGATCAGGCATTTATACAAACCTAGCGGTGTCGAACCTGTTGCAAAACCGATAACAGGATTTTTTGAATTGTTAATGAGCTCAGTCATTAAATCAGCTGATTTTTCACTCATTTCTTCATAACCTGATACATGAATAATTTTCACGTCGTTCTCCTTTCCGCAAAATAACATGTCCAAGACGGACTACTGTATTAAACTGCACTTCAAAAAGACAAGGCATCTTCGCTACACCTCAGTAAGACAATCCATTATTCAAGAACTCCGATATTCCGCTGATAACGATCATTTACTCGATTACATTTCCTTTAGAATCAAATACACCGATAAGTTCAGGATCTTCAGAAACGTTTTTTAAGATTGCAATATGCGCATTCGTGACAAAGACTTGTGTACGAAAAGCAAATATTGCCGTATCGCCGACTTTTGCTTCAACTGTGTTTAATGCGCCATAATAATCAATATGATCAGGTGTCATTTCAATAGCTTGAACCTTCTTAAGATGATTTTTGTTTGTTCCAACCAGCGCCGCTTTCATATGTGAACGCGGATAGAATCCACCGCCGAAAACATAAGCATGATGATTAGATATGTGGGATACTTCAGTTACATATACCATTGCAGGTCTTTCTGCGAGTTTTTTCGTTGCATGAATGGGCGTCGTTCCAATTAAAGCATGACCGGGTTCGCCTTGAGTTGCACCATTTTCCTTCAACAATTTGATTGTTCCACAAGATGTTGCACTTGGCATATTCATCTCAAGCCTTTTATACCCTCTTTCCATTAAAAAAGATTTTACGGTTTGCATGGATGTTACATTCGGAGTAACTGTTGGAAGGCCGTCTTTAATCAATATACAAGGAAAGCTTGTTAAACCTGCAATTTCAATTCCTTCTAACTGTTCAATCGATTCGATATCCTTAACGATTTGTTCAAAAGTGAACCCTCCCTCTTGACCTTTATATATATAATCCTCTTTGTTTGCGATACGTAAAAACACTTTTTGTTTTCTTCCCATTTCCTTAGCTGCTCTACTAATGTTTCGAGCATTTGCAAGACTGAAAACCGTAACATAGTCAGGATGAAGCTTTAATATAGCCGGAATCATATGAATAGGTATTTGAACAAGATGTCCGACATGCCCAATCTTGATTCCATTTTGGCTGAGTGTGATTGCCTCCCACGGGTCTACAGCAACCGCTTTGTCAATTCCGCTTTCGGCGATAGCTTGTGCTACCAACGGATTACGGCCAAATTGCTTTGTCATAAAAAATAGTTCAATATCCTGTTTTCTGGCTTTTTCGCTTAAAACTTTTGTATTTTTCTTGACAGTGTCCAAATCTAATACATAAGTGTTAGGTGAAATGATTCCCCGCTGATGAAAATCCAATGCAGCTTCTATTAATTTTTTATTATATTTTAATGTAGATTCCAAAAACATCAGTCTGTCTCCTCTTTTCCTTTTTGCATTAAATGAAGGAATGAACTGCCGTTTTCAGTATTGCGAAGCCCTAGATAATCAGCAGAAGTTGCAGCAATGTCGGATAGCGTTTTTCTTTCCCCGATATTTGCGGGGGATAACTTTTTGTGATAAGCCAGCAAATACGTTTTTTCCCGTGTGTGTTGGTTATGGCCGATCGTAGGGTCATTCCCGTGATCTGCACTAATCATCAGCAGATCCTGATCTGTCATTTTCCGGAGAATTTCCGGCAAATATTGATCTACCATTTCAATCCGATTCGCATAACGCACAGGATTCTGTGCATGTCCGGCTAAATCGGTTTCTTGTACTGTGGCAGCAATCACGCCTTTTTTGACACGGTCCATCTCCTGTATAATATCCTTCATAACTTGTTCCGTATCTACACCCGGAAACCTATTTGCACCTTTACAATAAATGATGTCCTGCATTTTTCCGATAAGAGAAACTTCCATTCCCCCATTTTTCGCCAATGTTGGCAGCTGCTTCTCGGGAGAGATACCAAAACCTAAGTGACGGACTTGATACCCCTGCTTGTATACATTAGATTTAGGCGAATTCACCCCTACTAATCCGTCTTCTCTTCTTTCAACTGACCTCTGCAAGTGTTCAGGTGTTACATTTTCGCCTCCAAGAACAATCACACGATTTACTTTAACATGATGACGGACACATCTTCCTATTTTCAACACTTCATCAAACGGAATATAATCCAGCGGAGCGCTTACATTATAAATTTGCCCGTAATCTGTTTCGATATTATCGGCCACGACTACTAAATCGTTTACTAATAGATACGGCAAATCTGAATTTGGTATGTTAACTTTATAACCCTGATCTTCCAAAGCGAGTTTAACATGATTGATATGTTCTGCAAAAGGTGCTAAATATGTCTTTTTTGGCTTTGTCCCCATGATTTCATTATGCCCTTCAAAACTGTCTGCTCCTTGATGCATCAGGTTCAAAACACCATAGCTGGCAATATGGTCTACATTTTTCAATTTAGGATGGTGCAAGATTTTGTTTATACCCAATTTTTCGAAATTTGGAATGTTTAAAGAAGGCACCGTATCAAGTATGTGATAGAAAGTATTAGCGCCAACGTCTAAAGGGTGATAATCGCTTGCATCTTCCATATAACCGACACCTAAGCTGTCTAATATTATGATAATGACTCTTTTATTCATTTATATCATCCCCTCTTGAAGGATTTACACTAAGATTTTCTGTTGCTCGGTGAACGGATATGTTTAGAATTCTTAAAATGGTCTCAGGACCGCTTCTTAATGGATTAATGCGGATCATTTTTTTGGCCAGTGATGGATCTGCAGATAAAAAAGTGCCAGACACTCTATAAAACATTGGTGCAAACTCGTATTTTGATTCAGCACCTACCGGATGGGGTGCCGCTCCCAATTCATTAGCATGATGGAGCACTTTTTCGGCAATTGGTTTAACAAACTCTACAAGTAAGACTTTTGATTGTGCATTTGCCAAATAAGCCTTTTTAACACCTTTAATGGCTCCATTATTAAGCGAGTGAACTAACTGATCATTGACACTTGCTTGAATTGCCAGCATAACTGGCGCATATACCAGGCCCCTTAAAGCTTCTAAAGCTTCATAACCTTGAACTTGGCTTCCGCCTGAATAGTTTAAATTTTCTATTCTTTGTATTAAATCATTTTTGCCTAAAATGACTCCAATACCTTCCGGACCTAGTAGCTTGAACAATGAAAAGGTGGACAAATCGGCTTTGACTTGCGCTCCAATCTTTTCTGCTTTCATCGCAGCATAGTTGTCATCCGTAATAATGACTAGACTAGAATGAATGGAACGAATTTTTTTTATTGTTTCAGCCAAATCGTAATGGTCATCTATTTTTTGCCTCGTATGCTGAATCAATACACCTTTTAACTTCGGGTGTTTGAGGATGGCTTCTTTTATTTGTTCAGAATCGTGAAAATCCGCGTATATTGGCAAGACCCCCATCGACTCTAACGTTGTTTTACTTGTTGGATATATAGGTGCGTCATGGACTAGGATCTCGTCACCTGGCTTTAAAAAACTCATAAAACCAAATCTCAATGCCCCTGTTCCTGCACCACGAACTAACATTGCTTTCTCTGTGCCAAAGAAATCGGCTAGTGTCTCTTCTATTTTTTTTGTGAACCGCGGTTTATTCATTCCTTTTACAACGCCTAAATCGCCAAGTGAAAGCAATTCTTCTCCTCGAAAATGTCTTGTCATGACATCCACCAACTTAAATTGTCTATGCATGGCTTCTTCAATAGATAGACTATATAGAGGATAAGTTTCCATGCTCATTCACTCTCCCCTTTCATAAAAGCGCGAGGATTTTTAATCAACATCTTATCAATTGATTCATCAGTTATTCCATAGGTTTGCAAGAGAGGGATAAACGTGTCTATCAAATATGAATAGCCCACCCCGCCTTTATATACCAAATGTGATTTTCTGGTGATGTCCATAGACAGCAAAACCTTGTCTATATACCCTTTAGCCTGTATCTTTTTCAACATTTCTGCCCGAACACGATCAGACATATAATTTTCTTTACCTATTGTATCGAATTCTACATACACACCTTCTCTCAGCATTTTCAATATATAATCGGCATCTCCTGATAAATCAACATGCCCTATCACCACTCGGTTTAAATCAACTTCATGTTTTTTGAAAAATTCTACTTGTTCATGCCCTAATGTTCCTATGGAAGTATGGGTTGATATTGGTTTTTTTGTTTTCTTATGCGCCACAACAACCGCTTCAAATACTTTTTGTTCGGTTTCCGTCCATTTATTGTAACTTGTTCCAATTTCACCGATCAGCTCGGCTTTAGCATCTGTTCCTCTAATTCCTTCAACAATCTCCATTACCATTCTTTCTGCCAACTTTTCTTTTGGTTCGCGAAACACATGGATCGGGTAAAAAGAATCTTGGTAGAAACCAGTTGAAAAGACAATATTAATGCCTGTTTCTTCTGCTACTTTTTGAACGTATGTAATATTTCTCCCCATTCCAATATTCGTGACATCCACAATATTGCGTACGCCCTTTTCGTATAAACTTTTAAATTCTCTAACGGTTTCAGAAAATACATCCAACTTACAATCCTCATTGTTTTTTACTTCGGAAAGGTCTATCGTTGTATGTTCATGCATATAGGTCATTCCGTCTTTCAACATTCGGAAACTTCCCCTCTTTCGATGATTTAGCCAACCTGCCATAAACCGACTGCATAGAGAAGATTGGCAACAATCCCCAACAATATAACTGCAATAGGGCCGACAGCCAATTCAACAAGTGGTTTTGATGCAATTCGGTTTATTAAATAAAATCCAATCACCCAGAAGAAGCCAATACCGGGAGCAATTTTTTCCCCTGCCATCGCACTGCCAATTAATATAGCCATTCCTAGAACATCTGACAGCGAAGTGCGAATATGCTCCCCCATCTCCCTTACACCAGGCAGTTTGTCCATACTTTTTGATACTGCGGATAATGATACGACCTCTAAATACATGACTAAAAAGCCCAACAGAAATGCTAAAATCGGTATATCCCTGAAAATAAGACCGATTGCAAATACCAAAGTGGTACCAGCTAAACCATAAACTCCTGTTACGATCGCAGTTGAAAAAACTAAAGGGATGAAGCCAATTCCACGTGCAAATGTAGCGATTGCCGCCTCTGTGTAAAGCTCTTTATTAATCAATGCTTGAGGCATTGCATCCACTGCTAAAATCAGCATGGATGATGTTAAAGAAACAAGTCCTCCCATAAGAGCTAATAACCAGCGGTTTTTTTTAATTCGATTTACACGCTCATTAAATATATTCACTAAATTTGCATTAGTAGATTCATCTCCACCTCTAATTCTCGCAGCATAATAAATCATCATTAACATTCCTGCTAATAAAGCCATTCCTTCAGGACTGAGCGAAATTTTATATCCTGCAGCTTGAAATGTTCCAAACTTCTCGAATAAGAGAAACGAAGCCAGAGTGACGATTGCAGTGACGGCGGCTTTTTTTAAACCGTGCTGATATCCAACCGCTACAGCTGGAAATACTGTAAATGCAATAATAATAGGCTGACCAATAAGACTTAAAGAATCTATAAAATTTACGGGAAACATGCCAAATAAATCTACTACAAATTGCAGTCCTAAAACGATTCCAATACTATAAACGGCTCCAATAACCCCTGCAGTTACCATGCCTATTTTGTTTTCCGGAGTCCAAATGCCAATAATGTCACACGCCAATAAAATGCTGTGTCCAATAATGATTGTTGCTCCTATTGAAAGCGGAATACCAAACCCTATGATTAAGCCAAAACTTAATGCAAAACTTGTTGCAGCAAGCTCCCCTCTTGTCATTCTCCCCTCAAGGTATTCAGGCATAATCGGTCGCAAACCATCATTAAACACTGCTACTCCGCGATTTACTAGTATAGAACCTAATGCACCAACAGCCGCTATGACAAGACATTGAATTAAAGAAAGGTCCATTCATTATTCACCTCTATGATTTTTCTCATCTTCTGTACATCATGTCATCCGTGCTTCTTAAATCATCCAGGAAAGCGCTTTCTTTAACTGAAAAAAATGTATACAGTTGAAGCCGGTGTAACAAAATATAAAGAAAAAAATTCATTTATTTTAATAAATAAGGAATTAAAATGTTTAATATATTTTGTGAAGACGAAGCTGTAAAACCAAAGGCAATTTTGCCGCTTTCTACTTCCTTCTCGATCTCTTCCTTGTTTTTTATGGTACTTGGCGAAGCCAAGGTGACGCATTTATCTTTGCCTAATAATGCAATTGCCATTGCAAGCGCACCACCGGATCCTGTTTCACAGGCGCCAATATAATAATCTACCTTATTGTTTTTCACAGCCATAACAGCGTCCAAATCACCTTTAACCAAAACTTCTACATTGCTTCCCCCAATTTCTTTAACAAGTTTTTCAATCGCTTGTTTTTTCAACTGTCCGCCTATTACGATTCTCACCATAATAAAACCCTCCTATTCATTAGATTCTATGACTTTATGAAGATGAAGATAAAAATAGACACGCTCACCTTCTGGAAGTTCTAAACCTGCCAGTGAATGTATAAAATCTATCACTTCTTCTATAGCATTTTTATATGGTGTTTCGTACACTTCATTGATGATGGCAATTGCAGGACTTTCTTCGCTTTCTCCCCTCTCAATTCTAGTTAAAGCCATCGCCATGTGCGTCCAAAACATTTCAGAGTCTTTGATCACCTCCTTTTTCAGCTTTTTTGATAAGAAAACAAATGTGTTCAAAGTTGTGTTGAAAGCATTTTTTGTAATCACTCGACTCGTTAGTAAAATAGACAACTTTTCTTCCAGCTGTATTTGGTTCACGCCAGTTCCTCCAATATACTGTATTTAGTATTTTAAATTTCAAATGCTGACCCATCGCCTCATGTATTGAATGACAAGTCGGATGGGCCGGCATTTTAGTAGCGCGGTATTTTCTCTCCTTTTTCTACACTTTTTTGAGTGTCTAATATTTGTTTCTCATTAACCAAATGCCACTTTTCTGCTATTTCTTTTTCTCTGTCTCCTTCAATAACAATAACGGCTTCAGTTGTATCCTTGGAAATTTTCTTGGCTTTCGGTGAAAAAAAATCGATTGCTTTAAACGTTTGAATCATTCTTTTGTCATCGGCATTCCAAACTGCTGCATCAATTTGTTTTGAAAGAAGCATATCGAAAAGCTGCATATAATTCATATTGACAAACTCAGCGTTTTTATTTTCAAATTCAGCCAATGTTAATTGTTTCTGATCTAGAGACTCCAAATCAACACCTACTCTTATGACATCCTTACCTATTTCCTCATCTGGATGAGCTAAGAAGATTTTATGGGAAGATACATAACTGCTTTCCCCGAATTTCTTGAAAATTTTCAAATTTGGATATTCTGCTATGATATGATCTGCCGTCATCTTAGAAACAATTGCAAAATCACTTCTTTTTGTTCGGACTGCTTCAATTCGATTCACTCCGCCACGCATGTAGATCAAGTTAACTGTTTTTCCGGTTGATTCAAACCCTTCCACAATCCCTGTTGCCAGCCCTTCATATTTCCTTGAATACGGAAGTGGCATTGAGCCGATTAATGGTGCAATACCTGCAATCTCAAGTAATAAATTGTTATCCTTACTTACCAAAAACGTTCCTAAATGGCCTCTAGCCTCCAAATGAATCGCTTTCATATCAACCAATAAATTCAGCGCACTTTGGACAGTCCCCCTGCCGATGGATAACTTATGACAGTAGTCTGAGATGCGGGGAATTTTTTCACCTGCTTTGATATTCATCAATTCTTTAGCAATATTTTTAGCAGCCAAACCATTTTTAGAGTAAAATTTTTCCCACATAATTAATCTTCCTCAAAACAATATACTATATTCTGTATAATTAATTATAAGAGTTGTATCCTAATTTTGCAATAGTATTTTATTCAGAATACTATAAAAAAATATTTTGTTGGCGCACCGTGAATGAATGATAGGTCTCCTTATTCCTTTTTCCGCGTGACAAAAAGAAGCAGCCGAGAAGGCTGCTTCTTTTTTATGAATCATAAATATGGACGGTCGGTTCCTTGTCTCCCGGCTTTTTCAGGATAACGGCTTCCTGCCCGGCTGACGAATTAATGTTGATCTCAACGTTCAGTCCGCTTTTGCCGTAGTAATCCATCACTTCACCGGTCAAGAACTGGGTAAAGGCGATGACTTCGCTTTTGCCGTAAAACTGCATCGGGATGTTGATTTTCATGTCCTGCATTTGGTCGTCTTTATAGAGAGCCGTGCCGACAACCCCTGTGTAGTTTGGAAAATACGTGTCGACTTTGTTTTTAAAGCGTTTGAAGAGCTCCGCGTCATCCGGATGTTTCTCTGAACCTTCTGTTGAAGGGAAGAACGTGTACTCTTCATTGATTTTATCCCAGCCGCCGAGCTCGCTTGTCCCTGATTTCACATCGGTTTTGGCGATAAAGTTTCCAGGGACGATCGATGACTTAGGCGCCTGCTTGTAGAGCATGATGGTCAGCGGAATGTTTTTCAAATCATCCATGTTTCTGATCCGTTTCGCCACTTCCTCGGCGATTTTTTCGCCTTCCTGCCTCAGCTTTTTGTCGCTGATGGTCACTTCTTTTTGCGGGTCGCCGACATTTTCGCGGTAGTAGTAGACAGAGTTCAGTGCAAGGCCGATCACGACGCCGCCGAGCTCAATCGTATCCTTGTCTTTGCGGACGAGGTAGTCATGCTCAAGCATATGGGCGAGGTATACCGGGCTTTCTTCGTTTTGCTTCTCTGTTGATCCGCTTCCGGAAAGGGCGGGGTTCAGTCCGAGGTTTTTGAAGTTTTTATCGTCTTTCTCCGCTTTTTTCAGGTCGTCTCCCGTTTTTTTGCGGGCGAGCCAGCTCGTAACTGTATCCTCATCCAGATATTGTCCTTCTTGAAAAAGGTAATCGTCAGTAGAAAATGAATCTTGCGCAAGGCGCATCATGCCTGTCTCAAATTCATCGATATCCAGCCGCGTATTCAGGCGTTCGGTCGTCAAGCCGCGGGCTTTCCCCGCCTTGAAAGGAAGAACCATTTTATAATAAGAATCGGAGATGTTGTATTTCGGAATGATGGCTTTTTCTTTCGACTTATCCGTTTTCTGCACCATCTCCTGCTCTTCTTCTCCCCCAAAATTCGGCGCACAGGCTGAGAGCATGAGCATACCCGCAGCAGCCGCCAAACATAATATCTTTTTCAATAGAAAACACTCCTCTTATTTCTTTAGCTCACTGATCAGTCTTGCTTCATCCCATACTTCGATGTTCAGCTCTTCAGCTTTCGCCAATTTGCTGCCTGCCGCTTCGCCGGCAATGACGAGATCGGTTTTTTTGCTTACACTGCCTGTGATTTTTCCGCCGAGCGCTTCGATTTCCGCTTTCGCGTCGTTCCGCGACATTTCGTTGAGCTTCCCGGTCAGGACGATCGTTTTTCCCGCAAAATACGAATCGCTCGCTTCAGCGGCCGCTTTTTTCGGGCCCTTATACTCGGTGTTCACCCCGAGTTCTTCAAGCTCGTCCAACAGCTTTAAAATCTCTTCTTTTTGAAAATAAGTGACGAGGGCGTCCGCCATCTTCTCGCCGATTTCATCGACTTCGACCAATTCTTCTTTTGTCGCTTTTTTGAGCCTGTCAAGCGTTTCAAAATGCATCGCCAGTGTCTTGGCCGCTTTGGCGCCGATGAAGCGGATGCCGAGTCCGAAGAGAAGCCGTTCCAATGAATTCTCCTTCGATTTTTCAATCGACTTCAATAAGTTGTCGGTCGATTTTTCCCCCATCCGCTCGAGATTGATCAGCTGCTCGCGCGTCAGCTTATACAGATCGGCGACATTGTGGACGAGGTCTTCGCGGAACAGCTGGGTGATGACGCGCTCGCCAAGACCGTCTATATTCATCGCGTTCCGGGAAACGAAATGGATCAGGCCTTCCCTGATCTGAGCCGGGCACTCCGGATTGATGCAGCGAAGCGCGACTTCTCCTTCAATTCTGACAAGCTCGCTTCCGCATTCCGGGCATTCCTTCGGCATGTTGAATTCTTTCTCTTCTCCCGTCCTCTGTTCGACGAGCACGTTGACAACCTCGGGAATGATGTCTCCTGCTTTTTTAATGACGACTTTGTCCAGCAGTCTGATATCCTTCTCTTTAATCAAATCTTCGTTGTGGAGAGAAGCTCTTTGGACGGTCGTTCCCGCCACTTTTACAGGTTCGAGAATCGCAGTCGGGGTTACTGCACCCGTCCGGCCGACGCTTAATTCAATGTCCAAAAGCGTTGTGACAACCTCTTCGGCAGGAAACTTGTAGGCGATTGCCCAGCGCGGGCTTTTTGCCGTAAAGCCGAGTTCTTCCTGCTGATCAAGGGAGTTGACTTTAATGACGATCCCGTCGATTTCATACGGGAGGTCGGCGCGTTTTGTCTTGAGCTCTTCGACGATCTCAATGACTTCTTCGATCGTGCTGCATTTTTTTCTTTCATGATTGGTTTTAAAGCCGAGTTCGTCGAGGAAATCAAGTCCCTGGCTTTGCGTTTCAACGCCCATTTCGTCAAGCTCCGCTATACTGTAGACGAAGATATCGAGATTTCGTTTCGCGGCGATTTTCGGATCGAGCTGCCTTAATGAGCCGGCAGCGGCGTTCCGCGGGTTGGCGAACGGCTCTTCATCCCGTTCGAGCCGCGTTTTGTTCAGCAATTCAAAGGAGCGCTTCGGCATAAAAGCCTCGCCGCGCACTTCAATTGAAAGATCGCGCTTCATTCGGAGGGGAATGTTTCTGATGGTCTTCAAATTTTCCGTAATATCCTCGCCCGTTGTTCCGTCGCCTCTTGTCGCACCTCTGACAAATACGCCGTTTTCATAGCGCAGTGAAACAGCAAGACCGTCTATTTTAAATTCGACGTTGTACTCAACATCTCCGACCGCCTGGCGGACGCGGCGGTCAAAGTCGCGTAGATCTTCTTCATTAAACGCGTTGCCGAGGCTCAGCATCGGCGTTTTATGCTGCACTTTTTGAAAGGCGTCCAAAACGGCTCCGCCGACGCGCTGAGAAGGAGAGTCCGGCGTTTTCAGGTCGGGGTGCTCTTCTTCAAGAGCAATAAGTTCCTTCATCAGCTTGTCATATTCGGAATCAGGCACGCTTGGGTCGTCAAGGGTGTGATATTCGTAGTTGTATTTGTTAATCAATGCATGCAGTTGTTCCACACGGCGTTTAGCTGCTTCTTTTTCCATTGGTTTCGTCCTTTCATTTCAGGTCTTTTGCCATTTATTGCTTTTCAATAGGCGCAAAGGCCGCGAGAAGACGCTTCACTCCGGTCGGGCTCGGGAAGGCGATGTCAAGCTCAGTCGATTCGCCGGATCCTTTGACGCTGACAACGGTTCCGACGCCCCACTTTTTATGGGAGGCTTTGTCGCCGACTGCCCAATTGACACCGTCGCCGCCGGTTTTGCTGTACGATGCAGCCGGCCGGGTAACCGGGCCTCTCCGCTCCGGCTTTCTTCCAAACGGCGTTTTCAGATCTTTTTTCTTCTCGTTTAGATTGTCCAATAATTCTTCCGGTATTTCCGCAATGAACCTTGATTCCGGGTTCATATTCGTTCTCCCGAACAATGTCCGCATCCGCGCGTTAGTTAAATAAAGCTCTTCCTCAGCCCTCGTGATGCCGACGTATGCGAGTCTCCGTTCTTCTTCCATCTCCGCTTCCTCCATCAGGGAGCGGCTGTGCGGGAATACCCCTTCTTCAAGCCCCATCAGGAACACGACCGGGAATTCGAGTCCTTTTGCGGCATGAAGCGTCATCAAGATGACCGCGTCTTGATTTCCGGTCTCTTCTTCCTTCTGATCAAGCTGATCGATATCGGCGATAAGGGCCAAATCCGTCAAAAAGGCGACGAGCGATTTATCTTCGCTTTGCTGTTCAAAGTTTTTCGTTACGGAGAGAAACTCGTCGATATTTTCAAGACGGCTCTGCGCTTCCAGGGATTTTTCCGCTTTCAGCATTTCGCGGTATTCGGTTTTTTCAAGGATTTCTTCCGTAAGCTCTGTGACAGATAAGTATTCCTGCATGTTCGTCAGGTTTTCGATCGTCTGTCTGAACTCGTCAAGCGCGTTCGCCGCTCTTGCGCTGAGGCCGATAAAGTCAACCTGTCCGAGCGCTTCAAATAAAGACATTCCGTTCATATCGGCATAAGCCGCAATTTTATCGACTGAAGTCGCACCAACGCCGCGCTTCGGCACGTTTACGATCCGCGCAAAGCTGATATCGTCGTCAGGATTTGCGACGAGGCGCAAATACGCAAGGATGTCTTTGATCTCTTTCCTGTCATAGAACTTCGTGCCGCCGACAATGTTGTAGTTGATGTTCGCTTTCATCAGCGTTTCCTCGATGACACGCGATTGAGCGTTCGTCCGGTACAAAATCGCGATATCAGAGAAAGATCGTTTTCCCGAGCCGACGAGCTCCCTGATTTTGCCCGCGACAAATTGGCCTTCGCCAAATTCGTTGTCGCCTCTGAAGTAGGAGATTTTCGCTCCTTCGTCATTTTCGGTCCAGAGGTTTTTCGGCTTTCTGTTGGAGTTGTTCTGAATCACTTCATTGGCCGCGTTCAATATCCGCTTTGTCGACCTGTAGTTTTGTTCGAGTAGAATGACGCTTGCATTCGGATAGTCTTTTTCAAACGACAGAATGTTGGCAATGTCCGCGCCGCGCCATCTGTAGATCGACTGGTCGGAGTCCCCGACGACGCAGATGTTTTCGAAGCGCTGCGCCATTTTTTTGACGAGCAAATACTGCGCCCTGTTCGTATCCTGATACTCATCGACATGAATGTATTGGAATTTCCGCTGGTAGTATTCGAGCACTTCCGGCACCCGGTCAAACAGGATGATCGTCGTCATGATCAGATCGTCAAAATCGAGCGACTGGTTTTTCCGCAGTTTTTTCTGATAATCTTTGTAGACATCGCTGACGACTTGTTCAAAAAAACCGCCGGCTGTTTTCTCGTACTCTTCCGGGTCGATCAATTCGTTTTTCGCACTGCTGATCGATCCGAGTATGCTTCTGGGATCGAATTTTTTCGGATCGATGTTTCTTTCCTTTAAGATTCCTTTAATGACGGAAAGCTGATCTGACGTATCAAGAATCGAGAAATTCCGGTTGATGCCGATTCTGTCGATGTCTCTCCGTAAAATTCTCACACACATGCTGTGGAACGTCGAAATCCAGATGTCGTCCGCTCCCGGTCCGAGAATGCGTTCCACACGTTCTTTCATTTCTCTGGCCGCTTTGTTCGTAAATGTAATCGCCAAAATGTTCCACGGGGCAACGCGCTTCTCCGCCATTAAATACGCAATGCGGTGCGTCAATACCCGCGTCTTTCCGCTTCCTGCTCCGGCCATGATCAAAAGCGGACCGTCCGTCGTTTTGACCGCTTCCTGCTGCATCTTGTTTAATCCGCTTAATAATTGGTCGCTAATGTAATTCAATTCCGTTCACCGCCTATTCAAACATATGTTCTATTATAAACCAATCCGGTTCGTTGTGCTCATCCTTTTACGGCCTTTACCGTTTGCAGCGCATCTTCGAAATTCTCATAAATCGCGTTTCCGACGACGATCACATCGGCGTGCTCAGCCATTTTTACCGCCGTCTCCGCATCTTTGATGCCGCCGCCGTAAAACAGCGTCGTTTCCTGAAGCACCGCTTTTGTTTCCTTAACGATCTCCGAATCCCCCAGCATGCCGCTGTATTCAAGATAAAAGACCGGAAGGCGGAAAAGATGTTCTGCCACGCGGGCGTATGCTTTAATATCCTCAATGTCAAGCTCGGTATCTGCGTTTGTTAAAGCGGCAGCCTTGCAGTCCTGATTCAAAATACAGTACCCTTCAACAACAATCTCATCAGGTGACATCAGCTCGCCGTATTCTTTCATCGCCTTTTTATGTAAGCCGGCAATCCAGTCGGTATCTCTGCTGTTGAGCACAGTCGGAATAAAATAGAGATCAAATCCCGGGACGATCGCGTCAATCGTCGACACTTCCAGGACGCACGGCACTAAAAAGCGGCGCACTTTTGCCATCAGCCGAAGGACATCATCTTCTGTGACATGATCGCTTCCGCCGATCAAAACCGCATCTGTTCCAGATTCGCACAGCTGTTCAAGCTGATCATCCGTAATATCTTTATTCGGATCGAGTTTAAAGACATGCTTCCACTCGGTAATATCGTACATGAAAAAAGCTCCTCCATTCGTTCTTACCATTTAAATATTATAACAAATTCAGCCCCTTTCGAAAAACGGATAACGAATAAACGATAAACGTGCAGAAAGCACAAAAAAACCGCCGGTGCTCAGTGCCCTGAGCCAGGCGGTTTCATGACATCATGAAGATGATTCAGATTGATTTGCTTTGACGCGGTCCAGCGCCATGATATAAGCGTCATTTCCGTAGTTCAGGCAGCGTTTCACCCTGGAAATGGTCGCGGTGCTCGCTCCGGTTTCCGTCTCAATTTTGTGATACGTGTTACCGTCGCGCAGCATTCTGGCTACTTCGAGCCGCTGAGCCAATGACTGAATTTCATTTATTGTGCATAAATCATCGAAAAAACGATAGCATTCTTCGAGATCTTTTAGTGATAGTATGGATTGAAAAAGCTGGTCCAGCTCTCTCCCGCGCAATTTATCGATCTGCATCTTTACACACCTTCTCCTTTGCTAATAGAAACCTTGCTGAGATCGGGAACGATATTGATCCACGTTCTTCCCGGCACAAACGGAACGGTCTTGCCGTCCGTCTTCGGTATAATCCGGCCGTTTTCGTTCTTCCAGCTGATCCGATGGACTTCCCCGTTTTGCAAAAGGAGCCCTTTTCCGCCTGAACGAAGGTCAATATCCCTTCTCCCGTACGCATCTTTCATATGATGTTCGGCTTCCGCTATTAGAATGTTTTGAAGAACAACAGGTTCTTCTGTTTCAAGGTCTGTTGTCAAAATACCGTCTGACTTTCTCACATAGCCTTCAACCTTTTTATCATAACCATATTCGACACGGTTTGTAACGGATTTTGTTCCGTAATCTAACCGTATAGAATAAAGCGCATCCGAAGGTTTGTCAGGGCTTGCTTTAAAAGTGAGCGGTTCTGTGCGGGTTTCGATGGCATATCCTTTGTCATCTGCTGCTTGCTTTACATTTTTATATGACGTGTACGAATTATGCGGCGCTTCCCGAAAATCAGCCCTCCAAAACAGGCTGCCGTCGTAATCCATCCCATTGATATGATCGGCGTCGCCGTTCAACAGGCGGCTTTTTGCACCCGGACTCCAGCCGTGATGCACCAAGAGGCTGTCAAAACCGAGAGCCAAATCAATGAAATACTCCCGGGCGCTGCGGACTGGGCCAACCGCTTCAGGCATGTCGCTTTGATAGATCGCCAACAATCGTGTGATCGGTCCTTCACTGAGAGCTTCAATGACAATGTCAGCCTTGCTTAATCCCGACTGCGGCCGTGCTTTTGAATGATTGTTCACCACAACGGCAATGGGCCGCTGCCGAATATCTCCGTCCGCCTTCAATCCTGTCAGCGGATGAATGTTCTTTTCCTTTTCCTGCTGTTCCTGCGACTGGCACGATGCAAGCAGTAAAAGAGAAGCAAAACAAAGCAGTACTCTTACATATCGATTCACCATAGATTAGCTCCCGCTCTTTTATATTTTAACGCATTATCGATGGAAAGAGTACAGTTTTTTTCATCACATCAAAGATCCCTTTCGGCGTCACCCTGATATAAGGCAGATGAGTGCTTTGCAAAAAGAGCAGGGTGTAGATCGGGTCGTCAAACGTATAGCCTCTTTCAAACAAAAGCTCTTTTAACGTCTTTTCCCTTTCAAGCACCTTTTCATACATCTCATTTGATGCGCCGCCGCTTAAATGAAGAGGAATTTCGTGCAGGATTTTTCCGTTTTCCGCTAATACGATACCTCCCCCGATTTCTTTCATCCGCTTGAAGGCCAAAAGCATGTCTTCCTTGTTTTTGCCGACCGCGATAATATCTCCAGTTGTCGAATAGGAGCTGACGAACCCTTGGACACGGGTTGCAAAGCCTTTCAGCATCGTATTGACACGCCATTTTCCATATTTGTCGAACAGCGAGAGATAGCTTTCATCATGGTCAAAAGAAAGCTGGTTGACAGAGTTGTCAATCTCAATCGTATAAGGCTCCATAATCACGGAATTCCTCATTTTTAAGCCGAGCGGCATGGAAAACTGCAAGTCATCCATCGTTAGATCATATGAAAGGTTCAGAGGGACAAGACCCCCTTTTTGCCAATCCGGAACTGTAAACGCATTCATATTTACGCCGCCTGATTTGATCAGCCGCCCTTTTGCCAAAACTGTCTCCGGATTCGGTTCATCAGGGCTATTCAAAATGTTGAGCGTTGCGTATCTGCCCGGTGCCACCACACCGAGGATATCCTCCATATGATAATACTTAGCGATATTAAACGAAGCCATATTATAGGCATCGATCAGCGGCACGCCCTCTTCGATGGCAATTTCAATCAGCTTGTTTGTCATGCCTTCTTTATAAAAGTTCGGCGTTGCACCGTCCGTTGTATAAAACATATGGTCATAATGGTGAAAGCCGTCTTCGTGCAGCTCGCGCAAAATCTTTCGCAAATCAGGACGGATGGAAGACTGCCTCAAGCCGACGTGGTATCCAAGTTCAAGCCGCTTCAGCACTTCCTTTCCAGTCATGGCTTCATGATCTGCGTCAGCGCCGAAAAGCTTCATCTTCGTGAGCGTTTTTTCCGATGCCCCCGGAAAATGACCCTCGATCCGCTTTCTCCTTCTTTTCGTGCACTGCATGCAATGAAGGAGCAGATCATCGCCGTCCAAGAGGCGCGGCCAGCCTGTCATTTCTCCTCCCTGGATGACGTCCGGGTGTTCTCCCCAACGTTTTCGGTAATCGATCGATAAAATTTGATCTTCATTCAACACTTCAGTCTGCAAGTCATACCTTGACCACCAATAGTAGTGGACAGGCTGTTTTTTCAGTTCTTCCAATATAGAAAACGCTTTCTTTTTTCCGCAATGCAAAAGCAGAAACAAGTTGTCATTTACGAATGTCGTCGTTCCAAACTGTGACACATATTCAGCCAAAGTTTGGGGATTATAAATTTGAAAAGGATGGACATGCGGCTCAATATACCCGGGTACAATGTATTTTCCTTCACAATCTATTGTAGTTTTAACAGCCGTCTTCGGCAAGTCACGGCCGACGTAAACGATTCTGTCATGATGAATCCATACGTTTGCCAGAATCCATTGCTTTACATACGGGTTCAGTACAGAGGCATTTCGTAAAAGGAGCGTTGGCTGCAGCCTTGAACTTACAACATCAACTTGCGATCTGATGTGTTTGTTTTTCCAAATTAAGGTGCGTTCGGACATTCACATACTCTCCTTTACATGTAATGATCCTATGTTAACACATTTACTATCGTCACGCATTACCAATCCGTTACAATTTTTCGAAAAAACACTTTATTTAATTATTTAAATAGGAGGAATGAAGCATGAAGCAAAACATCGGACTGTTTGACGCCGTTTTTCGCATTGCCTGCGGACTGACGATCCTGTCGGCGGCAGCGGCAAAGTTTACGAGAAAACCGTGGTGCAGAATGACGCTTTTCTGCATGTTTATGGGGGCGATGAAGGCCGCTTCCGGCATCTTGCGATTTTGTCCCATGACGTATGTTTGCAAAACTTATATGAAGCAGCAGGGAGAAGCTGGCGAACAATCGTAAAAAGTACCTTTTATAGGTGATTTCAGACCGTTGACAAAATAGGTCGGATTTCTAAGGTTCTACCTATTTTTGTCCGGTTTATACTGTTTTTTCGATGAAAAGGCCGGCGATTAGGGCCTTTCTACGTCCATTCATGTCAGCGAAAACAAGCATCGCCTGCATGGACAATTTTTTCTTTCCCCACAGGGTTGTCCAGCGCAGGCCATGCCGCAAAAAACCCGTTCGATGGTTTCGCGCATGGAGCGATGCCCAAGCACGTATTGAATCAGAACCATTTTGATCAATACAACGGGATCAATGCTTGGACGTCCTTTTGAAGAATAAAGAGGGGCAACTTTTTCATAAATAAATGAAAAATCCATGAACTTCTTCCATCTTCCTGACCAGATCATCTTCAAGGACAAGTTCGCTTAAGGCAACGACTTCAAGCTGTTCACGCTGATCTTTTGAGTGCTTGGACAACATAGTAAAACCTCCAAAATCTAGATTCCACTCACATTTTTTTAAAAAAAGCTTGTCGATGAAGCCACTTTTTATGACTTTGTCGACAAGCTGAAACATCCTAAACCGGGATGCTTTTTTCTATTCGGTCAATTTTTCAATCTGGCCCATCACATCGCTGATCTGCTGAGCGCTTTGTACCAATTCTGACTGCTCCAGCTTCTCGACTGTTAATTTTCCTTCCTCAACACTTTTCAAAACATCTTCAGCGCTTTTTTGCAGTGTTTCATTATGCTTCTCGATGGTGTTATGAATCTCGGCTGCGGCATCGGGAGGGGTTAATTCATTAAAATCGGCTGCAGCCTGCTGGATAGACTCAAGCTGAGTTTCCAGCTTTTCTTTTGCACCCGTGTCGTTTACAGCCTGTTCAGCCAAGGAAGGCGCCTCCTCCGCAAATGTCTTCACTTTTTGGATATAGCCGGCCGCTTCATTTGTATAGTTCAATCCGTCATTCACCTGATCAAGCATTCCGCATCCGCCTGCACCTAAAAGGCCCATTCCGGCAAGAACTATAAGAATTCTTTTCATTGTTTGCCTCCTTATCGTTTCTTTTTCATTTTTTCTTTCAAAATCGGAATTAATTTTTCTTTCGCCAAAGGCAGACCTTTCTTCACCAATTCACGCTTCAGCCATTTCCCGAGCTTAGACACGGTCAGTCTCCTTTCCCTTTTGATAAAAATGAAAAAACTCCACCGATTTGGTGAAGTGGATAAACAAAAAGACCTTCACCAAATCAGATTTGGCAAAGGTCTCGCTAACAATTAGATTGCCAGCAAAGCCGAGGATCTAGGACATCCCGTAATGACGACTTTACTGTGACAGCTACTCCCCTTTGGAGTATTCATTTTTATTACTTTCATTTTAAGGCACAAGGCTTATCCAGTCAAATTCCTGCTGGCCGGCTTATGAAAGAAATGCCCTGTCCGTAAAAAAACACCTTCTTGGGAATGAAAGTGGCAGATTGTTGACGAAATCCTAAAACGGTTTAAAGTTTTAGGATTTCGTCATCTTTTATAGGGGCTTTTTTTATATTGAATGAGGTCATTTTTGCAAATGCTCTCTTATACAATCTTCACATAAAATCAAGCCGTTGCTCTCCAGAAACCTTTTGACATGGGTGATTCCTGATAATCCGACGGGCTTGTCTATGTAATAAAATGTCTCGTCTTTTGATATTTGTTTTTTACACCTTTTGCAGGTTACATGACTCATATGTTATCTCCTTTTCTATCACTGTCTAAATAAAATTGGTTGTACGATTTTTCTATCGATAACAAAAAAGCACCTTTCACGGGTGCTTTTTTAATTAGTTAGGCGCCGTTTCCCCTGCTGATTTCACCCGCAGACGGAATTGTTTCAAGCCGTACATGCTGCTGTCCGCCATCGGCGCGATCGCAAGCTTTTCCATCGAGGAATACTGCTTGAGGAGCGCCTCAAGAGCGATCGCCGCTTCCAGCCTTGCGAGCGGAGCGCCTAAGCAGAAATGGATGCCGTGGCCAAATCCGATATGCGGGTTCGGATAACGGTGAATATCAAATTCGTGCGCCCTCTCAAATTTCGCTTCATCACGGTTTGCAGAAGCAAGAAAAGCGACGACGCCTTCTCCTTTTTTCAAACTTACTCCTCTGATCTCGGTATCCTGTTTAACGAAGCGCACGATCATCGGCGCGGGCGCCCGGAAACGGACGGCTTCCTCGACGGCCTGCGGAATCAGTTCAGGATGCCTGGCGAGCTCGTCATACGCACCCGGTGTTTCGAGAATGCTGTAGACCGCATTTGAAATCAAATTGGTCGTCGTTTCATTCCCCGCCATCAAGAGCAGGTTGCAAAACGGAATCAATTCATCAGGGGAAAGCTTGTCCCCTTCTTGTTCGGCTTTGATCAAGAGCGAAATCAAGTCATTGCCGAGGTTTTGTCTTTTCTCTTCGATCATCTTTTCAAAAAACGCGGTCAGCTCTTCTTCCCCTTGATCCCTGATGTTTTTCCACTCGTTCACATCTTCTTGCCGATCGCTCTTCGGCAGGCTGACCAACACGTCGGACCATTCTTTGAAATGGTGCTTATATACTGAAGGAACGCCGAGCAATTCCGAAATGACGATGACGGGCAACGGATATGAAAAATCCTGTACAAGGTCGATCTCTTCCCTGCCGCGGATTTGAGCGAGCAGTTCATTCGTCAGTTCGCGAATGCGCGGCTCCCACTCTTTCATGACACGCGGAGTAAAAGCCTTGTTGACGATCGATCTGATTCTCGTGTGTTTCGGTGGATCCATGCTGATCAACGTTTTCGCAAACGTATTGCCGGTTCCAAGCTGATGGAACTGATTTGAAAAAAACTCTTTGTCGCTGATCACTCTTTTGACATCGTCATAACGGAACACACTCCATACCTTGCTGTCTTCATCATAGTGAATCGGTGATTCGGTGCGCATTTTTTCATACCATGGAAACGGATCATACGGGTCTTGTCTGTTCTTTCCGTTAAGCAGCGCTTTCTGAATAGGGTTCTGCTGTTTTGTTTGACTCATTCGCTTTCACTCCTTCGGTTCTTGTCAGCTGATTCATGAAGTTCAATATGTTAGTTTAAAATTAAAAGAACCCACCGGATCATTCAACCAACAAGTGGAAAAGAAGTGTCGAAAAAGTGTTTGAGGAGGCGGCTGAAGTGGCTGACAGCTATCGCGGGGACAAGCGGATTACAAAATCGAAAACAAATTTAAAAAAAGCCTTGTTTGAACTGCTTGCTGAAAAAGAATGGGGAAAAATCTCTGTACAGGATATTACGCAACGGGCAAACTTGAATCGAACGACATTTTATCAGCATTATCAAGATAAATACGATTTGCTTCATCAAAATATGAGAGACATGTTTGAAGTAATGAAAGAGGATATTTTTTCGCCGCTTGATATAGATTGCAGCGGGGAAAAGCCTGAAGCGTACTGGTATGTGCTGCGCTTTTATCAGCATTTACAACAGAACTGCGATGATTTTGCGATTATCATCAACAGAAGATATGAGCTGAACATTAAGGAGCTGCTCAATGACTTTTGGAATGACAGCTTTTTGACGGGAATCAAAAAAACGGCAGCTGCCGATACTAACCGCTCAGTGCCTCTTGATATCCAGCGGCGATTTGTGATTTCCGCCTTTGCGGGCACAGCCGCATGGTGGCTTGAAAACGACATGCCTTATCCGCCCGAATTGATGGCTGAATCGTTGATTAAAATGATCCAAAAAAATTGACGGCAAAAAAAGAGACAAAACGGGTGCTCCCGCTCTGTCTCTTCACCGGTTATTTCTGCGCTGCCTTGAGCGCACGCGCGCCGATATCCGTCCGGTAAAACAGCCCCGGTTTTCTTACTCGTTCCACCGCTTGATAGGCTGCTTCCCTGGCCGCTTCAAACGTCTCGGCAAACGCCGTGACATTGGCGACGCGGCCGCCGTTTGTCACAAACTGACCGCCACTTTTTTTCGTGCCTGCGTGAAAGACGACGGTCTGTTCCATATCAGGCTCAAGCGTGCCGATCGGCGTGCCTTTTTCATAGCTTTCCGGATAGCCGTCAGATGCTAGAACAACGGTGACTGCCGCCGTATCCTTCCACTTCAGCTCCACTTCTTTGTCGGCGAGGAGGTCAAGCAAGACTTGTACAAGGTCTGATTCAAGACGCGGCAGTACGACCTGGGTTTCCGGATCTCCGAATCTCGCGTTGAATTCGATCACTTTTGTTCCTTTTTCGGTTAGCATTAAGCCAGCATACAAGACTCCCGTAAACGAACGGCCTTCTTTAACCATCGCTTCGGCCGCCGGCTCCAAAATCGTTTTAACGGCGTCTTCAACGACCGCATCCGAAATCTGCGGCACCGGGGAATATGCGCCCATTCCCCCTGTATTCGGGCCTTTGTCTCCGTCAAATGCCCGCTTGTGATCTTGCGCGATCACCATCGGATACACTTTTTCACCTTTGACAAAAGCCATCAGCGAAAATTCTTCACCGTTTAAAAATTCCTCGATAACGACAGAGGCGCTTGCATCGCCGAACTTTTCATCTTCTAAAAAGTCATGCAGACACTGAACCGCATCTTCGGCTGTCATCGCGACTGTGACGCCTTTTCCAGCGGCAAGCCCGTCAGCTTTGATGACGATCGGAGCGCCTTTTTCCTCAACATACGCCTTTGCTTTTTCAAAAGATGTAAACGTTTCGTATTCTGCTGTCGGTATTTGATATTTTTTCATCAGATCTTTGGCAAACTGCTTGCTTCCTTCAATCACCGCTGCTTTTTTCGACGGACCGAACACCGGAAGGCCCGCTTCTTCAAATGCATCCACAAGCCCTTCGATTAGAGGGACCTCAGGACCGACAATCGTCAGTCCGATATTGTTTTCTTTTGCGAAAGCGAGAAGCCCTTCGTGATTGCCTTCGTCAAGATCAACGAGTACGGCGGTCCCGGCCATTCCGTCATTGCCGGGCGCCGCATATACAGTGCCGACAAGAGGGCTTTGCGCCGCTTTCCAGGCGAGCGTGTGCTCCCTGCCGCCTCTGCCGATAATCAATACGTTCACGCTGGTCACTCCCTCAATGTTTGAAATGGCGGATTCCGGTGAACACCATCGCGATCCCGTATTCATCCGCTTTTTGAATCGAATCTTCATCACGAACCGATCCGCCCGGCTGAATGATCGCCGTCACACCGGCTTTAGCCGCTTCTTCGACCGTATCAGGCATCGGGAAGAACGCATCTGATCCGAGCGCGCTTCCTTTCGCTTTCCCGCCGGCTTGCTCAATTGCGATTTTCGCGGAGCCGACTCGGTTCATTTGTCCAGCGCCGACGCCGATCGTCATATCGTCTTTTGCCAGGACAATCGCATTCGATTTGACATGCTTCACAACTTTCCAAGCGAGCTTCAAGTCAGCCCATTCCTGTTCGGTCGGCTCTCTTTTCGTCGGAATTGTGATGTCGGCGTCGTCAAAACCGTGCATATCCAGATCCTGAATCAAAAGCCCGCCTTGAACAGATGTCAGCTGCTTTTCGTTTTTCACAGGCTGATTGACATCAAGGGTCAAGAGGCGAAGGTTTTTCTTGGATGTTAAAATATCAAGCGCTTCTTGGCTGAATGCTGGCGCGATGATGATTTCCAAAAAGATTTTGTGAAGCGTTTCAGCCGTCGCTTTATCCACTTCCCGGTTCAAAGCGATGATGCCGCCGAAAATTGACGTTTCGTCAGCGGCGTATGCTTTGTTAAACGCCTCTTCGATCGTGTTGCCCGTCCCGACGCCGCAAGGGTTCATATGCTTGACGGCAACCGCAGCCGGCTCCGTGAACTCGCGGACGATTTGAAGTGCTGCATCCGCGTCTTTGATATTGTTGTAAGAGAGCTCTTTTCCGTGCAGCTGTTCAGCTGAAGCGATTGACCCTTTGACAGGGAGCGCACTTTGATAAAAGACTGCTTCCTGATGCGGATTTTCGCCGTAGCGGAGCGATTGCTTTTTCTCAAAAGTGACGGTGAACTGTTCAGGCTCTTTTTCGCCGGTTACCTTTGTTAAATAGTCAGCGATCAACGCGTCATACGCTGCCGTGTGGCGGAACACCTTCGCTGCCAACTCGCGTTTTTTCTCAAGAGAGACGCTGCCGTTTTCTTTCAAGTCGTTCAGTACAGGGCTGTAGTCGCGGGGATCGACGATGACCGCCACGTCCTGGTGGTTTTTCGCTGCTGCGCGAAGCATGCCTGGACCGCCGATGTCGATATTCTCAATCGCTTCTTCGAATGTGACGTCTTCTTTAGAAACCGTTTCTTTAAACGGATATAAATTAACAACGACAAGGTCGATCGGCTGAATTCCCTGTTCATTGAGCTGCGCCATGTGTTTTTCGTTGCCGCGGACGGCAAGAAGCCCGCCGTGAATATTCGGATGAAGGGTTTTCAGACGGCCGTCCATGATTTCGGGAAAGCCCGTCACTTCAGAAATGCCGATGACGTCAACGCCGTTTTCCTGAAGAAGTTTGCTTGTGCCGCCTGTTGAAATCACTTCTACGCCAAGCTCTGTCAATTCTTTTACAAAAGGGACAATGTTCGTTTTATCTGATACGCTGATTAATGCGCGTTTGATCGTCATTCCTTTTCACCTCTGCCATTTAGTTCAAGAAGCTCTTTGATTACTTCGGGATAAAGCTCATGCTCCAATTTGTGTATCTTTTCTTCAAGAGATGCGAGTGTTTCGCTTTTTTCAAGCTCGACGGCGCGCTGGGCGATAATCGGACCGGTGTCCATGCCTTCGTCAACATAGTGAACCGTGATGCCCGCCACTTTCACACCCGCTCTGTACGCCTGTCCGATCGCGTCGATGCCGGGAAACGCCGGCAGGAGCGACGGATGGATGTTGATGATTTTATTCCGGTAAGCCGACAGAAGCGTATCGCCGATCAGTCTCATGTACCCCGCCAGGACAATCCATTCTGCTCCGTGGAGGCGGAGCTGTTCAACGATCACTTGTTCAAAAGCTGCTTTATTTTCGAACGATTTCGGCTGGAATGCGAACGATGGAATTCCGGCTTTTTCCGCTCTTTCAAGCACTTTCGCATCGGGCTTGTCACAGACGACAAGGACGATTTCGGCATCCCAGTTCTCTTCTCTCATTCTTCTTGCGATCGCTTCAAAGTTCGTTCCGCTTCCTGATGCAAATACCGCGAATTTTCTCATGAAAGACCGGCACCGCCAAACTCAACGCCGCTTCCGGCTTTCACTCTGCCGATGAGATAGGCTTTTTCACCGTTGTTTTCGAGCGTTTGAATCACGTTCGTCATATCCTCTTCTTTCACCGCAAGGACAAACCCGATTCCCATATTGAAAACATTGAACATTTCCTCGGACTTCAGGCCGCCTTTCTCCTGAATGAACGGAAAGACAGGAGGGACGGGCCAGGAGCCGATGTCGATTTCAACACCGAGACCATCAGGCATCATGCGCGGCAGGTTTTCAATAAAACCGCCGCCGGTCACGTGCGCCATGCCTGCGATTTTACCTGATTTCACCGCTTCAAGGACAGGCTTGACATAAATTTTCGTCGGCTCTAAAAGCTCTTCGCCAAGAGGCCGTTCAAAAGGTGTATACGTCTCATCAAGGTTCAGACCGGCATCTTCAAGAAGAACTTTACGAACGAGAGAGAAGCCGTTGCTGTGAAGTCCGCTTGAAGAAAGTCCGATTAAAAGGTGCCCTTCGCTGATGTTTTCGCCCGTGACGATGCCATCTTTTTCAGCAGCTCCGACCGAGAACCCGGCAATATCGTATTCATCCTCTGTATAAAGACCCGGCATTTCCGCCGTTTCTCCGCCGACTAGCGCTGATCCTGACTGTACACAGCCTTCTGCGACACCTTTTACAATTTCTTCAATTTTAACGGGGTCGGCTTTTCCGACCGCAAGGTAATCGAGGAAGAACAGCGGCTCCGCTCCTTGAGCGAGCACATCGTTGACACACATAGCGACGGCATCGATGCCGATCGTGTCATGCTTGTCCATCGCAAAAGCGAGCTTCAGCTTTGTGCCGACACCGTCCGTTCCCGAAATCAGAACCGGCTTTTTGTACGGCAGTTCTGACAGGTCAAACATGCCGCCAAATCCGCCAAGACCGCCCATTGCGCCGATTCGCTTCGTTCTTTCCACATGTTTTTTCATTCGTTTTACGGCTTCATATCCGGCTTCAATATCAACCCCGGCGTTTTTATAGCTTTCAGACAACACAATCCACTCCTTATTCCGCGCTTGTCCATTCGTAATATTCAAAATCAAAAGAGCAGCCGCATCGCTTCTGCTGCCCTTTATTCATTTCAGGAGGCGCGGCGCTTCAAGAGCGCCGGCCGGTTTATTTTGTCAAAACGGCTTCTTTCACGTGAGGAAGAACCGTATCCTGATAAATCTCGGTCGGGTATTTTCCTGTAAAGCAGGCCATGCACTGCCCGCAGTTTTCGTCTTCATACTGTCTTCCGATCCCGGAAAGGAGTCCTTCAATGCTCAAGAATGACAATGTATCGGCGCCGATTTCCTGACGGATTTCTTCCACTGAATGGGAGGACGCGATCAGTTCTTCATGCGTTGATGTGTCAATTCCGTAAAAGCACGGATGGGCAATAGGCGGGGAACTGATTCTGACGTGCACTTCCGTCGCTCCGGCTTCGCGCAGCATCGTCACAATCCTGCGGCTCGTCGTGCCTCTCACGATGGAATCGTCCACCATGACGACGCGCTTGCCTTCAACGACCCCGCGGACGGCTGACAGCTTCATTCTCACGCCCTGCTCCCTGAGCGACTGTGACGGCTGAATGAACGTTCTGCCGACATAGCGGTTTTTAATCAGTCCGAGTTCGTAAGGAATTCCCGTCGCTTCGGCATAGCCGATGGCCGCTGAAATGCTTGAATCCGGAACCCCTGTCACCACATCTGCTTCAATGCCTGATTCTTCAGCAAGCTTTTTGCCGAGATTCTTTCTCGCGCTGTGGACATTAATGCCGTTAATATTACTGTCAGGCCTTGAGAAATAAATGTACTCCATGCTGCAGATCGAACGGTTGATGTTGATGGAGAACCGCTCAGACTTCATGCCTTCATCATTGATGATCAGCATCTCACCCGGTTCTACATCTCGCAAATATGTCGCGCCGACCACATCAAACGCGCACGTTTCAGAAGCGACGACGTACGCGTCGCCGAGCATTGCGACAGACAGCGGTCTAAGTCCGTTCGGGTCAAGCGCCACGATCATTTCCTTTTCCGTCATGATCAGGAAAGCATAAGCGCCTTTCAGCATGGAAAGAGCGTTTTTGATCTGATCTTTCAACTCGAAGTGGCCGCTTCTTTTAATTAAATGGGCGAGCACTTCCGTATCAGAAGACGTTTGAAAAATGCTGCCCTGGTTTTCAAGCTGCTGTTTCAGCTGAGTGGCATTCACTAAGTTTCCATTGTGCGCAAGCGCAAGGCTGCCGTTGTTTTGCGAATGGAAAAGGAACGGCTGGACGTTTTCGAAGCCGCCGCCGCCCGCCGTTGCATAGCGGACATGGCCGATCGCTCCTTTTCCTGTCACCTTTTTGAGCTCGCCGTTTTGAAAAACTTCAGTAATCAGCCCCTGGCCTTTGTGGGCGGACATTTTTTCGCCGTCTGTCGCGACGATGCCGGCGCCCTCCTGGCCTCTGTGCTGAAGGCTGTGAAGGCCGTAGTACGTAATTTGAGGTGCTTCTTCATGCCCCCAAATCCCAAATACGCCGCATTCTTCATTTAAGCCTTTGATTTCAGCAAGCATGGGATAGCTCCTTTCCATGCGCTTTCGAGCTCTTCTGTCTGCGCATGAATCCATTGTTGTCCTTCCTGGCTTTGAACAGACAGCGCGCTGTCTGACGTTACTTCGCCGATGAGCTCGGCGTCTTTGACAAGCTTTTCGAACGCTTCTTGATGCTCTTTTTTCACAGAGACGATAAACCGTGATTGTGTTTCACTGAATAACAATGCAGATTCGCCTGCAAGCGTTACATTGGCGCCGAGTCCTTGAGAAGATATGACGCTTTCCGCCAGCGCCACTCCGATGCCGCCTTCTGAGACGTCATGCGCGGACTGCACGAGCCCTGTGCGGATCGCTTTCAGAAGCGCTTTTTGACGCGCTTGTTCGACTTCCAAGTCGATGGCAGGCGCTTTGCCGTAAATCTTTCCTTCGGACAGTTTTTGCAGCTCGCTTCCGGCGAACTCAGGGAATGTTTCGCCGATGACATAAATCAAATCGCCCGCTGCTTTGAAGTGCTGGGTCGTAATATGGTCTGTATCTTCGATCAGTCCGACCATTCCGATGACAGGCGTCGGGTAGATCGCGCTTCCGTTTGATTCGTTGTAAAGAGAGACGTTTCCGCCGATGACCGGTGTGCTGAGCACGTTGCACGCCTCGCTGATCCCGTCTGCCGCTTTTTCGATCTGCCAGAAAATCTCCGGCTTTTCCGGATTCCCAAAGTTGAGGTTATCCGTAACGGCAAGCGGTTCTGCTCCAGAGCAGACGATATTGCGGGCCGCTTCAGCGACAGCGATTTTCCCGCCTTTTTCCGGATCAAGGTACAAGTAACGGGCATTGCAGTCCGTTGTCATGGCAAGCGCCTTTTTCGTGCCGCGAATCCGCAGGACGGCTGCATCAGAGCCCGGTGCGACAACTGTGTTCGTCCTGACCATGTAGTCATATTGGTCATAAACCCATTCTTTGCTCGCAATAGTCGGCTGCTTTAACAGCTCGAGAAGCGTTTCTTTCGCATCTTCGACTTTTGGTGCAGGAACGTCTGTTTCAAGGAACTCTTTATAATAAGCCGGAACTTTTGACGGCTTATGGTAAACCGGCGCTTCCTCTGCAAGCGCATCAACCGGAAGATCGGCAACCATTTCCCCGTTGTGGAAAAGGCGCAGCATCTTGTCGTCTGTCACGTGACCGACAGCCACAGCTTCAAGATCATACTTGTCAAAAATATCGATGATCTCTTGTTCGCGGCCGCGTTCGATGACTAAAAGCATGCGCTCCTGAGATTCGGAAAGCATCATTTCGTACGGCGTCATCCCTGTTTCGCGCTGCGGGATCAAGTCAAGGTTCATCTCGATGCCCGATCCGGCTTTGGATGCCATTTCCGCGCTTGAACTTGTCAGTCCTGCCGCACCCATGTCCTGAATACCGACCAAGGCGTCTGATTTGATGACTTCCAGACACGCTTCAAGAAGCAGCTTTTCCATGAATGGATCGCCGACTTGCACAGCCGAGCGTTTTTCTTCTGATTGGTCAGACATTTCCTCTGAGGCGAACGTGGCGCCGTGGATGCCGTCGCGCCCCGTTTTCGCACCGACGTACATGACCGTATTGCCGACGCCTTTCGCCTGCCCTTTTTTAATATCTTCATGGTTGATCAAACCGACACACATCGCGTTGACAAGCGGATTGCCTTCATAGCAGCTGTCAAACTGAACTTCACCGCCTACGGTCGGAATGCCGATGCAGTTTCCGTATCCGGCAATGCCCGCGACTACTTCTTCAAACAAGTACTTCACACGCGGTGAAGTGAGTTCACCAAACCGGAGAGAGTTCAAAACAGCGATCGGACGCGCGCCCATTGAAAAGACGTCGCGGATGATGCCGCCCACACCTGTTGCAGCTCCCTGATAAGGCTCAATCGCTGACGGATGGTTATGCGATTCGATTTTAAAGACAACCGCCTGATTGTCGCCGATATCGACGATTCCTGCGCCTTCCCCCGGCCCTTGCAGGACGCGTTCGCCTTTTGTCGGGAACTTTTTCAGGATCGGCTTGGAATTTTTGTAGCTGCAGTGCTCTGACCACATGACCGAAAAAATCCCGATTTCCGTATAGTTTGGAAGCCTTCCGAGAATCGATTCAATCATGGCAAACTCGTCATCGCTGACACCCATTTGCTGATAGAGCTTCTCTTCCTTAATTTGTTCTTGACTTGGTTCAAGCAGTAGCGACATGAGTTTCCCTCCAATTTTTCACGATAGATTGAAACAGTTTAAGACCGTCGGCGCTTCCGAGCAGAGAATCGACTGCGCGTTCAGGGTGAGGCATCATGCCTAATACATTGCCTTTTTCATTGACGACGCCTGCAATGCCGGCGACGCTTCCGTTGATATCCGTTCCGTATGTGAAAGCGATTTGGTTGTTTTCTTGTAATCCGGCAAGCGTTTCTTCATCACAGTAGAAGTTTCCTTCGCCGTGCGCGACCGGAATCGTGATGGATTCGCCTTTGCCGTAGGAAGATGTAAAAAGCGTTTCATTGTTTTGGACAACCAGTTCAACCGGACGGCAAATAAATTTCAAATCTTTGTTGCGTCTCATCGCGCCCGGCAAAAGACCGAGCTCCTGCAAAATTTGAAAGCCGTTGCAGACGCCGAGCACCGGCTTCCCTTCTTCAGCCGCTTTTTTGACGGCCGGCATAATGTTTGCGAAGCGGGCGATCGCGCCGCATCTTAAATAATCCCCGTATGAGAATCCCCCCGGAATGAGGACACCGTCATATTCATCAAGACTTGTTTCTGTATGCCAGACGTATTCAGCTTCTTCGCCAAGCTCATCCTTGATCGCGTGGAACATATCGATATCGCAGTTTGAGCCCGGCAGCACAATCACCGCAAATTTCACTGTGCGACAACCTCCTCGACTTCGTATCTGTAATCTTCAATCACCGTGTTGGCCAAAAGTTTTTCGCACATTTCTTTGACGAGAACGTCAAGGTCGCGGTCCGATTTTTCAATTGTGAGCTCCATGTATTTGCCGATGCGGACGTCCTGAACTTCTTTGTAGGACATGCTGTGCAAAGCATGCTGAACGGCGCTCCCCTGAGGATCTAAAACACTCTCTTTTAAGCTGACATACACTTTCACTTTGTACATATTACATGCCTCCAAGTCTTTTGAATATTTCTTCGTATGCATCCGTCAATCCGCCCAGGTTTCTTCTGAACACATCTTTATCAAGCTTTTCATTCGTTTCTTTATCCCACAGCCGGCACGTATCCGGGGAAATCTCATCGGCCAGCAGGACCTCGCCGTCTTTATCGCGCCCGAACTCAAGCTTGAAATCTATCAATCTGACACCGCAAGCCGCGAAAATCGTCTGCAGCTCTTCGTTTACCTGTCTCGTAATCGATTTGATTTTCTCCACCTGTTCAGGCTCAGCCGCGTTTAAAATCCGGATATGGTCTTCTGTGATCAGCGGATCGCCGAGCGCGTCATCCTTGTAGTAAAACTCGATAATCGGCTGCTCCAGCTCCGTGCCTTCCGGAATGCCGAGCCGTTTGGACATGCTTCCCGCAACGACATTGCGGACAACGACTTCAAGCGGGATGATCGTCACTTTTTTAATGAGCTGCTCCGTTTCTGAAATTCGTTCAACAAAGTGGTTGTTGATTCCCTTCTCGTGAAGCCTTGTGAAAATCAGGCTGGAAATTTCGTTATTTAAACGGCCTTTTCCATCAATCTCGGCTTTTTTTTCTCCGTTAAAAGCCGTCGCCGAGTCTTTGTATTCGACAAACAACGTGTTGTCATCATCCGTCAGGTATATCCTTTTCGCTTTTCCTTCATATAAAAGTTCATTTTTCGCAATATTCACAGAAGGCCTCCTAACCCGAATGTTGGAAATATTTCATCTTTTAGACCCCCGCCTGTTAAAGCGGGCGGTCTATTCTACGCTAAGCCTAAACGTTCAAAAATGTAGTCGACGTTTTTCAAGTGGTAATTGTAATCAAAGCAGTCGTTAATTTGTTCCGGAGACAGTCGGGACGTAATTTTTTCCTCAGCCTCGACAAGCTGGCGGAACGGCACTTGTTTCTCCCATGCTTCCATCGCTTTCGGCTGAACAGTGTCATACGCTTCTTCACGCGCCATGCCTGTATCAATGAGAGCGAGAAGAACGCGCTGAGAGTAGATCAATCCGAGTGTACGGTCCATGTTGCGCTTCATGTTTTCAGGGAACACGGTCAAGTTTTTCACAATGTTGCCAAAGCGGTTCAGCATGTAGTTCAGCGCGATCGTCGCATCAGGCAGAATGATGCGCTCTGCTGATGAATGCGAAATGTCGCGTTCATGCCAAAGCGGTACATTTTCATAGGCGGTCAGCATGTAGCCGCGGATGACGCGCGCCATTCCCGTCATGTTTTCCGAACCGATCGGATTGCGTTTATGCGGCATGGCAGAAGAACCTTTTTGGCCTTTTGCGAAAAATTCTTCGACTTCGCGGGTTTCGCTTTTTTGGAGGCCGCGGATCTCAACGGCGAATTTCTCGATGCTTGTCGCAACTAGCGCCAGTGCAGCCATATAATCGGCGTGGCGGTCGCGCTGCAGCGTCTGTGTTGAAATCGGCGCCGGTTTTAAGCCGAGCTTCTCACATACGTACTGCTCGACGAATGGATCGATGTTCGCGTACGTTCCGACTGCGCCTGAAATTTTACCGACTTCGATGCCTTCTTTCGCCTGCTTGAAGCGTTCCAGGTTGCGCTTCATTTCTTCATACCAAAGGGCGAGCTTCAAGCCAAATGTCGTCGGTTCTGCATGCACGCCGTGTGTGCGTCCCATCATGACCGTATATTTATGTTCCTTTGCTTTTTCTTTCAAGATGTCAACAAATCTCTCAATGTCCTTGAGCAAAATATCGTTCGCCTGTTTTAATAGATAGGAAAGAGCGGTATCGACCACATCTGTTGATGTCAGTCCGTAGTGCACCCATTTTTTCTCTTCGCCAAGCGTTTCCGATACGGCGCGGGTAAATGCGACGACATCGTGGCGCGTGTCCTGCTCGATTTCAAAGATGCGGTTGATGTCAAACGACGCTTTTTCCCGTAAAACCTTCACATCTTCTTTCGGAATGACGCCGAGATCAGCCCAAGCTTCACAAGCCAGTATTTCAACCTCCAGCCATGCTTGGAATCTGTTTTCATCCGTCCAAATCGCAGCCATTTCCTGTCTTGAATAACGTTCGATCATTGTTTTCGTCCTCCATCTCTTTCAATCCACTTTTCTGTCATCTTCCCGATCCATTCATTGTCGGGTGTTCTTAAAAATGTGATATGCCCCATTTTGCGGCCCGGTTTGACTTCATGCTTTCCGTATATATAAAGCTTCGCTTCTTTTAATAGTTCGGGATCTTCTTCAGCCATGTACACTTCATCTCCGAGAAGGTTTACCATCATTCCTTCCTTCAGAAGGTCCGTTTTGCCGAGCGGCAGTCCGCAGACAGCACGGATATGCTGTTCAAACTGGCTCGTTTCGCAAAGATCAAGGGTGTAATGGCCGGAATTATGCGGCCGCGGCGCTAGCTCATTGACGAGAAGTTCGCCGTCTTCTTTCAGGAAAAGCTCAACGGCCAGTGTTCCGACAAGCTGAAGCTTTTCGGCAAGCCTGAGGGCAAGTGCTGCCGCTTGTTCCTGAACCGCTTTATCGGCCCGTGCCGGGACGATGCTCTGGAATAAAATATTTTGTTTATGGATGTTCTCTGCCGCCGGAAAAACGGTTGTCTCTCCGTGAACCGATCTCGTCACGATCACGGACAATTCCATTTTGAAAGGAACCCAGCTTTCCAAAATGCATGTGCCGTGCTGTAAAAGTGCTGCGGCTTCCCCGATTTGTGCTTGTTGTTTCAGGACGTACTGCCCTTTTCCGTCATACCCGCCGCGGCAAGTTTTCAGCACCGCCGGAAGACCGAGCTCCGCTACGGACGCTTCCAGTTCCGTCCGGTCGTGAATGATTCGGTACGGGGCGACTTTGCAGCCCGCTGATTCAATCGCTTTTTTCTCGGTTTCCCTGTTTTGCGTAAGGAGCAACAGCTCGCTCCCTTGCGGAAGGTAAGCGTGCTCTTTCAGCCAGTTCAGCGCATCATAATCGATGTTTTCGAATTCATAAGTAATCACATCGCTCGCTTCGGCAAGCTTCCGTATCGCTTCGCGATCATTATAAGCAGCCGTAATTTCAAGGTCTGCGACCTGTCCGCACGGTGATGAAGGGACAGGGTCAACAACAGCGATTTTATAGCCCATTTGTTTGGCCGCGACCGCCATCATTTTGCCAAGCTGTCCGCCTCCGATAATGCCGATTGTCGCTCCCGGAAAAATCGTTTGTTTATACAAGCTGATCACTGCTTTCCAACACGGTTTTTCTGATGCTTTCCCTTCGTTCATCCAATCTTCCGGCAAGCTTTTCGTCAAAAGCTGACAAAATCTGCGCCGCAAGCAGTCCGGCGTTGACCGCTCCCGCTTTGCCGATGGCAACGGTCGCAACGGGTACACCGCCCGGCATTTGAACGATTGAAAGCAACGAATCGAGACCGTTCAGCGCTTTTGACTGAACCGGCACACCGATGACGGGCAGCGTCGTTTTGGCTGCGACCATTCCCGGCAGGTGAGCGGCTCCGCCCGCTCCGGCAATGATGACTTTCAAGCCTCTTTCCCGCGCCGTTTCGGCATATTCGAACATTAAATCAGGCGTCCGATGTGCGGAGACGACCTTTTTTTCGTACGGAATTCCCAGTTCATCGAGGATGCCGCAGGCATGTTTCATCGTTTCCCAGTCAGATGTGCTTCCCATGATAACACCAAGAAGAGGCTGCATATCTTTTTGTCCCACCTTTAGCTGTTATTCTTCGCATATAAAAAGCCCGGCATGTATTGCATTTGTAGGAAGCAACACAAACCGGGCATGGCGCGTGTATCGTCAGTTAGTCCGCTTCTCGCGATCTCCATGTCAGTTTATTGTCCACTTTCCTGCATAGTCCGATGATTTACGGTCATCGGGTAGAGACTTATGGGCCATATTCCCAAGATTATATGAGGATGTGTTTTCATGTCATGTTTATCTTAACAACGGACTGTGATAATGTCAACGACATTATCGAACGATAGTATATTTTGTTGTTCTAATGTTCGGGTTTAGAGTAATTTACCTTCGAATATAATTTTTCTTCCGCACGGAACAACCTGAATCGTTCCATTTTCCTTTGTTTCTTTGAAGACCGGCTCCTCCATTCGACGCACCGGTGTATAGCCTTCTTCCTGCATCTTCGTCAACACGGATTCGATCGTTTCGCCTTCCGTTACTTCAAAGCGCTTTTTTTTCGGCTTTGTCATTATTCTTTAATTCTCCTTTTCTTTACGGCTTTCACCCAGAATCCGCCGTGTATCGTCTTCGGTTCATAGGAAATGATAAATGCTTTTGAATCGATTGATTTAATCGTTTCGTACAGCTGCAGTTCGTATTTTCTCGGCGTCAAAATCTGCATCGCCGTTCTGTCTCCCTCAAGTCCGCCGACGACCCAGTGGGTGACGCCGTAGCCTTTTTCCCTGAGCTGTTTCGGCAAATCCAAATCAAGCTCTTTCGTAATGGCGTTAACGGTAATATAGCCCAAAGCGAGCTTTTCTTCAATTTTCGTGCCGACGATGATTCCGATTCCAAATCCGACCGCGTAAGCAATCACGTTTTGGATTTGATTTAAATTATCTAGAACGAGCCCCAGCCCGACGACGTAGACAAGCATTTCGATTGTCCCGATAAAAGCGGCGAGATACCGCTGGCCTTTAAGAGTCAGTATCATTCGAAGGGTTAAAAACGTTACGTATATAATATTGATAACCAGAATAATTCCAACCATGATCACACCATTCAATAGTGCTGAGTGAAGCAATTGAAATCCCTCCTTTAGATGCAAAGCAATCATATTCTACTAGAGAAATTCTCCATACACAATCCTGTAATGGCCCTGCTTCACCACAAAATTTTTCGACATTGCTCACTCCCATCAGTTTACCCTTTTTCTGCCGGTTTCAAAGCATTGAAACACAATTAAAAAAGACGTTCAAATGAACGTCTTTCAGAGCTGGTGCTTATGATCCCGCTGACGATCTCCAACGGATTCGCTCAGTTTGCGGTGCTCCTTTTCCAAATCGCTCAGCGTGTATGACGAGAGGTCTTTCAAATTGTCCAGCCGCCCTGATTTTGCAAGCTGCCTGATTAAATACTCCTTTTTTTGTTTTACAGCTTTTCGAAGAAAGTTAGCCATCGATCACTCCCCCATCTTATTGGTTAAAATATATATTATTCTTATGAGTCAACTCAGAATTAATGCGGAGAAAAAACCGGTTCTTCAAGAAGAACCGGCAATATCTCCTTAAACAGGAATAAGCGACGACAACAAGTATCCGCCTACCAGCTTCCATGTTGCCGCAACGAATACCAATTCAAGCAAAAAGACGGTAAACACACAGTACATCAGGTCAAACCGCGCTTTTTCGCTTTTTTCATAAATCGATTGAATCAGCGTAAAAGTCCCGAATGTCAATCCCATAAAGATGACGATCGAGAGAATCACCGTCGCGGCCGTGAAGTTGATAATCGCGAATATCATCCACAAAGCGGCGGGGACGATAAACGGAACCAATAGAGAACCGTACTTTGCCGTGATATCGAAAAATGAAACTTTATACCTGAGCATAAAATTCGATACAACCCAGCTCGATGCTGCCATCCAAAACATGAAAGCCATGCAATAGATAAACACAACCAAAAACACTTCCAGGAACGGCACTGACACGCCGAACCCGAGAATTCTCCCCCTGCCCGCAAGCAGCTGATAAAAGTTGCCGAGCGAAAAGAAAACAGCTAAAAGCGTCATTGAAATAACGGAATACTTAAAATAAGACCGGTCAAAATCAAGTGCGCTGCGCACCGGGGATTTTAAAATATCGAGCACAAAGCTGAAATAGCGGAACAAAGCGGCAATCACGCTCTCCATCACCGATTTGACTTTCGCCGCAGACGGATTCGTCTCCTTGCTTTTCTTCGCTTTTTTCCGGGAATTCCTCGACATCCTCGAAGCAGGTTCTTCTATATCATCTTCATTTCGTTTGTGATGTTCTTCAATCATATAAGCAACTCCTATTCTATTCAAAAGCTTTACATAAATGAAAAGCACTTTTATAAATTACATAAGCTGTGTGAAACAGTCAAGACAAACCTCTTTTTATCATAGATGCGGCAGCCCTTATATATGACGAAAAACGAAGGCGGAAGGTTCCGTTTTTAATGATTTGAAAATAAAAAAGGCTTGTCCAAATGAACAAGCCTTTTTCGCACAGCACACCTTATTTCAAGAAAATGAAATAAAGAATGAATACAACAGCCAATCCGTACATAATCGGATGGATCTCTTTTGCTTTGCCTTTAAAGATCATCGTGATCGGGTAGAAAATAAATCCGATCGCGATTCCGGTGGCGATGCTGTATGTCAGCGGCATCGCGATCATCGTGAAGAATGCTGGCACCGCAATCTCAAACTTCGTCCAGTCGATTTTGTTGAGATTCGCCACCATCAGCACGCCGACGATGATTAAAGCAGGCGCCGTCACTTGCGAAGTGATAACGCTGAGGACAGGCGAGAAGAACAGCGACAGCAAGAACAAAGCGCCTGTTACGATCGCCGCAAAACCGCTTCTCGCTCCGGCCGCTACCCCGGCACTTGACTCAACATAAGCGGTCGTAGTCGATGTACCAAGGATCGCTCCGGCAACAGTTGCGGAAGAATCGGCAAGCAAAGCCCTGCCAGCGCGCGGCAGTTTGTTATCCTTCATCAAACCGGCTTGTGATGCAACCCCCACCAATGTACCGGCCGTATCAAAAAAGTCGACGAATAAAAACGTTAAAATAACGACAAGCATCTGCACCGAAAAGATATCGTGAAGGTGGATAAAGGCTTGTCCAAATGTCGGTGCAAGGCTGGGAACAGCACCGACAATTTTGTCAGGAACATCAATCTGACCGAAGATCATGCCGACAATCGCCGTGAGCAGCATACCGAAAAAAATGCCGCCGTTCACGCGCAATACCATTAAAATGACAGTAATGATCAGTCCGAAAACAGTCAAAAGAACGGGACCTGAATGAATATTTCCAAACGACACAATGGTATCCGGGTTGGATACGACAATTTTGGAGCCCTGCAAACCGACGAAAGCGATAAACAGACCAATTCCCGCACCGACAGCCATTTTCAGCTCATAAGGAATCGAATTGATAATTTTTTCCCTCAAACCGGACAGCGAAAGAGCGATAAAAATTAGTCCGGAAACCATAACGCCGGAAAGGGCCGTCTGCCATGGAATCTGCATGTTCAGAATAACAGAGAATGCAAAGAATGCGTTAAGCCCCATTCCTGGCGCAAGGGCGATCGGATACTTCGCAAGCAGCCCCATGATAAAACAGCCAACAGCTGCTGAAACCGCTGTTGCCGTAAAGACCGCGCTTTGATCCATTCTCAATGCATCCGGGAAATTTTCCACCGACGCCAGAGAAAGGGTAAGCGGGTTGACGATCAAAATATATGCCATGGACAAAAATGTGGTGAGTCCGCCGATCATTTCTCTCCGGTAGTTTGTACCCAATTCTTCAAACTGAAAGTAACGCTTCAAAATGGTATACTCCTCTCGTTTGTCTGTCGCTTTTATTGTTTCAAAAACCTTTGCTTTTAAACAAAAAACGCCCCAATTGGCGGGACGCTTGACTACGGCATATTTCATACTGAAAAAATGTTTTTTCACGGACAAAATATTGTATACAAGCGTAGTCAAGCTATTTACGGTAGCTTGGTAGAAACTTATGGGCCATATCCCCATGATTATACGACAAGTCTTTTTTGAATTACTATACTATTGTAGCAATATCTAACGCTGAACACAATACAAAAAACGAACATTAATGATTTTAATGTTCGCTTCGTTCGTTGTTTTTTCCAGATTCTGACCGTGGTCTGCAGCGGGTTAATTCCCTGTCTTTTTCAATTCAATCAAGTGCACCTTGTGATCATTGAAATAAAATTCAAGCACCACGTCTCTTTTTTTATCCTGATATTGTATTCCAGTTTCATCCCTTCGACAAACCAAAGCTCTTTATATTCTTTTCCATATACTTCGACCACTGTTTGAAGTGTATCGTTGATTTTGATGCCTTTTGCAATAGTCACGGTTTGAGCGGAAGAAATATTGAACAATAGCACAATTTTCTCCTGTTTATCTATTTCTGCTTTTACGCCTGACATATTTTTGGCTTTATATTCCACAACCCCTGTTCCACTTTTTACAAATCGATGGTCATTTTTAACGCTGTCGCCGATTTTTAAGCCTGCAATACTCTCGTTTTCCAGACTGACGGATGTAAAGTTCACCGTTGCAGCAAAATAAAAAATGAACGCAAGTACGGCGAACAGACAGAGGACGCCTGATAAGGCCATTCGGGAAATTATTTTTTTCTTGAGCAGAAACAGAGCTGTTGCGGTGATGAAAGCAATGAATATAACTGATTCCTCTCCCAATAAAAAACGCCCCAGCCTCATAAAGGCTGGGGCATTTGTCTTATTCCCACTCGATTGTTGCAGGCGGCTTGCTCGTAATGTCGTAAACCACACGGTTAATGTGCTTCACTTCATTGACGATCCGTGTCGAGATTGTCTCAAGGACATCCCAAGGAATTCTCGCCCAGTCGGATGTCATGCCGTCAATCGATGTCACGGCGCGAATGCCGATCGTATAGTCATAAGTTCTTGCGTCTCCCATGACGCCGACGCTGCGGATATCAGGAAGAACAGTGAAGTATTGCCAAATATCTTTTTCAAGATCAGCTTTGGCGATTTCTTCGCGGAGAATCGCATCTGATTCGCGGACGATTTCAAGCTTTTCATCAGTCACTTCTCCAAGAACGCGGATGCCGAGGCCTGGCCCCGGGAACGGCTGGCGCCACACGATTTCGTCAGGGATGCCGAGCTCGGTACCGAGCGCACGCACTTCGTCTTTGAAGAGCGTATTCAGCGGTTCGATCAGTTCAAACTGCATGTCTTCCGGAAGTCCGCCGACATTGTGATGCGATTTGATCGTCTGAGCTGTCGCTGTTCCGCTCTCGATAATGTCGGTGTAAAGCGTTCCCTGTGCAAGGAAGTCAATACCTTTCAGTTTTTCCGCTTCATCGTCAAACACGTAGATAAACTCATTACCGATGATTTTACGTTTTTGCTCAGGGTCTGAGACGCCTTTAAGCTTGTTCAGGAAGCGGTCTTTCGCATCAACTTTGATCACGTTCATGTTGAAGCCTTCACTGAACGTCTTCATCACGCCTTCCGCTTCGCCTTTTCGAAGGAGCCCGTGGTCTACGAAAATACAAGTGAGCTGGTCGCCGATCGCTTTATGGATCAAGACCGCAACGACAGAGGAGTCAACCCCTCCGCTCAAGGCGCACAGCACTTGCTTATCGCCGACTGTTTCGCGGATTTTCTGCATTTCAATCTCAATAAAGTTTTCCATTGACCATTCGCCGGCACATTCACAAACACCGAAAACGAAGTTTTTCAAAAGGTCGTTTCCGTATTCTGAATGGCGGACTTCCGGATGGAATTGTACGCCGTACCATTTCTTATCCTTCTTGCTCATTGCTGAATTCGGGCAATGATGGCTTGTCGCATCAACGGTAAAGCCTTCTGGAACTTCAACAACTAGATCACCATGACTCATCCAGACGACCTGTTCGTTTGGAAGATCTTTAAACAGATCCGGTTCACCCTCGATATGAATGTTCGCTTTTCCGTATTCGCGCTGGCTCGCCGCTTCTACTTTTCCGCCAAGGTAATGCGTCATCAGCTGCATGCCGTAGCAAATGCCAAGAACAGGGATATCCAGTTCGAAAATCTTTTCGTCGCAGCGGAAAGATCCTTCGTCATAAACGCTGTTCGGACCGCCGGACAAAATAATTCCTTTCGGATTCATTTCTTTAATTTCCTCTGCCGTCAACGTATGAGGATGCAATTCACTGTATACACCAAACTCACGAATGCGGCGGGTAATCAGCTGGTTGTACTGACTTCCAAAATCCAACACAAGAATCATTTCATTTACTAACTTCGTCATGGTGTCACCTCTTTATCAAATTGTCTTTTTGCACAGAAAAAATGGCGGCAGACACACGGCCGTCCTGCCCCCATTCACGGGACAAGGCCCGGCTTGTCCGATAGATAAGCCGCCGAGCCTGCCAGCAAGAATATATAAGGGTTTTTAATATTCACTTATTCTAACAATACGACTGAAAGCGGTCAAGACTATCTCTTTTTAATTAAATTTTCCCATAACTCCGCCGAATCATTCCACAGCTTTGCGGCGTCTTCCTTTCGATACAAAGCCCGTTCATATTGCCGGGTCAAAGCTGTCATTTCACCGTTTTGAAAGCGTTCATCAACCGTCTTCGCAAACTCGCGCAGCGTCTGTCCTTCTTCTTTTTGCATGCCTTGGCGCTTCAGCTGGCGGAGCAGCTCTTCGTAAGCTTTGAAGAAAACCGCGCCATCACGCCGTTTTTTCAGCCTGTTGATGATGATGTGCGGCATCCATTTTGCCCTTGTAAAGTAAAGCACCGCTGTCAACGCCAGCAACAGACCGAGTACGGCCGCACCAGTCAAAAGGGTACGGTCTGCATCCCCGCTGCCGGCATGAGAACCGCCATTGGCATCACGCTTTGTCTGAGGTTCGGGCTTCTCTTTGTTGTCTTGTTCTTTTACATCCTGCGGACGCTGACCTCCGTCGTTTTTCTTATCATCTTCTTTTTTATCAGAAGCCGCGCCAGATTGCCGGCCGCTGGACTCTTCAACGAGCTGCTCCGGATTTAAAAAGCCTTTCGTCGGTTCAAACGTAACCCAGCCTTGTCCTTCAAAGTACACTTCAACCCAGGAATGGGCATTGTTGTTTGTCACCTCGTAAATCGTCCGTTTCCGGTCTGCCGTCGTTCCTGCATATTCACCGGATGTATAGCCTTTCACCCAGCGGGCCGGTATTCCGGCCGACCGTAGCAGCACGATCATAGCTGTGGAAAAATTGTCGCAGTAGCCGATTTTCGTCTCAAATAAGAACTGATCGACATAATCCTGCTCTCCTTTAGGAACAGCCACATCTTCCGTTTCATAAGAAAACTCGGAAGAACCGAGATACTTCTCAATCGCTTTCGCTTTGTCATATATATTATCTTCGTCTTTCGTTAAATCGTGCGCCAATGTTTTCACGCGGTCGGGAAGGGAAGTGGGAAGCTGCAGATACTTCTCATGGCTTCTGCTCCATTTTCCCTCCGACTCAAAGCTGACCTTCCTCAGCTGATCAACATCAAAGACGGGTGATTTATAGGTGGCCGAATAGCTTTCCAGGTTCTGAATGTCCGCGCCTGTCTTGCCGGCCGGTTTTATTTTCTCTGTGTTTAAGTTCATGCGGAGCGGCACAAAGAAATTGTTGAGCTTGATTTCAGTCGTCCCAATCGGATACAGGACGTGATCGTACCGATAAGCCGGATCGATATCGACGATCGCTTTGCGCGTTTCGGTCTTCACGCCTTCGTCGTACCACTGGTAATCCAGCTCACCCTTGTCAAGCTGGATGGACGCGCCCGTTTTTTCGTCTTCAATCCAGCCTTTACCTGTATAGCGGCTTTTCGTTTCCACCCTGAAATAGCTTCGTTCATTTCCCTGCCACGTAAATACCCATGTATCGTCTTTTGAAAATGGCCCGCCCAATGCCTCATCATTCGTTCCATAGCCGACTTTGCTTTTGCCTGAGGAAGCAAAATCGCCTGTCGCAGCCGTCTGCAGAAACGGCACCGGATCAGGCCAGACGGGATCGGCTTTCGGCGAGACCGCGCCGATGCAAACGGCGGCGGCAGTCATCAATAAGAGCGGTGTAAACCATTTGGCAAACCGCGATCTTGAGGATTTTAACGCTTCTGATTCCCTGATCCGTTCCAAATACAGCAGGCCGAGAAGCAAAAAGCCGATCAGCACGATCCGGACGATCGCATATGATGCGTCAAACGGCGTAAATGTATCGATCACCGCGATATAAACAACGGTCATGATAAAAAAGAATAAAATTCTGCGCTGATAGATCACCCAGTAATGCAGCAAGTATACAAGCAGCCAAAGAAGGACGTAAAAGAGCAGCGTCCGAAACAACGGCGACATATCCCGCCACATGCCGGAGAAAATATAGGAGAAATTTTGATTTAAATCCTGAAAAAGCAGGGCAATCCATGAAGGTGAAAACACCGATCCTTCGTAAAAAATCGTGTGCAGCGCAAACAGAACGAAGCCAAGGCTGACCGGAAATCTGATAAACCAAGGGACCTTAAAAAATGTAAGCAAGAATACTAAGGCAATAAACAAAATAAAAAAGACGGTGTGCCCCGTATCAGTAAAATACTGCAAAGGACGCAGCCATTCCCACAGCAGCAAAAAGGTTAGGACATAAAAAAGCAATAAACCGAAACTGTTTCTTTTTCCCCCGGACAACATTTTCTCACCTCGCTTCAGCAAAACCCCGGGAAAAATGTTCCCCGTAAATGACGTTCACTTCAATCCCCCGCGCTTTTAATTGTTGGACAGCGGCGCTTTCCTCACTTGAGAGAGCTCCGCCTTTTTTCTTCACCAAACAAATGACGGGCAGTCCGCTGGAGAGCGGTTTCTTCAAAACCTGCACCAATTCGTTGGTGATCCGGCTTGTCACAATATATTTAACGGCTTTTCTCATATCGGGATGGCCAAATTCCCCCTCCAGCAGACTGTGAAACGGCTGGACCGCATCGCAATCGGCAAGCGCCAAGTAGTAAAACAGCTTTCTCAGATGCTCCTCCCCTTGCCGAACCGGGAAGACATTCCGCTCTTTTCCTGTGGAAACAAGCCCTGCATTCGTCCCGCTCCTCATGGCAGAACGAATGATAGAAGCGGTAAACGCGACGATCTCTTCAAAAGCATCAGAGGGAGACTGATCCATGAAGACGAGCAGGTCATCCCCTTTCGTCTGCTCAAATTCCTTCGTCATCAGCTGGCTGCGCCGTGCTGACGTCTTCCAGTCGACCCATGCAAACCGGTCGCCCGGCTGGTATTCCCTGATACCTGATGCCAGTGTGCTGTCCTTTCGGCGAAGCTCTGAAACGCGGCCTGCATGTTCATCATAAGAGCTTCCGCTGGCGCGGAAAGTAATCTCTTGATAGGAAGGCAGAACGAGAAAGGAGTCTTCCAATTGAATCTCGTATTCTCTTTCCAGCAGTCCGAGCGGATCACCTGTGCGGACCCTGATTTTTGCTAAACGGTGGTCTCCTCTCGGGACCGAATTGATCGTGTACGTCATCTTAATTTCTTTTTTAAACCAAGGAAAGAGAAACTGTTTGGCTTCTGCCGAACGCCCGTTTCTCCCCAGCGAATCAGGCAGACAGTCTTCCACGATCATAAACATGATCGGAAAGGGCCATTTTCTCTTTAGCACGACAAAAGCCTCCAATTGATCACCGGCTTTATACTGCCCGCGGCTCAGCCTCCGCTCCGCTGTCATGTTCTTCAGCGGATAAAAGGCAAGCATGAAAGCATAAAGCACAAAGGGAAGAAATGAGTAGAACAAAAACCAGCTGACAAATCCCCCTTGAAACATCGCATAGCAAAACGTTGAAGCAAACAGAAGAAACACGATACACAGCTTCCATCCGTACTTCACAAGACCGATGCGCTCTCTCATCAGTTGCTCATCGGTCTTCTGACCGGAACTTCCGTTTTTGACATAATGTCCTGAAGAACAGCTTCAGGCCGCTTTCCTTCAAATTTCGCCTCTGACCGTAGAATCATTCTGTGTGCAAGGGTAAAAGGTGCCAAATACTGAATATCATCAGGAATGACATAATCACGGTTATATAAAAATGCAAACGCCTGAGCAGCCTTCATCAAGGCGATTGAGCCGCGCGGACTCACGCCGAGATAAACGGCGGAATGACTCCTCGTTTTTTGGGCGATCTCAACAATGTATTCTTTAATCGCAGCGTCTACATACACCTTTTCAGCCTCTTTTTGAAATGCAGCAAGCTCTTCTTTCTCTATGACAGGCTCAACTTCCTCAATCGGGCTGCGGTTTTCCTGAAGATCGAGCACTTGAAGCTCTTCGCGCACTGTCGGATATCCCATTCTCAGCTTGAATAAAAAGCGGTCAAGCTGAGCTTCCGGCAGCGGATATGTCCCTTCATACTCGACGGGGTTTTGTGTGGCCATTACAAAAAAAGGTTTTGAAAGCGGCATTGTCACTCCGTCTACTGTCACACTTCCTTCTTCCATCGCTTCCAGAAGCGCCGACTGCGTTTTCGGCGACGTTCTGTTGATTTCATCTGCGAGAATGATATCTCCCATAATCGGGCCTGAACGGTATTCAAATTCCAGTGTTTTCGGATTATATATGGAAACGCCTGTTACATCTGAAGGCAGTAAATCTGGCGTAAACTGGATTCTCTTAAATTCAGCGCCGGTTGACTTTGCCAGGGCGCGAACCATCATCGTCTTTCCGACGCCTGGAACGTCTTCCAGCAGGACGTGTCCGTTTGCAAGAATGGCAGTCAGGCTTAAAACGGCAATATCTTTCTTTCCTACCATTACTTTGTCAATATTATCAGCTACTTTTCCCAAAACGGGATGCAGCGTTTCTTCGTATGCCATCCTCTTCCTCCTCATTGCTGACGAATCGAATTTATTTAACTTTACCATAAACGATGTACTCTCAGAAAACAACTAACTGGAGGAAAATAGAGTTTTGTCTTTTTTTATTTCGAATTTCAGAGTGAAAAACAAAAAAAGCGGTCAGTGACCGCTTCTTATTTTTCTCCAGATGGCTCGATGTGAACATGGGAATGAACGATCGAGTGTTCCTCCTGCATTCTTCTCTCAATTTCATCGGCGATATCATGGCTTTCTGCAATGTTGAGGTCGGATCTCACTTCCACGATGATTTCCACGTGGATGGTGCTGCCCAAATAACGCGCTTTAACATCTTTGATTTTGCCGACGCCGGGAACTTTCCGAATCGTTTCTTTATACGTTGAAATATGTTTAATATCGAATCCGTCCGTCAAAGAATGGGCCGCCTCTTTAAAAATCCCCCAAGCCGTTTTGCAGATGATCAATCCGATGATAAATGCGGCTGCCGTATCGACCCAGGCAAGGTTAAATTGCGAAGCAAAGATGCCTGCGAACGTTCCGATGCTGACATAGGCATCCGATTTATTATCGGCGGCGGCTGCATAGAGGGCATGGCTGTTTACCTTTTTTGCCAGCCTTTTATTGTAGAGGAAAACCAAAAACATCACGACGGCACTGCCTGCCGCCGTCCAAGCCGCAATCATGTCCGGTGTCGTTTCTTTCGGATTAAACAGCATTTCACCCGAGCTGTACAGCACTTCAAGACCGACCACCATCATGATAAATGAAGCGATCATCGAGGCGATCGTCTCAGCGCGGAAATGTCCGTACGGATGGTCTTCATCAGGCGGCTTCTGAGAAATCCTGAGGCCGATCAGCACCGCTACTGAGGCAATAATATCTGTTGTATTGTTCAGTCCGTCGGCTCTGAGGGCTTCGGAGTGAAATAGAAGCCCGACGGCCAATTTAACAGCCGACAGTACAATGTAAGCGATGATGCTGACCCATGCCCCGGTTTCACCTTTTTTTAATTCATCATACCGTTCCATAAAAAGCTTCCTTTCCCATCCGTGTTTTCGCTTTTAATCATACAAAGCAAAACTTGAGTGAGTCTATAGAAACATGATTCACTTCTTGCAGAAATATAGTCAGAGTAGAACTTTTTTTATTTAAGGAAACAAATTTCAGTTGGGTCAAAACCGGTAAAACCCGCTCTGTATAAGGATTTTGCGAAAACCTCAATTTATTCACGCTGCATAGGATTAAAAGGTCGGCATCTTCTTTCTGAATATTTTTTCTTTAGTTCCCCTGCATGATTCTTCTAAAAAACATTAAACAAACCCAAAATTTAAACGATATTAAAAAAAGTCGAAAATAGTCCTTAAAACTCTGACAATATAAAATAATAGTAAAATAGTCACGAAAAATATATGGACTTTTTTCCTTTTTTGGATTAATATGTTTTAGACATTATGACATAGCTTATAAGGGGGACATTACATGTCAGAACAAACGAATTTTCAAGCCCCTGTCAAACGTACAGCAGAATTTGTACTGGGGTTACTAGGCGGTATTTTCGGGATTTTTGCAGGATTTTCAGGTTTATTATTCGGAGGATTAGGCGCCGCTTTAGAAGCGGATGGCGCCGGAGAAGTTATCGGATCATCCTGGGCGGTTATTTTGCTGTCTGCACTGGCCATCGTCGGTGCATGTATCGTAAAAAAACATACTAAATTAGCGGGTACTTTTTATATCGCGGCTGCAATAGGAGGAACTGTCGGCGTCAGCCTGGCATATATCGTTCCGCTTATTCTGCTATTAATCGGCGGATGTAAAGCATTGTTCAGCGGCGAGAATAAAGGCCTTGTCTTTAAAAAATGGTGGTTCTATGTCACGATTATTGGATCCATCGTATTCGTCATGATATTCGCTTCAAGCGGCTCTTCTTCTCAAGAAAGCAAATCGTCCGGTAGCAGTGCAAAGACGACAGCCGCAAAAACTAGCGAAGAAAAAAGCAATGACGATGCCAAAGAAGAAAAAACTGAATTTGGTTTAAATGAAACAGCTGATCTGGATGGCACCCAAATCACAGTGACCAACGTTAAAAAATCGATGGGCAATAAATTTATCAAACCAAAAAAAGGTAATGAATATGTGATTGTAACAGTTAACATAGAAAATAAAAGCGATAAAGATATTTCTTACAACCCGCTTGATTTTCAAATTCAAAACGAAGATGGACAAATTACGCATAATACTTATGCACTTTCAGATGATAACCAATTATCATCTGGAAATCTGACAAAAGACGGTAAGGTTTCTGGAACTATCGCTTTTCAGACAAAAAAGAGCAAAACATATAAAGTTATTTTCACTTCTAATTTTTGGAATGATGAAAAAATCACTTTTAACCTTCAATAATTCAAAAAAACTTGCAAAGTCTCCTTTGCAAGTTTTTTAATTGCATTTCTTCCGCCCAAGCACGATCGGATACCGGTTCAATAAAAAGATGCAAGGCACCATAACAAGCAATGTCATACCGGTGTAAAGCGCGCTCCATAACAGGGAACCGTATGTCTCATCAAGGGAAACCTGGGTAAAGTAGTAGACGACGGCTTTCAGCATCCTGATGACCGGGTAGTGCAGTACGAGAATGATCAGCGAGTTTTTGCCGAGGAATTGGAGTAGCTTCATTTTTTCGAGTTTAAAACTGCTGAAAATGACGCCTACCGTTCCCAGAAATGAGGTCAGATAAAAGACCGCCATGTTTCCATACTCATTGGCCCTCATATCCACTCTGACGTTCAGGGTCTGTAAAAAGCCGACCGCGATGAATAAGAGAAGCGCTGGCAGCAGCGTTCTTCTGTCTCTCATCTCCCTCAGGCTATTTCTCGACAGAAAACCGGCCGAATAAAATACGATGGCGGTCAAGGCCACTTCAATATTCCACGGCAGCTTGATGCCCACAAATTGATCATTCAAATAGCCCAAGGCGGCCGACACCATTACGGCAATGACGATAAACAGCCTTCCTTTCCCCCATCTCTTCACGATAAAAAAAAGCATTTCAACGATGAATAAGCATGTTAAAAACCAGAGCGCAGGGTTGTGTGTCAGCATGTAGTCATCAGGAATCGAATAAAAAATTCCTTTAAACGGTACAACCGGATCAACATCCGAACTCCCCGTAAACGTAAAATGCCTCTCGACGAGAACCCAGAATAAATAGGCAAGAACGGAGAAAATGAAGTACGGCAAAAGAAGCGTCTTTATTTTTTTAAAAAGAAATGATGTAAAAGTCATCTTCCCATCATGGTAAACGAGGCCGGACAGAAAGAAAAACAGCGGCATATGAAATGCGAAAATGAACGTTTTCAGCCAATCCGGCGTCGGTGTATGGCCCAACACGACCAATATAATTCCCACGCCCTTCGAAACATCAATCCACTCTATTCTTTTCTGCAATACGGGTATCTCCTTTCAGACCGCTTCGCCCCATAAGAAAGGGTTTACACATAATGTATCATCATCCCCGCCTCTCTTCCTCCGCGAAGCATGCCTTAAGGCGATTTTTAATCGTTAGGAAATATTCTGTTCATCTTCTTGTCATGATCGATTCTTTTTTTTAACATTCTCAGCACAAATTACATTTCTTATTCTCATCATGAGGAACCAGACCATGCAACCCGTCTTATAATGTAATGATCTTTTCATTAGAACAAAAGAGGACAGGTGAAACATGAAACTTGAAAAATTCGTTGACAAACTCCCCATTCCGAAAGTGCTTAAACCCCACAGCAAAAGCAAGGAAATGACCTATTATGAAGTCACGATGAAAGAATTTCAGCAGCAGCTCCACCGCGATCTGCCGCCGACCCGGCTGTTTGGATATAACGGGGTCTATCCCGGCCCCACCTTTGAAGTGCAAAAACACGAAAAAGTCGCGGTCAAATGGTTGAATAAGCTTCCGGATCATCATTTTCTCCCCGTCGACCATACAATTCATGACGACGGCCATCATGAACATGAAGTCAAAACGGTCGTTCATTTGCATGGAGGCCGGACACCGCCTGATAGCGACGGTTACCCGGAAGCCTGGTACACTAAAGATTTTCAAGTCAAAGGCCCTTTTTTTGAAAGGGAGGTGTATGAATATCCGAATGAGCAGGATGCTACGGCTCTCTGGTATCACGATCATGCAATGGCCATCACAAGGCTGAATGTATATGCGGGGCTTGTCGGTTTATATTTTATCCGCGACAGGGAAGAGCGGTCATTGAACTTGCCGAAGGGAGAATATGAAATTCCGCTCTTGATTCAGGATAAGTCCTTTCATGAAGATGGTTCATTGTTTTATCCGCGGCAGCCTGACAACCCTTCGCCGGATCTTCCCGACCCGTCGATTGTTCCGGCTTTTTGCGGTGATACCATTTTAGTCAACGGCAAGGTATGGCCTTATGATGAACTGGAACCTCGAAAATACCGTTTTCGGATACTGAACGCCTCCAATACGAGAATCTTTGAGCTGTATTTCGATCATGACATCACATTTCACCAAATCGGCACGGACGGTGGTCTTCTGCAGCATCCGGTTAAAGTCAATGAACTGGTGATCGCACCGGCTGAAAGATGCGATATCATCGTTGATTTTTCACGAGCTGAAGGAAAAACCGTGACATTGAAAAACCGGATCGGCTGCAGCGGACAAGACGCGGATCCCGATACAGATGCCAACATCATGCAATTCCGCATCTCAAAACCATTGAAGCAAAAAGATACAAGTTCATTGCCGAGAATATTGAGAAAACGCCCATTTTACCGGAGACACAAGATCAATACCCTTAGAAATCTGTCGTTGGGCGCGTCCCTTGACCAATATGGAAGACCTGTTCTGCTTTTAAACAACACAAAATGGCATGAACCGGTAACTGAAACTCCCGCCCTCGGCAGCACTGAGATCTGGTCGATCATCAATGCCGGAAGAGCGATCCATCCGATCCATTTACATCTTGTCCAATTTTTGATTCTCGACCACCGGCCGTTTGATATCGAACGGTATCAGGAAAACGGAGAACTAGTCTTTACAGGTCCGGCAGCTCCACCGGCACAGAATGAAAAGGGGCTGAAAGACACCGTCAAAGTACCTCCTGGCTCGGTGACGCGGATTATCGCAACCTTCGCGCCGTACAGCGGCAGATATGTGTGGCACTGCCACATTCTGGAGCACGAAGATTACGATATGATGCGCCCTCTTGAAGTAACGGATATTCGTCATCAATAAGAAAAAGCCTCCGCATTTGGAGGCTTTTAAAAAAGCACAAATCATCAAAAAAACCATCGCTTGATCCTGTACAATAGGATCATCAAATCGTAAAGGCTGTGGATGAATATGGATGATTATGAAAGAATTCAAAACGCGGTTCATTTTATCGAAGAACACCTTCAAAACGATTTAAACATTACGGATATTGCGGCTAAATCATGTTTCTCCCCGTTTCATTTTCAAAGGCTTTTTCAGGCGATCTCCGGTTTTTCCGTTTATCAGTACATTCGCAACCGGCGTCTGTCTGAAGCTGCGCTTCTGCTTGAGAAAACGGACCGTTCCATTCTCGATATCGCAATCGATTTCGGCTATGGCTCACAGGAAGCTTTCGGCAGGGCATTCTCACAGTATTTCGGCATCACTCCGGCCAAGTACCGCAAAGCAAAGGTCAAGCTTGATTTTCAAACCAAAATGAATTTTCTCGAATATAAAGAAAGGATGACTGGAGATATGAACATCCCAAAGCCGCACATCACTCATTTAAACGATATACATATGATCGGATATGAGTACCGGACAAATTTAAACGAGGAAAAGTATTTCGAAGATATCCCGAAATTCTACAACGATTTCGGCAGAAATGGATACTTTATGCAAATCCCTCAAAAAACAGATCCGAATATGTGTTACGGGCTGTCATGCCGCTTCCAGGATGACGGAGGTTTCTCATTTATCATCGGGGAAGCCGTTCGCGAAACAGCAGCCGGAGAAGTGCCGGAGCCGCTTATGTATATGAAAATTCCCGGCGGCAAATACGCCGTATTTCATGTGAACGGATCGACCGAATCCGTGCAGAACACAAGAAGATACATCTATGGATCATGGCTGATGAATACCAATTACGAGAGAACAGAAGGACCGGACTTTGAAGTGACTGATGTGTGCCGTTCGGTGCCGCCGAACGAGATGAAGATGACCATCTATATTCCGCTTCTGTAAAAACGCCGGGGAACCTTCTGACCACAGGTTCCCCGATTCACTTTCATATCGATTTAAGCGCCTCGGCGGGCGTTTGATCACCCGAAACCAAATCGAATGAACGCCGGAATGTATGCTCTTCGGTGAGCGCCACCAAGATGGTATCAGCCACATCTTCTCGCGGAATCGTTCTGCGCTCAAGGTTTTCCGCCGCTTTCACCCGGCCTGTACCCGGTTCGTTTAACAGGCCTCCCGGACGGATAATCGTGTAGTTTAATCCGCTGCCTTCAAGAATCCGATCCGCATAATGTTTGGCGACATAATACGGTTTTAACGCTTCACTCCAATTTTCACGGCGGTGTGCCTGCAATGTGCTGACCATAATAAAACGGTGGATGCCCGCTTTTTCGGCAGCTTCGATCGTTTTAACCGCCCCATCCAAATCCACCAAAAGCGTTTTATCAGCGCCCGTTTTGCCGCCTGAGCCGGCGGTAAAGACAATCGCGTCGCAGCCTTTCGCCGCTTCTGCGATGCTTTCCACAGTGCCTTCTAAATTAGCGAGCGCGGTTTCTGTTCCCGATTGTTTCAAAGCCTGCGCCTGTTCTTCGTTTCTCACCATTGCTCTGACTTGATGTTCATCGCTCTCATTCAAGCTTTTCGTCAAACGGCGCCCGATTTGTCCGTTCGCCCCCACTACAAACACTTTCATCTGCTCATCCTCCTTGTTGTCCAGTTTCTTTTTTCATTATTTCACTGTACAGACAATGTTTCAAACCGCCCGCTCTCCAAAATGTGCGAATGCTAAAAAGGCTCCCCATGATCACTGTAGGCAGCCTTTCAGATTATTGATAAAAAAGGTCGGACTTTTATAACCTGCCCTATTTTTATCCAATTCATTCTGTTTTCTGGTGATGAGAACCATTCAAGTCAAGCTTGCCGGATTTTCGAGATTTTGGCAGCAAAAGCGTTAAACGTAAATTCACCTTTTCTCCGCGGGCCGAAAATAACCAACCTCTCTCCTATTCGAAAAAACCTCGCGCTGATGACAGTCCGGATTTTTCATGCCTAAAGCCACAAGTATGTTGCCAGTGCCAATAAAAGCAAATAAAGGCCGGCAATGAAACGAAACACACCCTTTTTTTCGGAAAAAGGAGGGTTGATTAACATTACAATAATAGTGGGCGCGAATAATACAATGAGAAAATATTTGTATTCTATAAAAAACGTACACACGGAAAGAAGAATAGAGATATAGAAAACTGCGATAAAACCACTTCCAAACTTTTTCTTCAGTTCTAGCAGCTTATCTCTCTGTTGTGTATTAAACATAATGACCTCCTATCAGAATTTATGTCAATCATCGCAGCAACAACGTAAGAATTGAAAATAAAAAAATCAAGATTACTCCTTAGAAAAGCTGAAACCTCTGATTTAGAACAACTAAAAAACTAACTTTTCAGAGAGAAAAATACAGTTATAGACGGTGTAAGTTATACTATTTTTTGATTCCATTTATCCCCCCAATAATATGTATAGTAAAAGTGAACAATATTTGTGCTTAAAGAATACCATACACTAAATTGTTAAATCGAGGATTTTTTAGTTATTATTGTTTCAATGATAAATTATAATCAACAATCAAACATGGCAATCCCTTTTTATTTAGAGAGCATCTGTGACATCCAAAACTGGGCTCTAACAACCAAAAAACTTCCCATTCGTATCATGGGAAGCCTTTTTCGTTTCTATTCTATTCCGCCGATCTCATTGAAAGGAAAATAACGGAACTCAACTTTGCCGACAACGGAGTCCATTGTAATAAATCCGAAAAAGCGGCTGTCCTTGCTGTTTTGACGGTTATCACCCATCACGAACAAGTGGTCTTCCGGCACCTTTTGTTTGCCGGTTAATTTCTCCAGTGTGAAATTATCTGTTAAATGTTCATGAAGCGTCAGCTTTTGTTTGTTTTTCTTTAAATAAGGCTCATCATATACTTTTCCGTTAATATAAAGGACATCGTCCTTCATTTCGATCGTATCCCCCGGGAGGCCGATCACCCTTTTCACATAGTTTTCATCTGAATCAGGCGCGTGAAAAATAATTTTATCAAAGCGCTGAATATCGCTGATTTTACTAACCATGACCATGTTGCCGTCCTCTAAAGTCGGATACATTGAATCTCCCAAAACAGTTGACGGCGTAAACAGAAAATAGCGGCAAACCATGACAAGCGCGGCGGCTATGACAAGTGTTTTCACCCACGATAAGATTTCTTTTTTTCTACTATTTTTCATAAGTACTCTCCTTCACTTTCGGATCGTTTCATTGGCATTCCGCTCCTTCTATCCTATCAGACTGTCCGCCTGAATGCTTTCTCGCAAGCATCGGCAGGCGCAGCCGTAAAAAAATAGTTGATACATAATAATATTAGCGGTTGAAACGAAAAATCCTTTTATTCAATGTTGAATTTTGTCAGTTGATCAGCTTATTTACGGCACAACAAACCATTACATATGCACAGGCAAAACGCCCCTCTTTATAATACATTATCATATCATGACCCAAAGGCGGTGATTGCCTCAAAATGAGCAGCTACGAAGAGTACTATGACAATTACGATCCATACAGCCCTGAGCGGGAAAAAGAAAGACAGTCAAGGAAAGCGCTGCGTTCGGCGGATACCGATAAAACGGATAAAACGGATAAAACGGATAAAACGGATAAAACAAATAATACGGATAAAACCGTTAAAACGGATAAAACCCGCAGCTCTGACGATGACCGGTTCAAATGCAGAAAAAGAAAGTGTTTTTCTGATGATGATGACGACCGTTTCAAGTGCCGCAGAAAGAAGTGCTGACCATTGATCTTTAAAGCCGATTCATATCGGCTTTTTTACATATACCACGGCTTCACCGTTCCAAGCCGGAACATTCATCCATTAGATGAATACCATAAATCTAAAAGGAGATGGAAATGAATATGAGTGTTCCGAAAGATGCCGTTTGTTCAATGCCCCATGATCATCAAAGGTCTTTGCACGATTTATGCCGCAAATACATGCACTATCACGTCGTGCTGAAAATGAAGGACGGCCGTTCCGTTCACGGGATCCTTGAAGGGGTGAACCGTCAGGAAGCATCTCTCCTCATTCCCGAAGACGTGACAGATGAAAGGCAGTTTTACGGCGGATACGGATATCCGCGCCGGCGATTCCGACGGTTCAGGAGCAGGATCTTCCCGTTTGTTATTATTGCCGCGCTGTATCCTTTTCCATATTATTAAGCAAAAGCCCGGTATGATGCCAAATCCATGAAACTTATTTTCCTTTGCTTCGTATATACAAAAACGACGCAAACCGAGGAAGGAGACAGATAAAATGGCATCTGCTAAACTGCAGCAGCGATTGGATCAATATAAAGCAATTTACTCTGAGTTAAAAAGCGATTTAAAATGGAAAGTCACAGATCAGCGGACATTGATGATGATTGCTTCCATGTATGTCGTCAACAAGCGGCCTTTTAATAAAGAACGGTTTTTAACGCTTAGTGAGGCCGTCAAACAGGCCGCCGGGACATTTTCGCCGTTAAAGTCGGCCCATCGCTATACATTCGCCGCTATGTTTGACGTGCGCTTCGAAGAACCTGAAACGCATATCAGACCTTTTTTCATTATTTACGAAAAACTGACCGGCAACGGATTCAAAAAAAGCATTTTCACCTACTTGTCCGCACTTATCCTTTTGACAAAATATCCTGATGAGCATGATCATGAAGACAAAATCAATCGGGCTTTGTCTATTTACAAAGGAATGAAGGACAAGCACGTCTTTTTAACATCGGCCGGCGATTACCCGCTCGCCGTGCTTTTGGCCGGTTCAGACATGGAAACAGGTGAACTGATCGACTATATCGAAGCGTTTTACCAAAAGCTGAACCAAGCGGGTTTTCGCAAAGGGAACGATTTGCAGTTTCTCAGCCACATCCTCTCGCTTTTGCCGGAGCGGGATGCCGATCAGCTTGTCGCCCGCTCCCTTCGGATATACGATGAATTGACAAAAAAGCATAGAAGACCGAAGCCTGTCCAATACCCGGAAATCGGACTGCTTGCATTGCTTGAGAACGGTGAAAAAGACATAGATGCCATCACAATCATGGCAGGCGCATTGAACAGCGATAAACTGTTCAGGTGGCAGAAAGACATGAATCTGAAAACGGCTGTCAATTTGTACATGAGCGAAAAAACGGAAGATCCGACGCTTCTGGAAACAGGACTTTATCAAACGCTTGAAGCCGTTATTCAAGCACAACAGACGGCAGCAATCGCCATTATGACGAGCTCGGCTGCGGCGTCTCAGGCAAACGGCTCATGATAAAACATCAGCCGGCACAGACTGTTTGTGCCGGCTGATGCTCATTATTCGTCAATAACGGAAAAGGTGTTGATAATCCCGTTTGTTTTTTCCCAGGCTTTGCTCACTTTATTCGTATCCATATCATACGAATAAATCGTTCTCACCCTTGCTTCGCTCCCCGTTTCATCTTCAAGCAGCTTCGCATCTTTTGCTTCAGCGAGAAAGTAAAGTTTTTTCCCGTCTTTCGAGAATTGCGGCTGTGCTGAGTCGACTAATGAAAATGCCCGCTGATCTGAAATGATCGCTTTATATTTTTTCGTTTCGGCATCCATCGCATAAATCGACTTCTGATCATCAGCCGATTCTGTAAAGACGATCGTTTTGCCATCCGGCGAAATTGCCGTGTCATTGATAAATTTTGCGATCGTTTTCACCTGGTGCTGATCTTTCTCATCCGCCAGGGAAATGTTCATATTCGTCGGTTTGGGCGGCACTCCTTTGCTGTTGGCCTCATCTGTTTTTTGATAGTCTTCTTTCAATGAATAATGCAGCATAACGAATTGATTGTTCGCTTTGTTGTACTGATAGTAGCTGACACTCTCGTCCTTGTTGTTTAACGATGGATAAATGACGTGAAACGCCTTTTGTTTTAAATCAAAGGAAGCGAGGTGAAAATTTCTCTCCTCCGCAAGGTTGTATCGCATGAACAGCTTCGAACCATCCGCCGATAAACTGAGTCCGTCGACATATTCATCCCCTGAATATAGGGTTGTTTTTTCGCCCGACTGCAAATCCAGCCTGATCAAATGCTTCATATTGCTGTTATCGGTGTTCGTATAATAAAGAATGCGTTTTTTCCGGTCTAATGCCGCAGCCGGGTAATCCGTCATCTTTTCTTCATACAGCTTATTTTGATTTTCATAGTAAGCGGTCATCAGCTTCTGATCGGTTATCGATACGAGCAGGTCCGAACCGCCGCCCTTTGCCGGCTCCGCTTTTTCCGGGACGAAATAGCGGAAGGCCGCAAATGCGCCTGCGGCTAAAATGACGGCCGCCAACAAAAACACAAAGACTTTTTTCATATTCGCCCCCGCCAATTGAAAGAAGCAAGAAAACGATTTTCCTTGCTTCTTTTCTCCTATTTTTTATATGTATAATGTCCGGCTACCTTTCCTTTGCTTGTCGGAAATCCCAAAGCTCTAAAAGCTTTCGGGCTTACATCCAACACAGCGCCCGGCATTCTGCCGACATCATATTTATAGACTGTAATGACTTTCTTTGGTTTTGCTTTAGAATAGGCTCTTATTTTTGTGCCTTTTCTCGGAACATCGAAGCCCATCTTTGTGGCGCAGTCCCAATGGCCGAGCCTTTTGCCGTCAGCGCCGACTTTGCCCACGCCGTTGTACCAAGTGATGTAGCCGCTGACTTTTTTCGTTTTAGCACTCGCCTCACCGGCAAAATTGAATGCCAATAGTAAGCTGCCTGCCAAAACAAAAACAGAAAAAAGTATCTTCTTCATATAAAAATATCCTCCGTGAATGGGATTTTTTTCTGACATTCAAATTATACCTTTTTTCATAGAAATGGTATTTTACAGTTTGTTTACGTTTAAAATGCAATTATTACGCCCAGTTTTCTACCAAACTATCAAGAACAGATGACACCTTTGCCAGGATCGTTCGTATATAAAAGAGAAACCGAAATGAATAGGATGATCACAGTGAAAAAATCGAAACTGATCTCGTTATCCGCGGCTGCGATGCTTTTCGCCGTTCCCCTATCTGGATGTTCATCATCCGCTTCAGACCGTTCACAAGAGGTCTCAGAAGACCATTCCATTCAAAGATACGATCTCGTATGGTTTGATTACGTGAATGACAGCGAATCCGACAAAGCACCTTTACTGAAAGCATCATACGTGAAAAATGGGAAAGAAAAGACGGAGACTTTCAAAAAATATGTAGAAAATGTGGAAAATGTCGAACAGCCTTATATTAAAATCCGCGATCATGAAGCCTTCATCTACCGTCCCCCATACATCAAATATGACCAGGAGCCGCTTGAGGGCGTCGTCAAAGATAAAGTGGAACAAAAAAGCAGTGATGAACAATGAAGAAAAAAAGCGCTCCTCTTATTTTGATCATGGCGCTGTCTCTCTTGCTGCCTTTTGCTCAAGCAGAGGCAACAGGCAGCAATGGAACATCCGGAACCAAGGCTGCGAGTTCCTCGGCTAATAACAGCTCTTTAAAAACACGTCCGGGTTCAGTCAACCAGAGAATGCGCAGTTATATGAATCAGTCTGCGAGCCGACAATATTTAAACAAGAGCAGTCAGTTCAACGCCATCCAGCGGACATTGCCGTCCAATGCCCTATACAAAGGAAGCATCAAGCAAACACTCAATCAAAATCCTGCTGGATCAGCCTTTTTGAATTACTACTTTCCATACTGGATGATCTTCCACGCGGGCGGATATACAGCAGAACAAAAAAGCATGCTCCGCACCGCCGGAATCAAAGAAAAAGCGCTCTCTGAACGAAAAGAAAAAAGATATTGGCTGTTGATTGAAGATCAAAACGGAAAAGAACATGCCGTCCTCGTCTCGAAAAAACAGTATGACAACATTCAAAAAGGGGATCGGGTTGAAGTGCGCCGCAAACAGATCACCAAAAAATAGCTGAAACAAGTGCCGGTCATCATCATGATGCCGGCTTTTCTCGTCATATCAAAAAAGGGCTTGCATGGATGAAAACCATCTGTTAAAATTCGTTTCATAGCTAATGATTCTGAAAATAAAAAGGCAGGCGTCACGATTTGGATAGATCCCCCCATCTTCGACAGGAAGAACACGACACACTCATCAAGCTGAAACGCATGCCGATCGAGTCCTTGAATCTTGAAGCCATTTCGGTTGCCACCAACCTTTACCGGTCAGCGCAAAAGCTCCGCGTCAAAATGGAGACCGAGATCCTTTCCTCATATCAATTGTCATGGACGGCTTTTTCGATTCTTTACGATCTATGGGTATGGGGCAGGCTTGAAACGAGAAAACTCGCTGAACTGTCAGGCATTTCAACAGCCACTGCGAGCAATGTCATTAAAACGCTTGAAAAAAAGAACTTTTGCGGAAAAAGCACGGATCCGAGAGACCGCAGACACGTATACGCCGAGATCACCCCTGAAGGAAAAGCCGCTATTGAAGAGCTCTATCCGGCGTTCCACAAAGGGGAAACAATGCTGATCAAAGGCATGACAAAAGAGGAGCAGAATACATTGATCGAGCTCCTTCGAAAAGTGAACGACAATCTTCATAAACCATAAGCAACGACGGGAACAAGTAGCGGGCTGTCTCCCTGTTCCAGAGAGCCGGCGGCTGGTGCGAGCCGGTACAAAGGCAGACGCGAATTACCTCCCCGAGCTTTCTTTGTGAACCTTCAAGTAGCAAAGAACGGGAAACCGTTATCTGAAATAGAGCGGAAGACGGAGGTCTTCAACCAGGGTGGTACCGCGTGCATTTGAGCCACGTCCCTTATCGGGATGAGGCTCTTTTTTTATACAAAAAAGGAGGAGTTATCATGCAGCAACAACAATTTGATCAACTGACAACTGCCGAGAAGCGGGAAGTCGAAAGGCAGCTTCACTTATATATGAACGGAGCGGAGGAGGTCATTCCCCCGGAAGAACTGCGGGCAAAGCTGGCCAAATCGATTTTGACCGGCGAACCGCTGAAAATTAAGCTTGGTCTCGATCCGTCGGCGCCTGACGTTCATTTAGGCCACACTGTCGTCTTGAATAAGCTGCGCCAATTTCAGGAAAATGGACATATCGTCCAGCTCCTGATCGGAGATTTCACAGGAAAAATCGGCGATCCGACAGGAAAATCCGCCGCAAGGAAACAGCTGACGGACGAAGAAGTCCGCCGCAATTCCGAAACATACTTTCAACAGTTTGGAAAAGTGCTTGATCAGAACAAAGTCGAGCTTCACTACAACTCAAAATGGCTGAAACGATTAACCTTGGAAGACGTCATTGCGCTCGCGGGCAAAATTACCGTCGCCCGTTTAATGGAACGCGATGATTTTGAAGAAAGAATGGCCATGCAAAAGCCGATTTCGCTTCATGAATTCTTTTACCCGTTGATGCAGGGATATGATTCGGTCGTTCTCGACAGCGATATCGAACTGGGCGGAACGGATCAGCATTTTAACGTGCTCATGGGCAGACACTTTCAGGAAAAGTATGGAAAAGAAAAACAGGTCGTCATTCTCATGCCGCTGCTTGAAGGACTTGACGGGGTTGAAAAAATGTCGAAATCAAAGAACAATTACATCGGCATTGATGAAGACCCTCATGAAATGTTCGGAAAAACGATGTCGCTTCCGGACAGTTTGATGAAAAAATATATCCATCTTGCGACCAACCTGGAGGCGGAAGATAAAAAACGACTTGTAAAAGATTTGGAAACGGGGGCCGTTCATCCGCGAGATGCGAAAATGCTTCTCGGGAAAACCATCGTCAACATGTATCATGGAAGCGAGGCAGCCGAAGCGGCCGAACAGCAGTTTAAAAAGGTTTTTCAGCAAAACAGCGCGCCGGACAATATAACGCCTGTACACTGGCAAGGTGACGGAACGGTGCCTGTCACCGATTTATTGGTGACGCTCGGACTCCTCCCTTCCAAAAGCGAAGCCCGCCGAATGATCCAAAACGGCGGCGTTAAAATCAACGGCATCAAAGCAGAATCGATTCATGCGGATGTGGCGGTCGAACACGGTATGATTATCCAAGTCGGCAAACGGAAGTTTGTCAAATTGCAAATGTCTCAATAAACATTCAGCCTAATCATCCTTTTAAAAGGATCGATTAGGCTGTTTTTCATGAAAAGCGCAGGCGTTAGAATTTGCAACAGGTCGGTATTCAATCGCCTGATGGTTTCGATTCGAAAAGCATATCCGAACGGCCTCCCGAACACCTTGATCTTAATTTTGCCTTCACCTCTCTGATTGCAAATAAGGCCGCCAGCGGCGGCCTGCCATTTTACGATTCATTTGTCTTCTCTTATGCAGCAACAGCGCTGCCATCCTTCCTTCAGCAGCTCAAATGTCAGCTCGTTTGTGTCGGGCACGATCAAATCAGCCCCGCTCAGCGATGTCTCATCACCGACTCCCACCGCAAACATCCCTGCGGATTTGATCGCGGCGATCCCGGCTTCAGCGTCTTCGATTGCTGCACACTGAGACGGAGGCACACCGAGCAGCGCTGCGGCAGTCAAAAAGATTTCGGGGTCGGGCTTTCCGCGAGCAAGCGCAGCCGGGTCAACGACAGCATGAAATTCGTCCATGAGCCCGAGCCGTTGCAAAATAGCGGGCGCGTTTCGGCTTGACGAAGCTAACGCGATGCTTACATTTTCCCTTTTCAATTCGGCAAATAGCCCGGCGATTCCCGGCAACAGGTCATGCGGTGTCAAGTTTTGGATCAGCTGTTGGTAGTATTGATTTTTCCGGCGCATGATCTCTTGTTTCTCCGCCTCCCGATACGTTCCGGCCGCACCGCCGTGAATCAAAATCGTGTTAAGCGACCGCTCTCTGTCGATTCCTTTCAGTCGTTCATTAAAGCTCCGGTCAATCTCAATGCCGATTTGTTCGGCAGTATGTTTCCAAGCGAGATAATGATGCTCGGCCGTATCCGTGATCACGCCGTCCAAGTCAAAAATGACCGCTTTCATAATGTCGAACCCTTTGCCCGGCTGATCATCATAAAAGCTTCATAGGGTTCCATGTCCATGCTGCCGCTTATATCAAGCCGATCGCGGGCGTAATTGGATAACAGCACATCCCACTTGTCTTCAAGCAATTCCGGCGGAGCATGAAACAGCGCCTTTTCTTCTGACAAATTCACGGCGACTAACAGCTTTTCGCCCCGGTATTCACGGATATACGCAAAGATTTGCGGATCATCCTCAAGCAGCAGCTGGTAATCTCCATGTACGATAACTTTATGTTGTTTGCGCAGCCCGATGAGCTTCTGATAATAATAGAAAATCGAATCTTCATCTGAGAGCGATTCCTTCACATTGATTTCTTGATAGCGGGGATTTACCGCCAGCCAAGGCTCTCCATCTGTGAAGCCCGCGTGTTTTCCGTCATCCCATTGCATCGGCGTTCTCGCGTGATCCCGCCCTTTTTTCGCCACGGCTTTTCGAAAGTCTTCCTCTGTCATCGTTTGATTTTCGAGGACAAGTTCGCGGTATGCGTTTTTGATTTCGAGATCATCATACATCTCGAGCGGCATTTCACTGTTTGTCATGCCGATTTCTTCTCCCTGATAAATGAACGGGGTTCCCTTCATCCCGTGCAAGACCGTTGCAAATGCTTTGGCGCATTGTTTGCGCAGTTCGCGGTCATTGCCCCAGCGGGATATGACCCTCGGTTGATCATGATTTTCGAAATAGAGCGTGTTCCAGCCGACATTCATTAAAGCGGCCTGCCACCTCGTCATCGTCTTTTTTAAAGCGATCGGATCAAACGGCTTCATCTGCCATTTCCCATTCGGCGAATGTTGTTTTGTATCGATGTCCATATGTTCAAATGTAAAAATCATGTTCAGCTCATGTCTGCTTGGATCCGTGTATTTTATCGCTTCTTCAACATCTGAGCCGTTTGCTTCGCCGACCGTCATGCAGTCGTAACGGGACAGCACTTCCCGGTTCATCTCTTGTATAAATTCGTGCAGACGGGGGCCGTTTGAATGATAGCGGCCGACTACATAAGGACGGCTGTTATCTGTTTCATAATCGGGAAAGTCGACGTATTTGGAAATGGAACCGATCACATCCATCCGCCAGCCGTCAACGCCTCTGTCCATCCAAAACGTCATCAAATCGTATACTTCCCGGCGAACCGCTTCATTCTCCCAGTTTAAGTCAGGCTGCTTTCTCGAAAAGTAGTGAAGGTAATATTGCCCTGTCCGCTCATCGAATGTCCACGCCGATCCTGAAAAGATCGATCCCCAATTGTTCGGTTTTGAACCGTCCGCCTTTGGATCTTTCCAAAAATAATAATCACGGTAAGGATTGTCCTTTGACTTGCGGCTTTCGGCAAACCAGGCATGTTCATCAGACGTGTGGTTCACGACAAGATCCATGATGATTTTCATTCCGCGTTTATGCACTTCATCAATCAATTGAAACATATCATCGTTCGTCCCGAACTTTTCGTATATGCTTCTGTAGTCGCTGATGTCGTAGCCGTTGTCATCTTGCGGGGAATCAAACACAGGACACAGCCAGATAACATCGGCTCCGAGGCTTTTAATGTAATCGAGCTTTTGAATCACGCCCTGCAAATCACCGAATCCGTCTCCGTTGGAATCATAAAAACTCCGCGGGTAAATTTGATACACGACTGCCTCTTTCCACCATTGACTCATCGGGCATCCTCCTTTCATACCGTCCGTTCAGTGCGATTTGCTCTCCATAAACTGTCATGGAAAGCGGTTCTCCTTTTACAAGGTTGAAGGCGACGCTGTTTTCCTCTACCTGCACATTGATTAGCCGGTTCCGATAATTGATGTTGAACGAATAACCGTCCCATTCCTTCGGCAAAAACGGAGCAAACGACAGCGTCTCATCTTGGGTCCGCATGCCGGCAAATCCTTGCACGATCGCGAGCCAGCTTCCAGTCATCGATGTAATATGAAGCCCTTCCTCTGTGTCATGATTGTAATTATCCAGGTCAAGCCTCGCTGTACGCTTATACAGTTCAAGCGCTTTCTTTTCCATTTTGAGTTCAGCCGCCAGCACCGCATGGACAGACGGCGAAAGGCTCGATTCATGAACCGTCATCGGTTCATAAAATTCAAAGTTGCGCCGTTTTTCTTCCGTCGTAAATCGATGATTAAAGAAATAAATGCCTTGCAGAACATCCGCCTGCTTAATAAAACTGGAGCGGAGAATTTTGTCCCATGACCAATTCTGATAGAGCGGGCGGTCATCCGGTTCAAGCTCATCCGCTGCCTGAAGCTCTTTATCCAGGAATGTATCATGCTGAATAAAAACATTTAATTCCTCACTGTATGGATAGTACATTTTCGCAATGATATCCTTCCACCTCTCCATCTCGGCTTCCCGTATATCAAGCCGACGGCGTTTTTCCTCCGGGAGGACAGCGAGGTTTTCGAGCGTGTACTCAAGCGTCCACGACGCAATCAAATTCGTATACCAGTTGTTGTTGACATTGTTTTCATATTCATTCGGCCCTGTAACGCCGTGGATCATATATTTGTTGTTACGTTTTGAGAAGTGGACACGGTCAGCCCAAAATCTGCTGATTTCGACGAGAACGTCTATCCCGTATTCTTTCATATAGTCACGGTCGCCTGTGTAATTGACATAATTGTAGATCGCATAACAGATTGCGCCATTGCGGTGAATTTCTTCGAAGGTGATCTCCCATTCATTGTGGCATTCATCGCCTGTGAAGGTCACCATCGGATAAAGGGCTCCCTTCAGCCCCAGTTTGGCCGCATTCCGTTTAGCTGCCTCCAAATGATGATATCGGTATAAAAGCAGATTCTTTGTCACCTCCGGCTCGGCCGTCGCCAAATACACAGGAACGGCGTACGCCTCAGTATCCCAGTAGGCGGCTCCTCCGTATTTCTCGCCCGTGAATCCTTTCGGCCCGATGTTTAAGCGCGAATCGGTTCCGTAGTATGTCGAGAAAAGCTGAAAGAGGTTGTACCGGATGCCCTGCTGAAGCTCATCATCCCCTTTAATTTCAATGTCAGCCTTTGCCCACCTTTCCATCCAATGTTCGGTATGCCTCCGCTTTGCTTCTTCATATCCCTGCTGAAGAACATCAGCCAAAAGCGCCCTGCCCTTTACTAAAAGCTCTGCTTCTTCAAAGTCCCGGGACGTTGTGACAATGATCAATTTTTTTAAAGAAGCCTTTGTTCCCGGCTTCACTTCGTAACAGAAGCGGTTTTCCGCGTACATCGCATCCGTTTGAAAATGCTCGCTGACATATCCTTCTGTCACATTGCACATTGAAGCAGCCACCGTAAAACGCGGCGTTCCAAACGGATTCTCAATCGTTTTCGTCACAAGATGACCGCGATGAGATTCGGCGCCTTTCGCTTCTTCCTGCCAAAACCGCTCTTCGAAATTGGCATCCTCATTTGCGACATGGCCATCAAGATAAGGGACAAGTGTAATAACAGCTTCATCGGTCAGGCATTCCGCTTCATAATGAATCGCGCACAGCTGCTGGACATCAAGACTAAGAAAGCGCTCCGACGAAATTTTGACAGCCTTTTGATTCACGCGAACGACAGCGCTTCTCCGCAGGATGCCTTCCTTCATATTGAGCTCCAATTCAAACGATTCGATGCCGTTTTGATTGAGGTCGACTTTTTCGTCGTCTACATATACATCAATTCCGATGAAATTCATCGCATTGATCACTTTCCCGAAATATTCGGGATAGCCGTTTTTCCACCAGCCGACACGCGTTTTGTCCGGGAACCAAACCCCTGCGATATATGTGCCTTTGAGACTTTCGCCTGAATAGCTTTCTTCAAAATTCCCCCTGATCCCCATATAGCCGTTCGCCAAGGATGTCAGACTTTCCTGAAGCCGCTTATGTTCTTTTTCAAATTGGTTTGTTTTGATTTTCCACTGGTCGATCTCAAATAGCCGCTGATTTACCATGATTTCCTCCTGACTGAAGATTTTCGTTGTGATGGCGGGTTTTGAATATATGCCTGAAGATGAAAGAGACCATCAAAGCGCTTCCGCACGAATGGATGAGCAGCATCATGATGAAGTCAAAGCGGATCATACCAAAAGCCATTGCAGCCGCTGCCGGAAGCGCTGATCCGCACACCGCCGCTGCGGCCGCTTCCTTAAACGACCTTATCCCGGTCATGTTGGATTTTTTGGAGATCCAGATGCCTCCCGTCAGAACGGCCGTTACAAAAAGCGAAATGATGAAAACCGCGGAACAGGCCAGCATGATGATAAGCGGCTTATATTGGGCAAACCACATGGCACCGATAAAATCCCCTACATGATCGGCATCCAGATCATTCAGCCCGGCCTTTGCCGGATAGCGGACAGAAAACCCCGCTCCGCTTTGATCGCTGATAATCAGATGATCTGACTGAAAGATGAGCGCGTTTTGATAGCCGCCTTCCGCCTTTATCCGGCCGTTCTCACCGCTTGTTTTCAATTCATGCTTCAAATCGACCGCCAGCAAGGTTTTCTCTTTCTCCACACGGTACAGCTCGTCTGTGCCTGTCAATCTCCCGTTTGTCAATTGGTAGCCTTTTAATTGTTTGATGAATTGCGCGTCAGCCTTTTGAACAACGTTTGGGAGCAAATTCCCGGCGTTGAAGCGGTCCATTTTCATCAACGCAATCGACACGGGCGCCGTTAAGCAAGCTGTCAAAAACATAAACAGAAAAGAAATTTCGAGCCAGCTGAATGTATGTTTGCAGCGCATGACGCCCGCCGGTGATGCCGCTGCTTTAAGAAAGCGGACGATCAGCTTTTCGTGTCTCATGTCGTTCATCGGTTTATCCCTTCGTTCCGCCGGATGTCAAACCGGACACAAAGTTCTTTTGGAGAAAGAAGAACAAGATGCAAATCGGCAGAGCCGCAAGAATCGCGCCCGCTGCAAACAGCGCGACTTTTTGCTGCTGCGGATTGGAGATGAATGTCTGCAAACCGACGGCGATGGTCAGGCTTTCCGGCGAGCGAAGCAGAAATTTCGCCAGCAGATAGTCGCCGAACGGCCCCATAAACGCCCACAGCGCCTGGACAGCAAGCATCGGTTTCACAAGCGGCAGAACGACCGAAGCAAAGATCCGCAGGTGCCCCGCTCCGTCAATCCGCGCCGCTTCATCGATTTCTCTAGGCACTGTATCAAAGTAGCCCTTCATCAGCCATGTGTTCATCGGAATTCCGCCGCCGATATAGATTGCAGTTAAAAACCAATATTGGTCCAAAGCTCCGATCAGCATGGCCAGGACGTAAAAAGCGGTCAGCGCCGCCATCGTCGGCACCATTTGAATGATCAAAAAGAAAATGAGACTCTTTTTTCGGCCCGCAAACCGGTAGCGGCTGTACGTATAGCCGGCAAGCGTCACAATCGTCACCTGGAACACCATGACAGACAGCGCGATCACAAGCGTATTCCCGTACCAGTTGAGGTAAAGCGTCTCTTCAAACAGCCGCTTAAAGTGGTCCAATGTCCATTGGCCCGAAAAATCGAGTGTAAAAGCCGCTACATTCCCGACCCGAAATGCGGATGATGCCGTAATCAAAAGCGGATAAATAATCACGATGCTTAAAAACGTCAAAAATATATAGGTCAAAACCTTGTTCAGAATCCCGGTGAACCGCGTATTTTTGAAAATCCCTCTCATCTACATGACCTCCTCATTGCCAAAGGCATTCGATTTCTTAAAAGCAATCAGGGAAACCCCGATGACAATGAAAGAAATGAGCAGTGTGACAGCAGCCGCCACGGAATACTGCGGCGACGTTCCCGTCGTCAGCTTATAGATCCAGGATATTAAGATGTCGGTTGACCCAGCTCCGGCCCCCGCACTCCCCGGACCGCCCTCATTAAATAAATAGATGATCGAGAAGTTATTGAAATTAAACGTATACTGGGTAATCATCACCGGTGCGGTCGCAAATAAAATCATCGGCAGCGTAATGTGTTTAAAGCGCTGAATAAATGTCGCGCCGTCAATTTTTGCCGCTTCATAAAGCTCTCCGGGAATCGCCTGAAGCACCCCTGTCACCATGACATAAATGTATGGAAAACCGAGCCACGTCTGAATCATAATCAAAGCCGTCTTTGTCCAGAACGGATCGGTCTTCCATGCGACAGCCGGGATATCGACGAACGGGAGCTGGTTCAAAAGCGGGATCACTTGGACATTCATCGCGCCCGCCGAGTCATTAAAAATGTTGGCAAAGCTCATAATCGTAATAAATGCCGGAACGGCCCACGGAAGCAGAAAGATGATCCGGAACATCCGCTTGCCTTTAATAAAGTTTTGATTGACGACCAACGCTGTCACGATGCCGAGAACAATTTGCAGCGTTGTCGCACAGATCGTCCAGATGATCGTCCAGCCCAGTACATCGGCGAATGTTTGCCGATATGAGCCAAGGAAAAAGATATTCATGAAATTTTTAAAGCCGACCCAGTCGATGAGACTGTTAGGCGGAATATGATAAAAATCGTAGTTTGTAAACGCGATAAACAGAGTCACCAGCACCGGAAAAATAATCACAAACACCATCATGAGGTATGCCGGCAGCGTAAATAAATACGGAAACCCTTTGTCACCTGCATTTCTGATCATGTCCCCGGCCGTCTCGCTGATTTTCAAACCCGCCGCTTTCATCGCGGCGGTCTTCCGGGCATCATACAGATTAAAGATGTAAAACATCAGAAAAACGAGCGTCAATATCAATTGCAGCGTGCCCTCTATCAACAGAAACAGCGAGTGATCTTCTCCCGGGACAGTCCCCAGCGTCGCGAGGCCGATCAGCGCCTGATAACCGAAAACCGCTAACTCACAAATAAACAAGCCTGTGATGACAAGAAAAAGGATCCCCTTTGAAAACTGCCGGTTTGCAATCTGGCCAGCACCGGGAATTATCGATAACAGCGCTGCCTTCCGGCTCCGTTTTGCAAGTGTTTGGTCTTTGTTCATTTTTTTCGCCCTCTATTCTTCCGGACGCTAAAACCGCCGTTTTATTTCACATACTTTTCTTTAATGTTTTCTTTAATTACACGGACGGCATCATCCGCTGATTGCTGTGCCGATTTTTTCCCTGCTGCCGCGTCAAATATCAGGCTTTCTGCACCTGTCCACACCTCGGCCATCTCCGGAATGTTCGGAGTCGGAGTCGCCGTTTCGTATTGTGTGATGACCGCCGACGTCAGCTCGCTTTTTTGCTCCCCTGCTTTTTTTCGTGCGGCGAGGTTGGCCGGAACTTCGTTCGTATCTTCATAAAAACGGTAAGCATTTTCGTCATTTGCGGCATATTGCAGCCACTTTTCAGCAAGCTCTGCCTCTTTCGTATATTTAGAGGCGACCCAGCCTTTTCCGCCTGCAAACGGGGCATATTCTTTTCCGTTTGGCAATGTCGGGATTTTCGCGGCACCGTAGTTCAAACCGGCTTCTTTATAATTGGAAGCCGACCATGGACCTCCGATAACAGCAGCTGCTTTTCCGTCCATAAAGGTCTGCTGGATAAAATCGTCAGCGCTCGTATTGTCCTGCATGCCTTTCGGCCAATATTCACTGAACCATTTCTCGGCGTATTCCACCGCTTCCACGGCCCCGTTGTTGTTCAGACCGATGTCTCCGGAATCCGTGCCGTCAGCTCCGAATACATATCCCCCGTATCCCGCCATTAAACCGTATGACATGTAAAAGTCCGTCCACTTTGCGAGAAAAGCGGTCGATTTTCCTTTTTCCGAAGAAAAAGCGAACCTCTTGTCTTTTGTTAAATCCTCAAGCTCGTTAAAGGTTTTTGGCGGCGCTTTTAACAGGTCTTTATTGTAATAGAGTACGAGAGTTTCAATAACAAGCGGGATTCCGTAGACTTTTCCGTCAACTGTTACTTGCTGCATTTCTTTGTCGCCGAAGCTTTTAGTCTTAGACGGTTTGACTTCCAGCAAATGCCCTTGCTGTCCTAAGCCGCCGATACGGTCGTATGCCGCAAGCATGACATCGGGCGCATTGCCTGCCGGGCCGTCAAGAGGAAGCGCTTCAAGCTGATCGAACATTGGCTTTTCAACAATTTTGACTGTCACATCATTCTCTTTTTCAAAACCTTCCTTTATGCTTTCAACGTAAGGTTTATAGACCTCTTCTACAGACACGGTCAGCACTTTTTTCCCGCCGTTGCCCCCCGTTTCCTTTGAACTTGAACAGGCGGCAAGACCGAACAGCAGAACTGTCGCCAGCATCGCTAAAAATCCTTTTTTTAAATGTTGCATCTTTTTTCCCCCTTCTATCTTAGAATCTGAGACAATTGTAATCCTCGATAGAAAGCGGTTACAATAGTTTAAATTCTGTTACCGGTAACAGAATTTAAACCGCCCCCAAAATGAAAAACCCGCCTGGCTGTATGTCGACCGCATCATCATGATGGAGCGCTTCTTCCGACCACGCATCATATATTCTTTTGTCGCTTGCAATCTTCAAATCCCGCAATCTGACACGGCGCACCTCGCTGCCCTGGTGGAAGAAGTAGATCAGCTCTTTTCCTTCATCCGTTCGGGAAAAACTGACAAAATCGTTTTCGTCGTCAACCAGCCTCCACTCGAGCGCTCCATACGTCAATACATCATTTTCTTGTTTTCGCAAAGCGATCAGCCGTTTCATAAATCTGAGCATCTCTTGATTCTGTTTCTCTTCTTCCCAAACCATGCACTTCCGGCACAATGGGTCATCCCCGCCGTCCAGCCCGATTTCGGTTCCGTAATAAATGCACGGCGAGCCTGTCTGAGCAAACATAAATGCCAAAAGAGAGCGTACTTTTTTCTCATCTCCTCCGCATCTTGTCAAAATCCGCTTCGTGTCATGGCTGTCCAGCAAATTAAACATCACCTCATTGACCTGCTTCATCCCGCTCATGAGATGCGAATTGATGCGGCTCGCCATTTGCGAAGCTGAAATCGATCCGTCTGCAAAATAGTCAATCATCGGTTCTGTGAACGGGTAGTTCATAACCGAATGAAATTCGTCTCCTCTAAGCCACGGATCAGCCTGATGCCAGATTTCGCCCAATATAAAAATGTCGGGCTTTTCTGCAGTAACGGCTTGACGGAACTTCTTCCAAAACGCATGATCGACTTCATTCGCCACATCCAAACGCCAGCCGTCGATATCAAATTCGCGTATCCAGTACAGCGCGATATCAAGTAAATAAGCCTGAACTTCCGGGTTGGCGGTATTGAGCTTCGGCATCTCGGGCGTAAACGCAAATGTATCGTAGCCGCCTTCTTTAACAGGAAAAGAATGAACATGAAACCAGTCTTTATAACGGGACTTTTCACCGTTTTTGACGACATCCTGCCACTCTCGCGAAGCGCTGCCGATGTGATTAAAAACAGCGTCAAGCATGATCTTCATTCCCCGCTCGTGAAGCCGGCTGACCAGCGTGCGAAAGAGTTCCTCATCGCCAAAATGCGGATCGATCGAGCAATAGTCCAATGTATCGTATTTATGGTTGGAAGGCGCGGCAAAGATCGGCGTCAAATAAATGCCGCCTACCCCCAAGTCTTCCAGATAGTCCAGTTTGTCTATGATCCCCTGCAAATCCCCTCCGAAAAAATCGTCCACCTCGGGGTCCTTGCTTCCCCACGGCAAAGCGTTTTCCGGAGACAAATCCTCTCGGCCGCTGGCAAAGCGCTCCGGAAAAATTTGATACCAGACGGTTGATTTGACCCAGTCGGGTGCATTAAACGTATCTGCCTCATGAACAAACGGAAATTTAAAACAGTACTTGGCCATATCTGCCGCTTTTCCGGCAAACGGACAGGCACCACTGCTTCCGTAAAAAGTGTCTTGACCATCAGCGCCTGTAAGGATAAACCCGTATTGCAGACGCCTGAATGGAGGCGCCACTTCGGCAAACCAGTAATCATGCGTGCTTGTCGCGGCAATTTTCGCCATCGCAAGCTCGTTCGCTTTCCATGTGCCACCGGTGTATTCGTAAGGATCTCCCCAAATGAAGCGTACGTGATCGGCATCATTCTTTTTTGTACGGATTTTGATGTGCAATGTCCTTCCATCGTAAGAATAGGCATCAGAGCTGAAAGGCTGATGATGAATCGCTGCATATTCCATCATGTTTCCCCCTTTTTGGTTGTCCGGCTGTGATAAACCGGCTTTTATTCTGAAATTATCATGACGGCATAACAGGAACAATCATTTTCAGCTTGTTACCGGTAACAGAATGAGACCCTTACAAAGTCGATTCCCGGACAATAAGTTCCGGCTCAAAAAATTGATTGCCTTGCGACGCTCCGTCTTCATTGATTTTTTTCAGCAGGATTCTGGCGCAAGCCTCTCCCATTTCAACAACAGGCTGTCTGATCGTCGTCAGGCGAGGCGAAGCGATCCGGTCGAGAAACACCCCGTCATAGCCGGTAACCGCGACATCTTCCGGAATTTTTTTGCCGAGCGATTGCGCCGCGCGGATGACCCCGAGTGCGATGCGGTCGGAAGCGCAAACCACGGCTGCCGGTGCATCAAGGGATGCCAGCACTTCCAGTGCGCGTGCTTCACTTTTTTTCGAACTGTTTTCCATCCGGAAAATCGCCGCTTTTTTCAGACTGCCTTCCATCGCCTGAAGGTAGCCTTTTTCCCTTGACCGTTCAAAGGGTTCATCCAAATCAATTCCAAAAAAGACGACATTACGGACGCCCAGCCCAATGACGTGGCGTGTTGCCATATAGGTACCTTTTTCATTGTTAACATCAATAAAATCATAGCCCATTTCATTTTGGCCAAATACAACGACAGGCTTTTCAAATACTTTAATCAGCCCTTCAAAATCGGCTTTTCTCAACCCCGTCGCTATAATGCCGTCACACTGGCCGATATTGAGAGATTTCCTTGTGACAAGCTGCAAAGCATAATGGTGACGGTCCAGCTCGCGGCTGATTCCCGTTAACAGGTTCATATAATAAGGTTCAGTCGTATCCATTTCTTCCAGTATGAGCAGCTTGACGACCTGTGTTCTGTTTTGAACGAGCGCTCTTGCTGCATAGTTCGGTATATAATTGAGCTCCTTCATTGCGGAATGAACAAGCTTTTTCAATTCATCCGTCACAGTCTCAGGATGATTGATCACCCGCGATACCGTCATTTTCGATACATTTGCTTTCTTTGCTACATCAGATAACGTTGCCATTTCATCCCCGCCTTACCTATACGATTCAAACTGTCAGCTAGTCCTTTCTGAGGGCTGATGACACCTTGTTAAAATTAATTATAAGATGGAATCAAAGAAATTTTATAAGAAGGAGAAAATAAAAAAACGGATTTCCTTTAGGAAATCCGTCCTATCACTCTTTTCTTCTATCTTTGAACATAGATCGAAACCGATCCGCCGTTTACGTGAAACTCTCCCCAGCCTTCTGCATTGATGACAACAGAATCGGAACGGTTTCCGGTGATGTCATGCCATGTCTCACCGGCGTTTTGCCGGCCGACATACATTCGCTTTGTCCCGCCGGGTCCGTCTGTTATTAACGCCGCCAAACCGGAATTTGCAACCGAGCTGTCGCCTTCCCTCGTCCAGCCGACAATGTTATGATGATCGAAATAATCATGCTGTGCTCCGTACGCATATTGTTTTCTCGCTTTTAAGATCGGTTCGATTTTGTGTTTCAGGGCAGGAATTTCGCGCTGCGAGGCTCCTTTCGTCCCGTACATATCCCCGTAGAAAATCTGCGGGTAGCCTGCTTCTCTTGTCAAAATAAAAGCGTAAGCCAGCGGCTTAAACCATGTTTGGACAGTCGACTCAAGCGATTGCCCCGGCTGTGTATCATGGTTATCAACAAACGTAACCGCTTTCACAGGATGCTTGGAAACGACTGTTCCGTTCAGCAATTTCCTCATATCATAGCCGCCTCCCTGTGTCGATGCAGCATGGAACTGGTAATGAAGCGGCACGTCAAACACTGAATGATTAAAGTTTGTTTTGTTCAAATAGTTTTCCAGCGCACCTAAGTCATTCTGCCAATATTCGGCTACCGTAAACATTTCCTTTCCCGTTTTTTCCCTGACATGATTGACCCAATCCCGCAAAAAAGAAAATTTAATGTGTTTGACGGCATCAAGGCGGAATCCGTCCAATTGCAGCTCATTGGCATACCACGTTCCCCATCTCTTTATTTCTGCCGTGACATCAGGATGATCATAATCGATGTCGGCATACATCAAGTAATCATAGTTGCCGTTTTCATTGGAAACTTCCCAATCCCATGCCTTTCCTTGAAACTTATAGATGCGGTTCAGCTTTCGGGACTCGTCCCAATCGGTTCCGTCAAAATGGTACCAATACCATTTGAAATCGCTGTATGTGCTGCCGCGCCCCGGGAATTGAAAATGTGTCCACGCTTTGATTCGCTGTTCTCCTGATGTTACGCGGTTGCGGTCAGCGGGATCGACTTCAACAGCCGTTACATCTTCGGTCGCATCAGCGCCGCCTTTGTGGTTGATGACTACATCGCCGTAAACGTTGATGTCCCGGGAATGAAGACTGTTGATCGCAGATTGCAGTTCTCCCTTTGTGCCGTACTTTGTCCGAACCGTCCCTTTTTGATGAAACTCCCCTAAATCATACAGATCGTAAGCGCCGTAGCCTACATCGTCTTGACTCGTTCCCTTATATGCCGGGGGAATCCAGACGGCAGTAATACCGTGTTCAGCCAAATATGCCGAGTCATTTTGTAAGCGCTTCCAATGTTGGCCGTCATTTGGCATGTACCACTCAAAATATTGCATCAGCGTCCCATTAAGATTTGCCGCCGCTGCTGCAGAGTGAGGCAGCAAGAAGATGAGCGCAAATAACAGCGGCAGCAATCGGGCATAAAGCCGTTTGTGTTGTTTCATGATTTTCCTCTCCCCTTTCAAAGTGAAACACATGCTATTGTATAAATATTTTGAATTTTTAACAAATATCGTTTTCCCTATATTTTCTTGCAACAGAAAAGCGCCGATATGGCGCTTTCTTCTCATTTATTCAATATCCTCTCTGCTTCTTCACTTCTTCAAGCTGAGATACAGTTACCAATTGATAGCCCTTTGCTTTCAGCTTTTTAATAATCTCTTCCGCCGCTTCTGCGGACGTTGCATAAATATCGTGCATTAAGACGATTTTTCCGTCTCCCGCATGACTCATGACATGATTGACAATCTTTTGTTTATTTCTGTACTTCCAATCTTCCGGATCAACATCCCACAACGAGACCTTCAGATTGGAAAGCGAGCGGACGGAATCATTGATTCCGCCATATGGAGGGCGCAAGTGTGCCGGCTGGTGTCCGCTGATTTTTTCGATCATTTCTTGCGTGTCGTTAATTTCCTGATACGCTTTTTCATTTGACAGCCTTGTCAATAACGGATGGTCCCAGGAATGGTTGCCGACTTCGTTTCCTTCCTTCAGCATTCGTTTTATCGTTTCGGGATAATATTGGGCTCTGCTTCCAAGCACAAAGAAGGTCGCATGCCCTTCATGCTTTTGTAAAGCATTCAATATTTTATTCGTTGTAGCGGGATTCGGGCCGTCATCAAATGTGAGAGCAATCACTTTTTCATCAGGATTTATTTTCGCCTGTTTCGGAAGGGGGACAGGCTCCTGCTCTCGTTTGGCCTGAAGACGGCTCTTTTTCATATCCTGATATTGGTCTTTTAAAATATCTTTTACCCATTCTTTTTTTATTTTTACAGACTGCTCAAGACCGGTTTGTTTTTTCTCAAAATAAAATTCGACTTCGTTTTCCAGGAGCGCGAAGCGGCTGAAATGCTCTTCCTGAGGGCTTGTCCCTTCTTTTAATAAAGCCGTGTCGGCAGACGGATTCCGATTTTTCAATTCCTGATAGGCAATGCTTGAAATCCTGTTCAGAAAATCTGAATTTTCTTCGAACAGGTCTTGAAGGGACAGCAGCTTTTTCTGTTTTAAATCGGCGTTAAACGTCTTGACAGACGTTGTACCCGAAACGCCCCCGGCCTCTATGTATTGATTCAGCACCACACTGGCTGCATCTTTTGTGTAATAGACAACCTTATATTTGATGTTCAGTTCAAAAGGCCCGTCTTTATGCTGAGCCTGGGCCTTTGCATTATCCTCTTTAAAACTGGCCAATTCTTGATTCACATAATCTTTTATTTGTTCATCGATTTCTTTTATGCGAAATACCGGATAGTGGATGGCATACCGCTCTTGTTTGCTGTCGCTGACCATGGATTCGACGCCGAGGCCGGATTGTCCGCCGTCTTTTTTTGGTTGAGGGGGCTCTTGACTGTTGCTTGACACCTTATTGTAAGAGTACCCCGCCAAACCTATTAATATCGTTAAAAAAATCAACATTTTAACCCATCGAAATGATGGTTTGCCAGACATCGCTGCTCACTCTCCTGTTTCATGACTTGCTTTCTCTGTTTCTATTACAAATATTGTTTCTCATACCGGGACTAATATAAAAGCGTCGACGGAAGCTTTATTTCCTGATTTCCGGCCGCATACGGGGCGATATCATACTGCTGAAATACAATTGAAATTCCGCTGCTTGTATAATAGAAAGCCGTGTGTTCATCCAAGCGGATATCGCTCTTTTTAAGATCAGAATAAAACTGTTCCGGATGTTCGTTGATATAGCTGAAAATATAGTTTTTTGCTTTTTCGATTTTTGCCTGATTGTTTAATACGTCAGTCAGCACGACTTGTTTGCGCTTGTCAAAGTCAAAGTTGTAGGATGTAGCGGTGTACATGCCGTGCGCGCCGCCGGAGAACTGATAGTCATAGATTAAAAAGCTCAGTTTGCCTTCCTCGTTGTATTTGACTTTGTAGGACGTTTCATAGACGTTCTCCTCGTCCTTATCCTTCTTTTCGGCATCTTTAACGATTTTTTGAAATTCTTTATAAGAGTTTTTTAAATGATGTTTTACCGCTTCGTTGGCCAGCTGGGCATCTTCTTCCTTCAAATCGCTGAATACCGGAAAAGAAAGCGAACTGATGTCTTTGTAATATTCCGTGTGAATCGCGGCTTTTCTATTTTGTGAAGCGTTTATTTGAGATGTTCCTTTATTGATGATGAATAGCAGCGATGCTGTGAGTACAAGGAATCCTAAAATAGCCATCGCTTTTTTCATAAGCATGCTCCTTTGTCAATCTTCTTTTAAACTCGTAACATATCATTTTCTTTTGTAACACAAATGTAATATTTATTTCATATTTGTAATGATACCCACTTTTAAATCCCCCGTCAACTTTTTTGGGTAAAAATTTCTTCTGACGGCAAAAATAAGACACTCTCAATTCCTGAGAGTGGCGTTAACGGAATGATGAATGAGACGTGCGTCTTCACGCTTTTTTTGAGGGGCTTTAAAGGCGGAAAAACGCAGGCCGCGGACTTCGTGATCAGTCTGACCGGAGTCTTCATTTTAGCCGTATTGTTTCAGCATGTCGGATAATGTCCGCTTCATCCTTTCGATTAATTCGGAAGGCTTCTGAATAATTGCTTCCCGGCCGAATGAAATGAAATAATCCGCAAAAAAATCAATGTCCTTCGGCGCGATCTCTCCTTTCAGCACGCCGGACCCGTCTTCTTTTACATCCAGCTCAAGGTGCGGCCATTTGAGGGAACCGTGCCGTTCTACTCCTTTTTTTGTCAGCTCCGCGGATAATTCCAATGTCTCCCTTGGCCGGGACACAGCTGAAAAACGGTTCTTTAAATTAAGACCGGTCAAATCAAGCGGGGCCGTATGTTCATCAAGTTCGGCCCGCTTAATCCGGTCGCACCTGAAGATGCGGTAGTCTTGTCTTAAAAAACAGTAAGCCGGGCAATACCACTTCCCTTGATTGGCATAGATTCCGATCGGCTGAATGTTTCTCTTGCTTGCTGCGCCATTTGCTTCATATTCGATGATCAACACCTTTTGCTGAACTGCCGCTTCAAGCAGCACCTTTAAGACCGGAATGTCGTCTTTTTGCTCATAAGGCGTATAAAAAGCAACGCGATCCTTCATACTGTCAATCGCATCCCGGATGTCTCCTGTAAGGTTCAAATAAAATTTCTTTTTGATGGAGTCGTACTGAGCGTCAAACGGCAGGGATATATAATGCTTCAGCGCATCGATCGCAAAGAAGATGGCGATCGCTTCGTTCTCGCTGAAGGCGATGGGAGGAAGAATCCTTTCATTTAACACTTGATACCCTCCGTGGGGGCCGGTTTCAGAATAGAGGGGCACCCCCATTTCGCTGAGCTCTTGCAAATCCCTTAAAACCGTTCTCTTGGAAACGCCGAATTCCTGCGCCAGCTCCCCGACCGTAAATCGTTTTTTCCGGTTTACCATCATGATCATTTCATTCAATCGTTTCGCTTTAGACATGAAAACCTCCAATCATTTTTTAACCATGACATAAGTTGTCACTATTATAATATACAATCTTCTTAGATCAACAAAAAAAGGAGATGTTCGCTCTATGAAAACGCAATTTACACCTTACATCCTGATGAATGGAAGAGCAAAGGAAGCGATTGATTATTATCGTGATGTACTCGAGGCTGAAGTAAAGTTCAGTCAGACGATTGGCGAAGGCCCCGCAGATGAGGCGGCGAATTTTAAGGATGACGAATTGGCTTTCATCGCACACGCCGTTTTGACAATCGGCGACGCCGTCATGATGATCGCCGACATCATTCCTGAACTGCCTTTCCAAAGTGGAAACCAATTGTCCATTTGCGTAACGGCAGCTGACGTTTCTTCGGCCAAGCGGCTGTTTGGCAAGCTGAGCGAGCGGGGCGAGGTCAAGCTTGAGCTGAAGGAGACTTATTTCAGTCCCGCTTACGGCATTGTCACCGATCCGTTCGGCGTTACCTTTCAAATTTTTGCCGCGCGTCCCGCATAAATGAACAAATGAGACAGATCAAAAAAGGCCGGGTTTCATGAACCGGCCTTTTTTGCACGGAAAAATTTGCAGGGTTTTTTGGCTAAAAAGCGGTATTTGACCACAAAAATTTAAAAAACTGCGTTTTTTCAAATTCACTTGACAAAGGGCATTTATGGAAACGCCTCTTCTTTTTGGTATAATAAGGGGTAGCAACAGTTCGGTTCTATATAAGGGCGGTCGGCTCACCCTCCATCTCTTGGAGAGAAAGGGGGTGAGCATGTGACAGTATCAGAGGCGTTGCAACTCATGGTCTCTTTCGGCATTCTTGTCGTGGCAATTCTGTCATCGAACGACAAAAAAAAGTAAGATCGCCCTTGATTCCCACACCAAGACGATCTTACTTTTTAATTGGGATCTAAAAATAGAGCCGACTCCTTTTTACGGAGCCTCTCTGTTGCTTCCGGGAGATGTTGCCGCATCTTCCGGTTTTTTTCAGTTTACGCATTCATCTAAAGATTATTCTGTTTCACACCTTGAATATATCACGATTTCCTTTATTTATCAATATGGATGCGTTTATATAAAAATGGAGTCACGGTCAAATGCGATATGAGAAGATAAATTCCTGATGACAGGATCATCTGGTCAATCGTAACTTCAAAATCGGGAAAAGGCCTTTCTACATCAGAAAGGCCCCTCTTTTTTTACTCCCCGCTGCACATGTGAGGAGAGGTTGACCAATATCCCGGCTGACGTCAGCATGAACATTAACGAAGAACCTCCGTAGCTGACAAACGGAAGAGGAATTCCGGTAATGGGAAGAAGGCCGAAAACAGCGCCCAGGTTAAATAATGCCTGAATCATGATCTGAAATGTAATGCCGACCGCCAGCAGCTTTCCAAACGGATCATCGATTTGCGCAGCGATCTTAACACCTCTTAACATGATCAACAGGTAGGCCCCGATGATCATCAACAGCCCGACACCGCCGAGTTCTTCACTGATGACCGCCATGATAAAATCCGTATGGGCTTCAGGAAGAAACCCCAGCTTTTGAACGCTGTTCCCCAATCCATTCCCCCATACCCCGCCCGAATCAATGGCAAGGTAGGAATTGATCAACTGGTAGCCGTCTCCGTTTTCATTTTGAAAAGGATCGCTGAACGATGTCAGCCTTTTTAACCGGTACGACGCTGTCATAGCAAAATATGCGATGCCCGCCCCTGCCATTGTTCCGAGAAGCAGCAAGTGCCGTATTCTGAGACCGGCGCACAACAGAACCGCTCCGCAGCTTAACAGGATCGAAACAGCGGTGCCCAAGTCGGGCTGTTTTAAAATCAAAAAAAACACAGCGGCCAAAATGATCAGCGGCGGCATGACGCCCTTTCCAAAATCGGCGATGTATCTCTGCTTTTTTGCATACACATAGGCGAAATAAATAACCATCACAAGCTTCACAGCCTCGGACGGCTGGATCATGAGCGAACCGAGTTGAATCCACCTTTGAGAATTGTTTTTCTCCATCCCGATTCCCGGCAGCAAAACGAGAATCAGCAGCAAAAAAGAAAGCTTCACCAAAAAACGGATGAGTTTGCTGTAAGCTTTGTAAGGGAAAAAGACGGCAGCCGAAAAAAAGGTCAAACCGATGAGCAGCCACTGCAGCTGCTTCATAAAAAAATAGCTGCCATCATGATACTTCATATATCCGAGGGGGTAGCCGGCACTGTATACCATCAGCAAGCCAAACGAGGATAAAAACAGAACCGAAGCAATCAATACATAATCCAGTTTCTTTAGATGGGAAAGAATCATTTTGTGCACCTTCATCCCCAGTCATTCCCAAACATGTAATGTTTAGATCTGATATTCACACTGAAAACGAGACCTAAGGCGATCATGTTGGTCAGCAGCGCGCTGCCGCCATAGCTGATAAACGGAAGAGCGAGCCCTGTGATCGGCATTAACCCGATCGTCATCCCGATATTTTGGAACACTTGGAATACAATCAACCCCGCAACCCCCGCACATATATAAAGACCGAACAGACTGTTGGACGAGATCGCGATCCTGATGATTCTGTAGATCATCAGAAAATAGAGACAGACTAATGTGACGGCACCCAAAAAGCCGAATTCTTCACCAATCACGGCGAAAATAAAATCGGTATGAGCCTCCGGAATCTTCCCTCCCTGCACTTGGGTTCCATGAGTAAAGCCGCTTCCTGACATCTGGCCCGATCCGATCCCCAATAACGCCTGCGTCAGCTGGTATCCATATGTAGAAGCATGTTCATGAGGACTGAGCCAGCCGTATATCCGGTCAAGCTGGTGAGGCTTAATTATCTTTGAAAAAATCTCAAAGTAATGATTGTGCAAATACGTCAAAAAGGCGACCAATCCCATGAATCCAAGCGACAAGGACATGATCATTCTCCCCGAAATCCCCGAGACAAGCATCAACGTGAATGCGATCGACAAAATCACCAATGCGGACCCTAAATCAGGCTGTACCAATATGAAGAAAAACGGAATCACCGTGTACACCATGATTTTCCCCGTCGGTATGATGCTCTCCGTGAAGGAGAACCTTTTATGCTGAAATTGGTTGAGTATCGAAGCCAACAGAAGAATCAAAATGATCTTCATAAATTCTGAAGGCTGGATTTCGATGACTCCGAAGCTGATCCACCTTTGTGAACCATTTTTATAAGTTCCAAAAAAATGAACGAGAATCAGAAGAAAAACGGCTCCCGCAAATAAACGAAGCGCCAATCGTTCTAGCAGCTCATAGTCGATGTAGGCCGTTCCCGCCATGACGCCAAACCCGACAAGATACCAAAAAACCTGCCGTTTCGCAAAATAAAAAGGGTCCTGTGTTTCATACTGGCCGGACCCGCTGTAAACGGCCAGCAGACTAATGATAAACAAACAAAATAGAATGAGCAGAAGGCTGACGTCAATGTTGATAGGCTTTCTTTTCATCTGTAACATGCTCCATCATGATTTATGTGACAGCTGGTTGAAAACGAATTGAACCGCTGCGGCATCATCAATATAGCCGATTGGAAAAATATAATCCGGTATGACATCAACAGAAACGATGAAATACAGCAAAGCGCCGCCCATCAGCAGCAATTCACGCGGCGTCCCCCGCCCTGAGGTAAATCGGCTGTACATGTCGTGCAAACGGGTCAGAAAAGGACCAATGCCGGCGACTTTCTCGACTTTGGATTCAAACTCAGCCAGAATGGTACGCTTTCCTTCTTCCGTCTGGGAATATTGTTCGTACTCATTCAATTTGTTTTTCAGTTCTTCCGTGGTAAAGGACCGATCATAGACATTTGAGGTTTGCAAAACATCTTCAATTTCGGCAACTGACGAGTGAATATCCTGACGTTCGCTTTCCCTCGTCTTCTCGATCGCATAGCCGGCCGCTGTCATCATCTCATCAAAAGAAACGCCGAGACTTTCTGAAAACCTTTGCAAATGGTTCAGGTTTGCTTTTCTTTTGCCATTGATGATTCTTGAGATGGTCGCTTTATCGATTTGAGTGCGTTCGCTCAATTCTCTTAAAGATAATGATCTTTTTCGCAAATGCTCTTTCAGCAGCGCCCCCAGCTGATTTTTCTTTTGTTCATCCACGAGCCTTTCTCCTCTCACACTAAAAATGTATCAATCTATCAGCCAAAAGGCCAAGTCGGTATAAATATATAGAACCGTTGTCAAAATGTCAACGAATAACCATAGACATCTGTTTTATCTCACTTATTCCACCCTATAATTGTTGACAAATAAACAAAAAAAGAGCGAGTCAAAACTCACTCCTTCACCGATATCAATCCAAACCCGTTTTAACGCCGAACCCGACAAGCACCAGCCCCGCGGCTTTTTGAAAGACCTTCTGGAATTTCACGCTTCTCAGCCATTTTTTTGCGAAATCGATCAAATATACGAGGATGAGGAACCAAAACACAGCAAGAAAGGTAAGGATTAAAGCGAGGATGATCAACTGCTGGTTGACGCTTTCTCTTAAATTAATAAATTGAGGCATAATCGTGATATAAACCAAAACAGTTTTCGGATTGAGAACGTTGCTGAACAATCCTTGCATAAACGAATCCTTATAATGCCGGCTTGATGCGTTTTCGGTTTTGTTCTTCTCGGCTTGTATGTCCTCCAAAGAAAACATTTTTTTCGCGAAAAAGCTTTTAATGCCTAAATATATTAAATAGGCCGCCCCCAAGTATTTGATCGTATTGAACAGAATCACCGATTTCGCAATCACCACCGCTAAGCCGAGAACGGCAATCAGCGTCCAGAAAGAAAGCCCTGTCGCCAAACCGAGAACATTGCAGCGCCCGGCGTTCGGCCCGTAGCGAAGCGTGTTTTTCACCACAAGCATCGTATCTGCTCCTGGTATCACCACCATCATGGCGGCAATCGATATGTATGACAGCAGGCTATCCATCAGATGTCTCCCCCCATACTGGTTTTATATAGTGACTACTTTAGTAACCACTTATTAAAAAGTGTATCAGCGGACTTGAAATAAATCAATACATCCAGCAAAATATGAGTGACAAAGGTAGCGACTCTTGTTGAAGCTGGAGGGCTTATGAAGGAAAACATATTAGACGTACTGAAAAACCTGAATTTCACCGAGTATGAGTCGAAAGCATACTTGGCGCTTTTGGAAGAATCGCCGCTGACAGGCTATGCGGTGGCAAAAAAATCGGGTGTTCCCCGGTCGAAAATATACGAAGTGCTGGAGAGCCTCGTGATCCGCGGCGATATCTTTGTCAGCTACGGCGGCACACCGCAGTACATCCCCGTTCCCGCCAAGGAACTGATTAAAAACCGGCGGCTGAAAGCGGAAGAGACTTTTGAACAGGCAGAAAAATATTTCGAGAAGTTTGAGCGCACTGCAAATGACCGGGAAAATATTTGGAACATCACCGGACGAAGCGAGATTATCGATAAAGTAAAGGCTTGTATATCATCAGCCGGAAAAAGGATTCTCCTCGAAATTTGGAAAGAGGATTTTCCTGAATTGGAGCCGGAACTCAAGCAGGCCGCAAAAAAAGGCGTCATCGTCACCATCATTGCGTACGGCGACATTGAAGCTGATTTCGCCAATGTCTATCTCCATGACAGCAGCACGCAAATTACAGAAGAGTACGACGGACGCTGGCTTGTATTCAGCGTCGACGATTCGGAAGTCGTGGCCGGCATTGTCTCGCACGGGAAAGACAGCCGCGCAGCCTGGACGATGCATGTAGGCTTGGTGATGCCGATTACCGAAGTGATGATTCATGATCTGTATCTGATGGAAATCATGAAGAAGCACAGAGAGGTATTGGAGGAAAGTTTCGGCGAAAACCTGATCCATTTGCGCCGAAAATTTTCGATTCATCCGGATTTCAAAAAGCATTATATGAAATAAAAGGCCCGCGCAAAGAAAGCGCGGGCCTTTTATAATTATGATCTTTCGGTTGCCTCCCAGCGGGATACTTCTTCCCTGACGAGCGGCGCCGTTTTTGTTCCAAAAAGTTCAATCGCCTTCATGACATCTTCGTGCGGCATCGAACCGACCGGAACGTGAAGCAAAAAGCGGGTGATCCCGACATTCTTGCGCAGGTGAATAATTTTTTCCGCCACCGTCTCGGGATCGCCTACATAGAGCGCCCCTTCAAAGCTTCTGGCTGCATCGAAGCTCGACCGGCTGTACGGCCCCCAGCCCCGCTCCCTCGCAAGTGTATTCATAGCCTGCTGGGTGGAAGGGAAAAACAGATCGGCGGCCGTCTCGGTATCCTCCGCAATAAAGCCGTGGGAATGGGAAGCGACTGTCAGCTTTGAGGCATCATGCCCTGCATGTTCCGCCGCTTTGTAATAAAGCTCAACAAGCGGGGCGAAATGCTGCGGACTCCCCCCGATAATCGCGAGAACCAGCGGCAGGCCGAGCAGGCCGGCGCGCACGACGGATTCCTGGTTTCCGCCGCTTCCGATCCATACAGGCAGCGGATTCTGAACAGGGCGCGGGTACACGCCTGTATTTTGAATAGCCGGACGATGTTTGCCGCTCCATGTGACCCTTTCCGACTTTTGCAGCTCGAGCAGCAGATCAAGCTTTTCTTCAAAGAGCTCATTATAATCATCTAAATCATATCCAAACAGCGGAAAGGATTCGATGAAAGACCCTCGGCCCGCCATGATTTCCGCCCTGCCGTTTGAAATCCCGTCGAGCGTCGCAAAATCCTGAAAAACACGGACGGGATCAGCCGACGACAGCACGGTGACCGCGCTCGTTAATCTGATGCGCTTCGTCTGTGCAGCCGCTGCGGCCAGGACGACGGCAGGAGAAGAAGCTGCGTAATCTTGACGATGATGCTCTCCAACTCCGAATACATCCAAGCCCACCTGATCGGCAAGGACGATCTCCTCCACTACTTCGCGCAGCCGCTCTGCATGGCTGATGGCTTTTCCGGTTTTGATATCAGGGGTCGTTTCTACAAAGGTGCTGATGCCTAATTCCATGTCGCTTTTCCTCCACATTGTTTCCTTTAATTATTCTGTACATCGTTGATTGATGTATGCCGTATTCTTTTCACCCGGCACTCACATTGTTATATATAGAATACGGCGGGCGTTCTGATCATGCAATTGATCCGACTTGTGAAACAGGATCAGCTTCTGCTCCATTTGTTTTCCAGCTTGGTCTGCCGGCAATCATGCCGGTCTGGTATTCATGCATTCACAAAGAAGATACCAGCTTACACAAGTTTCTGCCCGCAGTTCGGACAGAAGTTGGCTTCCCCCGTTTTCGTTCCACAGTTTGGACAGAAGTTCGGCTTTGTCCCTGCCTGCGGCGTGCTTTGGGGCGTTGGTGTCTGCGCCTGCTGATTTTGGTTCATCTGATTCATCATTTGGTTCGCTACGTTCATCCCCATCATCATGCCGGCCATATCGGATGCGGCACCACCGCCTGTCATCTTTCCTGACGCCATGCCGTCTGTCATGGAGATCTGCTGATATCTGTTCAGATCGCCAACCATGCCGTGGGAAGCGTTCTTCGTGATCATGTCCTGGATTTCTTTCGGATAATTGAAACTCATGATGTTAAAGCCTGTAACCGTCATGCCGTCGCTGACAATCTCCATATCAAGGTCTTCCTTGATCCCTTTTGCGATATCAAAGGCGTTGGCTTGAAGGTTGAACATATCTTTTCCTTCTTTTGTGATCCACTTCATCAAAAGCTGATCAAGGATAGATGTGATCCGTATTTTGATATCTTCCACAACATACTGATCTTTCACACCGGCAATTTTATCGATTAATGCGACATAATCATTCACCTTAAAATTAAATGTGCCGTTCGCTCTGATCGGCATGCCACCCGGTAGTCCTGCAGCCGGGATATTGATGGCATTCTTCGTCCCCCATTTGACGGTAAACTCCTTCGTATTGACAAACAGGACTTCGGCGCGCATCCCGCTGTTAAAGCCAAATTTAAAACCTTTTAAAGTAGATAAAAAAGGAATAATTTCAGATTCAATATCATAGTCGCCTTCATCTTGGAATATGCCTTCGATTTTTCCATTGTTTAAAAAGACGGCATCCTGACCGGGACGAATGATCAGCCGGCTCCCCTTTTTGATTTCGCGGTTGTTCCATTTGTAGAAAATCATATCATCGCGAAATTCATCCCACTCTACTACATTTGCAAATTGATTTTTAAAAAACACCATTGAGCTCTTCCTTTCCCTTTCTAAAAGCTTCCCCGGCTGCCGCTGTGCAAATGTCCTCCGCTCGTCGTTCCGCCGCCTGAGCTTTTATTATTGGACGGTTTTCTTTGTTTTGTGACGGTCGTTCTGATGTACTCGTCATTCTTTCTGATCACTCCGGATGTATCACCGTTCATATACGTATTTGCACTTACGGTCACTCTGCCGCCTGAATTGTATTTCATAATGGCGACGGCAATTCCCGCGATGACTGCTGACACAAGCAATTGAAACCATGTCTTAAAAAAGATGCTGTCCGCCCATGGTTTCTTCTCCATATCATCATACGCCGCCTTCATAAACATTTCGAATGCGGTCTCATAATGATTGTCAGATATATCCGGCGTGATTTTTTCTCTAATTTTGTCCAGTCTGGCGTCATTCAAATATTCTTCAGCCTTTTTAAAGCCGGCAAGATAGACTTCTCTATGCTCCATATCAACCGTTAACACGGCTGCATTTCCATGCTTTTTTTGATAGCCGGGCGCTTTTTCGTCATAGAAGTCCTGAGTAAATTTCTTCACATCGCGGCTATTCGTATCATGGGTCGTCACAATGATAAAGTCGGTTTCCCGTTCGGCGCCTAATTTAGCTGCCAGCGTCTCCAGCTTCTCGATTTCCTGTTTGGTCAGAAGCCCGGCTTCATCATAAACATACCGCTTCTGTTCAGAGGCTGCCGCACCGGAGGCTATAGGGATGAAGACAAGGAAAATCATACATAGGATCATTGCGCTTCTCAATAAATTTCTCATCATGCCCCGCCTCCCATCACAGCAGCGATGATTTTCCAGACCGCAAATATGGAGACAGCTAGTCCGCTAAACCACATCTTTTCTTTAAATGAGCTGATCGGCGGCTTGCCGACGACTTTTCCCGTTTGTCCGTTCATCGCAAAAATGTAATCCTTTTGTTTGTAGTTGTAATTGACCATCCAGACGGGCAAAAGCACATAAAAGCTTTTCATTTTTTGCGTATCGACGTGTTTCGTTTTCACATCGACGGAGCTGTATCCGGATAAGGTGGAATCGATATATGACTCGATGTAGCCGCTGATTTTGCTTTTCGCCCGCGGAAAAAGCTCTTCATCATCGTAATTATATTTTTCAGCGATGTAGCCTGCCAAATAGGCCGTTTTAAAATCTTTCAGCTGATCATACGGATAAGGCTCCAATTTGTCCATCAATTCATCGTTCATCTTTTCTGATGCATCCACCGGGACTTTGATGTAGTCGAGATTGATATCGCGAAACGCATCATAATGTTCGGTCTTCGTATAGATGTAGTCGCCCTGTGTATACCTATGTACCTTTGTGCAGCGGGCGCTGACCTGCACTTTGCTGTTTAAATCGTACATCCAGAAAGGAACGTACATGCCTGTGATGCTTTTAATCCGGTCCGCCGACATAAAGCCCTTTGGTGTTAACAGCCCTTTTCTGCACCACTTGCGAAACGCGTCTGCCGCTTCCTCTTTGCTGATCGTAAAAGGAATGACCTTTGCCGGGGCAAGGTTTCCGGACAGGCGGTCGGGGATCACAGCCGCTCCCCCGCAAAAGCTGCAGGAGGTAGCCGTCGTTTCTTTTTCAGTGATCAAAATAGCGCCGCAGTTTTGGCAATGATATTCTGTTGCTTCGTCTTCAGTAAATCTCGCTGTTTTTAATTCTTCCGGAATGTTTTCAATCTTGTCCTGTCTCCCGCAGCTCCGGCAGGCCAGCGTGCCGGATTCAGCGTCAAAGGCCATGTCATCCCCGCAGCCCGGACATTTATAAGAAATCACCATGTCTCTTAACCTCTCACTTTATTCATTTCAAATTGTTATGACTTTTGACCCGCCATTTTTGCTTTCAGTGCGGCAAGCGCATCATCCACACCAGAGGGGCTGTCATATTTAGCTTTCAGGTCTTCTACGTCATCTTGAGGAGCGGCGTTCAGTTCAGCCATCGCATTCGCTTCATCAAGCGCCCGGTTGGCCTTTTCTTCCATTCTGCCGAAAGCGGACATTGAATGGTTGGCATTCGCTGCAGATGCACCGAGTTTATTCATTCTTTCCTGTGTTTTCGCCGCTGTCCATTTCGCTTTGATCGCGGCCCGGCGCGCTTCAAGCTCTCCGATATCGGAAACAAGCTTATCGTGCATTTTTTTCATTTGAAGCGCATTGGATGACACCGTTTGTAATGCAGTTTCTAATTCGGACGCCTTCGTTTCCAGCACCGCTTTCTTTTCTAAAAATGTTCGGGCATCCGCCTCGCTGCCGGCTTCCAATGCCTTCATTGCATAGCGCTCAAGCTTGTCGATTTCCGCCCGGCAATCCGCCAGTTCTCTTTTTGCCCTTTGCTCGGCCGCCATGACAGACGCCGTTTCCGCCTTTACTTTGTTTAAGTCGCTGTTCAAGTTCCTGACGTACTGATCCACCATTTTTTCCGGGTCCTCCGCTTTATCAAGCAAAGCGTTAATATTGCTGGCCATAATGTCTTTGAACCTGCTTAATATACTCATCTAAAAACTCCTCCTCATAGTAAAATATACTTAGTTTAAATATACTATTTTTCCAGAGGAAAAGTTTCGGTTTTTTAATAAAAAATTGATATAATGGCAGTTTTTCGAGAAAAATTTTCAAACAAAAACAAAAATATTCAGACGGAATATTCTGATTTATATGTTGATTTATTTTTGATTTCGGAATAAAGTAATACTATATGAAAAACATTCGGAACAGCATGCAAGCTGGAACGGATGCAGGGTCGGTATCACCAGAAAATGACAGCGCTTACATATTCGCGTGACTCACGAAAGAAAAATCCAGCATTCAACGCATCAATCCGGCTTCTGTCAGAAAAGAATTCTGATTTGAAAGGGGAGCGAATCATGCCAGGGAGAAAAAAAGGCAGTTTGAAGTCGACGATCACGGTTGCCATGTCCAACTATTTGGAGGCGGGATCAATCGTCGCAGGGGCCGGCGGGCTTTCGTTATGGGTTGAATATTTAGGGTTGGACGACGCCCGGGTCGGGCTTCTCGGCGCCTTAAGCGCAAATGGTTTCGGCGCGGCGATCGGCGCTTTTCTCGGCGGTTTTTTAGTCGACCGTTACGGGAGAAAATTCATATACAAGTACGATCTATTAGTCTATATGCTTGGCGTTTTGCTGATTGCCGTGTCGTTTAATTTTCCGATGCTTTTAACCGGTTACATCGTGACGGGAATTGCGGTGGGCGCAGCGATTCCGGCTGCTTGGACTTATATTGCCGAGGAGGCGCCTGATCACGAACGCGCCGGACGCGTCGGCTGGGGGCAGCTGGCATGGTCGGTCGGACCGGCGCTTACGCTGCTGCTATCGGTTGCCTTGGCACCGCTCGGTTTGCTGGGAAGCCGGTTGATTTTTGCGCAATTATTCGTTGTCGCGGTCATCACGTGGATTTTGCAGCAGCAGATTCACGAATCGTCCATCTGGGAGGAGCAAAAGCGAAAAGAAGCTGAAGACAAAGCAAAAGGAGTTGCAGAAAAGGCATCGATCAAAGAGCTGTTGACCAACAAAGCGAACCTCCACGCCATGATTCTCCTTATCGGAATTTACGCGTTTTGGAACCTTGTTGCCGGAACAATGGGATATTTCATGCCGTATATTTATGAGACGGTCGGCGGTTTAACAGCGGCGCAAGCCAACCTGCTGCAGGCATTTTTATGGATTTTGACAGTGGCGTCCACATACTTCGTCTTTATCCGTCTCGGCGATAAAGTCAATCGGAAAACGCTTTTTGGCATAGGAGCAGCCATGGCAACCGCCGCATGGGTCATCCTCACCTTCGGTACGATGAACATCACGGAGCTTTTATTATTCGTATGCCTGTGGGGCATTTCTGCGGGATTTGGAGCGCAGGCGTTTTACGGGCTGTGGGCGGCAGAACTTTTTCATACGAAATACAGGGCGCTCGCGCAAGGCTTTATGTTCTTCATCGTCCGCATCGGCGTCGGGCTCATCTCATTGATCGTTCCTGCGATGATTACGGGATTGGGCTTTAAAACAGCCGGCGCCGTCATGATTGCATTTCTCGTCATTCATATGATCATCGGGCTCCGTATGGCGCCGGAAACGCGCGGCAAATCGCTTGAAGCCATTCAAAGCGAACGCTACCACCAAAGCGGCTGACCTGTGGTCAGCCGCTTGTTCTAAACCTGCAGGTTTGAGGCTGTCAACAGCTTCCTCTTCTCTGAATACGGGTCGTTTTCAATCGCGATCTCTTGATCAAAAATCAGCGTTTTCCGTGAATCTTCATCATAATCAGGCCAGCTGACATCATCGGTGCTCGGATTTCCGGAGCGGGCAAAAGACACCCAGGCAGCCTGGATCTGTTTAGCAAGCAGATGCGCTTCCTCCCCAGCCTTCGTACCTGTCAGCTGTTCCAAACTGTCCATATTGCCAAATACAAACGGAATCTCTAAGCCGTGCACCGCTTTGTTGAACGGCGGATGCTCCGAATCGGCATGCCAGTCAAACCGGTACATAAAGACAGATGCATGTTGTGATTGAGCCGAAGCGAACACAACGGACGGATGCCAAAAGACTAGATCTGTCATCATATCAACATGGCCTTTCAATGATCTCGGATACAGAGGCGCGGCGGCTTCAGCGGCCTCTTTTCCCATGTATTCTTCTAAAATCTCATTAATCTTCCTCTCAGGCAAAAGTTCCGAATCAGAGGCAAAAAACAAAGCGCCTTCATCGCGGTTTGTTCCGATTAATAGACCGATTCCTTTTGCCGCACCCTTCGCGACGGCGGCCTCCGGCTTCAGCGGGAGGGTTTTTTCGTCAAGTGCAGGCTGAAAGATCAATTCAAAAATATTTTCTCCCATTAAAGTACGCAGCTGATCGGCGGCTTGAAGAAGTTCTTGATCAGATACATCGCAAAGGCGCTCCAGATGATGTTGATCAATATCGAGAATCGTTAAGAATCTTTCTGTTGCGGCTTTCGCAAGCTTTTCAGACATTGTTGCGGACGCCCCGCTTTCCATAATGGCCTGTTGAAAAAGCCCCTTTGCTTTCGGCATCGCCAAGAGCGAAGCGATGCTCATCGATCCCGCCGATTCTCCAAATACCGTAATATGATGACGGTCTCCGCCAAAGAAAGCGATATTTTCTTTCACCCACTCAAGGGCCGCGATTTGATCCAAGAGGCCAAGGTTGCTTGTGTAGGAATCTTCAATTGCAGAAAGATGCAAAAAACCGAACGGACCGAGGCGATAATTGATGGTGACCACGATCACCTTTCCCTGCTTTGCGAGCTGAGTCCCGTCATAGAACGGTTCACTGCCAGCTCCGAGATAAAAAGCGCCCCCATGAATCCACACCATAACAGGCAGATCCCCATCCGCCTCTTCAGGTGCGTACACATTTAAATAAAGGCAATCCTCAGACTTTTCAACCCCCGTTGACTCACCAGGCAACCCCCTGTCAGGCTGCGGACAAACCGGACCAAATTGAAAAGCCTCCCGCTCACCTTCCCAGGCTTCCATTCGCTGCGGTTCCCGAAACCTTAACTTGCCGACGGGAGGTTTTGCGAAAGGTACGCCTTTAAAGATACGGACACCGTTTTCCGTTCTGCCTTTCAGCTTTCCAAAGCACGTTTGGACAGTCGTTTCATACATTTTATTCCACCCCTTTCAGTTTTCAATGATAATGGAATCGGACGATACCGTCTAATCGGAATACTTGCATTTTGGAAAATGAAGGGTCTAGTATAGGATCAGAAGAGATGTTCAACTTATTGTTTGAAAATTTGACGGAAAAGAGGGATTTCAATGAAACTGTCGGGACACACAGTACTGATCACAGGCGGCGCATCAGGAATCGGCTTTGCTTTTGCCGAACGATTTATGAAATCGGGAAATACGGTCATCGTCTGCGGGAGAAGGGAAAGCAAGTTGAAAGAAGCAAAGGAAAAATATCCGGAGCTGATCACGCGTATATGCGATGTAACCGATGAAACGGAACGACTGGCATTATTTGAATGGGTCAAAGAACGTCACCCTGGCGTAAACGTACTTGTGAATAATGCGGGTATACAGCAGCGCTACCACATTTTAAAAGCAGATGTCATAGACAATTGGGCTGACTACAAAAAAGAAATCACCGTCAACATGGAGGCACCGATCCACCTGGCCATGCTCTTTAGCCAATACTTTGCCAAAAAACCGGGGAAAACAGCGATCATCAATGTGACATCAGGCCTGGCGTTTACACCGATGGCGATCGCACCGATCTACTCATCGACAAAAGCCGCTCTCCATTCTTTTACGATGAGTTTAAGACATCAGCTTTCCGAGGCCGGCGTTGAGGTCATAGAGGTCGCTCCTCCCGCGGTCAATACAGATCTGGGCGGTGTCGGACTGCATGATTCCGGAGCTCCTTTGGATGAATTTGCCGATGAGATTTTTAAAGGGCTGGAAGAAGGCCGATTAGAAATCGGCTATGCCAGATCGGAAAAAGCCTTGCGGATGTCAAGAGATGAAATCGATGAAAGCGTCAGCCAAATGTACAGTTCTTTAAAACATTCCATCGAATAAAAGGAATGTTGGCATTGTCATTTCAATAGAGGTTGTTCCTTCCAGACGGCCGTTTTATCATAAAATGAGAAGGAGTGATCCAAATGCCGTTTATTCTCCAGCGCATTTATCAAGAAAACCAGCATGCAGAAGGACGCCGCATTTTAATCGACCTTGTGTGGCCGCGCGGCATTTCAAAAGAAAAAGCGAACCTTGACTGCTGGATGAAAGAAATCGCTCCAAGTCCTGATTTAAGAAAATGGTTCGGTCATGACCCGAAAAAATTCGAATCGTTTAAAGAAGCCTATCAAAATGAAATCAAACAACACCCTGAAAAACAGAGAAGCTTCAAGGAATTAAAAGAAATGGCTGCGGACGAAACCGTTATTCTGCTTTACGGTGCAAAGGATGAGCGCCATAACCATGCCGTCGTTCTTTATGAGATGCTGAACCGGCAAAGCCTTTGACCTTGAAACTTTTTTCAACGCTTTTCGTATGACAGATAAAGCAATATGCGAAAAGGATGGTAAACATGGAAATGAACCTGTTTTGGATCGGGCTTGGTTTAGCGGCTTTAGGCTATTTTATCGGTGACGGCTTGAAAAACTTTAAAAACCCAAAAGGGAGTTATTCAGGCTATCCCTATTTAGTCAAAGAAGGCGATTTACATTATTATTTAGGTTTAAGTAAAGTAGAAACGAAAGAAATGCTGAGTAAATATCCTGACATACCTAAAATTGAATTAAATGGCACAACCTATTATCCGTATCAGCATTTGATGGATTGGATGTTGTCCGCCGACCTTTATAAACAGTAAAGCGCAGCTTGAAGCTGCGCTCACTTTTATGATTCGAGTATTTCAACATAGCCTTCCGATCCGTTAATCCTGATCTTCTGTCCGTCTTTAATTTCTTTCGTCGCATGCTCAACCCCCACCACCGCCGGAAGCCCGTATTCCCGCGCAATGACGGCGCCATGTGTCATGAGGCCGCCCACTTCCGTCACCAAACCTTTGATTGAGACAAACAGCGGTGTCCAGCTCGGATCTGTAAAAGGCGTAACAAGGATATCCCCCTCTTCGATATCGGCTTCTTCCAATTTCGGAATCACTCTTGCCCTACCTTCGATGACTCCCGATGAAACAGGAACGCCCGCCAATGCTCCCGCCGGAATGTGGTCTCCCAGAACTTCTCCCGTGATGACCTCGCCTTCTGAAGTCATCATTCGCGGAGGCGTTAATTTTTCATAATGCTGATATTCTGCTTTTCTTTCCTCGATCTTCTTCACATCGAGACGATTAGCGCAAACGGCCTCTCTCAATTCATCAAAAGACAGATAATAAATATCCTCCTTCGCTTGAATCAGCTTCTTTCGCTGCAAAACGGCGGCTTCTTTCATCAACGCTTCCTTATATATAAAATAGCGTTTGATCAGAGCATATTTGGGATATTCCCGATAACCGATAAAATTCCGCAAAACGCTGATCATCTTCTTTGTCTTTTTTGCCTTTTGTCTGCCTCCCTTTAGTTGTTGCAGACGGCTTAACAGATCCCTCTCCTTTTGCTCCGCTTCCAATCGCCCCTGTTCAAACTTGACCGTTCGCGCACCAGGTTCAAAGTTTTTGATGTTGCTCAAAATCACTGGAGCAAGAATGGAAGGGCGTTCGCTCCAGCGCGTCTTGGTCATATCGATCTCACCGGTGCAGCGCATGCCGTATTTCTCAAGGAATGCCCGCAATGCGCTGATAAAAGCGGGACCGCCGTCAAGCTGTTTGAGATCTTCGAAAAAGGTTTCATCATTGGCATGCGCTAAATATTTCTGAACCTCGGGGTATCCTCTGGCAGCATCGGAAACATCCAAAAGCGCCAATCCCATTTCAGATGTGACATTGTGCAATACCGATTGAGAAAGGGTATCGGCGACATTTTTTTCGCCAAGCCATTTCTCCATTTTTCGATTGAGCCAGTATACCGCATATAAACCAACCATAATCACAGCCATGCTCTCTGAATCATAGAGAACTTTTTTCAAGTTTTTTTGATCCTCTTCTATCTGTGCAAATAACGTTTCACCCGATGCATTTTTCAATCGCTGTTCAGCCTCATGAATGGATGCTTCCGCTTTGGACATGAGCCGGTTGACTACACCTGTGTCGTTTTTCCGGTAAATCTTCAGCGCATGACCAGGCAGCGACCATGACAGCCCCTCAGCCCCTAATCTAAACATCCGCTTCCCTTTAGGCAGGGTTTTGACAAGCTCCTTTCTTTTCAAAAAATTCACAAGAGCGCTATGCATGAAAGGATCATTTTTCCCCGCCGTGCTGAGGACGACTTTCCGACCAGCAAAAGATGCCAAATCGTGTGATAAATCAATAAAAAGCCTTCCGCCGGCACAGGTCAGCTCATAACCCGAGATCAACCCGAAAAACGATATCCCAAGCGGATTGATCGGCTCTGTCATCATTTGCTGATGCCCGACAGACATATAGACGCGCAGCTTGTCATCGCTCTGTTTCGGGAGAGGAAACAATGTCGTTACAGGCCTGCTCTGGACAAAGAAAAATTCGCCATCAGCCAGACACCATTCAATATCCTGCGGAAAACCGAAATGAGCTTCGATTCTCCTTCCCAGTGCTTCAAGCTGTATGATCTGTTCATCTGTTAATGTTTGCTTTTTCCGGCGTTCCGCTTCGACTTCGCGCGCCTCAGTGCCGCCGCTTTCCAAAGAATAGACTGCCGTCTTTTTCTCGGAAATCGTTTTTTGAACGATCTCTCCTTCGCGAACCTTGTAGTTGTCTGCCGAAACCATACCAGATACAAGCGCCTCCCCCAAAGCAAAGCTCGCATCAATCGAGGTGACCTTCCGGTTGGATGTAACGGGATCTGCCGTAAACATTATGCCGGACGCCTCCGAAAACACCATCTGCTGGATGACGACCGATAATTGAACTTTACGGTGGTCAAAACCGTTTTGAATCCGGTAGATCACGGCCCGCTCTGTAAACAATGAAGCCCAGCATTTGCTGATATGCTTCAAGATCGCCTCTATTCCTTTTATATTTAAATACGTATCTTGCTGCCCGGCGAAAGAGGCATGAGGCAAATCTTCCGCTGTAGCGCTTGATCGGACGGCATATGCACCGCCGCCAGCATTTGAGTGAGCGCTTTTAACCGCTTCTTTGATCTCTTCGGCGATTTCGGCCCTTTCAATACCATTGCGGATCTGGAGGGCGAGTTCGTTAATCTGCTCTCGATCGATCACTTTCAAAAGTGACAGCTGATCAATCAGTTCACTGACTCTGCCGTTTTCGCCGATCATCCTTTCATATGCCTTTGTGGTTACACAAAAGCCGTGAGGCACTTGAATGCCGCCCATTTTCGACAATTCGCCCAAGTTCATCCCTTTCCCCCCGACAAGCGGCAAATCGGCTCGATCGACCTCATGAAAGCCCAATACATAGCGTCCCATCAGAAATCCCCCTTTTTATTCGCCTTCAATACCGAAACGAATCATATCCAAAAACCGTTTTCGTTCTTCAAGAAGACGTCTGCTCCAGGCTGGATCATAATCGTTCTCAGCCGTTACTTTCGCTAGAAACTTTTGTTCAAAATGCCCCATCATGACCATGATGAGTTCGAACGCCTCTTCACGATCGACTCCTTTCCTCAACGGAACTTTCGCAAAAAGCTGTTTTAGAATACGATTTCTAACGGCAAATTGCTCCCCATACTTTGCGGCGATTTCTTCTTTTAATTCGGAAGGCGGCGAAAAAAAGGCTTCTTTCGTGAGCTTATATACATTTGGATAATCCGCGAAAAACTCAAGCTTAGCCAAACTTATTTTTTCTTTCGCTTCAAAAAAATCATGATAAGACGACAGGTCATCAAGGGAAAGGCGCGACTTTACCTTTTCAATACAATAATCGAGCACAGTTAAGTACAGAATTTTTTTGCTTTTAAAGTGATGAAAAATCAGCGCCTTTGAAATACCGGCCGCTTCCGCCAGCATTCCGGTCGAAGTCTTTGCATAGCCGTGCCGGGCAAAAACCTCCAAACAGGCATCGAGTATTTGTTCTTTTTCATAAAGCTGTAAAGGCATTGATCATCATTCCTTTTCATTATTGACCAATCGGTTAGTATAAATTGTAGCGCTTGCTGACCAGTCGGTCAATAAAATAAAACAAGAATAGGGTTTTAACATATGAATTTATTGGTAAAATGAAGGTGGAGCTTACAAAATATTCCGGGGTGAAAAGCCAATGCTGATGTTGGTGGTAAAGTTTATTTTGCTCTTTATTTTATGTTCCATTTCGTTTTCTTTATTTAAAGCATGTGTTTACACAGCGGGTAAAAAGCTGATTGACCGGACCGCAGAAGGATCGGCGCTCAACTGGACCTGCAGCGTATTCATCAAAAACGGCGTGGCCATGACGGGCGATGACTGCTTTGTCATGGCTGTTTCAGCGGCCTTGTTGGCCATTTATATATAAAAGCCTCAAACTTTCAATAAACAAACAAGGGTGACTAAGATGTGCGGCAGGTTTACGCTCTTTTCTGAATTTGATGAGATTATTGACCGTTTCGAGATTGATCAAATGACGGTTGAAGATTACAGCCCCAGTTATAACATCGCGCCTTCCCAGCGCATTCTCGCCGTCATCAGCGACGGTTCCCATAACCGGTTAGGGCGGCTGCGGTGGGGATTGATTCCGCCGTGGTCAAAGGATGAGAAAATCGGTTATAAAATGATCAATGCGCGCGCTGAGACTTTGGCTGAGAAGCCAAGCTTTCGAAAGCCGCTGATCAGACAAAGGTGTCTCATTCCGGCAGACAGTTTTTATGAGTGGAAGCGGACCGATGCAAAGACAAAGCGGCCGATGAGGATCAAGCTCAAAACAAATGGACTGTTTTCGTTTGCGGGGTTTTGGGAGAAGTGGCAGCCTGCCGGCGGCAAGCCCGTCTATACATGCACAATCATTACGACAATGCCCAACGATTTAATGAAAGATATTCATGATCGCATGCCCGTCATTCTTGATCGTCAAGCTGAAAAAGAATGGCTGAATCCGAAAAATCAAGACCTTGCATACTTAGAAAGCCTTTTAAAACCATATGCGTCAAAAGAGATGGAAGCGTATGAAGTCGCGCCTCTCGTCAATTCACCACATCAGAATTCTCCTGAGCTCATCAAAAAAGCCCCTTAAAAGGGGCTTTTGGGCGAGGCGGCCGGTCATCACGAGAGGAGCCGCGCCCACTTGATTCAAAAAACTAATGTTTCAGAAGATAAAATTCACTGCTGAAGCCGATGCCTTCCCAAAAACGCAGCGCCGATTGATTATCGATATCAACCGATACTTGAACGTGAGACACTTGATGCCTTTCAAACCAATCCATCATACGATCTGCAACAAGCTTTCCCAGCTTGTTTCTTCGATAGACCGGGGCTATGTACACTTCATCGATGTGCCCGCTCAGACAATCGCTGACCAAATCTTTCTTAATAGAGGCCAGCCCGTATCCGACCGCTTCTTGCCTCTCATTCACGACGGCAAAAACCGCTCCGTATGCAGATTGAACATATTGTTTCAGCTGCTGCTGTATCATTTGTCTATCTTGATCATCCAATGTGCAATCAGCCGTTTCCAATGCATTATCATTCCACAAATTAATCAGTTCAGCAACAAACTCAGGCTTCAGAGGGGCATCAAGCTGTTGAATATGTATGGTCATGGCGTTTCTCCCTGTGCAAGACTTTTCATCAACCACATTTTAAATTAGAATAATATGCAATACAAGGATTTTATTGCTAAAGAAAGGTGATGGTGAAATGGACAGCCGTACAGCGCGGGAAAAAGAACCGCCGCTTGTCAAAGCGTTCCATTATATCACGCTTGCCGGGATATTTCTTCTCATCATTCCATCCGGGTTCAATCCCGTTTATTTGAATGGGGGATTCATCCTGTTTGGACTGAACATCGGTGTGCGTTCATTCGTTCTTTTGAAGAAGAATAAAAAAGGAGAATTTATCTTTACGATCGCTACTTGTTTATTTTTGATCGGTTACAGCGCTGTCAGGCTTTATTTCATATCATAATAAAAAAGCAGGGTTTCCCTGCTTTTTAAACCAAATCCGCCGTTTTGAGCCCCCTGCATTTTTGCAGACCGTCAGAACGCAGACAATAAGCGGCCGTCTTTTTCTTATATTGTTTAACGACGTCTATATGATCATCGTATCTGTAAACCAACAGCTTCACAGCGTTTTTCCCTCTTTTTGTTTCGATAACAAACGGTGTCCCGGCGTTTTTCGGATTTACAAAAAGCGGCTCGTCTCCCGGGTAGATGTAATACCGCTCCATAAATACGGCCTCATTAAAGTTTTGAATAAATTGACTCTTGTCAGATCCCTCTAAACGCTCTCCTCCGAACGTCACTGTAACATTCGCTTCCTCAAGCTTAACATGAACTTGAAATTTGCCGGTCAGCCACTCTACGACACCGCTCGGAAGGCAAGTGACCAATATTTTAAAAAGACTGAAGATAACCAAAAAGGTTACAAAAAGCCATGTCACTCGATCATCTCCTCTTGTCTGAATTTTAAAGATGTCCTTGATTCATCCTATCATACAGGCAAAAGGATTTTATTGTACATTGTGTGAACAAGTGCAGCCCAGGTGAACATTCACCTTTAGTGATCCCCGCTCTGATGCTCTTCTTTTGGGATTTCAGAAGGAGCCTTCGGAACTTTCCGCAGCTGATGATTGACCACATCAGAGGAATAAAGTGTAACAACCATCGTTCCTCCATGCCGTTTCGCCCTGATCAAGACCGGTTGGTTATATTTATTTTGAAAGCGCAAATCAGGCCCGCCCCAGCTGACCGTCGCGTCGCGCCCCGGCGGAACATAAGGGACACGCCGGCTGTGGGAATAGCGCTGGACGATTTCCAGTCCTGCCCGGTCAACCGCATTAAACAATGTTGACGAAACCTGGCAAATGCCTCCGCCAACCCCTTCAGACAATTCGCCTCTCACGATCACCGGAGCCTTCATATACCCCTTGTCCGGCGTCCTCATACCGACAACTTTGTTAAATGAAAACGTCTCATTAGGAAACACAACATGATTGTCGATCGCTTTTGCCGCGAGTGAAATGTTGTGCGTCCTGCTTTTATTCCCGGAATTAAAATACGTCACATACTGACCGATCCGCTGTGTCCGGATATGGGAAAGCAGTTCGCTGTCCACTTTCGGGTAAATGTTCAATTCAGGCACTTCTATCGTGGACGGACCATCCCCATAAAAATACGCATAAAACTTCTCTCTAACCCCCTTCCTGGAAAGGCTGTAGCCAACCTTGCCGGGAACGATCCTTCCCTGATCATTGATCACGGCGTTGACGGGATCCTTGTGTACTTTCCGCTCAAGCCTGTCAACGAACTCGGCGTATTTTTTATCATCAATCAACGGTGTCCCGGGAAGCGGCATTGTAAAATCTTCACGGTTCACAACGGCCACTTTCTTCCCTTGCTGGGTGATCGTTAAGCTGTCAGAATGTCCCGCAGGCTGCGCTAATAATAAAAGTCCAGTCATCCAAATTTTCAGCATAAGTCGATGTACCTCCCGCTATTAGTATGAACAGGAGATGATATTTGATGTACTGGACGTATGATGCTTTCATGATGATCTATATTTTCTGATTGAAAACGTACACTAATGGAAAGAAGCTAAAATAAGTAAAAGCATGCATTAAACCTGTTTATTTTCATTGATTCCTTTTCTTTTTAGCCTGACTAACATTATGGTGGTGGCTATCAGGATTATCAAAAAAGTGATGCCTGAGTACAGGAACCCAACTAGCTCTATGCCATTAAATTTGTACGTCAAATAACTGCCGATAAAAAAGATTGTCCCCAGCAGGGAAAATGAATTCAATCGATTCACAATTTTTTTGACCATTTTTTTAAAACCTCCCGAAAGGAACAATGACTTCTTAGGCACTGACCGACTGCTCATTCTTTATAAAATATATGCCCTTCTCTTTGAGAAGAGCGTACCGTTACTTGTTCTGTTGATTTTCTTTCTTTTCTTTTAAAGTGAGATTTAAAAAGAGAAGAGCCAATAAGATGAAAGCAATGTTCACCAACCAGGACTTCCAGCTGGACGCAGGGTCAGAAATTGTACCGAGCAGATGTATAATAGATGAAAATGATAAAAGCAAAAACATTAGTTTGTTGTGCGACATAATTGTTTAACCTTTCTGTTAAAAATCCAGGTTCCAATTATACCACAATGGATTAAAGTAGTAATTATATGTCATCGCAAGTTAAAATAAAAAGAGGCTCTCAAAAGAGCCTCTTTTCCTTGATATATCAGCGTTTTGGACGCTGGGCTTACATCATTCCACCCATACCGCCCATGCCGCCCATGTCAGGCATTCCTGCGCCGCCTTTGTTTTCTTCAGGCTTGTCGGCAACAACTGCTTCAGTTGTCAGGAACATAGCCGCTACAGATGCTGCGTTTTGCAGAGCTGAGCGTGTTACTTTTGTAGGGTCAACGATACCTTTGTCGATCATGTTCACCCATTCGCCTGTTGCAGCGTTGTAGCCTACACCAATAGCTTCGCCTTTCAGGCGCTCAACGATGACAGATCCTTCAAGACCCGCATTGTGCGCGATTTGACGGATTGGTTCTTCAAGAGCGCGAAGAACGATGTTGATACCAGTCAGTTCGTCGCCTTCAGCTTCAAGGGCAGCTACTTTATTGTAAACATTGACAAGAGCTGTACCACCGCCTGATACGATTCCTTCTTCTACCGCAGCGCGAGTAGAGTTCAGGGCGTCTTCGATGCGAAGCTTGCGTTCTTTCAATTCTGTTTCAGTCGCAGCGCCGACTTTGATGACAGCTACGCCGCCTGCAAGCTTAGCTAGGCGCTCTTGTAATTTTTCTTTATCGAACTCAGAAGTTGTTTCTTCAACTTGAGCGCGGATTTGGTTGACGCGTGCCGCGATTTGCTCTGTATCTCCCGCACCTTCAACGATTGTTGTGTTTTCTTTTGTCACAACAACTTTAGAAGCGCGTCCCAATTGGTTGATTTGAGTTGATTTAAGGTCAAGACCTAAATCTTCTGTGATCACTTCGGCACCTGTCAGGATCGAGATGTCTTCGAGCATCGCTTTGCGGCGGTCTCCGAATCCAGGCGCTTTAACAGCCACTGCGTTGAATGTTCCGCGAAGCTTGTTGACAACCAATGTTGCAAGAGCCTCACCTTCAACGTCTTCAGCAATCAGAAGCAACGGTTTGCCTTGCTGAACAACTTGCTCAAGCACCGGCAGGATTTCTTGAATGTTTGTGATTTTTTTGTCTGTTACTAAGATGTACGGGTTCTCAAGAACCGCTTCCATCTTATCGGAATCTGTCACCATGTAAGGAGACGCATATCCGCGGTCAAACTGCATACCTTCAACCACTTCAAGCTCTGTTGTGAATCCTTTTGATTCTTCGATCGTGATGACACCGTCGTTGCCGACGCGCTCCATCGCTTCAGCGATCAGGCTTCCGACTTCTTCGTCAGCAGCGGAGATTGAAGCAACTTGTGCGATTGATTCTTTGCCTTCGATTGGTTTGGAGATTTCTTTCAGGCTTTCAACCGCTACAGCCACAGCCTGCTCGATACCTTTGCGCACGCCTACAGGGTTAGCGCCGGCAGTTACGTTTTTAAGACCTTCGCGAATCATCGCTTGAGCTAGAACTGTCGCTGTTGTTGTACCGTCACCGGCAACATCGTTTGTTTTGCTCGCAACTTCAGCAACAAGCTTTGCGCCCATGTTTTCGAACGCGTCTTCAAGCTCGATTTCTTTCGCGATGGTAACACCGTCGTTTGTGATTAATGGAGAACCGAATTTTTTCTCAAGAACGACGTTGCGTCCTTTAGGTCCCAAAGTTACCTTTACAGCATCCGCCAATGCATCTACACCGCGCAGCATTGAACGGCGGGCTTCTTCGCTAAACTTAATATCTTTTGCCATGTTATTCGAACCTCCTATATAATTGTCTCGTTTTTATTTATGACTTAGCCGATAACAGCTAAAATGTCGCTTTCACGCAAGATTAAGTAGTCAGTACCTTCATATTTCACTTCGGTACCTGCATATTTTGAGAAGATGATGCGGTCGCCTGTTTTAACTTCTAATGCAACGCGCTCTCCGCTCTCTAACACACGGCCTGAACCGGCTGCAACCACTTTACCCTCTTGTGGTTTTTCTTTTGCGGAGTCAGGAAGTACGATTCCGCTGGCAGTTTTTTCTTCAGACTCAACGAGCTCAATGACAACGCGATCACCTAATGGCTTTAACAATGAAACAACCTCCTCAATATTTTCATATGTAATTTTAGCACTCGCACTCGGTGAGTGCTAACACAATTCTTATAATAAAGAATCTCCCAGGCAATTTCAAGTGATAAGGTCAAATTTTTTTGCGCTTACATTTCTCCGCATGTCCTTATCATCCTATAATTTAAAAAGAGTGTGTTACAATAAACATAGTCTGAATTAGATTTTTAGAAAAGGAGTACATAAAGCTTGAGAAAACAATACTGGTTTATTATATTGGCATACGTTCTCATGCAATTGTCGGCCGCTGTCGGCTTGCCTCTTCTTTACTTTTTGGGAGTGGGCAAAGGACAGCCAAAGGCTGAAGCCCAGCTTACATTGACAGGCGTCTGGTCTGTCATCGCGTTTACCCTCTGTCTCGTTATCGTGCTGCTGATTTTGCGGACGGTGCCGAAGACGACGCTTCGCAACCGCCCGAAAGCATCGGTTGGAGCGTCAATCGGATGGGCGGTAGCCGGCGTTTTTCTCGCTTTGTTTTCGCAGTCAATTGCCGCTTCGATCGAAATGTACTTGTTCGGGGTCAACCCGGAATCGGAAAATACGCAGCGGATCATGGAAATCATCACCGCATTGCCGCTGATGGTGTTTGTCTCTTCTGTATTCGGACCGATTCTTGAAGAAATCATTTTCAGAAAGATCATTTTCGGTGCAATCTATGAGAAAACGAATTTTTTCATTGCCGCTTTGTTCAGTTCGGTGCTCTTCTCGGTCGTCCATTTGGATTTCAGCCATCTGCTCATTTATACAGCAATGGGATTCACATTCTCCTTTTTATATGTCAGAACCAACCGGATTATCGTGCCTATTTTCGCCCATGTCGCCATGAATACGCTCGTCGTCTTACTGCAGACATTCCGGGAGCCTATTGAAGAATATTTGAAACACGTCGAGAAAATGCAAATGATTATTGGAGGATTTCTATGATGAGAAGCCCTAAATTCTGGGGAGCGATTTATTTATTAACGGGTGTGCTGTTTACATATCTGGCGGCAACCTCGCCCGGAAGCATGTGGTCTTTTTACACGATCCTGCTGATGCTTTTCGCAGCCTATAATATCAGCATTTCCTTTAAAATGTTCGCCCTGGCCGGCAAGATGAAACGAAAAGATCAATAGCCTTTTTTGTGAAGGAAAAGAGCCATTCTGAAAAAGAATGGCTCTTATTTAGTATGGTCGTTCAAAAACGCTTGATTTTCCTCTTGAATCATTGTTTTTTGCGCCTGCCTGTAGGATATTCTTGAAATCACGATACTGATTTCATAAAGAATGAGCAATGGCACTGAGACCATTAAATGCGACAAAAGCTCAGGCGGTGTAATGAGGGCCGCGATGACGAACAACACAAAATATGCGTATTTTCTGATTTTCGCCAAAAACATCGGCGTCACGAGGCCGAGCCTTGTGATAAACATGATGACCACAGGCATCTGAAACAATAAGCCAAAAGGAAGCGTCAACTGAAGCAGAAACTGAAAATATTCGTGTATTCCGATGACCTGGTTGACATTCAGATCATCTGAGACTCTCGTCATAAAGTCCACGACAAACGGAAATAAAATAAAGTAAGAAAAGGCAATGCCGCCTAAAAAAAGAATAATCGATATCGGAATATAGCTGAGCGTCACTTTTCGTTCCTTTTCATACAGCCCCGGGCTAATGAAAGCCCACAGCTGGTATAAAACAAGCGGCGAAGTCAAGACGGCGCCGATGATGAACGCGAACTGCACGTACACAAATAAAGGATCGGTCAGCTTGAACGCGTTGAGCGTCAGCAGCTTTGCTTCATCCGTCTGCTGCAGATAGATAATCAGCGGCTTTGCCAATAAAAAGCCTGCCACAACAAATAAAACAAAAAAGAAAAAAGTGATCACAAGCCGTCTGCGTAGTTCTGTGATATGTTCTATCAGCGACATTTCTCTTTCCTTCATAAATGTCATCCTATCCTACTGATCTTCTTTCTTTTTATCGGAATCGTCGTCAGCCAAACCTTTTGTCGCATTCTTAAACTCCCTCAGCGTGTTTCCCGCCGCTCTTCCCAGCTCGGGAAGTTTTTTCGGGCCGAATATCAAAAGCGCCACCACGACAATTAAAATAAAGCTTCCAGGACCGATTGGCATAAAGCCTGCCCCCTTTCCTTTATTTTTCGTTTTCCGTTTTACTTTTCCTGCATTGAATAATGTTTCATGAAATACACCAGCGACTGAAGTTCAACCGCCAAATCTATATGATGAATGCGAATGTGTTCCGGCACATTCAAGCGGGCCGGCGTGAAATTAAGAATGCCTTTAATGCCAAGCTCCACCAGCCTGTCTGTAATCGACTGTGCGGCTTGAGCCGGTACCGTCAAAATGGCGACGGGGATATCATCCGTCATATGCTCTTCAAGTCTATTCAGATCATAGACGGGAACACCGCCGACCTCGGTTCCGATTTTTTCCTCATTGATGTCAAACGCCATGGCGATTTTTGTATTATTATTTTTGATAAAATTGTAATGGAGAAAGGCTGTCCCCAAATTCCCCACGCCAATGAGCGTTACGTTCGTCATTTCATCCTGATCAAGCGTCTTTCTGAAAAAGGACAGCAAATAATTGACATTGTAGCCGTATCCTTTTTTTCCGAGCGCGCCGAAGTACGAGAAGTCCCTGCGGATGGTCGCAGAATCGACTTTGACGGCATCGCTCAGCTCAGCGGAAGATACACGCTGTTTTCCGGATGCATGAAGGTTTTTTAAAAAACGATAATATAATGGCAACCGTTTCGCTGTCGCTTGCGGAATTTTTGAATGATCCATGTTCATAAACTAATCCTCCATGTCTACATCAGCTTTTTCCCTTTTATAGTCACCGTTTTTCCCACCTGTCTTTTCGAGAAGAAAGGTCGGTCCTATCACCATTCCCTTATCCGCCGCTTTGCACATGTCATATACGGTCAGCGCACATACGGAGGCCGAAGTTAACGCTTCCATTTCCACACCTGTGCTCCCTTTGGTCTTCACTTTAGATTGAATATGCAGGATGCTCTTCTGTTCTTTCTCCTCCCAGCGAAAGGCGATGTCGACTCCTTTCAGAGCGATCGGATGGCACATCGGGATGATGGCGGATGTCTGTTTTGCGGCCATGATTCCGGCCACTTGCGCCACCGCCAATACATCGCCCTTTCCGATTTCCCGGTTTTTGATTTTTTCATGTACTGTTCGATTCATAGACACGCTTGAAACAGCCGCAGCTGTACGTACTGAAGCTTCCTTTTCGCTTATATCAACCATCTTGGCTCTGCCTTGTTCATTAAAATGTGTAAACTCATTCATGTTCTGAACTCTCCTTATAACGATCATACACTATTTTTTTCATTCTGTCTTTTTCTTTGGCTAAAATCTTCCAGACTTCACTTAATTGTTTGCTGACTGCGCAGTGATAGGCTACACTTAAAATAGCAGACAAGAGGTGAAAGATCATGATGATTTTACAAGTGAACCAACTTTCAAAATCGTTTGGAGCCGATACGATTTTAACGAATATAAAACTCGAAGTCAGATCTCGGGACCGGATTGCGATCGTCGGACGCAACGGCGCCGGAAAATCGACTCTTCTAAAGATTATCGCAGGAAAACTTTCATATGAAAAGGGGGACATCATCAAGCCGAAAGATTTGACGATGGGCTACCTTGACCAGCATTCCGGCCTCGATTCCAAGCTGACGCTCAAAGAGGAATTGCTGTCGGTATTTGATTTTCTAAAAAAAATGGAAAAAGAAATGCGCGCGATCGAGGAAAAGATGGCGCAGGCCGGACCGGACATGCTTGAATCATTGATGAAGACGTATGACAGGCTTCAGCAGGAGTTCAAGGACAAAGGCGGCTACCAATATGAGGCAGAGGTCAGATCCGTCATGCACGGGCTCGGCTTTGCGGGATTTGACGACTCCGTCCGCGTCCAGGACTTAAGCGGAGGTCAAAAAACAAGGCTTGCCCTCGGAAAAATGCTTTTGACAAAACCCGACCTCCTCATTTTGGACGAACCGACAAACCACTTGGATATCGATACCCTGACATGGCTTGAACAATATTTGCAAAATTACAGCGGAGCGATTTTAATCGTTTCCCATGACAGGTACTTTCTTGACAAAGTGGTTACCCAAGTTTACGAGATCAGCCGGTCCCAAAGCAAAAAATATACCGGGAACTACAGCTCTTATCTCCAATTAAAAGCCGAACAGCTGGAAAAGGAAACAAAGCTTTATGAAAAGCAGCAGGACGAAATCGCCAAGCTGCAGGAGTTCGTCGACCGGAATCTGGCTAGAGCTTCGACGACGAAACGGGCGCAGAGCAGACGAAAGCAGCTTGAACGGATGGAGATCATGGACAAACCGCTCGGAGATGAAAAGTCGGCGTCTTTCCGCTTTGAAATTACAAGGCAAAGCGGAAACGATGTACTGCGGGTGGAAGACTTGACAGTAAGCTATCAGGAGCAGCCCCCGCTTCTCCGTTCATTGAACTTTCACATCACCCGCGGGGAAAGCGTTGCACTGGTCGGACCGAACGGAATCGGCAAGTCAACCCTTTTAAAAGCATTGATTCAAAAGCTGCAGCCGGTATCAGGAACAATCGCGACAGGCTCCCATGTCTCAATCGGCTACTATGACCAGGAACAGGCTGAATTGACGTCGTCAAAACGCGTGCTTGACGAGCTTTGGGACGATTATCCGGAAATGAATGAAAAGGATATCCGGACCTGCCTCGGCAACTTCCTGTTTTCGGGAGAAGACGTATTAAAACCTGTACACGCGTTAAGCGGCGGCGAAAAAGCAAGGCTTGCCCTCGCCAAGCTGATGCTCCAAAAAGCGAACTTCCTTATTCTTGATGAGCCGACAAACCATCTCGACCTGGACAGCAAGGAAGTCTTGGAGAACGCTTTGATCGATTACCCGGGAACGATATTATTTGTGTCCCATGACCGCTATTTTATCAACCGGATCGCGACAAAAGTACTGGAGCTTTCCCGCGACAAAGCAGAAGAATATTTAGGCGACTACGATTATTACACAGAAAAAAAAGCGCAGCAGCTTGAACTGAAAGAACTAGAAAAACAGACGGAAGAGCATCAGAAAAACGCTTCCGAAAAACCTGGCGCAAAAAAGAGCTATGAAGAAGAAAAAGAGCTGAAAAGAAAAGAACGCCAGCGGCAGCGCAGGATTGAAGAAATCGAAACAAGAATTACGGACATTGAAGAACAGATCGAAAAAAATGAAGAGCTCCTGTGTGACCCCGCCGTCTTCCAAGACCATGAGAAGGTCCAGGAAATCCACTCTGAAAATGAACGGCTAAATGAGGAGCTTGAACAACTGTTAACAGAATGGGAAACACTCTCTACAAATGAATAAAGGATGAACCGCTCCAAGCCGGAGCGGTTTTTTTGTCCACAATTAAAATCCTTTATTTAAAAGAAAGAAAGCGATTTACCCACAATATCCACAAAAAACATAATATTTATACACATTATTAACAGGTAAAAAAGGTCTGTAAATTAAGGTTTTTAACATTATACACAAGACTGTGGATATATGTTAATAACCTGTTAATAACTATTCCCGGGCAAAAAAACCTCACAGAGCGTGAGGTTTTAATAAGACGTCAGATCTAAGCCGGGCTGACCGTTCATATCATATTTTCCTCTGATTCCTTTTTCAAAAGCAACCGTACCTGCGGCGGCCATCATCGCGGCATTGTCCGTACACAGCGAAAGCGGCGGGATCAAAAGCTCAATCTCCGGATGGCTGCTGAACGTTTTTTCAAGCGCCGCTCTCAACCCTTTGTTTGCAGCAACTCCTCCGGCAAGCAGCACCTGTTTGACGCCATAAGCTTTCGCAGCGCGTTCCGTTTTTGTGACGAGGACATCAATGACGCTTTCCTGAAAGCTGGCTGACAAATCTTCCGGAGCTATCGTTTCACCTTTTTGTGAAGCCTTGTGAAGCGTGTTGATGACTGCGGACTTCAATCCGCTGAAGCTGAAATGATAAGAGCCTTCTTCAAGCCATGCGCGCGGCAGCGGCACATTTGCCTCGCCTTTTTGCGCAAGTTTGTCGATGTGAGGTCCTCCCGGATAAGGAAGCCCCATCGTTCTCGCCACTTTGTCATAGGCTTCGCCTGCCGCATCGTCGAGCGTCTCTCCAATGACTTCAAATGAGCCGTGCTCTTTCATATATACGAGTTCGGTGTGGCCGCCTGAGACGACAAGGGCAATCGCCGGAAACTGAATGTCCTGAACAAGTCTGTTGGCATAGATGTGACCGGCAATGTGATGGACGCCTACGAGCGGTATGCCCCGGGCAAAACTGAGCGCTTTCGCGGCATTCACGCCGATCAATAAAGCGCCGACAAGCCCCGGTCCTTCCGTTACTGCGATGGCATCAATGTCATCAAATGTCATGTCCGCTTGTGCAAAGGCTTCCTCAAGCACGATCGTCATCTGTTCCACGTGATGCCTTGATGCGATCTCGGGAACAACGCCGCCAAACCGTTTATGACTCTCGATTTGCGACGCTACGACATTTGAAATGATATCCGTTCCGTTTTTGACAATCGCGGCGGCCGTCTCATCACAGCTTGTTTCGATTCCTAATACATACAGATCTTTTTTATGATTCATTTAGTCTCACCCACATTAATAATGCATCTTCCCCATTATCGGTATAATAATTTTTGCGAATTCCTCCCGGCTCAAAGCCGAGCTTTTTGTATAAGCTTTGTGCAATATGATTCGATACCCTTACCTCTAAAGAAAGCTGAACCGCCTTTTTCATCCGGCAAAGCTTCATCGCGGCTTTCAAAAGAGCTTCTCCTAAACGGCGGCCCCGATATGCAGGTGAAACGGCAATGTTGGTGATCTGGGCATCATCCATGACGATCCAAATCCCGCAGTAGCCGACAACTTGCTCCTCAACTTCGAGAACGAGGTAATGAGCATACATATTGTGAAAAAGCTCATGATGAAAAGATTCTTTTTTCCACGGAGAAGAAAAAGAGCTTTTTTCAATTTCAAAAACCTGGTCCAAATCTTTTGGATTCATATCGCGTATGACCATTTGCGTGTTCATGGCTTCACCAGTTTACTTTTGTTTTTCAAGCCAGACGGCCTCGGCTTCGGCCAGACGAATATAGTTTGGAACAACGCTGTGCACAGGCTCGGCCTCTTTAAGTTCTCCGATTAAAGCCAATTCTGAAGGTCGTGGAAGCTGCAGGGCAGGGCCAGAAATGACCGCTTGTTCACCGAGAATCTGTTCGATCATCTCCTGATGAATCTCTGTGTCACTTCCTATGAAAAGGACTTGCTGATCCATGGCTTTCAGTTTTTTAAGCCAATCCTCAAGCAGAATGTTTTGGTCCTCTTCCAAGCCATGCAGTTTACCGTCCCTATACTGGTATAGTCCCGTATAAACCTGACCGCGTCTGGCATCAAACAACGGACAAATCAAGCCTTGGAAAAAACGGCCGTTTGCCGCCAGCACTTCAAGGCTTGAAACGGTTTTAATCGGAATATTTAATGACCATGCAAGCGTTTTTGCAATCGTAACACCGATCCGCACGCCTGTATATGAACCCGGACCTTTGGCAACTGCAATTTGGGTCAGGTCATTCGGCTCTAAACCGCACTCTTTAAGGAGTTCGTCGATCGCCGGCATAGCTCTGACTGAATGGTTTTTCTTTAAGTGGGATATATGCTCGGCTATCACTTTTCCGTCTTTAACTAATGCCACGCCGAGCGTTAAATTGGATGTATCAATCGCAAGTATCGTCATGTTTGCTGATCTCCTCGCAAAGATTTTCGTAGCGGCTGCCTTTAGGGGTAAAGGTCAGCTTTCGTTCATCATCGCCAAGCCGCTTAATGACCACCTCTAGGCGCTCTTTCGGAAGCTGCTCCTCAATCAAATGCGCCCATTCCACAAGGCAGACGCCGTCTCCCTCAAAATATTCATCTAATCCGAGATCTTCCGTTTCATCTTCCATTCTGTAAACATCCATATGAAACAGCGGAAGAGAGCCGTCCCGGTATTCTTTGATAATGGTAAAAGTCGGGCTGCTGACAACCCGCTTGATTCCGAGCCCTTCGGCAAATCCTTTTGTAAAAGTCGTTTTGCCTGCTCCAAGGTCGCCCTCCAATGTGATGACATCACCGGGCAGAACATACTTTGCTGCCAGTCTGGCAATGTTTTTTGTCTCTTCAGGCTCTGTCGTTTTCCACTCTAACGTTTTCACTTTACTTGTCACCTGTCTTATTTAAAATGGTTATATCCTTTTTTTTCGAGAAGAACGCGGTCCTGTCCATTATGATAAAACACGTCCGCCTGCCCTTGTTGTGTGACGCGGCCGATTTGATAAACCGGCACATGACGTTCAGAGCATTCCTGACTAAAACGTTCCCATTGATCATTAGAAATCGTACCGACGAGTTCAAAATCCTCGCCGCCGAAAAGGACCCACTCTTCCCATTTTGTGTGCAGTGTATGTAAATCCGAATGGACCGGAATCATCTCTTTATATATGTCAATGGAAACACGGCTCGCTTCGGCAATTTCATTTAATTCGCTGGCAAGCCCGTCGCTGATATCATTAAGTGCCACATGATGATAGCCTGAACAGAGCAAACCTGCCTCAACCCTCGGCAAAGGCCTCTTGTGCCGCTCTATAAAATATTGAGACTGCTTCTCGTCTTTCATCTCTGCTTGGCCCAATATAAAAGCCAGACCGGCAGCAGATGAGCCAAGTTCTCCCGTCACAAAAACGACATCCCCGGGTTCGGCATGGCTTCTTAAACAAGTTCTGCCCTTTTCAATCTCGCCGATTACTGTTACGGTCAAAACGAGCGGCCCGTTGGCAGATACGGTGTCACCGCCGATTAAGTCCATTTGATATAGTGTCGCCAGTTTATTCATTTCTTCATACATGGCTTCAATATCCACCGCGTGCCAGCCGGAAGGAACAGCAATGGACACAAGATAATACTTGGGGCTGCCTCCCATCGCGGCAATATCACTAATATTCACAGCCAATGCTTTATATCCGATATCGGCAGGCGATGAATGGGATGATAAAAAATGAATACCGTCGACCATCGTATCGACCGCAACAATCTCCTGATAACCGTTCTTTGTATGATAAACAGCGGCATCGTCCCCAATACCGATCTCTATTTCTCGGTGAAAAAGCGAACGGGGCGTAATCCTTTGAATCAATTCAAATTCGTCCATAAGATCATTTGCTCCTTTGCTGTTGCAACCAATCAAAACACTATCATTAGTTTATCGAATTCTCACCAATTATCCAAGAAATAAAGAAACTCGGCAAACATTGTGAAAAACGCCGATGAAGCCAAGTTTTCAGCATAGACCTGAAAGAAGACATAAAAAAAAACGAAAACCTCAAAGATTTCGTTTGTGTACAACATGGCGGTCCGGACGGGACTCGAACCCGCGACCTCCTGCGTGACAGGCAGGCATTCTAACCAACTGAACTACCGGAC
>NZ_JAJNDM010000008.1:0-192665 GCF_021043345.1 Bacillus sp. BS3(2021)
CCGAACACGGAAGTTAAGCTCTTCAGCGCCGATGGTAGTTGGGGGATTCCCCCTGTGAGAGTAGGACGCCGCCAAGCACTTAAAAAGACCAGCTGATATCAGCTGGTCTTTTTTGTTGACGTTCAATCATGGATATAGCGCTTTTAACCCTTCAGTGATCCGCGAAACTGCGAAACAATAGGCTTGCTTTCGCCTCTTCAGGCTCGCGATCTGGCGGTTCAGTGCGAATTCCATAGGGAAATATGGAGTCAATCAACACATCGGCATGTATAAGATCAGTGATGTAAGGCAGTGAAACTCATGCAAATAGAGGAGCAAAAGATGGATGTTCCGGAAAAGGGATTTTGAGGTATTGAACAGTTTTAAAATTGACAAATGAAGGCATATATTTTGAGCCGTACAACACTCATTTTCAAAACACGCCGCTTGGTATTAAGAGTTGGGATAGAGAGAGTCGAGAAGCCAAATACATTGCTTATCGCTCGAAAAGGACTTAAAAATGTTTTGAAAAAATCAATTCGAATACAAATTTGCTATGGGGAAAAGACAGGAATTCACGGAGCGTCTGAAGAACCTATTATAAGCAGTACATAGGGATAAATGTTGCTCTGAAGCTTTTGATGCAATATACGGATTAAGCGGAACGATGTGTGCACATTCGTCTTGTTATGATAGAACAAACTGAAAATAAAATTTTTTTAATATAGCCTTTACAAATGGGTGTATTCCCGTATATAATAGTCCTTGTCAGATCGAGAGTTACTCCAACAACTGACGAGGAGGATTAGCTCAGCTGGGAGAGCATCTGCCTTACAAGCAGAGGGTCGGCGGTTCGATCCCGTCATCCTCCACCATTCATTTTGGAATGGGCCGGTGTAGCTCAATTGGTAGAGCAACTGAATCGTAATCAGTAGGTTGGGGGTTCAAGTCCTCTTGCCGGCACCACGATTTTATGATACAATATAAAAGTTGCTGAAAAAAGACAGATAGCTTTCGAAAAAGTCTTCAGTTTTCATTGCAGTATTGGAGCCATTAGCTCAGTTGGTAGAGCATCTGACTTTTAATCAGAGGGTCGAAGGTTCGAGTCCTTCATGGCTCACCATTTTCATGCGGATGTGGCGGAATTGGCAGACGCGCTAGAATCAGGCTCTAGTGTCTTTTAAAGACGTGGGGGTTCAAGTCCCTTCATCCGCATTGCCAATCTATTTTGCGGAAGTAGTTCAGTGGTAGAACACCACCTTGCCAAGGTGGGGGTCGCGGGTTCGAATCCCGTCTTCCGCTTGATCATCTATGCGCCCGTAGCTCAATTGGATAGAGCGTTTGACTACGGATCAAAAGGTTAGGGGTTCGACTCCTCTCGGGCGCGCCATTATGTGTAACGGGAAGTAGCTCAGCTTGGTAGAGCACATGGTTTGGGACCATGGGGTCGCAGGTTCGAATCCTGTCTTCCCGACCATTCTTTGGGGCCTTAGCTCAGCTGGGAGAGCGCCTGCTTTGCACGCAGGAGGTCAGCGGTTCGATCCCGCTAGGCTCCACTTTGTTATCTTTAATATTCACCATGGCGGTGTAGCTCAGCTGGCTAGAGCGTACGGTTCATACCCGTGAGGTCGGGGGTTCGATTCCCTCCGCCGCTATTAAAGGACCTTTAGCTCAGTTGGTTAGAGCAGACGGCTCATAACCGTCCGGTCGTAGGTTCGAGTCCTACAAGGTCCACCATTGTTACGGAGGAATACCCAAGTCTGGCTGAAGGGATCGGTCTTGAAAACCGACAGGGGTGTCAAAGCCCGCGGGGGTTCGAATCCCTCTTCCTCCGCCATATATCTATTATTGTTTTGATCATCGCGGGGTGGAGCAGTTCGGTAGCTCGTCGGGCTCATAACCCGAAGGTCGCAGGTTCAAATCCTGCCCCCGCAACCAAATTTAAATTCATTGCCAAAATGGTCCGGTAGTTCAGTTGGTTAGAATGCCTGCCTGTCACGCAGGAGGTCGCGGGTTCGAGTCCCGTCCGGACCGCCATTTAATAAAGGCTCGGTAGCTCAGTTGGTAGAGCAACGGACTGAAAATCCGTGTGTCGGCGGTTCGATTCCGTCCCGAGCCACCATTTTACAATTTTATATATTGCGGCGGTTGTGGCGAAGTGGTTAACGCACCAGATTGTGGCTCTGGCATTCGTGGGTTCGATTCCCATCAACCGCCCCATGCGAAATGCGGGTGTAGTTTAGTGGTAAAACCTCAGCCTTCCAAGCTGATGTCGTGGGTTCGATTCCCATCACCCGCTCCATTTGCATATCATGGGCCTGTAGCTCAGCTGGTTAGAGCGCACGCCTGATAAGCGTGAGGTCGATGGTTCGAGTCCATTCAGGCCCACCATGATATTCCGCAGTAGCTCAGTGGTAGAGCTATCGGCTGTTAACCGATCGGTCGCAGGTTCGAATCCTGCCTGCGGAGCCATGGAGAAGTACTCAAGTGGCTGAAGAGGCGCCCCTGCTAAGGGTGTAGGTCGCGTAAGCGGCGCGAGGGTTCAAATCCCTCCTTCTCCGCCATTTTTTTAATAAGGCCCGTTGGTCAAGTGGTTAAGACACCGCCCTTTCACGGCGGTAACACGGGTTCGAATCCCGTACGGGTCATCATGTTAAACTCTGCATCATTATGATGCGGAGTTTTTTTATGCCTGTAAGACTTCAGTCAATGTTCAAAAAGGATATTGTTGAACTTTGTCAATAAAAAGAAGCGCTTTCATGAAAGGGATCAAGCCATATTATGCGAATAAAAGAGTAATCTTTAAATATAGTGGCAGAAAGGATGAAATCAATGGCTGGTGTGAGTGCCTCGGATATTAAAGCGCATCTCTTTCATGACGGTCGGCTTTATGAATGCTACAGATTTTTCGGCGCTCATCAAATGGAACAGGACGGCCGCCAAGGTTTTCGCTTCTGTGTTTGGGCCCCTCATGCGAAGGAAGTTCGAATCGCCGGAACGTTTAACGGCTGGTCCGGTGCCCGGCATCAAATGGAGAAGCGTCATCAGGAAGGCATATGGGAACTGTTTATCCCCGGCATCGGAGAAGGGGAGCTGTATAAATATGAAATGATCACAGCCGCAAATGAAACAAAATTGAAGGCCGATCCCTATGCTTTTTTTTCTGAAGTCAGGCCGAAAACGGCATCGATCACTTATCAATTGGCCGGATACCCATGGGGCGATCGAAAGTGGCAAAAGAAAAAGAAACAAAAAAACGTATATGAAAAACCGATTTCCATCTACGAGCTTCATGTCGGTTCGTGGAAAAAGAAAGCGGATGGGCGTTTTTTCACATACCGGGAACTGAGCGAAACAGTCATTCCTTACGTTAAAGAACACGGATTCACACATATCGAGCTGATGCCGTTGACAGAGCACCCGTTTGACCGTTCATGGGGCTATCAGACAACGGGGTACTACAGTCCGACGAGCAGATATGGCGAACCGCATGACTTGATGTATTTTATCGACCAGTGCCATCAGCATGAAATCGGCGTCATTATGGATTGGGTTCCCGGCCATTTCTGCAAAGATGACCACGGCTTGTATTTGTTTGACGGTATGCCGCTGTATGAATATTCACATGAGCATGACAGGGAAAATTGGGAATGGGGGACCGCCAATTTTGACCTCGGAAAACGAGAAGTTCGCAGTTTTTTAATCTCGAATGCGTTGTATTGGATCGAGATGTATCATATAGATGGATTTCGAGTCGATGCAGTTGCAAACCTCCTGTATTGGCCAAACCGTCCTCAGCCTGAAGCGAACGGCTTTGCCGTCGAATTTATTCAAACTTTAAATGAACAGGTTTTTGCAAAAGATCCCCACTTTTTAATGATTGCTGAGGACTCCACAGACTGGCCGCTTGTGACGCATCCGACCTATGCAGGCGGTCTCGGGTTTAATTATAAGTGGAATATGGGTTGGATGAACGATGTATTAACCTATATGGAAGCTTCCCCAGAACAAAGAAAACACCTGCATCATCTTGTTTCATTCTCCTTAATGTATGCCTACTCAGAAAATTACATCCTGCCGTTCTCCCATGATGAAGTGGTATACGGCAAAAAGTCTCTGCTTCATAAGATGCCCGGCGATTACTGGCAGAAATTCGCCCAGTACCGCCTGCTGATCAGTTATTTTACGCTGCACCCGGGAAAAAAACTTCTCTTTATGGGCGGTGAGTTTGCTCAATTTGATGAATGGAAAGACGAAGAAGAGCTCGATTGGTTCTTGGACGATTTTGACATGCACTGCAAGGCCCGGATGTTTACAAAGGAGGCTCTTCACCTCTACAAAAAAAGCCGTATTCTGTATGAAAATGATCATCGGCAGCAAGGATTCGAGTGGATTGACGTCAACAATGCGGAACAGTCGATTGTATCGTTTATCCGCTATGGAAAACAGCCCGGTGAAGCGTTGATTATCGTCTGCAATTTTACGCCTTCCGTTTATCACGAATATCAGGTCGGCGTCCCTTTTCAAACCGAATATATCGAAGTGCTTAACAGCGATGATGTAAAATACGGAGGTTCACACCAAATCAACCCGAAACGCCTTCAAGCAAAAGCAGGCGTTCTGCACGGCAAACCATACAGCATCAGCATGACAGTCCCTCCGCTGGGAGCTGCGGTTTTCAGAGCAGTCAAAAAGAGAGGAGCGAAAAAGGGATGAAAGAACAATGTGTGGCTATGCTTTTGGCTGGCGGCAAGGGAAGCAGGCTGAATGCCTTAACGAAAAACCTCGCAAAACCGGCCGTTCCATTTGGCGGCAAGTACAGAATCATCGATTTTGCCCTCAGCAACTGCGCCAACTCGGGAATTCATCATGTCGGTGTGCTGACTCAATACCAACCGCTTTTATTAAACTCATATATCGGCATCGGCGAGCCATGGGATCTTGACCGCAATGACGGCGGGGTCTCCATTTTATCCCCTTATGCAGAAGCGTCAGAAGTGAAGTGGTACAAAGGAACGGCAAGCGCGATTTATGAAAACCGCCATTTTTTAAAAGAGCTTCAGCCTGAACATGTACTCATCCTATCAGGAGATCATATCTACAAAATGGATTACGGAAAAATGCTCGAATACCACGTGGAGAAACAGGCTGACGCCACCATTGCCGTCATCGAAGTGAGCTGGGCAGAAGCCGGCCGTTTCGGTATTCTTCATACGAATGACAAGATGGAGATTACAAGCTTCGAGGAAAAGCCGAAGTACCCGAAGAGCAACTTGGCATCGATGGGTGTCTACGTTTTCAAATGGAGCGTGCTTGAAGAGGCGCTTGAACGCGATGAAAAAAAATCCGGCTCAAGCCACGATTTCGGTAAAGATATCATACCGGCTCTTCTCGAGGAAAAGAAGCAGCTGAACGCTTATCCGTTTAAAGGATACTGGAAGGATGTCGGTACGGTCAGAAGTTTATGGGAAGCTAATATGGATCTGCTTGGAGATCATCCTCCACTTGACCTGTTCGAACGGAACTGGCGGATTTATTCCGTCGCTCCGAACCTACCGCCGCAGTTTGTTGCCGAGCAGGCGGACATCAAAGAATCGCTCATTAGCGAAGGGTGCGCCGTATATGGGGCTGTCACCCGTTCGGTTATCTTTCAGCGCGTTGCAATCGGCAGACATTCCGCGATCAAACGTTCAGTCGTGATGCATGACGTTTCAATTGGAGAGCATGTTGAGATCGAAAATGCTATTGTATCGGCAGGAATACGAATTCCGGACGGATTTCACGCGAAGGCGGAAGATGGCGAAATCCTGCTGATCACAGAGGAATATGTCAAAAAACATAAGGTTGTTTAAACAACACGGAGAGGCGGATGGTGCCAATGAATAAACAAATGCTGGGGATTATTGATGCAGCTGTCAACCAGCACTCTCTTCAGGATTTAACGGCCGGACGTTCGATCGGAGCCGTTCCGTTTGCAGGAAGGTACCGGCTGATCGATTTTGCGTTGTCAGGCATGGTTCATGCAGGCATTCGGAGTGTCGCTGTATTTTCCAAGTCTCCGTACCGTTCCTTGATGGATCATTTAGGATCGGGAAAAGAGTGGGATTTAAACAGGAAAAGGGACGGTCTTTTCTTTCTTCCGTCTTCGATTCCCCATGATGAGCATGTCGGGCTTGGTTCGTTTCGGCAATTTGCCGAGCATCTCGATTATTTTCAAAGAAGTACTCAGCCATATGCTGCTGTGGCAAACAGCTATACGGTCTGTCACATTCCTTTTCAAGAAGTGCTCAACCAGCACCTTGAATCTGGGTGTGATCTGACTGAAGTTTGTCAAGAAGGAAAACCTTTAGGTTTGTATGTCACGAAAAAAAGTCTGTTGAGGGAGATGGTTGAAGGGCATTGCGCCGGAGGAGCGCAATCTTTTGAGGAAGTCTGCCGGAAAGAGCGTGGTTCGCTATCCGTCAACAGCTATGAGCATTCGGGGTATACCGCCGTGATCGACTCTCCTGAAAGCTACCTTTTTCATAGTTTGAACCTCATCCAGCCTGTGTTTCGGGAGCAAGTCTTTCATATGAGCCAGCCTGTCTACACAAAAATAAAAAACGATCCTCCAGTAAAATACGCTAAAAACAGCAGGGTAAAGCAATCGATTATCGCTAACGGCTGCGTCATCGAAGGCGAGGTTGAAAATTCGGTCTTGTTCAGAGGAGTTCACGTAGGAAAAGGAACGACCATTAAAAACAGCGTGATTATGCAAAAAACAAGGATTGGAGAAAACTGCCGACTGGAGCACGTCATCTGCGACAAGGATGTCAAAGTCGGCCATCATATCGAAATGTCCGGCACTATGAGCCTCCCTTTCATCATAAAAAAAGGAGCCGTACAAGGAGCGCTGATGAACTCTTGAAAGTCTTATTCGCTGTCTCTGAATGTGTGCCGTTTGTTAAATCAGGCGGGCTCGCCGATGTCGCCGGTGCGCTCCCGAAAGAACTCGCCCTTTTAGGAATAGAAACGGCTGTCATGATGCCGAAATACAGCTTGATTGCGGAAGATTTCAGAAGAAGGATGGTTAAAACGGCTGAATGCGAAGTTCGCGTCGGGTGGCGCAGGCAGTTTTGCGGCATTGAACACCTTGAACATGACGGAATTTCTTATTATTTTCTAGATCATGAGTATTATTTTAACCGGGATTCCCTCTACGGCCATTATGATGATGGAGAACGGTTTGCTTTTTTCTCGCGGGCCGTTTTGGAAGCATTATACGCGCTGAATTTTGATGCTGATGTCATCCATACCCATGATTGGCACGCAGGGATGATCAATTATTTATTAAAAGAGGAATATCAAAAAAAACCGTTCTATCAGCGCATGAAAAGCGTATTCACCATTCATAACCTTCAATTTCAGGGGATTTTTCCGAAGGAAGCGGTCCATGACTTGCTCGGCCTTGACATTTCCCACTTCACAACGGAAAAGCTCGAGTTTTATGGACACATCAATTATATGAAAGGCGGCATTATTGCCGCTGATCAGGTGACAACGGTCAGTCCGACGTACAGCAATGAAATTTTGACTCCATACTACGGCGAGCGGCTTGAAGGGGTGCTGGCAGACAAGAAGGATGTGCTGACCGGCATTTTAAACGGGATTGATGATGAACTGTACGACCCTTTAAATGATCCTCACATCGATTATCATTACGATGCCGTCAACCGTGACGGAAAACGGAAAAATAAAGCTGTGATCCAGAAGACATTCGGTCTGCCGGTGAATGAAGACATTCCGCTCATCAGCACGGTGACAAGGCTGACGAAGCAAAAAGGCATCGATTTGATCAAGCGGGTATTGCACGAACTGTTTCAAGAAGAAGACATGCAGCTGCTCGTTTTAGGAACCGGAGAAGCGGAATATGAAAATTATTTTCGCTATATGGAGCAGGCTTTTCCGGAGCGGTGCAAGGCGTATATCGGTTTTCATGAACCGCTCAGCCGCAAGATTTATGCCGGCAGCGATCTTTTCCTGATGCCTTCAAAATTCGAGCCGTGCGGTCTTGGGCAGCTGATTGCCCTTAGATACGGAGCGGTTCCGGTTGTCAGGGAAACAGGCGGGCTTCACGATACAGTGACCGCTTACCAGGAAACAAACGGTGAAGGCAACGGTTTTACGTTCGCCCATTTTAACGCCCATGATATGAAGTATACGATTAAAAGAGCACTGTCTATATATCACCGGAAAGAAGAATGGGGCAGTATCGTTCAAAAAGCCATGACACATGATGTCAGCTGGGCTTTGTCAGCCCGTCAGTATCAGCAGTTATACAGCCGGGAGATAAAGGGGGAAGCGCCATGTTCTCGTGTAAAGAAAGCTTTAAACAATGCTTTTTGAAGCGTCTTGAACGGTTGTGCGGAAAAAGCTTTCGGGACTCTTCTACGCTTGACCAGTATCAGACGCTCGGCATCATGGTCAGGGAACATATCAGCGCAAACTGGATCAGGACCAATGAAAGGAGCCGCTCCAACCAAAATAAACAGACCTATTATTTATCGATTGAATTTCTTCTGGGCAGACTGCTCGGCCAAAACCTGCTCAACCTCGGCGTCCGTGAAGTTGTCCAAGAAGGTCTTTCCGAGCTTGGCATTTGTCTTGAAGACATCGAAGAGGCCGAAATGGATGCAGGCCTTGGCAATGGCGGATTGGGCAGGCTCGCGGCGTGCTTTTTGGATTCACTGGCTTCGCTCGACCTTCCCGGGCATGGGATGGGGATTCGCTACAAGCATGGCTTTTTCGAACAAAAAATCGTTGACGGTCATCAAGTCGAACTGCCTGAACAATGGCTCAAACATGGGTACGTCTGGGAAATCCGCAACGCCGATCAGGCTGTTTGTGTTCGTTTCGGCGGGCGGGTCAAGATGGCGCAGGAAGGAGGGCGCCTCCGCTTTTGGCAGGAAGAAGCGGAAGTGATGACAGCCGTGCCTTACGACATTCCGATCATCGGCTATGAGACCGAGACGGTCAATACCCTCCGGCTGTGGAATGCGGAGCCTTGCTCGCTCCATCATGAACCGAATATTTTGAAGTATAAGCGCGAGACAGAAGCTGTATCTGAATGCCTGTATCCGGATGACACGCATGACGAAGGCAAGATTCTCCGTTTGAAACAGCAATATTTTTTAGTATCGGCAAGCCTGCAAAGCATTGTGAAATGCTATAAGAAAAATCACCCGTCACTCCATGATTTTCATCAAAAAGTTGCGATCCATATCAATGACACCCACCCCGCTCTGGCTGTGCCGGAATTGATGAGAATTTTGCTTGATGAAGAAAAAATGACGTGGGATGAAGCGTGGCATGTTACCGTACATACGATTTCATATACGAATCATACGACGCTTGCCGAAGCGCTAGAAAAATGGAGGATCGATTTAATTCAACCGCTTCTGCCGAGAATTTTTATGATCATTGAGGAGATCAATGAGCGGTTTTGCGGCTGGCTGTGGGAAAAATACCCGGGTGAATGGGGAAGGATCGAAAAGCTAGCCGTCATCGCCCACGGCGAAGTGAAAATGGCCCATCTGGCGATCGTAGGAAGCTACAGTGTTAACGGCGTAGCCAACATTCATTCAACCATATTAAAAGAGCGGGAAATGAACGACTTTTATTCTGTATTCCCTTTTAAATTCAATAATAAAACGAATGGCATCTCACATAGAAGGTGGCTGTTAAAGGCAAATCCGCCGCTGGCGAACCTGATAACTGAAGCGATAGGAGACAGGTGGCTGAAAGAACCGGAAAGCCTCTTGGATCTTCGTCCGTTTGTGCACGATTCCGCGTTTCTTGAAGCATTTCAGCGCATCAAAAGGGAACGAAAGCAGCTTTTAGCAGACATGATGAAAGGCAGCATCGGATTCGCCATTAATCCTGACAGCATCTTCGATGTTCAAGTCAAGCGTCTCCACGCTTATAAGCGCCAGCTTTTAAATGTGCTCCATATCATGTACTTGTACAACAGGCTGAAGGAAGACAAAGGCTTTGCCATTTATCCGCAAACATTTATTTTCGGGGCAAAAGCATCGCCGACTTATCATTATGCCAAAAAGGTCATTAAACTGATCCATTCAGTCGCAGATAAAATCAATCATGATCCGGATGTCAGACAATCGATCAATGTCATCTTTCTGGAAAATTACCGGGTATCAACCGCCGAGCGTATCTTTCCGGCGTCAGATGTCAGCGAGCAAATATCTGCGGCAAGCAAAGAAGCCTCCGGTACAGGAAACATGAAGTTCATGATCAATGGGGCTTTGACGATCGGCACGCATGACGGCGCCAATATTGAAATGCTTGAGAGGGTGGGGCACGAGTGTATTTACACGTTCGGTTTAAAGGCGGATGAAGTGCTGAACTACACTGAAAAAGGCGGCTATCTGTCAAGGGAATACTATCAGCATGATGCAAGGATCAGACAGACGGCCGATCAGCTGATCAATGGTTTTTTCGAAGGGGAAGCCGGCGAATTTGAGCCGATTTATGACTCGCTGATCGCTTATAATGATGAATACTTTGTTTTAAAAGATTTTGCTTCTTATATTGAAGCACAGGAACGGATTCAAAAAGACTACTTGAATAAGCGTCTTTGGGCCGAAAAAGCCGTCACAAACATCGCGCATGCCGGATATTTTTCAAGTGACCGCACGATCAGGGAGTATGCGGAAGACATTTGGGAAATTGAGCCGTATCACCGCTGAATTTAAAAACGCTAAGCCCCTGACCCGCGGGGCTTAGTCTTCTTCAGTATAAGGATCCTTTTCATAAGCCGGGAGATCACCGAAAGAGGTCATGATGCCTTCTTCATCAAGAAGGTCTTCATATTTTTCGTGTTCTTTCGTCGGGTAGACGGTTACTTCTTTTCCGGTAATGTCTGTTGCGGCATAGTTTTCGTAATCTTCGACATATCCGAGCGGCTCTTCATATTCCATGTACATCTGGCTGTATGAAAGCGGCGGAACGGCCAGATCCTGAGGTGTTTCAGAATTGCCGTAGCGTTCGACGTCCTGGTAAGCGTCTTCTGAATCGTATGCGACGTTTTCGTCGTCTTCGTCTTTTTCAAAATGTCCGAACGGGGGGTTCAGCACTTCTTCTTCAATCGGACGGTCTTTTGAAACGGAGACGGTTGACGAATGTTCGCTGCATGTCGTTGCGGTTGGCAGTACGGACAGCCTTTCATACGGGATATCCTTTCCGCATACCTCACAGCGGCCGTATGTTCCTTTTTCGATCAAAGCCAGAGCATGTTCGATATCGTGCAAATGCTCTCTTTCATGTTCAAAAAGAGCAAGATCTTTTTCGCGTTCGTACAGTTCTGTACCTTCATCTCCTGGATGGTTGTCATAAGCCGAAAGATCGCCCGTCGAGTTGAACGGATGCGTCACATCGATGCCAAAATGTCCGTTTTCTTTAAAGCGGCTGACGATCTGTTCTTTCCCGGCTTTCAGTTCATTTTCGAGTTTTGTCAACTGTTCTTTTGTTAGCACATGCATCGCCTCGTTTCTTTAAAGTGCTCGCGTTTTTAGTATGAACGAATTCAAACAGAACTTTCTTGTAAATAAAAGCAAAAAAAAGAGCCATAAAGGCTCCTTTTTTAAAAAATATACTGAATGAGCAGGGCAATGGCGAGCAAAAGGCCGAAAAAGGTGTTCGTCTGCGCCGTTGATTTCATGGCGACCATCAGATCCGCCGGTTTTTCTTTTTCCTTGAACTCCTGGATGGCTTTAATCGGTTTCGGCAGGCTTAATAGAACAATACAGCTCCATAGAGAAACGATCTCAAAGCCGATGTATATACCGATCAATATATAGGAAACAGCAAAAACCCAGCTCAAAATCTGTACGGCATTTTTTCTTCCAGCCAAAATCGGCAGCGTCTTCCTTCCGTTTTCTTTATCTCCGACCATATCGCGGATATTATTGGAAAGATTGATGCCTCCGACTAAAATCGTAATCGGAAGGGAGATCAGAAAGACGTTCCAAGTCAGCCCGCCAGTCTGAATATAATATGAAATCAGAATGATGACCATTCCCATAAAAACGCCCGACATAATTTCACCGAACGGCGTATAGGAGATTGGAAACGGTCCGCCCGTATAAAGATAGCCGACGGCCATGCATACCAATCCGATCAACGCAAGCCACCAGCTTGAAGAAGCGCAGATGTACAGGCCGAGTAAAACGGCTGCTCCAAACAGTCCGTATGCCAGGTATAATACCGTCTTTGGCTTCATTCCATAGCGGACGATAGCACCGCCGATGCCGACCGAGTTTTCATTATCAAGTCCTCGTACAAAATCAAAATACTCATTGAATAAGTTCGTTCCGATTTGAATTAATATTGATGCGGCCAGCATAGCTAAAAACAGCCAGATATCAATTTTTCCCGATTCAAGGGACATTACGGTCCCGAGCGTTACAGGGACAAAGGCTGCTGTCAGTGTATGGGGTCTTGTTAACATCCACCATACGCGCCATTTTTCCGGCTTTATTTCAGAAACACTCCCTGAAAGTGATTGATGCTGCATATAGTATGACTCCTTTAGTTTTAATACGTACACGTCCATACTAAGTTTAGAAAAAGTTAAAAAAGGTGTCAATATAATGGGTGATATTGTTAGAAAAAAAGCGGCCGTCACGCATTTCGAAAATATTAAATGACCTTGTCTTTTTCAATCGGCCGATTACGTTTATAATAGGTAAGGGCGGTTGTTAATAAAGTGTCGTTTTGTTGACACATACCGTTCACAGGTGTATGGTTATAAAAGCATTTTACGGATTTTGGAGGAATGTATCATGGTGACAACAGTGCAGCGCACTTTCCTAAGGGAAGCGCCTGAAGCATTAAACATCGTCAAAAAAGTCAACCATGCTGTTTTAATAAGTTATTCCAGAAAAATTGAGAGCATAGATGCTCTTTCCTTTTTCATAAATGGGGAAGAACAATTTGCCGGGAAACGGTTCTTCTGGTCTGATCCCGACGGCGGACTGACGCTTGTCGGATTGGGAAAGGAAATTTCGGTTTCCACAGACCTGAAGGATGCCGGACGTTATCAGGCTGTACATGAAAAATGGGAGCGCTTAAAAGAGAAAACCTTTCACTTCCACGAAGATCAATGCACGAGTCAGGCAGCGGTGGGGCCATTGCTGTTTGGCGGTTTTTCATTTGATCCGCTGGAAGATCGCAAGCAGCATTGGAACGGCTACCAGGAAGGCGCTTTTTTTATTCCTACCGCTATGCTGACACAGGACGGAGAGGAAACGTTCATTACGGTCAATAGATGGAAGGCTCCTGAAGAGGATGTGCGCAAAGTACTTGAAGAAATAAAGGGCGCTGCTTCACAGCTGATCAAGGCGGACGCTTCCCGTTATCCCGAAAACGGTCATGCGCGATTTACCGCCAAGGAGGAGCTTGATGTTCCTGAATGGCTTGAAGCGGTCCGGCGGGCGACTGACGACATTAAAAACGGGAAGTACGATAAAGTTGTGCTCGCCAGAGAGATCCTTTTAACGTTCGACCAGCCTGTCGAACTTCACAGAGTATTATTCAATCTGATGTCTGAACAAAAAACGAGCTATATATTCGCTATTGAAGAAAACGGCAAAAGTTTTGTCGGCGCGTCACCTGAACGACTGGTCAAAAAAGACGGAGACAACGTGCTGTCGACCTGCCTTGCCGGTTCAATCAAGAGAGGCGAAAGTGAGCAGGAGGACCGGATGCTCGGTCTTGAGCTGTTAAACGATGAAAAAAACCTTATCGAACACGACATTGTCGTCAATATGATTCATCAGGCGCTATTGTCAAATTGCAGCAATATCAAAAAGCCGGCCAAGCCGGGACTGTACAAAACAAAAAATGTGCAGCATTTGTATACGCCGATTGTCGGCAAAATGAATGCGGAGTCCTCGCTTTTTGATTTAATCGAGAAGCTTCATCCAACTCCTGCACTTGGAGGAGCGCCTCAGCAAAAAGCGATTGAGGTCATCAGAGTGTTGGAGCCGATGTCAAGGGGCTGGTATGCGGCACCGGCGGGCTGGATCGACATGTCCGGCAATGGGGAATTTGCGGTGGCGATCAGGTCAGGACTTATCGATTCAAAAGAGGCCAGAATTTTTGCCGGCTGCGGGGTTGTGGCTGATTCCGATCCTCATATGGAATACGAAGAAACGCAAATTAAGATGAAGCCGATGCTGTCTGCACTTGGAGGCGATATCCGTTGACTGAAAATCCAATTACAAAATATATAGGGAATTTTATTGATGAGCTTTCTCTTGCAGGCGTGACAGAAGCGGTCATCTGCCCGGGATCAAGATCGACGCCCCTTGCGATTTTGGCCGCGAGTCATCCGGACATCAATGTTCATATTCATGTGGATGAAAGATCCGCTGCGTTTTTTGCAATGGGCATGGCAAAAGCTATGCGGAAGCCTGTCGCATTGATCTGTACATCCGGAACAGCTGCGGCGAATTTCTACCCGGCTGTGATCGAAGCTCATTATTCAAGAATACCGCTTATCATCTTAACGGCTGATCGGCCGCATGAACTGAGAGAAGTAGGAGCACCTCAGGCGATTGATCAGCAATTCTTATTCGGAAACTTTGTTAAGTTTTTCACAGACTCGGCTTTGCCTGACAGTCATCCCGAAATGCTGGCGTACATCCGTTCTTTGGCAGCACGCGCAGCCGGAGAAGCCAAAAAAGCGCCGCGCGGACCCGTGCATATCAACTTTCCGCTGAGAGAGCCGCTCATGCCGAACCTTGAGGATGAACCGTTTCAAAGGTTGAGAAACGGCAGTCATGTGGCGGTTGAAAGCGGCCGCTTTCGTGCTGACCGGCATCAGCTTGAAGCGCTGAGCGCTCTGATCAAAGAGACGGAAAAAGGCATGATCGTCTGCGGAGAGCTGCAAGATGATAACGCCAAAGCACATATTGTATCTCTCTCTCAGGCAGCGGGATATCCGATTTTGGCTGACCCGCTTTCAAACTTGAGAAACGGCAGCCATTCAAAAGAAACCATCATCGATGGATACGATTCATTATTGAAAGAAGAACAGCTGAAACGGGAGCTCATGCCTGAGCTAGTCATCCGCTTCGGCGCGATGCCGGTTTCAAAGCCGCTTTTTCAGCTGCTAAAGCAAAATCCGAGCATCAGGCAAATCGTTGTTGACCCAGATGGAGGGTGGCGCGATCCGACTCAGCTCAGTGCACATATGCTGCATTGCGCGGAAGAAGAGGTCGCGGCTGCTGTGGCTTCCGCTGTCCATTCAGAAAAAAGATCAGGCAGCTGGCTGGAGAAATGGCGGTTTGCCAACAGCCGCTTCCGAGCTCTTTTAAGAAATCTTGAAGCTGAGGATCTTACCTTTGAAGGAAATATCTACCGGAACCTGCAGCATTTGATTCCGGAAAACAGTTCCCTGTTTGTCGGAAACAGCATGCCGATCCGCGATGCGGATACATTTTTTGAAAATCAGGAGCGATCATTCCGGATTTTCGCCAATAGAGGGGCAAACGGGATTGACGGCGTTGTCTCGACTGCGCTGGGCATATATGCCGCAACGAAAGAACCGGTAACTCTTGTCATCGGCGATCTGTCTTTTTATCACGATTTAAACGGCCTTCTTGTCAGCAAAACGCTCGACATTCCGCTGACTGTCGTTCTCGTCAACAATGACGGTGGCGGCATTTTCTCATTTCTTCCCCAATCTGCTGAAGAAAGGTACTTCGAGCTCTTGTTCGGAACGCCGACGGGGCTCGAATTCGAGCATGCCGCCAAGCTGTATGGGGGACGCTATGTATGCCCTGAGTCATCCGCTCATTTTGCCGATGCGTATTTGTCCTCCGTCAACCGCCGCGGCTTGGATATCATTGAGGTGAAAACGAAGCGCGATGATCGTGTAGAGCAGCATCGCCGAATGCTTGATTCCGCAATGTATGAAATAAGAAAAGAGTGGCCGTTTTGAAATTAACACTGAAAGACGGCGTTTCCTATAAAATAGAAGACAATGGCCTGTCTGCGGAAAAAACGGCGGTGTTTTTGCATGGCTTTACAGGAAGTGCGGCAACATGGGACGGGATAGACGGCTATTTTCAGGGGCTGCGTCTGATCAAGCTGAACCTGCTCGGACACGGCGGAACAGACTCGCCGGCAGACAGCAGCCGCTACACAACAGAGAAGCAGGCAGCCGATCTGATCGAGATTTTTGATCAGTTAAATGTGAAACAGGCTTACCTCATCGGTTATTCAATGGGCGGCCGGCTTGCCTTATCAGTGGCGATGATTCATCCGGAGCGTGTGTCCGGTCTTGTGCTGGAAAGCAGTTCTCCGGGGCTTGATTCGCCGGAAGAAAGAAAAATGCGCAGGGAGCAGGACAGCCGGCTCAGCAGACGGATACTTGAAGAAGGAATCGAGTCTTTCGTAGATTATTGGGAAGGCATTCCGCTGTTTGCATCCCAGCTGTCAATGGACCCTTCGAAAAGAAAAAAAGTGCGTGAAGAACGTCTGAACAACAATCCGGTCGGGCTTCGAGGCAGCTTAATCGGAATGGGAACCGGATCACAGCCGTCCTGGTGGAACAGATTGAGCGGAATCGATGATCCGGTGCTTCTCATTGCGGGGAGCCTGGATCGGAAATTTATCGCGATCAATGAAAGCATGGCAAAGCGAATTCCAACCGCCCGCCTCGAGATTGTTGAACATACCGGTCATGCGGTTCATGTGGAAGAGCCCGATTTTTTTGGTAAAATAGTAAGTGAATTTATTTTAAAATAGGAGGTACACATCTATGACTGTAGAATGGAAAAGCGAACGTCAATACGAAGATGTATTATATGAAACATATAACGGCATCGCCAAAATCACGATCAATCGCCCTGAGGTACATAACGCATTTCGTCCAAAAACGGTTTCGGAACTGATCGATGCGTTTGCATATGCACGGGATGATGCCAATATCGGTGTCATTATCCTTGCAGGGGCCGGCGATAAAGCGTTTTGTTCAGGAGGAGACCAGAAGGTAAGAGGACACGGCGGCTATGTTGGTGAAGACGAGATTCCACGTCTGAACGTTCTTGATCTTCAGCGGCTGATCCGCGTCATTCCGAAGCCTGTTGTTGCGATGGTGTCAGGCTATGCGATCGGCGGCGGCCATGTGCTCCACATCGTATGCGATTTGACGATTGCTGCAGACAACGCAATTTTCGGACAAACAGGGCCGAAAGTCGGCAGCTTTGATGCAGGCTACGGATCAGGCTATCTGGCGCGTATCGTCGGTCATAAAAAAGCGCGTGAAATCTGGTATCTGTGCCGTCAATACAACGCTCAGGAAGCTAAGGAAATGGGCCTTGTCAATACGGTTGTACCGCTTGAAAAGCTTGAAGAAGAAACGATTCAATGGTGTGAAGAAATGCTTGAGAAAAGCCCGACAGCACTCAGATTTCTTAAAGCGGCCTTTAATGCCGACACGGACGGGCTTGCCGGCATCCAGCAGTTTGCCGGAGATGCGACACTGCTTTATTACACAACAGATGAAGCGAAAGAAGGCCGCGATGCGTTTAAAGAAAAACGCCGTCCAGATTTCGGACAGTTCCCGCGTTTTCCTTAAAAGACGGAAGAGAGAAACAGCTTAGTGCGACTGAGCTGTTTCTTTTATCATTCAAGATATTTTTTGGAGATGATGATATGCTGATGGACCATCCGAATTGGCTTAAACAGCGAGCAGAGCTGACTCCTGACAGGATGGCTGTGATTCAGGGGGATCACAAGCTGACTTTTAATCAATTGTTTCATGAAGCAAAAAAAACGGCCGGGCAGCTGAAGAGCTTTGGTCTGAGGAAAGGGGATACAGCGGCTGTACTTCTCACCAACCGGCTGGAGATGGTTATCGCCGTCCATGCCTGTTTTATTCTCGGAGTTCGCATCGTTTTGCTGAATACGAAGCTGTCAATGGCCGAACGAACATATCAAATTGAACACTCGGAAGCAAAGCTATTGCTTACAGAACAGCCTTTCCTGGAAGAGCATAGAGAGGGCAAGCCGGCCCGCGCTGTTGACATTGAAGACGTTCAAAACGCCGCCGGCCCTCCGGTTACGGAAATCGAGAGCATTCATTTGGACGATGCAGCCACAATTATGTATACGTCCGGAACGACAGGACGGCCGAAAGGGGTTATGCAGACATTTGCCAACCATTATTTCAGCGCGGTTTCATCCGCTTTGAATTTGGGGCTCCAAGAACACGATCGCTGGCTGATCGCCTTGCCGCTTTTCCACATCAGCGGCTTATCGGCTCTTTTTAAATCGGTCATTTACGGAATGACAGTTGTTTTACATCAAAGGTTTGACGCGGAAGAAGTTCTCCGTTCGATCAAAGACAATCAAGTAACGATTGCATCGGTCGTTCAGACGATGCTGTCAAGGCTTGCGGCAAAAGTCGACAGCTGCCCCGAATCATTAAGGTGCCTGTTACTGGGCGGAGGGCCTGCTCCGCTTTCTCTCCTTGAGGAATGCAAAAGAAAGAGGCTGCCTGTCGTACAGTCATACGGAATGACTGAAACGTGCTCACAGATTGCCACCCTCGCCCCAGAATACTCGATTGAAAAGCTCGGTTCAGCCGGCAAGCCGCTGTTTGCATCAAGCATTAAAATCGAAAAGAACGGCACGGAATGCCAACCCGGAGAACATGGAGAAATAACCGTAAAAGGGCCGACCGTTATGAAGGGCTACTTAAAAAATGAGGCGGCAGACAAAGCCTCATTCAATGATGGCTGGTTTAAAACCGGTGATATCGGGTATCTTGACGTTGACGGATTTTTATACGTGCTGGACAGGCGTTCAGACTTAATCATATCAGGGGGAGAAAACATCTATCCGGCTGAAGTCGAGGCCGTTCTTCTGTCACACCCCAAAGTTGCGGAAGCGGGGGTAAAAGGGGTCGATGACAAAACTTGGGGAAAGGTTCCCCACGCCTATCTTGTCGCCGCCAGCCCTGTTGATGAAGAGGAGCTGAGCGACTTTTGCAAAGAACGGCTTGCTTCCTATAAAGTGCCTAAAGCCTTTCATTTTGTCGGCAAGCTGCCGAGAAATGCTTCGAATAAACTGATGAGACATCAATTGTAGAAGGAGAGCGCCATGATTCAAATCAAACAGCTGACATTGTACCATCTCAGCATGCGGCTGAAAAAGCCTTTTAAATCAAGCTTGGAAACCTTTCAGGATCGCAAGTTTATCATCATAGAAGCTGCTGACCGGGAAGGGGTGACAGGCTGGGGGGAAGTATCCGCTTTTTCATCTCCGTGGTACACAGAAGAAACAACGGAGACATGTTACCACATGCTAAAAGATTTTTTGATTCCGGCTGTGCTGCGCGAATCATTCACACACCCTTCAGAAGTGCCCGAGACGCTTCGCGGATTCAAAGGCAACAGAATGGCAAAGGCCGGCCTTGAAGCCGCCTTTTGGGACATTTACGCCAGGAAAAAAGGGATCTCTTTAAGAGAGGCGCTGGGCGGAGTAAAAACAGAAGTTCCTGCCGGGGTCGTCGTCGGTCTTGCTCCATTGGATGATATGCTTGAGGAAATTGAACAATATGTAAAAGAAGGTTATCAAAGAATAAAAATCAAAATTCAGCCGGGGCAGGATATAGAGCTTTTAAAGGAAATACGCCGGCATTTTCCGAAGGTGCCGCTGATGGCGGATGCCAACTCTTCTTATGAATTAAAAGACATCAGCCGGATTAAAGAGCTTGACGCATTTAAATTAATGATGATCGAACAGCCTTTGGCGGATGATGATATCGTAGACCACCGCCATCTGCAAAAACATATCAAAACATCAATTTGTCTTGACGAAAGCATCCGTTCTGCTGATGATGCGCGAAAGGCAATCGAGCTCGGCAGCTGCAAAATTATCAATATTAAGCCGTCCCGAGTCGGCGGTTTGACAGAAGCTCTGAAAATCCATGACATCTGCAAAGAACATCAAATGCCTGTCTGGTGCGGCGGCATGTTTGAAACCGGTATTTCAAGAGCACACAATCTTGCGCTGAGTTCTCTTCCGCAGTTTTTGATTCCCGGGGATCTTTCTTCATCCTCAAGGTATTGGGAAGAGGATATCGTAAAACCGGAAATCCGCATCGAAGGCGGTTATATTCAGGTTCCAAGCCAACCGGGAATGGGCTTTGAAGTGGATACTCATGTTTTAAGAAAGAATTCATCTAAAATAGATGTTTTCAAACAGTAAAGGCTGTTATAAACGCTGATTTCCAGATTTTCAAGCTTTGTTAAATGGACGGCCTCTCATGTATAGTAAAGCTGTACATTATTCCCTTCTCGTTTGGACCGGCTTTCAAGCCGGTTTTTTTAAAAATATGAAAAGAGCTGCCTTTATGACAGCCCTTTCCTTTAATCGCCCAAAAGCAAATCTTCGTGTACGATCTGTCCGATCAGCCGGTCCGCTTGATCCGGCAGCCCGTCCAGACATCCGTATTCATAATCCCATAAGTTCATGAAGGAGCAGGCGGCTTTTTGAAATGCGGTTTCGTCCGCCCCGTGGATTTCCTGATAAAAAGCCTGTAGCAGCGACTCTTTATTCATGACTGTCCCTCCTTCATTCATCCGCTTTAATGATGTTCAGGTTTAAATGTTTTACAATCCGTTTCTTTGCTATTAGAAGCTTTTTCACCTTCAGCATGGCTGACGACATAAATGGCGTCGGCTGTACACTTGTTTCCCTGGCCCCAATAGGTGCAGTTGCTGACTTCACACAGTATTTTTTGTTCCATATCATTTTGGCCCCCTTTAAAAGTTGTACACATTTAGCTTAACCTTATTCATGCTGTTTGATGTACCTCTTGTCCTTCATGAACAATTTCCAGAAATAATAAAAGCCGGGGAATAAAATAATAAAACCGACGATATAGGAGATGAACAGCGCCCTGAATGTCTCCGGCGCGGTGAAGCCTGATTGAATCGTGACATCAGGATAGACCATGTAAGGAAGGTGCGCTCTCCCGTACACATAGCTCGCCGTAAAATACTGCAACGTAATGGCGATGACGGCGAGGCGAGGCTTTCCCTGCCGGTCGCTGTTATGTCTGTTTGGTAGAAACAAAGCCGCAAATGCGACGAGAAACAGCAAAAACGATAAAATCAGCCACGGAAGCCCGTCCATCATTTTTGTATAAAGCCAGCGGGCTTCCGTCCTCATGGTCATCATGATGCTGAATGACATAAGCAAAGCGAGCGGGCCGGTGATTAAAGCGTTTCGGCGGTAGACCTGATACGCGTCTTTTTCTCCGGCTACATTTGAAAAATCAGCCAGCAGCAATGAAGACAGAAACAGCGTGCTGAAAATGGCAAAGCCCATAAAAGAATAGGCATGAGGGCTTAAAAACAAATTAATAAAATCCAATTGGTGGTTTCCGTCTACCTGATATACGAAGTTGCCGTGTGTCACGGGCAAGACAAGGATTAAAACAGCCGGAATGATAAAGCCGCTGATCCCTGAAACGTAAGTCAACGCCCTTTCATAATCTTTTGCAGCGTGCGAAAAGACCAAAAATCCGCTTCGAATCGCCAAAAGCAATAAAATAATGCTGCCAGGAAGCAAAAGCACCGTTCCCAGCACAAAAGTGCCGCCCGGGAAAAAGCTGAAAAGGGCCACGACGATTCCGACGATGAAAACATTGGTCACTTCCCAGGTCGGGGAAAGGTAGCGGTTTGCAATATTGGTTGCTTTCAGCTGTTTTTTGTTCATATAGATCATCGACCAAAATCCCGCTCCAAAATCCATTGACGCCATCACAGCGTAGATAAATATAAATCCCCAGACGATCGAAATAGCCAGCAGGGCATCTGTTGTTCCATCCAGTTGCATCATATGACTTCCCTTCTGTTTTTTTGTGCATTCAGCTGCTTTTTAAATCTTCTTCGACAGGGTGGCGTTTAAAGTAATATTGCAATACGAACACCACCGCTGCTCCTAAAATGATGTAGACGATAAAGAACAAAAGAAACAATATGCCGATCGAGCCGGAGGATGTCACTACTTCGGACGTTTTCTGCATATGGTAAATAACCCAAGGCTGCCTTCCGGTGCAAGCGAACACCCAGCCCAATTCGATTGCAAGCAAAGCGAGCGGGCCGCCGGTTATAAACACGGCCAGCATCCAGCGGGGAAAGCGGTCTTTTTTCATGACTTTTCTCCAAATAAAACCGACAGCGGCATAAACAATCAAAAGGCTGCCGATAAAAACCATGCCGTTGAACAAAGTATGAATGAACAGAGGAGGCCACTCATCCCTTGGAAAGTCATTCAGTCCTTTTACAACGGTGTCAAAGCGGTTGTCGGCCAAAAAGCTTAAAGCCCAAGGAATCTCAATCGCCCATTTGACCGATTGCGTCTTTTCATCAGTAAATCCGCCGATCGCAAGTGGAGCGTGGGACTGAGTTTCAAAAAGCCCTTCTGCGCCCGCCAGTTTTTCAGGCTGGTAGCGGTGAAGAAGCTGTGCGGATTCGTGTCCGCTCAGAGCCGTGACCAGAGAAAACGCTCCTCCGACAATCAGCCCGAGCAGCAGCGCTTTTCTATGAAGGGCGTAGACTTTTTCATCACCGCGGTTTCGGAGCATTTTGTAGGCGGCTATCGTCGCAATAATAAACGCGCCCGTCATAAAAGCGGAGACGACAACGTGTCCTGCTGTAGCCACAAAGCTTTTGTTGAAGAACGCCGTCCACGGCTGAACATCTGTAATTTCGCCGTTTACGATTTTGAAGCCTTCAGGCGTTCCCTGGAAAGCGTGCACATTTGTAATTAAGATGGCTGATGCGGCTGCTCCGATAACGATAAAAATGACAGCTGTAATTCTCATAAGGGGAGTCAGCCGATCGGCTGCGTAAACATAAATGGACATAAATAATGCCTCAATAAAAAAAGCGTAGATTTCAATTTGAAATGGGAGGGACATGACTTTCCCGATCACTTCCATGAATCCCGGCCAAAGCAAGGCGAGCTGCGTTCCGGCAATGGTTCCTGTCGGTATGGCGACCCCGAGCAACACGGCCTGTGCCTTCGTCCATCTTTTGGCCATAATGGCGTAGTGGGGATCTTTCGTTCTTTGATAGATCAGCTCGGCCAGCAAAATCATTAAAGGAATTCCGACACCGAGCGAGGCGAAAATAATATGGAACCCCATCGTTGTTCCGAAAAGGCTTCTTGCAAAAATCAAGTCATTCATCCGGAAAACCACCTTTCATTTACACCATTTTGCTTTTTATTGTTTACCGCCTTTTTTAGATTATTCTTCCTGTGAGCGGTTAAAATGGATAAGGTGATCAAAACATGGCAAATGAACATTCATTTTTGACACAAGCATTTGAAAGGTATATAATAAAACGTAATTATTACGTTTTGTTAGGAGGAATGGCATATGAAACCAAATATTCATCCGAAAACTTATCAAGTGATCTTTCAGGATGTAAACAGCGGGTACCGTTTTTTAAGCCGCTCAACTAAAACTTCCGATGAGACGGCCGAGTGGGAAGACGGCAAGACGTATCCCGTTATAAAAGTTGAGGTAAGCTCAGACACCCATCCGTTTTATACCGGAAGACAGAAATTCAACGAAAGAGGCGGAAGGGTCGAACAGTTCAAGAAAAGATTTAATATGGATTAAATGAAAAAGACCGGATGTTTCCGGTCTTTTTTCGTCCATATAAAAAAAACAAGCGCATGAGGTCTCATGCGCTTGATCTTTGTTATTTGTTTGATAAAGCTTTTTTCAAGACGGTCAGGTTTTCTTTCATGATGGTAGTATAATCTTTGCCGCTTTCAATGTCTTCTTTTGTTACAGATTCAAGGTTTTTCATCGTCAGACTTTCGGCTCCGATTTCTTTTTTGATGATCTCGGAGATTTTGCTGCTGACATTGCTTTCAAAAATGACGTATTTAATATTATGTTCTTTCGCTGTTTTAACAATGTTTTCAAGCTGCTTTTGTGAAGGTTCCTCAGTAGGCGAAAGGCCGAGAACGCTTATTTGTTTAATGCCGTAGCGTTTTTCCCAGTAGCCGTAGGCGGCATGTGAGACGAGAATTTCTTTTTTATCAGCTTTGTCAACGGTTTGTTTAAAGTCTTTGTCAAGCTGCTCCAAATCTTTTTTTAGAGACTCATAGTTTTTCGTAAACGTTTTTTCGTGTTCCGGATCTAATTTTACGAGCTGGTCTTTAATGTTTTCGGCCATTTTTTCAGCAAGGACAGGATCAAGCCATACGTGCGGGTCATGATCTCCATGGTCGTGATGATGATCATGGCCTTCGGCTTCTCCGTGTTCATGTTCTTCTTCGTGAGCATGCTCATCGTGATCACCATGTTCTTCTTCATGTGCATGCTCATCATGTTCGCCTTCTTCTTCACGTGACAGAAGGTCAATGCCCTCTCCGGCTTTGACGATTTTGACGTTGCTGTTTTTTAATGTGTTTACAGCTTTGTCTGCGAATCCTTCTACACCGACTCCAGAGTATATAAAGGCATCCGAGTCGGAAATTTCCGCCATCGTTTTTGAGCTTGGCTCGTAAGTGTGCGCTTCAACGTTTGGCGGGTAAACACTTTTGACGTTCACATATTCTCCGCCGACCTTTTTGGCGAAGTCTTCAAGCGGATAAATGGTTGTATAGATATCCAGCGTGTCTTTATTTTCTTTTTGTTCACTGGAAGTGCCGTTGCTTGAACAACCGGCTGCTAATCCGGCAGCAAGAATGAATGCAGATGCTAATCCGAATGTTTTTTTCATGGTATTTCTCCTCTCAATGTAAAACTGTAATGGTTCCGATTTAATGGTCCTGTATCATTGTATCGTAATAATTACGATTTGAAAAGAGGAAATGATAGTTAAATATACTCAGGCAGTGAATCATGGAAGGCCGACCAGTCTGAATTCATTTCTTTATCTGTAAGAAGGGTCTGATCCAGGGAGCGGATCACGTCTTCCTGATTCATGTCAATGCCGATAAAAACGATTTCCGTTTTCCGGTCTCCGTATGTTTCATCCCAGTCCGTTTTTAAATGGGGATCCTCTTCAAACGCGAGCTTTTGTTCTTCCTCGGGAGACGCTGCAATCCAGGGGCCTGCGCTTTGGATCATCAGAGAAGAGCCTGCCTGGGACAGAAGGCCTGCTGTGTCATTTCGAGAAGCAAGCCAGAAGAAGCCTTTTGCTCTGATAATATGAGGCGGCCAGTTTTCAAGCCAGCGCTTCAGTCTTTCAGGATGGAAAGGCCTTTGTTTTTGATAGACGAAGGAAGAAATTCCGAATTCCTCTGTTTCAGGTGTGTGCTCTTCATTCAGTTCTTTGATCCACCCCGCTGATTGACTCGATTTTTCAAAATCAAACGATTTCGTATTCATGATGGCCGAAATCGGTACTTTTGCGAATGTCGAGGAAATGATTCTGCAGTCCTGATTCAGTTTTGTCAGAGACCAGAAAAGCTTTTCTTGCTCTTCTTTATTGAGTAAATCAGTTTTATTCAAAATGAGGACATCGGCAAATTCGATTTGCTCAATTAAAAGATCGGCCACTTCACGGCTGTCTGTTTCATCTGCCGCCTGTTTCCGTTCCAAAAGACTTTCCCCCGAAGCGAAGTCCTCAAAAAAACGGCTGCCGTCGACGACGGTGACCATTGTATCAAGCCTGCAATATTTGCTTAAATCAATATCCAGCTCCTCATCTTTGTAAGTAAAGGTTTGGGCAACGGGAATCGGCTCGCTGATACCGGAAGATTCGATGAGAATATAATCGATTCCGCCGTTCTCCGCCAGCTTTTGGACTTCGATGAGCAGATCGTCTCTCAGCGTACAGCAAATGCAGCCGTTCTGCATTTCGACAAGCTTTTCATCCGTGCGGATAAGATCCCCTTTTTTCACGAGGGAGCCGTCGATATTGATTTCACTCATGTCATTGACGATCACGGCGATTTTCATGCCGTGCGCTTCATGCAGGACATGCTGCAGCAGCGTCGTTTTCCCGGACCCGAGATAGCCGCTTAAAACAGTGACAGGAATCAGGTTTTGCGTCATGTTTTCACTTCCTTTAAAACGTAATTATTTCGATTTGCACATGGAAATCTTGCTTGACTTATGAAAAAAATACAAGAAATATGTTATATTTAGATATAAAAAGCGTTTAGAAAGGAAATGAGCCATGAAACTTTTGGAGAACATTCTACAGTTCAATCAACAGTTTGTTGAGCGGCAGGACTATCAAAAATACCAAACAAGCAAGTTTCCCGATAAGAGAATGGTGATTCTGTCTTGCATGGACACAAGGCTTGTCGAGCTGCTTCCTCATGCCATGAATATGCGGAACGGGGACGTGAAGATCGTTAAGAGCGCGGGTGCACTCGTGGCTCATCCTTTCGGGAGTATTATGCGGAGCATTCTCGTTGCGGTATACGAACTGAACGCTGATGAAGTATGCGTGATCGGCCACCATGACTGCGGAATGAGCAAGCTGAGCTGCGACAGCTTTTTGGATAAAGTCGTTAAGCGAGGCATTCCAAAAGAACGGATTGAGACGCTTGAGTACTCCGGCGTCGATTTTGAACAATGGCTGAAAAGCTTTGATTCTGTAGAGGACAGCGTCAGGGATAGTGTAAGCGTGATTCGAAACCATCCGCTGATGCCGGAGGAAGTACCTGTTCACGGACTTGTCATCAATCCGGAAACAGGCAGACTGGATCTTATTGTCAACGGATATCCGGAAGAGCGTTAATCCTTTTGCTTTTTTTCCGGAACGGGATCTATCCCGCCGGGATGGAACGGATGGCATTTCAGAATCCGCTTAATGGTGAGCCATCCGCCTTTAAATGCGCCGTGCTTTTCGATCGCTTCACGGCCGTAATTGGAGCATGTCGGATAAAAACGGCATGTCGGCGGAAGAGCCGGTGATATCCATTTTTGATAAAAGCGGATGAGCAGCAGGAATAAGGTTTTCATGTTTTTCGCACCTTTTTTGTTTTGACCTTATTATAATATAAGCAAAAAACTCATAAAAAGGAAAAGCATTGACCTGAAAACTTATCGGTAAAGTATGATATAATACAAAAAGACCGATTAGAGGGGAGAGAGGAACCATGCCTTCAGTTGAAAGTTTTGAACTTGACCATAATGCAGTAAAAGCGCCTTACGTCAGACACTGCGGCGTCCATAAAGTGGGATCGGACGGCGTCGTCAACAAGTTTGATATCCGTTTTTGCCAGCCGAATAAGCAGGCGATGAAACCTGATACAATTCATACTTTGGAGCATCTTCTTGCATTTACGATCCGCACGTATGCGGAAAAATATGACCACTTTGATATTATCGACATTTCGCCGATGGGCTGCCAAACAGGCTATTACCTGGTGGTGAGCGGTGAACCGAAAGTGGAAGAAATCGTTGATTTGCTTGAGGATACGTTCAAAGAAGCCGTTGAAGTGACTGAAATTCCGGCGGCTAACGAAAAACAGTGCGGCCAGGCAAAGCTTCACGATCTAGAGGGCGCAAAGCGCATGATGCGTTTTTGGCTTTCGCAAAATAAAGAAGATCTGCTCAAAGTGTTTGGATAAAACGTTTGAAAAAAACCGGCTCAGAAAAGAGCCGGTTTTCATTTTTTGTTCACAAAGAAAATAATGCCATATATCCCTGAACTTTGCTACACTTTATATTGTAATACATATCATAGAAAAAGGGTGATAGGATGCGTTTGGGAAAATGGTTTATTCTCTTATGTTTAGCTGTCGGTCTTTCAGCCTGCAGCCAGGGGGACAAGCAGGCGGCATCGGATGAGGAGCCCAAAGTGCTGACGGCAAAACTGGCGGCTCCAGAAGCGGCGGCCAAAAATGAAAAGGCTGTCATAAAAGCGACCGTGAGCTATGGGGACGAGCCTGTTGCAGATGCCGATGATGTGGAGTTTGAATGCTGGAAGGCCGGGAGCAAGGAAGATAGCGAGCTAATCAAAGCGAAGAATGAAGGAAAAGGCGTATACAGCATTGAAAAAGCGTTTCCTGAAGATGGCCATTACAAAGTTCAAGTCCATGTCACGGCGAAAAAACAGCATACAATGCCGGTTGCAGACATTAAGGTAGGGAAAGCAACGGATGTGACTGAAGAAGATGAAAAAGAAGAAGCCCACCATCACTGATGAGGCTGTTCTTCTTCCCGCGACGGAAGGGGATCGACTTCATGCTTGTAGTCATAAGCTTTTGATGTTGTGACAAGCGATACGGCCAGAACGGCGCCTGTAATCAGAATTCCTACAATAATCCAAAAGAGGATCATCACTTACCTCCGAATAGCTTTTTCCAACAGTTTACCATATCAGGCAAAGAAAATCATGATAAAGAGTAAAAGAAATGTTTCCTGCACAAGCTAAACGGGTAAATCAAAAGTAAACGAAAAGGAGGACGACCTTATGTCTGAAAAATTGAAAGCAACCGTCAACAAACAAGTCGCAAACTGGACCGTTCTATATGTAAAGCTACATAATTATCATTGGTATGTGAAAGGGAAAGATTTCTTTACGCTGCATGAAAAATTTGAGGAACTTTACACAGAAGCTGCAGAGCATATCGATGATTTGGCTGAACGCCTTTTGGCTATACAGGGCTCCCCGGTCGGAACGATGAAGGAATGCCTGGAAATGTCCGCGATTAAAGAAGCGGACGGAAGCGAGTCTGCTGAACAAATGGTGCAAAATATTTATAATGACTTTTTAACGGTGGCTGAGGAGCTGAAAAGCGGAATGGAGCTTGCCGATGAAGTCAATGATGAAACGACGGGAGACATGCTGCTCGCGATTCATCAATCGATCGAAAAACACAACTGGATGCTGAAAGCCTACTTAGGGTAAGAATAGCTCGGGCAATGCCTGAGCTTTTTTTATTTTCGTTCTTTTTAAAGCCTTTTTTAGAAATTGTCAAACAATTCATCCAAGCCTTTCAAAGTCTTTTTTCATAGGATAAGCTATGAAAAGTCTTTTTTGAAAGGATGTTGAAGCATATGTTTAAGGACTTAAGCATCTTTTCGCTCTTTACAATCGGTTTATCAGCCATCGGATTTTTGTTTGGCCGAATCGAATATTTATTTATGATCTTAATAACGCTCATGGGAATTGAATTTGTCAGCAAAAGCTTGAACGAATGTGTGGAAGATCGCTTTACAATGAAGAGGCTGTTTACAAGGCTGGCGAAAAAATTGGTGACGCTCTTTCTTATATCCGTTGCCCACCTTTTTGATCAGATGCTGCAAACAGGCAGTTCGATCCGCGATTTTTCTATTATGTTTTATATTTTATATGAAGCGTTTCAAATCATAAGCACGGCTCATTCGTTAGGAATCCCCGTGCCGCAGATGTTATTGGATATTTTAAATACCATAAAGGAAAAACTCCGGGGAAAGCCGTAACATTTTAACATAACTGGTCATACTAACACGAAAAAGGATGATTGGCTTTGGAAAAAAGGACATACTATGTTTCGGTGCAAGATGGAATGATTTCACAGAGCTCAGACGCTTCCCCGTGGGAATTTCAAATTTCAGCGACAGATGATGACATCATTATATTAAGGGAATATTTTGATCAGCTGTATTCAGAAGACTGGATAAACTTTTTCAGAGCTCACGTGCCGGCAGTCGAATACCATTATGACAGTGCAAATGACAAAATGGACGAACTGCGCAAAGACATTTACTCGATGCTTTACCGTCTGGGCAATGAAGAAACCAAGTCGTTTATCAGTGAAAACGGCCTTGCCGAACTCAATTCAGCAGATTAAACGAAGCACCATCAAGCACGGAGTTACCCAGCCTTGCCGCCTTCTCACTCAGAAATGGACACTGAAGTTCCCGAGGGAACGATAAAATTACTGAGCTGAACTGGACAAAAACTCTACCGAAAGAACCAATATATGATATGATGAGTGGAAGAAGCAAGGAAACGGATAAGAGGGATTAGGATGTACGAATTTAAAGATTTTTACCGTAATACGGTTCAGCTTTCTTTTGAAAAGGAACCTTTTTCAAAAGAACCAAAGCATGTATGGGTGATCTGCCGTTACGAAGATCAATGGCTGTTGACAAATCATAAAGACAGGGGCCGTGAATTCCCAGGCGGCAAAGTCGAACCAAGCGAAAATGCTGAGGAAGCGGCTTTGCGGGAAGTAAAGGAAGAAACAGGCGCTGTCGTAAGAAAGCTGACCTATCTCGGACAATATAAAGTTCTTGGCAGAGAGAAAGTGATCGTCAAAAATATTTATTTTGCCGATATCGAAAAGATCGAAAAACAGCAGACATACTATGAGACAAATGGCCCTGTTTTGCTGAAGAGCCTCCCGAAAGATATCGCTAAAAACAGAAATTACAGTTTTATAATGAAAGATTCCGTCCTGACGATCAGTCTTGAAAAGCTGAAAAAGGCCGGCATCATCAAATAAAAAGCCCTGCATTTGCAGGGTTTTTTCATGTTATACTCTGCCTTTCATCCACTTTCTTTCCAACAGCTCGACACCCTGATACATCAATGTTGCAAAGACGGCGATGATCAGGAGGCTCAGCATGACGAGGTTGAAATTAAAGACTTGAAAACCGTAGATGATCATATAGCCGAGGCCTTGAGCCGACACTAAAAATTCTCCTACGATGACGCCGACCCAGCTTAAGCCGACATTGACCTTCAGTGTAGATATGATTGTCGGAATGGAAGCGGGCAGAATGACTTCTTTGAAAATCTCGCGTTTCGTTGCACCGAATGTTTTCATGACTTTTAAATAGTTTTCATCGATTTCTTGAAAGGACGTGTAGACGACGATTGTCGTAATGATAACGCTGATGATGGCGCCCATTGCAATAATACTCGTCAAGCTGGGGCCGATCGCCACGATGAGAATGGGGCCTAGCGCCACTTTCGGCATCGCATTTAAGACGACAAGATACGGATCCAATATTTTGGAGAGCCTCGGGAACCACCATAGGAGGGCGGCCAGAAAAGTTCCAAGCAATGTTCCGGCCAGAAAGCCGAGGATGGTTTCAAATACGGTGACACCGATATGCCCCGGCAATGATCCGTCTCCCATCTTTTCGAGGAAAAGCGCCCAGACGGCTGAAGGAGAGCTGAAGATCAGCGGATCGATCCACGCCAGACGGCTTGCGGTTTCCCACAGTGAAAAGAAAACGATGAAAATCACGATTTGATAAAAGCGGACCCGCCTTTTTTCGGCTTGCTGCTCCTTTAAAAAATCCTCATGAAGGAAGTCAATTTTTGATTTCAGATGTTTGTTATTCAAGGTCATTGAGCTCCTTCCATATGTTCTGAAAGAGGGGCTGAAATTCCGGTTCCTGTCTCGCTTCAAACGGTGTCAGCTTCCTGATCGCTTCAGGAACGGCAAATGTTTTATGGATGGTGCCCGGCTGCTTTGAAAATAGCAATATCCGATCGCTCATCGCGATCGCTTCACCGATATCATGAGTCACGAGCACCGCTGTTTTTTGATACGTCTTTAACGTGTTGAACACCAAATCTTCGAGGTTTAGTTTTGTCTGATAGTCAAGGGCTGAAAAAGGTTCATCAAGCAGGAGGATATCGGGGTCGACAGCGAGTGTGCGGGCAAGCGCCGCCCTTTGTCTCATACCGCCTGAGAGCTCTTTTGGATACTTTTTTTCAACCTCGTAAAGCCCGAATTTTTTCAGCAGGCCGAGAGCGGTCTCCTTTGTTTCCGGTCCGAATTTTTTGGAAATATGCAAACCGATTAAGACGTTTTCCTCAATGGTTTTCCAGGGAAATAAATAATCCTGCTGGAGCATATAACCGATGTGCCGATCCTCTTCGTCAGGCGTGCGCCCTTCCACCAAGATGCGTCCTTCCGTGGGGGAAACGATGCCGGCGATGATCGATAAAAGTGTTGTTTTGCCGCATCCGCTTGGGCCGAGAAACGAAACAAATTCGCCCTTTTCGACTTCAATGCTGACGTTTTCCAGCGCTGCTGTTTTTTCCTTTAATGAAAAGTAAGTATGTGTGACATCCTGAACTTGCAAAAAAGACACTGCGGCCACCTCCTAGTGATTTTTTGTGACCTTTTCGGCGATCCTTGTATTGACCAGCTCTTGATGAGGGGTGCGCTTCGGCAGCTCGCCGGCTTCATCCATGATGGTTTGAAGCTGGTTCCATTCTTTTTCAGCCAAAACAGGCTCAAGGGCAAAAGACCGTTGTTGTTTATACCGTTCGATTGAAGATTCAATGATTGAAAGCTCGGTATCTTTAAAATAATCTTGAATGCTTTCGGCAGCTTCTTTTGCAGAGTGCTTCTCTACCCACTGCTGCGCTTTGTAAACCGCGCGGGTGAACTTTTCGACCGCTTCTTCGTTTTTTGTTAAGTAGCTTTGTTTAGCCATGAATGTCGTATATGGAATTCGGCCCGATTCTTTTCCGAAGGAGGCGACAATGCGGCCGATGCCTTCTCTTTCAAAAATGGAGGCCTGGGGTTCAAATAATTGAACATAATCGCCTGTACCAGATGCAAAGCTGTTTGCGATATTCGCGAAATCAATCGTTTGGATCAGGTCCACATCCTTTTTGGGATCAATGCCTTTCTGTTTCAGGACAAATTCGCCCGCCATCTGCGGCATTCCGCCTTTGCGCTGGCCAAGGAACGTTTTGTTTTTCAAATCATCCCAGCTGAAATGCCCCGCATCGTTCCTGGCGACGAGGAATGTTCCGTCCGTCTGGGTAAGCTGTGCAAAATTAATCACCGGATCGCTTGCGCCCTGGGCATTCACGTATATTGACGTTTCCGAGCCGACAAGCGCAATATCGGCACCGTTTGACAGAAGGGCAGTCATCGTTTTATCTCCACCCCATGTCGTTTTCAGTTCAACATCAAGGCCTTCTTCTTTAAACAAACCTTCAGACAAGGCGATATATAAAGGCGTATAGAAAACGGAACGGGTCACTTCCGCGAGACGGATCTTTTCGGGCTTTTGACCGCCGCATGAAGCGAGGATAAACAGCATCATAATGAAGGATAATATGGTAAAAAAGAAACGCTTCAAACCGATTTCCCTCCTTTGATTTCGGTTATTTTCGGCATAAAATAGTTTATGTTATATACTAAACAGGTGTGAGGGGCAGCTGCGGATTAAAAAAGAGGTGACGTGACGAATGTGGTTAGAAAAAAGAAGGTTTCCATCGCCGAACAAAAAGGTGCGTCTGTTTTCCGTCACATACCTTTCACAAGGACTCAAGGTTAAGGGGCTCTTGGCGGAACCGGCCGCTCCCGGACATTATGACGGATTTTTGTATTTGCGCGGCGGAATTAAAAACGTCGGAATGGTCAGACCAGGCCGAATCGTCCAGTTCGCTTCACAGGGCTTTGTCGTTCTTGCTCCGTTTTACAGAGGCAATCAAGGAGGAGAAGGCGATGAAGACTTTGCGGGTGATGACCGGGAAGATGCTTTTGCCGCTTTTCGTCTTCTGCAGAAGCATGACCTGGTAAAAGATGGACGCGTACACATTTTTGGCTTTTCCCGCGGCGGGATCATGGGTATCTTAACGGCAATCGAAATGAAAGAAGCTGCAGCTTCGTTTGTGTCTTGGGGCGGTGTCAGCGATATGGTTATGACCTATCGCGAACGCAAAGATTTGCGGCGGATGATGAAGCGGGTCATCGGCGGGACGCCTGAAAAGGTTCCTGAAGCGTACGAATGGAGGACGCCTTTTGACGAGCTGGAGAAGATCGAAGCGCCCGTGCTTTTGATCCACGGAGCAAACGATGAAAATGTCTCCATCGAGCATGCGCGGCGTCTAGAACGCGAACTTCTGCAAAGAAACAAGTCTGTGGATACGTGGTATTTCAGTCGATATACCCACTATTTTCCTCCGCGGGAAAATAGGCGGATTGTAAGAGAATTGTCTCAATGGATGAAAAGCCGGCCTTGGACAAGTTATGGTAAACTAAAAGAAAAGAGAAAAGGAGGGGGACTTTAGGTGGGAATGCCAGTTGAATTTAATACAATGATTGTGACAAAAGGAAAAGAAACACGGGTTGAGGAAAATGTGTTTACACTTGAAAAAGAAGGTTATCGGGTTTACCCTCTTCATGTGCCGCTTGAAGTCAGAAAGACTAAGCGGGGCGACATTACCGGCACCGCGCAGGCGGAGCGCCTTGAATGGTCAGACGGACGGACTCATTTAACATACAGGCTCGTATCATTAAATTCGACGAATTAAAAAAAGCCAAGGCGCGGATAGCGTCCTTGGCTTTTCTGTATTATGCAGGCACATCTTCCTCTTTTCCGATTCCTTTTTTGGAAGTCAGCCTGTGAATCAGCATGGTGAGAGCGCCGTCTCCTGTCACGTTCGTTGCTGTACCCAAGCTGTCCTGAGCAAGGTAAAGTGCGATCATCAATGATACGCTGGTTTCATTAAAGCCGAGCATCGACTGCAGCAGTCCGGCCGCGGCCATAACGGCACCCCCCGGGGCACCGGGCGCTGCGACCATTGTGACGCCAAGCATTAAAATGAACGGCATCATGATCGAAAAAGTCGGTGTTTGACCGTTTAGAATCATTACGCCCATTGCACAGCTCGTCAGTGTAATCGTGCTACCTGACAAATGAATATTGGCCAGGAGCGGAACGGCGAAGTCAGCCACTTTTTGGCTTGCTCCCGTTTTTCTGACTTGTCTCAACGTGACGGGAATCGTTGCCGCTGACGATTGTGTGCCGAGCGCAGTGAAGTATGCCGGCGCCACGATTTTCAACAGCGACAGCGGATTTCTGCCGTTTGCAGCGCCCGCAACGGAGTACTGAATCAAAAGTATGACGAGGTGAAGCACGATAATCATCACGAAAACTTTAGCAAATACGGATAAGATTGTCTGCACCTGACCGCCGAACGTCATATTGGTGAAAATACCGAAAATATGAACAGGCAGTAACGGAATAATAATATATGATATCAGCTTTTCAACGATCGTTTGAAATTCATCGAATGCGTTTTTTAATGTTTTTCCGGGCAGATAAGCGATTCCGATTCCCATGATGAAAGCAAAAATCAGTGCGCTCATCACGCTCATAAACGGCGTCATTTCAATGGTGAAAAATCCTGCTTGCAAAACTTCTTCCGGATTTTTAAATTCCTGCAGCTGATGGCCGGAAATGATCGCGGGGAGAAGATTTGATCCGACAAGGTACGCCAGGAGGCCGGCAAAAATGGTTGACGTGTAGGCGATACCTGCTGTAATGCCAAGGATTTTTCCGGCGCCGCGGCCGATTTGTCCGATGCCGGGAATAATAAAAGCGATAATAATAAAAGGAATGACGAATTTAATGAAGTTTCCAAAAATATCATTGAAAGTAGCGGCTGTTTTGACAAACCAAAGCGGAGCAAAGCTTCCGACGATAACACCAAGAACAATTGCCGTCATAATTCTCGGCAGTAATCCAAATTTCATAGATGTGTCCTCCTGATATATACAAATGTTTTTATCATATTATCATATGAAAGATTTCTTTTGTTAAAAATAAAAAAAGTCTGTATTTTCAAATAATAACAGCCGCGAATTGGAAGCGTTTTATCACAGGCCGTGCTTGATTGTCGTTTTAATCATTGTCCAGAAAATGGCATCGGCCGCTGACAGGCGAAGCGGATTTTTAATAAACTGCAGCAGCGCAGAATACCTGCGCTGCTGCAAGCGGGTTGAGTTATACGAGCGGTCCTCCGGCTTTTTCAATGTTTTCGGTATTAGAGAATTTTTTGAAATTCTTTTTGAATGCATTCGCCAAGTGGATCGCTTTTTCCTCGTATTCGTTTTCATCTGTCCAAGTTTTAGCCGGGTCAAGCACTTGATCAGGCACACCCGGAACATGGACCGGTGAATGAAGTCCGAAAATGCGGTCAGTCTTCATTTCGGCGTTATCCAGTTCTCCTTCTATCGCAGCCTGAACCATCGCTCTCGTATAAGCGAGGCTCATTCTTTCCCCTGTTCCGTATCCGCCGCCGGTCCAGCCTGTATTGACGAGAAAGACGCTGACGCCGTGTTCATCGATTTTTCTTCCGAGCATTTCAGCGTACACATGTGCAGGGAGCGGAAGGAACGGGGAACCGAAGCAGGTCGAGAATGTGGCTTCAGGAGCGGTGATCCCGCGTTCGGTGCCGGCGAGCTTGCTTGTATATCCGCTCAGGAAATGATACATGGCTTGTTCTTTCGTTAACTTGCTGATCGGAGGAAGCACGCCGAAAGCATCTGCCGTCAGAAATACAATGGTCTGCGGGTGTGCTGCGATGCTCGGCTTGACGATGTTGTCAATCGCATCAATCGGGTAAGCCGCTCTCGTGTTTTCCGTATAGAATGCGTCGGAATAGTCCGGCTCCCCGGTTTTGCCGTCAACCACGACATTTTCAAGAACGGAACCGAAGCGGATCGCATTGTAAATCTGCGGTTCTTTTTCTTTGCTTAAGTTAATGCACTTGGCGTAGCAGCCTCCTTCAATGTTGAAAACGCCTGTGCTGGACCAGCCGTGTTCGTCGTCACCGATCAGCTTCCGTTTCGGATCGGCGGAAAGCGTCGTTTTGCCTGTGCCTGACAATCCGAAGAAGAGAGCTGTTCCGCCTTCCTCGCCAATGTTTGCCGAACAGTGCATCGGTAAAATGTTTTGTTCAGGAAGAAGATAATTCATAATAGAAAAAATCGATTTTTTCATCTCGCCGGCATATTCGGTGCCTCCGATTAAAATCGTACGCTTTTCAAACGACACGATGATAAATGTTTCAGATCTGGTCCCGTCAATGAGCGGATCGGCTTTGAAATGCGGAGCGGAAAGAATCGTAAACGGCTGTTCTTCAGGTTTTTTATCATGTTCTTCAGGTCTGATGAACAACTGTCTTGCAAACAGGTTGTGCCAGGCGAACTCGTTGACAACTGTAATCGGAAGCCGGTATTTTTCGTCTGCTCCTGCAAACCCTTCAAATACATACAATTCATCGCGTTCCTTTAAATAGCTGAGCACTTTTGTGTACAGCCGGTCAAAGGCGGCTTCTGAAATCGGCTGGTTTACTGCGCCCCAATCGATTTTGTCCTTTGTGCTCGCTTCTTCCACAATGAATTTGTCTTTTGGCGAGCGGCCGGTGTATGTACCGGTTGTAGCCCGCACGGCTCCGGAAGATGTTAAGACTCCTTCTTTGCGTTCAAGGACTTTTTCAACCAAAAGGGGAACGGATAAGTTCAGCTGAACGTTTTCGCCCATTAATAACGTTTGTAAGTCAGTTGTTAAATCTACAGAATTCATAAAAAACCTTCCTTTGCGTGTTTTTTAATGTGTATAACATTAATGTAGAATTAGTATAACACATTTACTCTTATAGTCTATACCGTTTCTTCATTTTTCGTTCGGGTTTTTTCTCGAAAGACAAGTTTAAATTTATTGCGGCCGATATTGACATAACAAGCCATTTTAAGATAAGATATTTCATTGAGCGGATACTCTTATCCCGAGCTGGTGGAGGGACAGGCCCAATGAAACCCAGCAACCGGTTTCTCTTATTAATGGAAAAAAACAGTTTCTGAGACAACTACGGTGCTAACCTGATGCAAGGTGTTCAATACCTTGAGCGATAAGAGTGAAAGGCACGCAATACCAGACCCTTTCCTCAGCGAATAGGAAAAGGTTTTTTTATTGCATAAATCGAGATCCAAAAATTGCTAAAAAAACTGCCTTCAGGAGGAAGGTACTGGGCGTTTTTCACAGGACGTGAAAGGTTTTAGCCGAGTATCAAGCAGGAGGAAGGTACTGGGCGTTTTTCACAGGACGTGAAAGGTCTAGCCGGGCAGCCAGTCAGGAAAAATTCTATTAAGAGGAATTTTGACTTAGAATCTCGTCAAGAATAGCATATGGAAATTGTTTCAAAACGAGAGCGTATGAAGCCCGAGTATCGTCATATAATCAAGAGGGACGAGATCCGTATCATACTTAAGATCACGGCTGATCTTCATATACAGGAGGAAACATAAATGAGCAAAAACCGTCGGTTATTTACATCAGAGTCAGTTACGGAGGGACATCCGGACAAAATTTGCGACCAGATTTCGGATAGTATATTAGACGAAATTTTAAAGAAAGATCCGAATGCCCGCGTTGCCTGTGAAACATCTGTGACAACCGGATTGGTGCTGGTAAGCGGTGAAATCACGACGTCCACTTACGTCGATATTCCGAAAACAGTCCGCGAAACGATTAAAGAAATTGGCTACACACGTGCAAAATACGGTTTTGATGCCGAAACTTGCGCGGTCTTAACGTCTATAGATGAACAGTCGCCAGATATTGCAATGGGAGTCGACCAGGCGCTTGAAGCGCGTGAAGGAGCAATGAGCGACGCTGAAATTGAAGCGATCGGAGCCGGAGACCAAGGTTTAATGTTCGGTTTTGCCTGCAACGAAACAAAGGAACTTATGCCTCTGCCGATTTCGCTTGCTCATAAATTGTCTCGCCGTTTGACAGAAGTCCGCAAAGAGGAAATTCTGCCGTATCTTCGTCCGGACGGAAAGACACAGGTAACTGTTGAGTATGATGAGAACAACAAGCCGATTCGCATCGATACAATTGTCATTTCGACTCAGCATCACCCTGAGATTTCGCTTGAACAAATTCAGCGCAATCTGAAAGAGCATGTCATCAACCCGGTAGTGCCAAAAGAGCTGATCGATGAAAACACGAAGTACTTCATTAATCCTACGGGCCGTTTTGTTATCGGAGGACCGCAGGGGGATGCCGGTTTAACAGGACGCAAAATCATCGTTGACACCTATGGCGGATATGCCCGTCACGGCGGCGGAGCGTTTTCCGGTAAGGATGCGACAAAGGTTGATAGATCTGCAGCTTATGCTGCGAGATATGTAGCGAAAAATATCGTCGCCGCAGGCCTTGCTGATTCCTGTGAAGTGCAGCTTGCCTACGCGATCGGTGTCGCACAGCCGGTATCCATTTCAATCGATACATTCGGTACAGGCAAAGCCAGTGAAGAAACATTGATCGAAGTGGTTCGCAAAAACTTTGATCTAAGACCTGCCGGCATTATTAAAATGCTCGATCTTCGCCGTCCGATTTACAAACAAACGGCAGCTTACGGACATTTCGGCCGCCTCGACCTCGATCTGCCTTGGGAGCGCACAGACAAAGCAGATCAGCTGAAGAAAGATGCATTAGGAGAATAACAACTGCATAGCCGCTTTCATAAGCGGCTTTGTTTTTCGATGGCAAAAAGCGGGCGGATGTGAAACGTTTTTCTTTAAACACTTGTCTAATCAAGAAGCAGACTTTGATTTCTGCACGAAATTTAAAAAATCGGAGGCAATACTATGTGTGGATTTGTAGGGGTATTCAATCATCGCCCATCATCCGAGACAGCAGCCCAGGAAGAACTGATTAAACAAATGAATGAAATGATTGTACACCGCGGTCCGGACGATGATGGGTACTATCATGATGAGCATGTAGGCTTCGGATTTAGAAGGCTCAGCATCATCGATGTGGAAAACGGAGGACAGCCTCTGTCTTATGAAGATGATTCCTATTGGATTATTTTTAATGGAGAAATCTATAACTATATAGAACTGAAAGACGAACTTATTTCAAAAGGATACGAGTTCAAAACCGATTCAGATACGGAAGTTTTGCTTGCGACTTACCGCCACTACAAACAGGAAGCTGCTTCCAAGCTGCGCGGAATGTTTGCTTTTTTAATCTGGGATAAAAAAGAACAGCTCCTATACGGAGCGCGCGATCCGTTCGGCATTAAGCCGCTCTATTTTACGAAAACGGACGGCCATGTTTATTTTGCGTCAGAAAGAAAGAGCCTGATGGCTGTTGATGCCGATTTGGAATTGAATGAAAAAGCGCTTCAGCAGTATACGTCATTCCAATTTGTACCAGAGCCTGAGACGCTTGACAAAAAGGTGCAAAAAGTAGAACCGGGCCATCAGTTTACTGTCCGCCCGGGCGAGGATATTCAATTTAAAACATACTGGAAAGTTCAATTCAAGCCTGTTCAGACCGAAGAAGACAAGCTTGTTCAGGAAGTAAGAGACGCGATCTTTGATTCCGTAAAAGTCCATATGCGAAGCGATGTACCTGTAGGTTCCTTCCTTTCCGGAGGCATCGACTCTTCTTTTATCGTGTCGGTGGCAAAGCAATTTCATCCCAACTTAAAAACGTTCTCTGTCGGCTTTGAACATGAAGGCTTCAGCGAAGTTGACGTTGCGAAAGAAACCGCTGATAGGGTCGGCGTGGAGAACTTCAGCGCGATCATTTCCCCTGAAGAATATATGAACGAGCTTCCAAAGATCGTCTGGCATCTGGATGATCCGTTGGCAGACCCTGCTGCAATTCCTTTGTATTTTGTCGCGAAGGAAGCGAAGAAGCAAGTTACGGTTGTTTTGTCCGGAGAAGGAGCAGATGAGCTGTTCGGCGGTTACAATATTTACCGGGAGCCGCTTTCATTAAAGCCGTTTGAACGAATTCCGTCCCCGCTGAAAAAGATGCTTCTGCACGTAGCTTCAGCGATGCCGGAAGGAATGAAAGGGAAAAGCTTTTTAATGAGGGGCTGTACACCTCTTGAAGAGAGATATATCGGCAACGCAAAGATTTTTGAAGAAGGCATGAAATCAAAACTTCTTCGCCAGTATGACAGCAACCTCTCTTACTGTGACGTGACAAAGCCATATTTTGAAGAAAGCAAGTCCTACAGCGAAATTAACAAAATGCAGTATGTCGATATCCACACATGGATGCGCGGTGACATTTTGCTGAAAGCCGACAAAATGACGATGGCCAATTCACTGGAACTCCGCGTTCCGTTTTTGGACAAAGTCGTATTTGAAGCGGCTTCCAAAATTCCGGAAGAGCTGAAAACGAAAAACGGCACGACAAAATATCTGCTTAGAAAAGCGGCGGAAGGCATCGTTCCAGATCATGTCTTAAACCGCAAAAAGCTAGGGTTCCCTGTGCCGATCCGCCACTGGCTGAAAAACGAAATGCATGACTGGGCCGTGAACATCATTAAAGAGAGCGAGACAGACGCATATATCCATAAAGATTACGTGCTTCAGCTTCTTGAAGACCACTGCGCCAACAAAGCGGATAACAGCCGTAAAATCTGGACGGTTCTCATCTTTATGATCTGGCACAGCATTTTCGTTGAAAAGCGCTTTGTACCGGAAGAACTGAACCATCAGCCAAAAGAAGTCATTATCGTTTAAGTCAAAAAAGAAGGTTTTCGTTAATCGAAAACCTTCTTTTTTTATGCCGGTTTTTCAGCTGATAAATCTGCTAGCACACGTTCACATTCGGAGAAGAGATTGTCAAAAATCACTTCCCACGACTGGGTAAGGGCATAGCTTCTCGCATCGTATGACATCCGTTTTTTTAACGGCACATTGGAGAGGACGCGCAATATATTTTCGGTGAATGCATCCGGATTTCCAGGTTCGGAAAGAAAACCGTTTCTTCCGTTTTGTATAAAGTCTTTCAGGCCGCCGGAATCTGCCCCGATAACAGGCGTCCCGCAGGCGAGCGCTTCAAGCGCGGAATTTCCGAAGGTTTCCGTCGGAGAAGGAAAGACGAACAAATCTGAGCTTGCATAAATGCTTGCCAGCTCTTCTCCTTTGACATAGCCGGCAAAAGTCATATTGAGGGGAGCCCGCTTCTCAAGCTCTTTTTTTAACGGGCCGTCTCCCGCGATCAGCCAATGGACGCCATCTTTCAAATTGGGGTGACTTGCGATCTTGAGCAGCGTCTCCAAATCTTTCTCAGGTGCAAGCCTTCCGACATAGCTGAGGATATAGGTTTCCTTTATGCCGTATCGCTTGCGGATGTGTTCGGTTTGATGCGCCGGACTGAACAGCGAGCAGTCCACGCCGCGCTTCCAGATGGAGAGGTTCCTGAATTGTTTGGCTTTGAGCTGCATAAACGTTTCGCGCGAAGGGACAAAAATTTTTCGAAAATCTTTATGAAACCAGTGCATATATTTCCATAATAGTTTGGAAAACATTTGAAGATCATAATATGAAAGGTACTGGTCAAAATCGGTATGGTAAGAGCCTACGACAGGGATGTTCCATTTCTTCGCAAGCTTGAGCCCTGCCAGGCCGATATTAAAAGGAGTCGCGATGTGAATGAGATCGGGATTGAATTCGCGGAGTTCTGATTTCATTTTGATGAGATTAGGAAGAGCGATTCTGCACTCGGGGTATAAGAAGAACGGCATGCTCGTAAAACGGCGGATGCGGCTCGAAAATTGTGTTTCATGCGTGCTTTCCGGCGCAAATACTTTATAGGACATCCCGTTTTTTTCAAGATAATCCGTATACCTTTTCAGCGTTCTGGCGCATCCGTTCACATCCGGTGTAAAAGTGTCCGTAAATATCGCAATTTTCATCGTTTCCCCTCCTGTTTGTGATGTAAAAAATCAGTGACGCTTTGGAAGAAACGGCCGGCTTAGAAAACCATCGCCGACAAAGTTCCGACTGATATCCCGAGGGCCGTGCCTGCCAGAACATCCGAAGGATAATGAAGACCGAGATAAATTCTGGAGAGTCCCACACTGATGCCTACCGGAATTAATAAAAGCGCGAGTATCGGAAAGAATATCATTAGCGGTGTAATGACGGAAAATGCCGCGGTCGTATGGCCGGATGGAAAAGAATGATCCTTGAGCGGATTTTGCAAAACCTGTGTTTCCTTTAGCGTTAAATACGGCCGCTTTCTTGGATACAGCTTTTTGATCAGCATGACTTGAAGGTGGCTGACCAAAAGTGCAATGGCGCTGGCGATCCCCGCTGTACGAACACTTCCGGATCCGAACAGCAAGAGAGACAGGCATGCGGAAATCGTGCAGAATGCCCCTCCCAGATGTGTTGAGGAACGAAAGTAACGGTTTAGTGCTTTTTGGTGAAATAAGCTGTTCATACCGAGGAAGACCCGGCATTCAAAGTTGTAGATGCCGACCATCAGTTTATTCAAATGTCATAACCCCCTTTACATGAATGGCTGCTTCATGTTTATTGTAAAAAATGAATGTTTAGCAAATGATAAGTATTTGTAAAGATTTCGGAAAAGAAAAAAGCCGCAGACGCGTGCGGCCGAAAAGGTTATTGCTTAAATTATCGGTGGAAAAATGGTAAAGTTGTAGCAAAGCTAATCTTTTTTTTGCAAGGATTTGTAGTATTGTCCTTTTTCAATATATTCTTTGCGAATTCTTTCCATTTCCTGTTTATCCTTGTCGGTTAACGGGCGGATGACTTTAGCGGGCCTGCCGAATGCGAGGTGCCCGGCCGGGATCTTTTTGCCAGGCGGGACAAGACTGCCTGCCCCGATAAAAGCGCCTTCCCCGACTTCCGCTTCGTCAAGAATAACCGACCCCATTCCGATAAGGGCATGCTTTCGTATCACGGAGCTGTGCAGTGTAACCTGATGGCCTACCGTCACACCGTCTTCAATCACAAGAGGGCGCTCAGGGCTTTGGTGCAGGCAGGAAAGGTCTTGAATGTTCACGCCTTTTCCGATCCTGACCGGGGCGACATCGCCGCGGATAACCGAAGAGAACCAGATGCTTGATTGCTCTCCGATTGTTACATCTCCGGTGATGACCGCGTTGTCGGCGATAAACGCCGTTTCATGAATAACGGGTTCCGTTTTTTTATAAGGGTAGATCATTGGTTTCATCCTTTCATTTATAAAATTGTGTGAGGTGGTCAGCATGTGGTGCATGGAAGCGGAAAGACCTGTTGCTTCAATCGTCATCATTCACGGTGCATGTGAGCATCACGGGCGGTATAAATGGCTGTCCGAAATGTGGCGTTCATCCGGGTTTAATGTCGTCATGGGGGATTTGCCCGGACAGGGAACTTCGACAAGAGAAAGAGGACATATACGCTCGTTTCAAGAATATATTGATGAAGTGGACAAATGGGTCGCCAGGGCGAAAGCATTTGAACTGCCTGTATTTATGCTCGGGCACAGCATGGGCGGCCTGATCGCGATCGAGTGGTTTAAGCAGCAGCAAAGCGGCATTGCCGGTCTCATTTTATCATCCCCTTGTCTCGGGCTGCAATTAAAGCCGAACAAATTTTTGGACTGGATTTCCAAAGGGCTCAACGTTTTGGCTCCGTCCATGCGGTTTGAATCCGGGATCACGCCTGATAAAGCGACGAGAAACAAAGAAGTCATCGAAATGGACATCAACGATTCATTATATATCACAAAAGTTTCTGTCAGATGGTATCAAGAAATGTTAAAAGCGTTGAAAAGCGCGATGGAGCCGACGGACGCCTTTCTCAACATCCCGCTCTTTGTCATGCAGGCGGGCACAGACTGGCTTGTCGACAAAAAAATGGTCGTCAAGTGGTTTAACGAGCTTGCTTCTCACAATAAGACGTACAGGGAATGGGAGGGCTTATACCACGAAATTTTTAATGAGCCTGAGCGGGAAGACGTTTTTAAAGCGGCCAGAGCGTTTGCGGAACAGTATATGACATAATGGAGGTGCATTCTTTGGCAGTACCGGAGCATCCTTTTGGATTAATGGCTAAAGTATACAGAGAAGTTTTTCCCCTTGTTCATCAGGAGTTGGACAAGTGGAAACGAAAAGCTGAAACGATTCAAAATCCCGAGCTGAAAACTCAGGCGAAAGCCAGCATCAGGGATAAAACCTTTCACTGTGAAGGCGGCGGCATTATGGCCCTCCTTTCAGGCGATAAAATCGAGCAGTCGATCCGGTTTATTACGGCGTATCAGACGATAAGCGACTATCTCGACAATCTATGCGACCGGAGCACCTCGCTTGACCCGGATGATTTTTCCATGCTTCATCAGTCAATGAAAGACGCGCTGACCGTCGGGGCTGAATTGAAGAACTATTACCGGTTCAGGGAAGACCAGGATGATCAAGGCTATTTGCACGACTTAGTGAAAACGTGCCAAGACGTGCTTGCGGAAATTGAGAACTATGATCTGATCAAGCAGCACCTGCTTGAGCTTTGCAGCTATTACTGCGATCTGCAAGTTCATAAACACGTTGTGGAGCATGAGCGTGTCCCCCGGCTCGAAGCGTGGTTTGAGAATTATAGATCGGCCTTGCCGAAAATGGAATGGTACGAGTTCTCAGCCTGTGCGGGTTCAACGCTCGGCATCTTCTGCCTCGTATCGTATTCCGTCCGTTCCGATTTTACTGAATCGATGGCCGGAAAGATCCGCGACAGCTATTTTCCGTACATACAGGGACTGCACATCCTGCTCGATTATTTAATTGACCAGGAGGAAGACTTAATCGGCGGAGATTTGAATTTCTGCACGTATTACCCATCACATTCAGATATGATGGAAAGGCTCGAATATTTCATCGAAATGGCGGATGAACATTTGCGCGGGATTCCGCACGAAAACTTTCACCGTTTGATCAACAGAGGTCTTCTGGGTGTTTATTTATCAGACGATAAGGTCGCGGGTCAAAAGGAAATCGGCCGGCTGGCGAAGCGCCTTATTAAAGCGAGCGGAAAAACTTCCTACTTCTTCTATATCAACGGTAGGGCCTACCGCAAAATTCAAAAAATGCCGTGGATGAAAAGCTCGTAAAGAAAAGCTCAAACCGTTCATCGGCTTGAGCTTTTGCTGTTTACAAGCTTTCCATCCGGTATTGTTTTTCAAGTACAAAACGCTTATTATACCGGAAGCTTTTTTCCCATTTTGAAACAACGATGCAGGCGACAGCATGACCCGGCACGTTCACGCCTGTTCGCGCCATGTCCATCACGCGGTCCACTCCCGCGATAATCGCGACTCCTTCAGCGGGAAGGCCGACTGCGTTGGCGGTAGCCAGAAGGACGACGAGCGAGCCAGATGGAACGGCGGCGATCCCTTTGCTTGTCATCACTAGCACGAGCATCATGAGCAATTGCTGTGAAATGCTCATGTCTATATTGAAAGCCTGCGCCAAAAAGATACAAGCGACAGATAAATATAGGCTGGAGCCGTCACAATTCAGCGATAAGCCTGAAGGAACCACAAAGGAAACGACCCGTTTTGGGCAGCCGTATTTCTCCATGCGGTCCATCAGCTGCGGCAAGACTGTTTCTGTGCTCGTAGTGGAGAACGCGATCAGAAACAAATCCCAAATCATTTTCAGGACTTCGAAGTATTTAATTTTAAAAATAAGACCGACAATCGGAAATAAAACAAAAAGAACGAGAAACAGTCCGAGAAAAACAGTGCCGACTAATTTTAACATAGGAAGCAGGAGTTCGATGCCGTATTGCCCGACGGATGCGGCCATAAGAGCAAGCACGCCGATAGGGGCTGTAACCATAACCATCTGCGTCAGTTTGAACATGATATTGGCAACAGACTCAAAAAATTTCATGACAGGCTCTGAGGCTTTGCCGATCCCGGCAGCTGCGACGCCGAACAATATCGCAAAGAAGATCACGGCAAGCAAATCATTTCTGGCCATGACGTCAACGATGTTGGTAGGAATAATATCGAGGATCATTTGTTTAAGATCGACCACTTTTTCCGTGTAGCCTGAGAGCTCGCCGATATCTTTTTTGGCCAAATGGGAGAGGTCAAGGCCGACGCCGGGCTTTAGCACATTAGCCAAAAGCAGCCCGAGTCCGAGCACGAACGTCGTAATCACTTCAAACCAAATAATCGTCTTGATGCCCAGACTGCCCATTTTTTTCATGCTTCCGCTTCCGGCCGCTCCGATGACGATTGTAGAAAAAACGATCGGAACGACGATCATTTTAATCAAGCGGATAAATCCGTCTCCGACGGGGCGCAGCGCCATTCCGAAATCAGGGAAAAAGTGTCCGATCACTGCTCCAATGGCGAGTGCGATCAAAATTTGATAAGCGATAAATTTTTTCAAAGCGAAATCCCTCCGTATTTTACATGAGTTTTCAATAATTTCGTGACAAAGAGTGAAACACCTTTTCTTTTTAGAAAATTGCGAAAAATTTCTTATATTTTATTTTGATATCGCTTACATTATGTTTGGATGAAAAAAATCCTCCTAATGGAGGATTTTCAAGATATCATTTTTGAGCCGCTATTTTCTTTTCAATCGCAATGATAAAAGGCGGATCGTTTCGCTGGTTTAAATATTGGTAACAGAGGGCGCGGGCAGTATCTTGGTCGAGTGATGTGCAAAATTCGAGCAGGGCGTCCTTTTCCCGCTTTCCTTCGGGATGGCCATGGTAGACGACCAGAACGATCAGCCCCTCATTTTTCAGGATTTTGAGAAGCTGCTTGATGCTGGCGATGGTTGAATCGCTTTTTGTCGTCACCGATTTGTCGCTTCCCGGAAGATACCCGAGGTTAAACACCGCTGCTGCCACCTTGCCTGAGATGTCGTCAGGAAGCGAAGTGATGAGCTCATCATGGCTTTTTTGAATCAATGTCACCCGGTCTTTGTACTCGTTTCCAAGCCTTTCCGCAGTATGGATCAGCGCCTCTTCCTGGATATCAAAGGCATAGACATGTCCGTTTTCACCGACAAGTTCTGCTAAAAAATACGTATCATGTCCGTTTCCCATTGTCGCATCAATGACGATGTCTCCTTCGCCTGCGGCTGTTTTCAGCAGTTCTTTCGCATAAGGGAGGATCTTCTTGAGTTTCATGTGGCGATGCCTTCTTTCTCTTTGTTGAACCATTTCCCCTGATAGCTGCCGCGCCTTTCCAGTTCTCCATTGATGGCATTTAAGACTTCCCATTTATTGACGCTCCACATCGGTCCGACCATCAATTCGATCGGTCCGTCACCCGTAATCCGGTGAATGATCATTTCCGGCGGAAGAATTTCAAGCTGATCGCAAACAAGCTGGACATAATCATCTTGCGAAAGGAACGTTAATTTTCCTTTTTCATACTGCTTCACCATTGGCGTTCCCTTTAACAGGTGAAGCAGATGGATTTTAATCCCCTGCACATCCAAATCGGCGACCGCTTTTGCGGTTTCCATCATCATGCCGCGGTCTTCGAGAGGCAGCCCGTTAATGATGTGAGAGCAGACGCGGATACCGTGTTTCCTCAGCTTGTTCACGCCTTCTACATAGCAGTCGAAATCATGGGCACGGTTGATCAAATCAGCCGTCCGTTCATGAACGGTTTGAAGGCCGAGTTCCACCCAGAGGTATGTTCGTTCATTAAGCTCGGCAAGATATTCGACAACATCGTCAGGAAGACAGTCCGGCCGGGTTGCGATTGAAAGGCCGACTACGCCGTCGAGGCCGAGGACCGTTTCGTATTTTTCGCGAAGAACGCTGACAGGAGCGTGCGTATTCGTAAATGCTTGAAAGTACGCCATGTATTTGCCGTCTTTCCATTTTTCATGCATTCTGTCGCGGACTTCATTAAATTGGGTCAGCAGATCGTCGGCTCGGTTTCCCGCAAAGTCTCCGCTCCCTGCGGCGCTGCAAAATGTGCATCCGCCGTGTGCGACCGTGCCGTCGCGATTCGGGCAGTCAAAGCCTCCGTCAAGGGCGACTTTAAACACTTTATGACCGAAATGATTTCGTAAATGATAATTCCATGTATGATATCGTTTTTCACTGTTCGTATATGGAAAAGGGTTGTTTTGATGCAAACAAAAGGACCTCCTTTTAGTATCACGCATCCTAAAATTGTAGCAAATAAACACGATAAGAACAAACCGATTCCCAATTATTTTCTTCAATGATCACGGCTGTGATGGCCAAACTAATCACGATGGATTTTTCCATTAAGGAGGGGTTTTCTTTGGCTACAAGACAATCCGTCGGAGAGCACATCCAAAGAAGCGAAGATGCTTATGATTATGCTTTATCTCAATTTGAAACTGCAAGCAGGCAGGAACATTACAATGAGACAGAGTACAGCGATGCGCAGCTGATGCTTGAAAACGCGGTCAATGAATTAAACAAGCTTTCGCTGTTTGCCAATGAGCAACAAAGGGAGGAAATTCACCGCAAAAGGCTTCAGCTGCAAACCCTTCAAAACAATATGATTCTGCAGAGATCGTATGAAAGATGAACCCTTTTTGAAGGGTTCATTTTTTTGAAAAAAAGTGATTGACAAAAAAGGACGATGTATTTAATGTATTAGGTGTACTATATCGAGTAATACAATTAACACACACATGTAAAGGAGTAATACTCATGAGTGATAAACATAAAAAAATAACGCCGATGGTGGTCGTGGCGTTTATCATTGCCTGTTCGTTCTTGTTTGTTCTTGCGAAGCTGGGCTTTATAATTCAAGAAAATTTGGGATACGTGTTTTTTTAAAAGTGAATGACCTGAGATTGAACGAGAAAGAAGGGAGATAGATGATTCAAATCGATCCGAGAAGCTCTACCCCGATCTATGAGCAGATTATCCAGCAGATGAAAGAGCTTTGCTTAAAAGGGATAATCAAGCCTGGAGATAAACTTCCTTCTGTCAGAGAGCTTGCAACCATTATCATTGCAAACCCGAATACTGTCAGCAAAGCCTATAAAGAACTTGAACGGGAAGGAATAATTGAAACGTTGAGGGGGAGAGGAACGTATATTTCAGAAAACGCGAAAGTTACGCTTGATGAAGGGAAGATTGCGATGATTAAAGAGCAGTTAAAGCAGCTGATCATCGATGCGCATTACGCTGGGATCGACACTAAAAAGCTGCAGGAGTGGATGGCGGAAATCGACGAAGAAGTGAGAGGAGGGGAAGTGAATGATTGAGCTCAAATCTGTATCAAAAACGATTGACGGAAAACAAATACTCAAAAACATCTCCTTTAAGCTTGAGGAAGGAGAGATTTTCGGACTGCTCGGCAGAAACGGCTCAGGGAAAACGACGCTTCTCCGCCTGATTCAGCAAATCCTGCTGCCTGATGAGGGAGATATCTACTTCGGCAGCGTCAAGGTGAAGGACCATCCGCTCGTCAAGCGCAATATCGTCTATATGCCCGTTCAAAACACCTATTTCGAAAAATACAATTACAAACAGCTCGTCAATATTTTGCGAAACATTTATCCTGACTTTGATGTTACATACGCTAATGAATTAATGAACCGCTACGATATTCCCGAAACAAAAAAGTACAGGGAATTGTCTACAGGATTGAAAAAGCAAATGTCGCTGATCTTGTCATTTGCGATCCGGCCGGCGGTCATCCTGCTCGATGAACCGACAGACGGCATTGATGCCGTCACAAGACAAGATGTTCTCCAGCTGATGGTCGATGAAGTGGCTGAAAACAACACGACGATTCTCATCACATCCCACCGGCTTGAGGATATTGAAAGAATGTGCAACCGAATCGGTTTTCTCGAAGACAATACATTGTCGAACATCATGGATCTTGATGAACTGAAAGGCGATTTTATTAAAATCCAAATGGCATTTGAAGAAGATGTCAATTTGAAAATCAGGGAAAGGGAAATCCCTGTTTTGGATCACACCGGCGTGTTTTATACGGTGTTGATTCCGAAAGCAGACGATGTGAGCAAACAATTTCTAAAAAGTTTGTCTCCGAAAGTTTGGAACGAGCTTCCGGTCAGTCTTGAGGAAGTATTCATCGCGAAGTATGGAGGTAAGCGAAGATGGTAGACCGCGGACTTTTATATAAAGAGTGGAAACAGCATTTCTGGATTTTTTTAGTTGTGTTTGCAGCGGTGATGCTGAGTGAACCGTTTTCGATTTTAAATGATTATTTTCAGTATCAAGGATGTCTTGCGGAACGGAAAAAATTTCCCGATATAGAGTGCGTTTTATATAAAGATTATGAGATAAGCGGGGTCATGAGAATGTTCTGGATTGGCGGAGTCGCGCTTGCACTCAGCCAGATCGGGTTTGAACGGAGCAGAGGAACGCTTGATTTCACACTCGGGCTCCCTTATAGGCGAGGCATCATTTTCAATACGAAATATTTCTTGGGTATTACAATTCTTTTAACAGCCCAGCTATTATCTTACTTGTTATCTTATGCCTTAGTTGTTTTGTATAAGGTTGACGTCGTCAACTTTCACGAGTATTTTATCGGATCGGTCATATTCTGCTTTATGGTCTACTCGCTTGTCATGGCGGCGGGCGCGATGACCGGCAATCCGCTGGCCCAGATGATTGTTGCTTTTTCAACGTCGATTCTGCCTTATTTGCTGATCGGCCTTCCGATGGCAAACTTGCAGATTATCATGAGTTTCTTTGGGGTTAATTCTGCTTTATTTTCTCAGGATTCATATTTTTTAAATTATATAACGCCGATTGTGTACCTCGACGGTTTCGGCGTCCATAACGGCGGCTTGGCCTTTACGCTGTTGATTCCGCTGGTCATGGGGATCTTGTTTTATATAATCGGCTATTTTTGCTTTATCAAACAGCAGCTTGAACGGAACGGACATTTTTTTCTCTGGAGAAAAATGGATCGCCCGATTCAAATTCTCGTGATTTTATTTGGCATCTGGGGATTCGGCGCAGCCACTTCTTCTAGCCTGTTCAGCTATATCTTCGGTATGTTGATCGGTTCGGCAGTCGGATTCTTAATCAGTTACTTCTTGATTTTCAAAAAAATAAAACAGCTGTAATCCATAATGGAGAGGAGATTTACAAATGATCAGTGTAGAGCATATTCACCACTCATTTAAAGTCGGCAAAAAGGGGAGGGAAAATGAAATTAAAGTGTTAAAGGATGTCTCGCTTACCGTTGAAAAAGGCGAAATCGCCTGCATTGTCGGACGGAGCGGTTCCGGAAAATCGACGCTGTTGAACTTGATTTCCGGCTATATCGCCCCGACAAAAGGTAAGATCGTCATTGACGGTACGGATGTCACAAAGTACAGCGAAAAAGAATGGGCGGCATTCAGGCTTGAACATTTCGGCTTCATCTTTCAAAGTTTTCAGCTGATTCCGAGCTTGACGACTTACGAAAACATCGAACTGCCTCTGACTTTAAAAGGTGTTCATCCGTCTGAGCGGAAGCAGCGCGTCAATGAGATGCTTCACCGCGTCGGCCTTGAAAGCCACGCCGGACACTATCCGAATGAGCTTTCAGGCGGACAGCAGCAGCGCGTCAGCATCGCCCGCGCTTTGATTTTGAATCCGTCAATCATTTTAGCCGACGAACCGACCGGAAGCCTCGATTCCGAAACAGAGCAGGAAATCCTCGAATTCATTCGGCAGCTGAACAGGGAGCGCGGTATTACATTCGTCATCATCACGCACGATGACGAGGTGGCATCGATCGCCAAAACGAAATTTCAGTTATCTGACGGCGTATTAGAGAAGGGGGAAGAGACTGTTGAAGTTTAAGGATCAGTTGAAGTTCATTAGAAGAAATATGAAGAAAAACCGCCTGCGTGTATTCATGACCATTCTCGCAACAACGGTGGCCTGCGCGTTTTTAATCGTGCTCGCATCGGTCGGATTCGGACTGCAAAAATCGATGACTGAACAGCTGATGAAAGAACAGATTGTCACTGAAATTCAGGTTGTCGGAAAAGAAGGAAAGAGCGATCAGAAAGTTCAAAAGAAAGACTTGAAAGAGTTTGAAAATCGCAAAGATGTGTCCGCAATTATCGAGCGCACGCAGGTGTTCGCACCTGCTGAAGCAAAGTTGGGCAATAGGACAAACAATCAAATTCAGTATGTCTTAATTACCGACATGGCCGCCGAGCAAAAAGCCAATATCAAACTCGATCGCGGCCGCGTAGCGAAAACACCGAATGAAATCGTCGTCGGCTACCATTTCGGGAAGAACCTCTGGACGAAAAAAGAAGCCCAAGCTTATGAAAAACAGATGGAAAATAACGCCGAGGAAGTAAAAGAACCGAAAGGATACGCAGAAGATATTCTCGGCAAAACAATTGAATTAAAGATCTCAAAAATGGATGAAAAAACAGGAGAAGAAGGGAAAGCGAAAACATACGATATGAAAGTTGTCGGAGTGACGAAAAAACCTTCTTATGAATGGGCAAGCGATTCATTAGTCTATGTCAGCGATGACATGAAAAAAGACATCACCGGCTTTCTGACGGCGGAAAAAGACAGCGGTATGATTGAAAAAACGCTCTCGGTTTACGCGGATAACTTTGAACATGTCGGACAGCTGACAACAGATTTGGAGGATAAAGGCTACTACGTCGATTCAATAACGAAAAAGCTCGAAAGCATCAATCTGTTTTTCATGGCTTTTAAAATCGGTCTGATCTTTGTCGGAGTCATTGCCGTTTTGATTTCAGCCATCGGGATTTTCAACACGATGACAATGGCGGTTACAGAACGGACGCAGGAAATCGGGATTATGAAAGCGATCGGGGCCAGCCCGAATGTGATCCGCCGAATGTTCCTGCTGGAAAGCGCCTATATCGGTATTTTAGGATCTGTTTTAGGTATTATCATTTCATACGGTGTCAGCTTTTTAGTGAACAAGATTATTCCTGTCATTTTATCATCGGTTTCAGAAGGAGAAGCGAGTGCGGCAGAGCTCAGCATCACCTTCTCGCATATTCCGGTCAGTCTTGTACTCATCGCCACCTTGATCAGTGCAGGCGTCGCCATTCTTTCAGGCCTGAATCCGGCCATTAAAGCGACAAGAACGAACGTGCTGACAGCATTAAGAAGAGAGCTTTAAGAAAAAAGCCGGCGGTATGCCGGCTTTCAGCGTGTCGACAAACCCTCGCATTCGTTGTCAGGCCTGCGCGTCGGTGCTCACGAATAGGAGAAGGATCGGCGGCTAACCGCCCAGGCGTCCTGCCTGAATGCCGCCGTCATCACATCCTGTGAAAGTCAGCTTCCGATGCTCGGCCTTCCTAGACTGCAAGGGTTGGGGGTCACGCTGAAAGGATGACAAAATCCCAAAACTAAGAGCCGTTTTGGGATTTTGTCAACAATCTGAAAGCCGGCGGTATGCCGGCTTTTTTAACGTTTCGGAGGTCTGTACCCCGCATCACGCGCCTCCTGTTCTGTGCAGAACCAGCGAGCGACGTTTTTCGTGCGGTCATAATATGTACTTCCTGGTGTATGATAAATATGGTTGACGCTTCCTTTGATTTTGCACTCTTGTTTGCTTTCACCGCTGTTTTTCTTAGGGGCGGACGCGCTGTGTGACGTTCCGGCCTGAGCGGTGGCGTTCTTTTCTTTTACAGTGGCTTCGGTACTGCCGCTTTTTTCTTCAGCCTTAGCCAGTTTTTCTGACAGCGATTTTGTTTTTTTCGTAAGCGAGTCTTTTTCTTTTATCAGTTTTTCGTTTTCTTTTTTTAATGTGTCATTCTCCGTTTTGGCTGCCTTCAGTTTTTCGTTTGCTTGATTGAGCTGCTGCTTTAATGCGGTTTGCTCCTTTTGTACAGCGCTGTGTTCAGTTTTCAGTTCCTGAAGCTCGGTTGTCAGGTCCTCTGTTTTTGTCTCATCGACGGCATATGTTTCCTCACTGTAATAAGGCGCAGAGATGATCAGGAGGAGAAGTCCGCCTGCAAAACAAGGATAAAAGAGTTTTCTGGAAAACCTTTTGCCTGGAGAAAAGATTCTTCTGATCAAATGAAATACAAGATAGCAGATGGAAAAAATAAAGGATAAAAACCCGATCAGCATGATAGATTCCATGATTCGTCTCCTTTCGTGTTTGATAACTATATTTTAGCTTAAAAAGAAAAAAATGTTTATACCAAAAAACTTCTTGCAAATCTAAATATTCAAACGTAAAATAAAGAAATCATTTAAAAAACTGAATATGCAGCTTATAAAGAGAGATGGAGGGACTGGCCCGGCGAAATCTCAGCAACCTGCAGCAGAGCAAGGTGCTAAATCCAGCAGAATGTCAGGCGCATTCTGAAAGATAAGTTGAACAACTCTTTCAGGCGCTGAAAGAGTTTTTTTTATTTTGGAGGAGGAGATGTACATGAACAAGATATTAAAATGGACTTCCGTGCTGGGACTGGCCTTGAGCCTGGCGCTTCTGGCCGCATGCGGAAACAATGCCGAAAGCGATGGTAAAACGATCAAAATAGGCGCTACTGCAGGACCGTATTATGATATGGTCAAAAAAGCGATTCAGCCTGAACTTGAGAAAAAAGGCTACAAAGTTAAAGTGGTCGAATTCACCGACTATGTACAGCCGAACACGGCGTTAAGCGAAGGCGAACTCGACGCCAATTTGTTTCAGCATGAGGTTTTTATGAAATCATACAATCAAGAAAACAATAAACATCTTGCTGCACTCATTTCTGTGCCGACCGCTCCGATGGGTCTCTATTCTGCCAAATATAACGACTTGAACGATGTCAAAAACGGGGCGGAAGTGGCTGTTCCAAACGATCCGGCCAATGCCGCCAGGGCATTTTTAACGCTCCAGGATCAGGGGCTGATTCGGCTGAAAAGCGATGTCGACACATTGAAAGCCTCTGTGCAGGATATTGCGGAAAATCCGAAAAAGCTGACATTTAAACAGCTTGAATCCGCCAATCTTCCAAGAGCGGTCGATGACCTGGATATCGCGGCTGTCCCGGGTAATTTCGCTCTCTCCGCTAATATGAAGCTGCAGGACGCGCTGGCGCTTGAGAACATGCCTGACCGCTACCGCAATCAAGTGGTAGTGGATGAAAAAAACAAAGACAAGCCATTCGCCAAAGATCTCAAAGAAGCGGTAAAATCCAAAGCTTTCGAAGATGCGATCGATCGGGAATTCGCCGGTTTCGGAAAGCCAAAATGGATGACGCAATCATAAAAAAATTCCCCCTTTAAAAAGGGGGTTTTTTATGTTGAAAATCGAAATCGTGTCAATTGAAAAAAATGGGCAAAACGAATAGAATCTAGAGGGAATGCTAAAGAGAAAGAAGGAAACGCTATGCCGCGCACATTATGGCTTTTGGTCATCGGAATGTTTATCAATGTCACAGGGGCATCTTTTTTATGGCCGCTGAATACCATCTATATCCATCAGCATTTGGGAAAGTCGCTGACAGCGGCCGGATTTGTGCTGATGCTGAACTCAGGGGCAAATGTGCTGGGCAACCTGTTCGGAGGATATTTATTCGATAAAATCGGCGGATTTAAAACGGTCGTACTTGGAATTGTGATCACGTTTGCGAGCCTTTCAGGCCTCGTCTTTTTTCATGAGTGGTTCCAATACATTCTTTTCTTAACATTGGCCGGTTTTGGATCAGGGATCGTGTTTCCGGCATGCTATGCAATGGCCGGCTCGGTTTGGCCGGAAGGCGGCAGAAAGCCGTTCAATGCTGTATACGTGGCGCAAAATGCAGGGGTGGCAGTTGGTTCAGCGCTCGGCGGAATTGTCGCGTCTTTTTCATTTACGTATGTTTTTCTGGCGAATGCGATGCTATATGCCGTCTTTTTCTTGATTGCGATTTTCGGATTTAGACGCATCCGGTCTGAAAAAGCCATGCAGTCTTCTGTTTTGGATCATGCCGATTCAGTCAGCGGGAAATCTAGATTCTCCGCGCTTTTGGTTATATGTACGGGCTACCTGCTCGGCTGGGTCGCTTATTCGCAATGGTCCTCGACCATCGCTTCACACACCCAGGAGCTGGGGATATCTCTTGGGCAGTACAGCGTACTTTGGACAGTGAACGGGGCGCTCATTGTTTTCGGTCAGCCGCTGATCGGTTTTTTTGTGAAACGGTTTGCCGAATCGCTGAAAAACCAAATCGTCATCGGATTTGTCATTTTTATGATGGCATACGGAATTTTGTTTGGCGCTGAACGGTTTCCGGCGTTTCTTGCCGCGATGGTTGTGCTAACCATTGGCGAAATGCTTGTATGGCCGGCTGTGCCGACAATCGCCAACCGTCTCGCTCCGAGGGGAAAAGAAGGGTTTTATCAAGGGTTTGTCAACAGTATGGCGACCGGCGGAAGAATGATCGGGCCGCTTTTTGGCGGAATGCTGGTTGATTATTTCAATATGCAGCTTTTGCTCGCGGTTCTGCTCGTATTGCTGCTGTTCGCAATAGGAACGGCGTTTTTATACGACAGGAAGGAAAAGCAGCTCTCCGCTCAATCAGATGCATAAGTGTTATAGAAAAAATAGGTAATTGTAATTATATGAAAATGAATCGAAGGAATCAAGATTATCAACCAAATCTTCACATATAATGGAAGAAACAAGCTTTTTTTCTTCTCAGACAGAACACATTTTCTGTATGGTAGTATCGAATATCATCGCAAGGGGTCTAGGGGGGCTGCTCGATGGCCTGAAGTCGCTTGACTAAACTAAGGGCTTTAGGAAGGTGATGAAGATGCTGCATCAAGTTTTGGTTGCTTGTTTGATTGGAGGGATTATGGGGGTTCTCGGGCACGTTAAAAAAAGAGGGCGCCTCGAGAAACCGAGAACAACGAAACGATTCATTTACCTTGGATTTTTTGAAGATATTCTTGTCGGAATGGTTGCTTCTATTTTGCTTGTTTTATCTGCGGAACCTGATTCTGGAATTCAGCTTGTCGTGTTATCGATCATTGCCGGCTACGGCGGTGAAGCTGTATTGAGAAGCTTTGACTTTGTCAGAGAACAGCAGGCAAATGTACAGAACTCCGAACGGCAAAACAAATCTCCACACGATTAAGATCCTCACTCTTACCCTTTTTTCAGCACATTCCCATTGTATACAAACCTGCTTGCACTTATGAACAGAATTCTATAAAATACAGATAAGATTACGGTTACGGCAAGAACAGTGAAGAGGAGCAGTAAGAAGCCCATTTTGTTTCAGAGAGTTGACGGCTGGTGAAAGTCAATCAAATGAGCTTCCGAACTCGCCTCAGAGTTGCAGCAGTGATGAGCTGCTGCCGCGTATCTGCGTTACAGATATCAAGTGAGTGTGCCCCATGCACACTAACAAGGGTGGTACCGCGGGAAATCTCTCGTCCCTTCTTAGGGATGGGAGAGTTTTTTTGATTTTAGAATAATCTGAATATAACGCTGCCAGTCCCGTCCATACTTGAATACAAAGAAGCCGTACTCATATTCAAAGGAGGTTTTTACAATTGAGTTTTGACCATCAAACAATTGAGAAAAAGTGGCAGGACTATTGGCTTAAAAATAAAACGTTCGCCACGCGTGAAGATAAATCCAAACCGAAATTTTATGCATTGGACATGTTTCCGTATCCGTCAGGCGCAGGCCTTCACGTCGGACACCCTGAAGGCTATACGGCAACTGACATTTTGTCCCGCATGAAACGGATGCAAGGGTACAATGTCCTCCATCCGATGGGCTGGGATGCATTCGGGCTTCCTGCGGAACAATATGCGCTGGATACGGGAAACGATCCTGCCGTCTTTACCGAGCAGAACATTGACAACTTCCGCCGCCAGATCAGAGCGCTCGGCTTTTCGTATGACTGGGACAGAGAAGTCAATACAACAGATCCGGACTACTATAAATGGACGCAGTGGATTTTCTTAAAGCTTTACGAAAAAGGTCTCGCTTATGTAGATGAAGTCCCTGTAAACTGGTGTCCTGCGCTTGGAACCGTTCTTGCCAATGAAGAAGTCATCGACGGCAAAAGCGAACGCGGCGGCCATCCTGTAGAACGCCGTCCAATGAAGCAGTGGATGCTGAAGATTACCGCTTATGCCGACCGTCTGCTTGAAGATCTGGAAGAACTCGACTGGCCGGAAAGCATCAAAGAGATGCAGCGCAACTGGATCGGCCGTTCCGAAGGGGCGCATGTTCATTTTGCGGTCGACGGCACAGACGAAACGTTTACGGTTTTCACAACGCGGCCTGATACATTATTCGGTGCCACATATGCCGTTTTGGCTCCGGAGCACGATTTGGTTCAAAAAATCACGACGCCTGAACAGCAAGACGCGGTCGACGCCTATATCGAAGAAGTTCAATCAAAGAGCGACTTGGAGCGGACAGACCTTGCCAAAACAAAGACAGGCGTCTTCACAGGTGCTTATGCCGTCAATCCGGCAAACGGGGAAAAAATTCCGGTCTGGATCGCGGACTATGTCTTGGCTACATACGGAACCGGAGCGGTCATGGCCGTCCCTGCCCATGATGAGCGGGACCACGAATTCGCATCAGCATTCGGGCTGCCGATCAAAGAAGTCGTCAAAGGCGGAGATGTTGAGAAAGAAGCTTATACAGGCGACGGCGAACACATCCATTCAGATTTTCTGAACGGCCTTGATAAAGCGGCTGCGATCGAAAAAATGATTCAGTGGCTTGAGGAAAACGGGAAGGGCGAGAAAAAGGTAACATACCGCCTCCGCGACTGGCTGTTCAGCCGTCAGCGCTACTGGGGCGAGCCGATCCCGGTCATCCATTGGGAAGACGGCACATCGACTCCGGTTCCTGAAGAAGAGCTGCCGCTGATCTTGCCGAAAACGTCGGAAATCAAACCGAGCGGAACGGGTGAGTCCCCTCTTGCGAACATTAAAGAATGGGTGGAAGTGACAGACCCTGAAACAGGCAAAAAGGGAAGACGCGAAACGAATACGATGCCGCAATGGGCGGGAAGCTGCTGGTACTTCCTGCGCTACATCGATCCGAAAAACCCGAACGAACTGGCTTCCCCTGAAAAATTACAGGAATGGCTTCCTGTCGATATGTATATCGGAGGTGCGGAACACGCCGTTCTTCACTTATTGTATGCGCGCTTCTGGCATAAATTCCTTTATGACATCGGGGTCGTTCCGACGAAAGAGCCGTTCAAACAGCTTTATAACCAAGGAATGATTCTTGGTGAAAACAACGAAAAAATGAGCAAATCCAAAGGCAATGTCGTCAATCCGGACGAAATAGTGGAGACTCATGGTGCGGACACGCTCCGGCTGTACGAAATGTTCATGGGGCCTTTGGATGCATCGATCGCCTGGTCAACGACAGGACTTGACGGCGCCCGCCGCTTCCTTGACCGCGTATGGCGTCTGTTCATCGATGACAATGGCAGGTTAAACGAGAAGATCGTTGAAGGAGCCGGCGAAACGCTTGAGCGCGTCTACCACGAAACGGTCATGAAAGTAACAGACCATTTCGAAGGTCTGCGCTTCAATACAGGTATTTCTCAGCTGATGGTCTTCATCAATGAAGCATATAAAGCTGATCAGCTTCCGAAAGAATACATGGAAGGCTTCGTGAAATTGCTGTCTCCTGTTGCGCCTCACTTGGCTGAAGAGCTGTGGAGCCGACTTGGACATGAGGAAACGATCACGTATGAAGCATGGCCTGTCTATGATGAAGCAAAGCTCGTTGATGACGAAGTCGAAATCGTCGTTCAGCTGAACGGAAAGGTGAAAGCGAAGCTGAACGTTCCAGCCGACGCCGACAAAGAACAGCTTGAAGAGCTGGCGAAAAACAATGAAAAAGTAAAAGAACAGCTCGAAGGAAAAACGATCAGAAAAGTGATTGCTGTACCTGGAAAGCTTGTAAATATTGTCGCAAATTAATGGAAAAGCCCCTTCAATCCGAAGGGGCTTTTCAGCGTGCCGACAAACCCGCGCATTCGTTGGCAGGCCTGCTAAGCCGGTGCTTACGATAGGAGGAAAGATCAGGCGGCTAACCGCCCGGGCGCCTGACTGAACACCGCCGTCATCAAAGACCGCTCCGATGCTCGGCTTTCCCAGACTGCAAGGATTGCGGGACAAAGGATGACAAAATCCCAAAACTAAAAGTGTTTTGGGATTTTGTTAATAATCTGAAAGCCCTGTCATTCCGCCGAAAGGATGAAAATATTTCAGCCTTTCGCTTCGTTTCAAATGATCCGTGACCGCTTAAAATGGGAAAAAAGGAGATGATTAAGATGCATTTTTCCGATTTTTCCGCCGTACAGGTCAGAATCGCCCGGCCTACAGACCGTTTTGACGAAATCGTTGCGTTTTACGAAAAGGGGCTCGGCCTGAAAAAGCTTGGCGGTTTTTCCGGACATCAAGGGTATCATGGCGTCATGTTCGGCCTGCCGAATGTCCAATATCACCTTGAATTCACCTCCCATATCGGAGGCAGCCCTTGTCCGGCACCGACCAAAGACAATCTGCTCGTCTTTTATATTCCTGATCAGAAGGAAATCAAGAGTATTTTAAAAAGGCTCGCTGACATGGGCCATCACGAAGTGCCGCCTGAAAATCCGTATTGGAAGGACAAAGGAGCAACAGTGGAAGATCCGGACGGCTGGCGGATCGTGCTGATGAATACCGAAGGCATTTAGATATAGGAACGTTATGCCTGTGCCCAGTCTCTTGCTTTCGTGCGGACGATATCTGTAAAAGCCGCCATTGCAGGAGAAAGCCATTTGTTTTTATGATAAGCCATTTGAGTGGAAAACAGGGCGTCGCGGACAAGCGTGCCCTGAAGCTTTCCTTCTTCGATATCAGTGCGCGTTGTGATCAAAGGAAGAAGGGATACGCCCAAACCGCACATCACGCACTGTTTAATTGCTTCGACACTCCAAAACTCCATCGTATGGTCGGCAATGACTCCCCTTTGACGTAAATACTCCTCAAAAAAATCACGGTAGCTGCAGCCGTGCTCCGTATATAAAAACGTTTCATTTGCGGTAAAAGTCAAATCATCAAGGGCCTTTTGTCCTGCCGGGTGTTCCTTTGGAAAGATGAACACCATCGGCTCATTGACCAGCTTTTCAACATGAAGGTCGTTTTCTTTCCGATCGTTGTCCAAAAGAAAAGCGACATCGATTTTTCCCTGCTTCAATTCATCTCTCAGCTGCCAGCACGTGGAAGACTTTAATGTGACCGTGACCTGCGGATATTTGTTAGTAAATTCGTGAAGAATGGCAGGCAATCTGTAAACCGTTAAAGATTCCGAGGCGCCGATGATCAAGTTTCCCGACGGCTCCTGGTCGTTTTCCGGAATGTGCCTCGCTTTTTCATACAGTTCAACCATTTCTGCGGCATAAGGGAGAAGGTGTTTTCCTGCTTCTGTCAGCATCATTTTTTTCCCCAGCCTGTAGAACAGCGGCTTTCTTAATTCTTGTTCGATTGCTTGAACGTGCGAAGTCACAGTGGACTGCGCATATCCCAAATAATCGGCAGCACGGGTAAAACCGCCGATATCCACGATGGTTTTGAATGTTTTCAAATGTCGGATCTCCATCTCGTCCATCTCCCTTTTATTTTATATCGAAAAATTCGAAGTTGCAGATCGATAATATCTATTTTACTGATGAATTAAACAAGATTACAATCATTTTAAACGACTTTGCGAAAGGATTGTATCAGTATGAGAGAAAAAAAGCTTGGCCCTTTATTATTAAGCGGGCTGATGACGGGGCCTATTTTAGGGTCGGGAATCATTCTGCTGCCGCCGATGATTCATCAGACAGCGGGGGACTATGCGATTTTTGCATGGCTGTTGATGTTGGGAATCGGTTTTTTATTTGCCTGGATTTTTGCCAGATTGAGCGTCGAGTATCCGAATGATGCCGGGATTGCTTATGCGGCTGAAAAAGCGTTCGGTTCCCGTGTTAAAAAGTTGGCAGTCTTTTATTTTATCATGGCTGCGAGCTTCGGCCCCGCCGCCGTATTAATGACGGCCGGCGAATATATTCATTCTCTTGCGGCCGGCACGGCATTTCCTGCTGAACTGTACGGCTTCATTTTTTTTATCTTTTGTATGGTAGTCCTTTGCTTTAATCTTTCATTTGTCGGCATGGTTGCACTCATTTTTTCCACTGCCGCGGCCCTCATTCTGTTTGGAAGCAGCGCAGCTTCTGTGCCTTACTTTCGTGAGGGGCCGCTCGTAGACGGAACATTTCAGTTTGCCGATTTTGGCCGCGGATTGCTGCTGCTGTTCTGGGCATTAGTCGGATGGGAAATCGTCGGCAACTACAGCATGGAAGTGAAAAACCGCGGGAAAACGATTCCCCGGGCCGTCGTGATCAGCAGCCTGACGGTAACGCTCATATATGTGGCGACTGCGGCAGCTGTTCAATGGATTGATCCGGGGTTCTTCGCAAACGGACAATTGAAGCTGGCGATGATGCTGACGCCGTTGTTCGGATCTTTTGCATTGCCGGTGATCGCTGTGCTCACCGCTGTTCTCTGCATGTGCGCTTATTTTCAGGTGACAGGCGGAGCAGCCAGGCTGGTGGCATCGCAGGCCGGCGGGCTGTTTGCCCGCAGATCAAGGGGAAATCAGCCGATGGCAGCACTGGGGCTTATGTTTTTCATTCATACCGTCGTTTTTGTCTGCCTGATGTTTCACTTTCTTAATGTTGAGACACTGGTCCTGATCGCAAACGCCTTTTTCATCTGCAACTCGCTGTGCGGTCTTGCCGCTGCTTACAAGCTGCTGTCCGGTCGCGTTTACAAAATAGGCTGCCTCTTTCTCATGGGGTGCTTCTCGCTGCTTCTTTTGTTTTCATCACCCTGGATATTACTGTTTATCATGCTGACCAGCGCCTTGTTTGTGGTGAACTTCCGTCAACTTATCATCTGGAAAAAGGTAAAACGCCCTTTCAAATCGTATTAATGAATCAAACGGAAAAAAGAAAGGGGAACACGATGCGCAGTCAACTTTTCAAACTGCTCGGCGATTTGCCGGAGAAAAAAAGCATTGATGTGAGTACTCTTAAAATTGAAGAAAAGTCATCTTTTATTCTTGAAACGCTTTTGCTTGATTTAAATGGAATTGAAGCGGTACCGGCCTATTTTGCAAAACCGAAACAGATGAACGGCAAGCGGCCGGCCGTGCTTTACTGTCATTCACACGGAGGACGTTACGAAAGGGGGAAGGAGGAGCTGATTGAAGGAGCGGATTACTTGCAAACGCCGCCGTTCGCCGAGGAATTGACGGCCTTGGGATTTTCCGTGCTTGCGATTGACCATTGGGCTTTCGGAGACAGGCGGGGCAAAACGGAGAGTGAGATATTTAAAGAAATGCTTTGGACAGGACGGGTGATGTGGGGAATGATGGTCTTCGACAGCATCAGAGCCATCGATTACCTGAGCATGCGTGAGGACACAGACGAAAGCCGCATCGCTTCACTCGGCATGTCGATGGGTGGTCTGATGGCCTGGTGGACTGCTGCATTGGATGAACGGGTCAGCGTATGCGTTGATATATGCGCGCAGGTGGACAGCGAAACATTAATCAAGACGCAGAATTTGGACCGTCACAATCTCTATTCGTATGTTCCAGGGCTGGTCAAGCACTTTTCAACCGCTCAAATCGAAAGCCTGATCGCTCCAAGGCCCCATTTAAGCCTGGTCGGAACCGCAGATAAACTAACGCCAGTTCAAGGAATTGACCTCATTGAAGAAAAGCTGTCCGATGTGTATAAAGAAAAAGGCGCCGGTGAACGCTATGAAGTGTTTCGCTCTCATTCAGGGCACTTCGAGACAGCCGGAATGAGGCATAAAGCGATCGGTTTCTTAAAAACATGGCTGTAAAACAGGAGGTGAATCACTGTGAAAAAGGTGACGATCATCGGAGGGAACGGCACGGTCGGCCGCGTGTTAGCGGGCGGATTGGCAGGCGAAGGATACGAGGTGACAGTGCTGGATTTAAAAGAACCGGATGAAAAGCCGGCTGTCCGGTTTGTCCGGGTGGATGCGGCAGATTACAATGAAGTCGTGAAAAGCATTCCTCTGAATACGGATGCGGTGATCAACCTTTTGGCTGTCAAGCCGACAGGCGATTTGCTTGACCAGCGGGAGTTTGAGAAAATGACGGATATCTTTTTTAAAGCGACATATACGATTTTGCGGGCGGCGGCGGAGCTCGGCGTGCCGAAGGTGGTATTTGCAAGCAGCAACCATGTGACAGATGTGTATGAAAAGAACGGCGATTCTCTGCTGGGGAGGAAGATCAACACGGATGACTACCCGCAGTCCAAAAGCTTGTACGGCTTGCTAAAATTGGCGTCCGAAAATCTCGGCTATCTTTTCTCGCACCAATCAGACGCCAAGGTTTCCGTGATCAATCTGCGGATCGGGACAGCCGCTGAAAATGAGCAAGAAACGCTGCGCGCAAAACCGAGGAGCAAAAAAACGCTGTTATCCCACCCCGACCTCGTCCAAATCTTTAAAGCCGCAATCGAATCCGTCAAAACATACGGTACATATTATGCTGTCAGCGACAATAAGGGGCGGCCGTGGTCGATCGATTCCGCCATTCGGGAACTGGGGTTCAAGCCGAAAGTCAGCACCTCAGACATCCTTGATGAAGACTGACGTATCATCTTCTAAGGTGATGATCTTTTTCTCCGCTTTTCTGATCCTGCTTAAAAAATGATTATAGACGCTCTCCTTTCTGTTTGCTACATTTTAGACACGATATCGTAATATTTTGACAGCGCTTACAAGGAGGGGGAAATGACGATCAGGCATTCTGCTGGAAGCCGCGTGTTTGACATATTGAATTATTCATTTTTAACAGGGTTCGGATTGGTTTGTGTGCTGCCGTTCATTCATGTTATCGCAGCCTCTTTTGCGACAGTTGAGGAGGTCATTTCGAAAAAGTTTATCTTAATACCGACAACTTTTTCGCTGGATGCGTACAGGTATATTTTTTCAACTGACATTGTGTACAGAAGCTTAATCATTTCTATTCTTGTCACAGCCGCAGGGACGGCGGTCAGCATGTTTCTATCCTCTTTAATGGCATACGGGTTGTCGAGAAAGGAGCTGATGGGAAGGCGCGTCCTCATGTTCTTGGTCGTGTTCACGATGCTGTTCAGCGGAGGGATGATCCCAACCTTTCTCGTTGTAAAATCGCTCGGCTTGCTCGATACCTATTGGTCTCTGATTCTTCCGACGGCCATCAATGCGTTTAACTTGATCATTTTAAAGAACTTTTTTCAAAACATACCGTCAAGCCTCGAGGAATCCGCCAAAATCGACGGCTGCAATGACATCGGAATTTTCTTCCGCATCATTCTTCCGTTGTCTTTGCCGGCGATTGCGACAATTTCGCTGTTTTACGCCGTCACCTATTGGAATACGTACATGCAAGCGATTCTGTACTTGAGCGATGCGACAAAATGGCCGATACAAGTTTTGCTTCGCCAGATTGTCATCGTATCAAGCGGTATGCAAGGGGATATGACGGAGATGGGGGCAGCCGCGGCGCCGCCGGAACAAACGATCAAAATGGCGGTCATTGTCGTTGCAACCATACCGGTGCTGCTCGTGTATCCGTTTATTCAAAAGCACTTTGCAAAAGGCGCTCTTTTAGGGTCAATTAAAGGATAAAAACGGAGGGGACAATATGGGGAAAAAATGGCTGATAGCGATTTTTGCGTTCGCGCTTTTGGCCGGCGGACTGTTTGGCTGTTCGAAAAGCGGAGCAGATCAGGCTTCTACAAAGGATGAGAAAGTCGATCTGAACTCGCCTTTGGACTTGAGCTGGATGGTAATCCTTTATCATCAGCAGCCGCCGAAGGATACAGCGATTAAAAAAATCGAGGAGCTCACCAATACAAAGCTTGATTTAATGTGGGTGCCTGATGCAGTAAAAGAAGACCGCTTAAACTCAGCGCTCGCCGCCGGAAACCTGCCGAAAGTCGTCACCATTCAGGACATTAAAAATTCATCTGTCATGAATGCGTTCAGATCGGGGATGTTTTGGGAGGTTGGTCCTTATTTAAAGGATTATCCGAATTTAAGCAAGATGAACAAGCTGATCAATAAAAACGCTTCAATCGACGGAAAGCTTTACGGCATCTACAGGGAGCGCCCGTTATCAAGACAGGGGGTTGTCATCCGTAAAGACTGGCTTGACAACCTTGGGCTCGATATACCAAAGACGGTTGATGAACTTTACGAAACAGCGAAGGCATTTACAGAAAAAGATCCTGACCAAAACGGAAAGAACGATACGATCGGCTTTACCGACAGAAACGATTTGATCTACGGCGCCTTTAAAACATTGGGGTCCTATATGGGCATGCCGACTGACTGGGAGGAAAAAGACGGCAAGTTCACGCCTGACTTCATGACAAAAGAGTACATGGATACGATGAAATATATGAAAAAACTGTATGATGAAGGGCTGATCAACAAAGACTTCCCGGTTACGAGCAAAACGCAGCAGCAGGAGATGTTTTCACAAGGGAAAGCCGGCATTTATGTCGGAAATATGGTCGATGCCGTCAATTTAAGAGACCAGTCTGTCGATGATAAAATGGAGCTTGAGATCATCAATCGGATCAAAGGACCGGACGGAGAGGAACGCGTCTGGGCATCAGGCGGGCATAACGGAATCTTTGCCTTTCCGAAAACAAGCGTCAAAACAGAAAAAGAGCTGAAGAGGATTCTGGCCTTTTTCGACCGGATCGCCGAAGAGGATGTTTACAGCCTGATGACTTACGGGATCGAAGGGGTTCACTATAAAAAAGAAGGGGAAAAACAATTCAAACGAATTGATGAAAAACTGAAAGACTGGCAGGCGGAAATTCAGCCGCTCGTCTCTCTCGTCGGCATTGATAAACAATATTTGAAAAATACGGGAGATCCGCTCCGCACAAAATATGAAGAGCTGACAGAGGACAATAATGAGATCATCGTCTCAAATCCGGCCGAAAGTTTGTACTCACCGGCCGCATCTGAAAGAGGCGATGAACTGCAAAAGATCATTGATGATGCCACATATCAATTCATCCTCGGCAAAACGGATGAAAGCCAGTTCGAGAAAGCGGTTGAAAAATGGCGGACGAACGGCGGAGATCAAGTAATAGAAGAATATGAAGAGTCATTTAAAAAAGCAGAAAAATAGAAGGCAATCCCGGGAAGCCGGGATTGTCTTTTTATGCCGAATGAGTTTTCAGCTCGCGGTATTTGCCGGGCGTGATTCCTTCCAGCTTTTTAAATGAGCGGATGAAATTCTGCGGATTTTTGTATTTCAGTTTTTCAGAAATTTCTTTTACGGACAGCGTCGTTTCTGTCAGCCAGTTTTTCGCGACATGATGCCTGTAGGATGACAAGTATTCGCTGAACGATATTTTCATTTCTTTCCTGAAGATGCTGCTTAAATAGTTGGGGTTGTAATGAAGCCTTCCTGCGATCGATTCGAGCGTCAAGTCCGTGTCGAATTCCTGCTGGATAATATGGACGATTTTTTCTGAGATGTTTTTGTATTGTGATTCTTCTCTGATGCTGAGGGTATCGATCATTTTGACGATGATCTGCGCGTTCAGCCAACTTTCGATCTCCTCGATGGTCGTCAGCTCAAAGACGTCGTCGTACAGCATCGTATTTTCGTTCGGTTCAAAAATTTCGATTCCAAGCAAATGCATAAATTCAATCAAGTTGTTCAAGAGCCTTGCAATCGCTACCTGGCAGTGATGCGGATTCATGTTTTCAGAACAAATCGATTCAAGGAGAAGGTGAAGCTGTTCGGCCGCTTGTTTACGGTTGCACGTTTTAATAGCTTCAAACAGTTCATTTTGGATCTGCTTTGGAAACTGGGTTAAAAACGCTTTGTTACGGTCAAGATGCTCATAGAAAATCACCGCGTGTTTTCCTGATTTCAGACGGTATGTCAGCGCTTCAAGCCCTTCCAAATAAGCGCGCTTCGACATTGCAAGGCTTGTAAACGGCTGGCTGATGCCGATGCTGACGAACAATCCAAGCTCCTCATGAATTTTATCCCTGATGGATGATGCTGTATGCTCCAAGTCCTCCTGAAACCTGTCCAGCGGCTGTCCGCGGTTCAGCATGATGATGGTCTGCGTTTTATCAATGACAACCGGCGGGAGGCGCTTATTCTTGGGCACAGATCGTTCGACAAGGCTGTTGATCGCAAACAGCAGGACATCAAGATCCTTTTTATCATATGATGTGTCTTTCAATGTATCAATTTGCAAGGCAAAAACGGACAGGTGGCTCCAATCTTCAGGGAAGCCGAGCCCTGTAAAGCGGTCTTTGATTTCTTCTTCGCTCAGCTTGCCGAGCAAAAGCCTTGTTAAAAAATACTGCTTCAGCTGGGTGACCTGCTGTTCGACGCGCACCTTCAGATCATGGTTTTTATTTTTCATCTCTTTAATATTCCGTTCAATCAGTTCAAATTCGTTTTTCGGTTTCTCCTGGCCGGAAGCGGCCCCCGCAGAAAAGCCTGAGACGGATTCGTACAAAACCTTGATCGGCCTGTAAAAATGACGAGAACCAAACCAGGAAAATAGGTATGAAAGCGCTAACAAAATGACGCAGATCGTAAACGTAAACCAGCCGATTGATGCCGTCTGCTGATAGAGTTCCGGAATGGTCGTTAACGAAATGTATATCCAATTATTGTAATCTGATTTCTGGTATGTAATGTTATAGGCGGTGTCGTTGACTGTTGTATCAAACTGGCCGTTTTTTTCCTGATGCCGGCGGATCGTTTTGAAATAATCGTCTTGTTTGATCGATTGCCCAATCATTGACGGGTCTGAGTGAAGGATGATCCGTCCGTTGTCATCAAGCACCATCATGCTGTTTGTTTTTGAATGATGCGGCATGCGCTTGACAAGCGAACAAGAAGGAATACTTGCGATCGCAAGGCCTCTGTTTTCCATGCTGTTCAGCGGAAGCTGTTTGACCAGATTGACGTTGTACAGGCAGTTGCCCGAAGCCCCTTCTTTTGTGGCGACAAGGTCGTTGTTTTTTTCAAGCACCCAGCTGGAGCGGCTTTTTAAGGCGTTGTAAAGCGAGATCGTGATGGCTTGTTTTCCCTGATCTAAAGGATATAAACCGGAATTGTTGATATACCACTTTTTTTCTTGGCTGATCAGCGTGATATCCGACAGATCGGTATCGAATGTCTGCAGTTCGTTTAATTCCTTGTTGATTTGGTTATACAGCTGAAAGCGTTCTGGTGTAATGGTGCGGCTGAGTGTCTGAATTAAAGGATAGGAACGGACGTAATTGGTGAAGGAATGGTCAACCGTTTTTAAAATATGCTCGATATTTAGCTGTGTCTGGCCAACGGTTTGGAGCTTTTCGTTTGTAACGTTTTGTTCAATGGTTTCCGCTGATCTCTGATAGGAAAAAAAGCCGACGATGATGACCGGAATGGTGCTCAGAACGAGAAAGAAGGTCACCAGCTTATAGTAAAACTTATATTGTTTTCTCTTCATAAATTCCCCCCCAACAAATCTTCGTTTGAGTTGTTCATATATAATTAATCCGACTTTTGTGTGAATTTGTCAATAATCATTTTCTAACCATCGTTTCATTTTATTAGGTTTTGCCGGCTGCCGGGCGAGGTGCGGCCGATGTGATGATATGATTGTAGATTTATTTTTTCATGGTGGGATAAAGTGAAAGCAAACATCACGAAGGGAGGCCGTTTATGAAAGCAGCCGATGTCCAGACCGGAAAAAATCCGGCCCATATTGTTGAAAAAAAACGAAAGACGCGTTTTTGGGAAAAGCTTCTCCAGCAAAAATATTTATATTTGATGATTCTGCCGGGACTGATTTATTTTTTGCTTTTTAAGTATGTGCCGATGTGGGGGATTGTCATAGCGTTTCAGGATTACCAGCCGTTTCTCGGCATAACGGGGAGCGAATGGGTGGGTTTTAAGCATTTTGAAAGGCTGTTCACCGAACCGACGTTTTTTATGCTTCTGAAGAATACATTGATTTTGTTTTTCCTCAACCTTGTTGTATTCTTTCCGATACCGATTATTTTGGCGCTTTTATTGAATGAAGTCAGAGTCGCATTGTTCAAAAAGTTTGTCCAGACGCTGATCTATATTCCGCATTTTATGTCATGGGTCATTGTGGTATCGCTTTCATTCGTTCTGTTGACGGTTGACGGAGGATTGATCAATGAGATCATCGCCTACTTCGGCGGAGAAAAGATCAACTTTTTGCTGAATGAAAGCTGGTTCAGGCCGATGTACATTCTCCAGGTCATCTGGAGGGAAGCCGGCTGGTCGACGATCATTTATTTGGCGGCGATTACCGCTGTCGATCCGCAGCTTTACGAAGCGGCGAAAATGGACGGGGCCAATCGCCTGAGGAGGATGTGGCATGTCACACTACCTGCGATCAGAAGCGTCATCGTTGTTTTACTTATTTTGAAAATCGGCGATACGCTCGAACTCGGCTTTGAGCATGTGTATCTGCTTTTAAATGCAACGAACCGCGAAGTGGCCGAGATCTTTGATACGTATGTATACACGGCCGGATTAAAGCAGGGGCAGTTCAGCTACAGTACAGCCGTCGGTTTATTTAAAGCAGCTGTCGGTCTCATTCTTGTCATATTTGCAAACAGGATGGCGAAGAAGTTTGGAGAAGAAGGAATATATTAATATTTTTTGATGAAAGGAATTGAATGACATGAATCAATCTCTCATCACAAAAACGCCTCTTTACATTGCCGAAGAAGCGGCCAAAACAATAATGAAAGCGTATACACCAAAGGAGCTGCCGCCGGCCGGACGCTGGCACTACCATCAGGGTGTATTTCTGTGCGGCTTGATTCGCCTCTGGGAAGAAACGGGGAAAGAAGCATATTTCAACTATGTAAAAGAATACGCCAATGAGCTCATTGACGGCTGCGGGAATTTTTATTTCAGGAGGGATGAACTGGACGCCATACAAGCCGGACTTATCCTTTATCCTTTGTATGATGAAACGGGCGATGAACGCTACCGTAAAGCCGCCAAAAAGCTGAAGGGCCTTTTTGATACGCTGAATCAAACAGAAGAAGGCGGGTTTTGGCATAAAGATAAATATCCTTACCAAATGTGGCTTGACGGGTTGTACATGGGAGGGCCTTTCGCACTTAAGTATGCAAGAGCGTTCAATGAGCCTGAACTGTACGATATGGTCATCCTCGAAGAAAAACTGATGAGAAAACATACGAAAGACTGCCGGACGGGATTGTATTATCATGCGTGGGATGAAAAGAGGGAAATGCCCTGGGCCGACCCCGTTTCAGGCTGTTCTCCCGAATTTTGGGGAAGGTCAATCGGCTGGTACGCGCTTGCACTGAGCGATATGATCGAACTGCTCCCGCAGGGGCATGACACGAGACAGGAGTGGACCCGGGTGCTTCAAGAGATGGTCAAAAGCATTGCCAATTTTCAAGATGAACGCACAGGGTTATGGCACCAGGTTGTCGATAAAGGCGGACTTCCGGACAATTGGCTTGAAAGCTCCTGCTCGTGTTTATATATGTACGCGATGACGAAAGGAGCTCGCATGGGCTATATCGATTCATCATATATTGATAGAGCCGCAAAGGCTTTCAAAGGACTCGTCGAAGAGAAAATCGAGCTGAGCGCAAAAGAAGGCTTGCTTTTAAAAGATATTTGCGTCGGAACTTCTGCAGGGACATACGATTATTATGTCGGGCGGGAAAAAAGCACCAACGATCTTCACGGTGTCGGCGCATTGATCATGGCTCTTGTAGAACTTGAAAAGACCGGCCGCTTTTCCCGCGAGGCAGCGAAGTGAAGAACTTCGCTTTCTCCGTCCTTCTATTTGCAGCAGTGCTTCTTTTTTCCTCATGCGGACAGGATGGGGGCCGGGGAACAGACGTATTGATCTTTTCGGATGCACCGGCTGAAATAAAGGAAAACGTCCAGCGCGCAGCCGGGAAAGAACAGCTCAACATCACCGTTTTCCCGGCTGCACCGGAAAAACTTCTAGTTGAAATTGCGGCGAAAGAAGGAGATCTGTTTATCGTTCCAGAAGACATGTTTAAACCTTTTTACGATCCTGAAGGACTTCAGCCATTGAAAGTTGCTTCGAAAGAAAAAGAGCCATACAGCGCTCCGGGCAAAAACGGGTACGTACAGCTGTATGCGGCTGTCATTGAAAAAGGAGAAAAACGTTTGAACGGCTATACGTTTCAGCTGAATACAGACATGGCAGCTTTCATACCGGTCTATGCGAAGAAAACCCCTGAAGCGATGGAACTCATCGAAGCGCTTCGCTGAAAATGAAAGGGGGAGGAACCGATGAAAACATATGCGATATGCGGTCTGAGCGGCCGCGCTTTTAACATGTTTATCGAGCCTCTAGTGGGAAAATACGGGGAAGAACACCGCATCGCCGCGCTCCTGGACAGCGATCCGCTAAGGGAAGAAGTCTGCAAAGACAGGTTTCCGGCGCTTCGTCCTGTCCCGTTTTTCAAGGAGAAAGCGTTTACCGAAATGCTTGATAAAATCAAGCCGGACGCCATTATTGTAGCAGGCCGTGATGATACGCATGTCCGCTATATATTGGGCGCTTTACAGGCGAATATCGATGTGGTCACTGAAAAGCCGATGGTGACAACGGCACGGGATGCGGCAGCCGTATTAAAAGCCGAAGCCGCGAGCAAAGGAAAAGTGACCGTTACGTTTAATTACCGCTGCAATCCGTACCACCGCAAGATCAAAGAGCTGATACTTGAAGGAAAGCTCGGCACGATTACGTCGGTTGACTTTAACTGGTACATCGATACGTATCACGGCGCAAGCTATTTTAAACGCTGGAACAGGATGAGAGCATACTCCGGCGGGCTTTCCGTCCATAAGTCAACCCATCATTTCGACCTTGTCAATTGGTGGCTTGCTCAAACGCCTCGCGAGGTTTTTGCCTATGGAGGCCTGTACTACTACGGACCCGGCGGCGAAATGAATCCTGAAAAAGGGGAAAAACGCTATTGCGGAACATGCCATGTCAAGAAGAATTGCCGCTATTATATGAGGTGGCAGGCAGGCGACCCGCAGGACGATCATGTCAAGACCAACGAAAGCCAGCAGCTGCTCTATACCGATTACAGGCCTGACGCGTGTATTTTCGATGAAGAAATCGATATCGAGGACACGTATGCAGCCGTTTTGAAATACGACAAAGGGGCGCTGCTGAATTACTCCGTCCATTTTTCAGCCCCGTATGAAGGCTACCGGCTTGCAATCAACGGGACAAAGGGAAGGCTTGAAACGCAGGAATATCATGCGCCGGCAAGGGTTCCATTTGAAGTTCCCGAACAGACCATCGATTATTATCCGCTGTTTGAATCGAAAGAAACGATTCGCGTCGTCAGGCAGCCCGGCGGGCATGGCGGAGGAGATCCGCTGCTTTTGGAAGAGCTGTTTGGCGGAGGAGACCCGTTGAGGAATTACGACATTCTGGCCGGTGCCGAAGCAGGCGCCTATTCAATTGCAGCCGGCGAGGCAATATGGCGCTCCATCAAAGAAAAAAAGCCGATAGGAATCAGTGAACTTCTGTATACCCGGCAATATACATAAAGGGGGGGAATTCGTGGAACAAAGCGTCTCCATGGGAAGGGTGCTGAGTTTTTGTGAATGGGTGCTGAAGTTTTTTTACGCCAATCTGCTGTGGTTTGTATTTACGCTGCTCGGCCTTGGCGTCTTCGGGTTTATGCCGGCGACGACTGCATTGTTTTCCGTGATGAGAAAATGGATTATGGGCAAAACCGAAATTCCGATATGTAAAACGTTTTGGCAGGCGTACCGCGGCGAGTTTTTTCGTTCCAACGTCATCGGTCTTATTCTGGCGGCAGTTGGCATCATCATTTATGTTGACCTTGCTTTTATTTATCCGGAGCATTTCCTATTGCACGTTCTCCGGTTCGTCATTATGATTTTTGGATTTTTGTTTTTGATTATGCTGTTTTATATGTTCCCGCTGCTCGCCCATTTCGATTGTAAGAAGCGGATGTATTTTAAGTTTTCGCTGATTCTGGGCATATCGTATTTACAGTATACATTAACAATGATGGCGGTTGTTGCCGTGCTTTATATCGCTTTTGCCTTTCTGCCCGGAATTGTTCCTTTTTTCAGCGTCAGCCTGCTCAGCTATGCGGTCATGTGGCTGGCATATCAAGTATTGAAAAAAGCCGAGGCCGTAGAACAGAGGGGAACTGTCGTAACGACAAGACACACCTGAACCTTTGCTTCAGGTGTGATGAGAGGAGATGGCCCACATGAGTGAAGAATTTGAAAAACGATATCTTCACTGGATTGATCAAGCTGTAAAGGAAAGCGAAAAGAAAGACGACTTCAAGTCCCTCCCCGGTTTTGGAAGACCGCTCAGTAAAGAGGCGCTCGAAGGGGATGCGCTTTCGTCAACTCTTAAAAACGCCCGTTATCTGCCGGAGTGGCTGAAGCTGCAAAAGGAAATTAAACAAGAGATTGAAAAAGCGATCAAATCGAATCAGCGCGAAGCGCTGATCGATGCCATCAACCTAAAAATTAAAAAATACAACCTCACCTGTCCGAGCCAATTCCAAAAAGGCCTTGTTTCAGCCAAAAACCTCGAAAGCCAGCTCAAATATTGGAGCTGATGCCACTCCTTGCACTTATTCATAAAAATAATTGCCAATAACAATTATTTTCTGTAAAATAAAGTTAATAAATGTAATTTTTGTGTTTTTAAAAAGAAGAAAGGATGAATGAAGAAGTGGAAGCGAAAGCGGCATACGAAAAAGCGGCCGGGCTCTTGAATCAGTGGTACACCATGATCAAGCGCCATGAAGCGCTCCAGGCTGTATCTTTGAGATACGAGATCCGAAACCTGCTCTCTAAAATGGAGAAAAACAGAGATTTGGAGCTCTATTTTCAGCTTTTGGACTACCGCTGCAAATTGATGATGGAGCAGTTTGCAGAATCAGCCGAGCTCTTCCGGAAGATTAAAAGGCAGAAGGAAACGGTTAAGAACGCGGATGACATCATTCAGTACTATTTTTTCTTTTTTTCAGGCATGTATGAGTTTTATGAGAAAAACTATCTTGAGGCGATCAGCTGTTACAAAAAAGCGGAAATGAAGCTGCATAAACTGACCGATGAAATTGAAAAAGCGGAATTTTACTATAAGATCGCAACTGCCTACTACCAAATAGATGATCATTTCAGATCGTTGAACTACTCCGAAAAAGCGCTCTCACTTTTCAGCAAGCATAAAGAATACATAGACAAAACGATCGGGTGCGAAATGATTCTCGGGTCGGTTCAGTTTGAACTGTTCCGCATCAAACAAGCCGAGGAACACTACGGCCGGGCGCTTGATCAGGCCGTTTCCCTCCAAAACCGGCGAATCATCGGGCTGATCTATCATAATATGGGTCTGAACTACGCCAAATGCAGCATGCCGCTTTTGGCGGAGGAGCACTTTAGAAAAGCTCTTTCAATCGGTGTCCATGAGCAATCGGTCTTTGGCATTAACACCCTTTTTGAGCTGTCCCACCTCATGTACAAAAACGGTTCTCCCGAAGAAGCGAGACGTCTCTGCAAAGAGGGATTTACCAGAGCGGCGGAACAAGGAGAGGATGAATACGCGGCGAAATTCAGGCTGATTTTCGCCCTGTATGACGCGGGCCATCCGCTCGATATTGAACTTTCGCTTGAATACATGAGCGATAAACGGCTATGGCCGCATGTTGCCGAACTGACAAAAGATATAGCCGATTACTACATGAAGTCCGGCGACCATGAAAAAAGCGCGCTTTACCTGGAAAAATCGCAGCATGCCAAGAATCAAATATATAAAATGAAGGAGGGGCTCATATGAAAAAATCCATTTGTTTTTTCACCGTCATGCTTGTTTGTCTGATAGGGGGAAGCTTCACAGCCGATTCTGCAGCACAGGACGGATCGTTCCAGACATTGGGGAAATCAGTGTTTCCTGACAGTGGACGATAGAGAAAACCTGCTGAAATAGAAATTGCCTCCCGACTTTTGCTATAATAGTCTCACCTAAAGGCAATTGAAGGGAGCAGTAACGATGACGATAAAAGAGATTTCGGCTGATGAACTGAAAGGCAGGCTTGCAAAAGGAGAAACGCTGAACATTATTGACGTCAGAGAAGATGAAGAAGTGGCTGAAGGGATGATCCCTGAAGCCGTTCACATTAAAATGGGGGATATTCCTGAAAAACTCGATGTCTTCCAAAAGGAGCAGCCTTATATTTTTGTCTGCCGATCAGGCAAGCGCAGCGAAAATGTCTGCCTCTATTTGCAGGATAAAGGCTTTGATGTCACCAATATGGTCGGCGGCATGCTCGAATGGACCGGAAACACAAAGCCGAAAACAAAATAAGCGGGTCCGGCTTCTTATCTGTACAGATAAGAAGTTTTTTATTTATCACATGTCAGGAAACGCTCGGAGCCTCCTGCCGGCGACCTTCAAGGTTCTTTCGATCAGGATTTTAAGCATAACTTCGGCTGTGTGCGAATACCTTTCATTATAGAAAGGAGAGAGCGTATGCTGAAGGTAGCCGTATTCGATGAAGAACACGAAAAAGATTTGCAGCATGAGATCAATGAATTCTTAAAAAAGCTGTCGGAAGACCAGCTGGTCGATATAAAATATGACGTATCAGCCGCATGCGATCCTCAAGGCGAACAGCTTTACTGTTTTTCTGCGTTAATTTTATACAGGACATAAAAAAACAGCTCTTCAAAGAAAGAGCTGTTTTCGTTTATGCTTTTTTCACCCTTGGGCTTCTTGGCTTCTGGAATTTCTCAGCCTGTTTAATTTCTTTCCGCTCTTGTGACAGAGATTTATACAACGATACAAGCATGAAAATCACGACGACTGAGAACGGCAGTGCGGCCAGGATGGCGGTGTTTTGCAGGGCCGATAGTCCGCCTGAATACAGAAGCGCCGCAGCCATTGCTGACTGGATGATTCCCCATGATATCTTGACCGAATTCGCAGGATTCAGTGAACCGTAAGTCGTTTGCATGCCGAGAACAAATGTTGCCGAGTCTGCGGAAGTGATAAAGAATACGGCAATGAGCACCAAGGCAACGATAGATGTAATCATCGCCAGCGGATAGTGGTCAAACATGCCAAACAGCATCGTGTCTGAAGACAGTTTTGCAATGTTAAAAGTCCCTTTTTGCTGAAGATCCATCGCTGAAACCCCGAAAATTGAAAACCATAGAAACGCCAGCACAGTAGGGGCAAACAATACGGCAATCAAAAATTCCCTGATTGTGCGCCCCCTTGATACGCGGGCGATGAAAATACCGACAAACGGCGACCAGGAGATCCACCAAGCCCAGTAGAAAATCGTCCATGAATTGATCCATTCACGGCTGTCCGGATCATTAGGCGCAAGGCGGAAGCTCATTTGCACCACGTTGGAGATATACGTTCCGATCGTGTCCGTAAACGAGTTCATAATCAACACTGTCGGTCCCACGAACAGCATAAAGATCATCAGGATGCCGGCCAGCACCATGTTCGTATTGCTCAAGTACTTGATGCCTTTTCCGATACCGCTCCATGCGGAAACTAAGAACAGCACGGTAACGACTGCAATAATTGCCAGCTGCACTTGAAAGCTGTTCGGCACTCCGAATAGATAATGGAGTCCGCCGTTGATCTGCGTGGCGCCGATTCCGAGACTAGTCGCTACACCGACGACGGTTGCGAAGACAGCGATGCAGTCAATCCCTTTTCCAAGCGGTCCGTTGACTTTGTCGCCGAAGACCGGAAACAGCGTCGCGCTGATCAAGCCAGGCGCGTCTTTTCTGAATTTAAAGTACGCGATGCAAAGAGCAACGATCGCATAGATCGCCCATGCATGCAATCCCCAGTGGAAAAATGTATACCTCAGAGAATCTCTGAAGGCCTGGGCTGTTTCTGTTTCACCTGATGGAGAGCTAATGGCAAAATGGCTGATCGGTTCAGCCGCGCCATAAAATACGAGACCAATGCCCATACCTGCGCTAAAAAGCATGGCAAACCAAGATAATCGAGAGAATTCAGGTTTTTCTTCAGGTTTCCCTAATTTGATCTTTCCGATCGGACTGAAGATCAAAAAGATGCTGAATGCGACAAACAGAGAAACCACCAATAAATAATACCATCCTAGTGTGTTCGTAACATAACCTTGAATCGAAGTCGTTAACGCCTGAAGGTTATCAGGAGCAACGATTCCCCATAATACAGCTGCTGCTGTGATAACAATCACAATCCAAAAAACGCTTGAAATATTTTTCAAAATCATCCTCACCCTCTAATCATTTTTCGTCCTTACTCCCATCATTATGTTTAGTATGAGTTGCACATATAAAATTCATTCTCTCTCAGGAAGTTTGACCTAGCTTCCCCTATTACCCCACAATCAGGTGAAACAAAACTCTTTAACCGTAACATACTTTTCAAAAAAGGCACAAGTCTCAGCACTGCGCTGAAACTCTGCCATTCCACATTTGTCAAGGGTTTGGAGCAATTTTATTTTTTTCTTCGGCAAAGTGAAAATTCGCCTGCATTCATGCCTGCAAGTCTGCCTGTGACAAGCGCGGATGTGATATTGTACCCGCCCGTATAGCCGTGAATATCGAGGATTTCCCCGCAGAAATAAAGCCCCTCCTTTTTTTTGGACGCCATTTTTTTAGGATCGATTTCTTTTACGGAAACCCCTCCGCCGGTCACAAAGGCTTTGTCAAGCGAAAGAGTGCCGTTCACGTTGACGGTAAACTCTTTACAGTCTTTGACGAAAGCTCTGAAGCGGTCTTTGGAAAGGGATGAAAACGTTTCAGAAGGATCAATCTTGTTGCGCTCGAGAAGAAACAGCAGATACCTTTCCTGCATCCAAGGCTTCAGCATGTTTTTGAGTGATTTTTTCGGAGCGTCCTTTAATTCTTTATGCATGTTTTGAAAAAGCTGTTCTTCATGAATATCAGGGAACAAGTCGATTTTCAGCCTGACGTTTTCCTGCTTTTTCAACTCTTTAACGACAAATTGGCTGCACCTGAGGACAGCGGGCCCAGAAAGTCCAAAATGGGTAAAAATCATATCCATTTGGTGGGTGATGACCGGTTTTCCTTTTTTGTTCAATACGCTGAGAGCGACGTTTCTCAATGATAGGCCCTGCAATGTTTTCTGCTTGATAAAAGGCTCGTCAGACGTAACCGGAACTTCTGTCGGGAACAGTTCCGTAATCGTATGGCCGGCTTTTTCCGCCCATTCATAGCCGTCTCCGGTCGATCCTGTATGCGGGACGCTTTTCCCGCCGACAGCGATAACGACAGAGCCCGCTCCCATTTCTTCGCCGCTGCCTGTCACGATCCCGCACGCTTTTTCTTCATTGTATAGGACTGTTTTCACTTTTTCGTTTGTCCGCACGCTTACATGAAGCTGTTCAAGCCTTGTTAAAAGTGCATCCACTACGCTCTGCGCCTTGTCGGAGACAGGAAACATTCTTCCGTGATCTTCCTCTTTCAGCTTGACGCCCAGGCGCTCAAAAAATTTGATGATGTCCTCGTTGTTAAATTCAGAAAAAGCGCTGTACAAAAAGCGTCCGTTTCCGGGAATATGCCGGATGATCTCATCAACCGGCAAGCGGTTCGTCACATTGCACCGTCCGCCTCCCGAAATGGCCAGCTTGCGGCCGAGTTTGTTTCCTTTGTCAATCAAAAGAACGTCCGCCCCCTGTTCACCGGCCGCGATGGCGGCCATCAGCCCGGAGGGGCCTCCGCCGATGACGATGACATCAAAATACTTCATACCAATATCCTCAACTTTCCTGTCTTGTAGAGCCTGCATTCTGTGCAGGCGGGAGGGATTTCATCAGATAATATCCGCGCTCCATCTTCTTATTATAACGAAAGATCGGCTGGATGAAAAAACGTTAAAACATGGGGATGTTAAAATTTAGCCATGTTATTATTACCTGAGTAATGCGCCTGTATGTTAAAATAGAAAAGTTGAATCTATTGAAGAAAAATGGTGATTGGGAACATGTCAAGCAAACTGTTAAGAGGCACCTTTGTATTAACGCTTGGTACCTATATTTCAAGGATCCTCGGAATGATTTACTTGATTCCGTTCGGAGCCATGGTCGGTGCCACCGGCGGTGCCCTGTTCCAGTACGGTTATAATCAATATACGATTTTTTTAAGCATTGCGACCATGGGATTTCCGGCGGCCGTGTCCAAGTTTGTTTCAAAATATAACTCGATGGGCGATTATGAAACAACGAGAAGGATGCTGCGCGCCGGAATGTCGATGATGCTCGTCACAGGCATCATTGCTTTCTCCATTCTATATTTGTCTGCCCCGTTTTTTGCGGAGATGGCCCTCGGCGGAACAGAAAACAACGGGCTGACGATTGAACATGTCGTGTATGTCATTCGCATGGTCAGTCTCGCTTTACTTGTTGTGCCGATCCTGGCGCTGATCAGAGGCTTTTTCCAAGGTCACCAGATGATGGGGCCGACAGCCGTTTCACAGGTCGTTGAACAAATTGCCAGAATCGTCTTTCTATTAACGGCTACTTATTTGGTGATCAAAGTATTAGACGGAGGGCTTGTCGTCGCTGTCGGCTATGCGACTTTTGCGGCTTTGATCGGCGCATTCGCCGGGCTGTTCACGCTTTATTTTTCCTGGCAGAAAAGAAAAGGGGCGCTTTTGGCGCTGAAGCCGAACCTGGTTCCTTCCGCCAATATTACGTACCGGCAGATGTTTAAGGAGCTGTTCAGCTATGCCGCCCCATACATCTTTGTCGGATTGGCGATACCGCTTTACCAGTACATTGATACGAATACGTTTAATAAAGCGATGATTGCAGCCGGCTATCAAAACATCAGCCAGGATTTGATGGCGATCGTGACGCTGTACGTGCCAAAGCTTGTGATGATACCGGTATCTCTCGCGACGGCATTCGGCCTGACATTGATCCCGGCGGTGACTGAAAACTTTACCAACAAAGATTTCCCTGCTTTAAATAAACAGATTGATCAGGCGATGCAGATCATTCTTTTTATCGTTCTTCCTGCATCAGTCGGTATGGCTCTTTTATCGGGTCCGGTTTACACGTTCTTTTACGGCTCGGAAAGCCTGCTCCCTGAAATGGGACGAGATATTTTGTTCTGGTACGCGCCCGTGGCGCTGTTATTCTCGCTCTTCACCGTCAACGCTGCGATTTTGCAGGGGGTGAACAAGCAGAAATTTGCGGTTGTCAGCCTGATGATCGGGATTGTGATCAAAATTGGGCTTAACGTTCCGCTCATCAAGCTGTTTCAAGGAAGCGGATCGATTTTGGCAACGGCGCTCGGCTATTCAGCGTCACTCCTGTACGGATTTATTATGATTAAACGTCATGCCGGCTATTCGTATCGCAAACTGTTTAAACGGTTTTTGCTGATGCTGATCCTGACGGCGGTCATGGGCATCATGTTGCTGCTTGTTCAGGCGCTACTCAGTCTGTTTATTTCATATGAAGGCGGGCAGATCAAATCTGCTGTCGTCATTTTCATCACAACCGCGGTCGGCGGATCGGTTTATCTGTACTTGGCTTACCGTGTGAAACTGCTCGAAAAAATGTTCGGTCAGCGGTTGAATCGCTTTTTCAAAAGAAAGGCCTCCTAAAAAGGGCTTTTCTTTTTATGTAAAAAAAGGGAGTGTCTTCATGAGATTGGATAAACTGTTGTCAAACAGCGGCTACGGTTCGAGAAAAGAAGTCAAAAAAATGCTGAAAAACGGGGCGGTACGCGTGAATGATCAACTGATCAAAGACGCAAAAGAGCATGTAGACCCGGAATCAGACGACATCACGGTTTACGGCGAACCCGTCGTTTATCAGGAATTTATTTACTTGATGATGAACAAGCCGCAAGGCGTGCTGTCAGCGACAGAAGACAGCCGCCAGGAAACGGTTGTTGATTTGCTCGATCCGGAGCTGCTGAGGTTTGAGCCGTTTCCGGTCGGAAGGCTTGACAAGGATACCGAGGGGCTGCTGCTTTTAACGAATGACGGCCAGTTGGCACACCAGCTTTTATCGCCGAAAAAACACGTGCCTAAAACGTATGAAGTACATGTCGATAAGCCGATTGATCAGGCGGCTCTCGATCAGCTTGAAAAAGGGGTCGATATCGGTGAAGGATATGTCACAAAACCGGCTGAAGCGTCGCTTTTGGCAAGCAAAAACGGCGTGGAACGTCTGCTTTTGACAATAACGGAAGGAAAATTTCATCAGGTTAAAAGAATGCTGAAGGCTGTCGGCCGTGACGTCATCTATTTAAAGCGGCTGAAAATGGGGGATGTCGATCTTGATGGAGAGCTTTTGCCGGGGGAATACAGAGAGCTCTCTGAGCACGAGCTTGCCGCATTGCAAAACAAAAAGACACTCTGATTCGTCGAGTGCCTGTAGAGCTGGTTTATGGGGCATCAAACTTCATCGGGTTTGATGCTTTTTATGTTTGATGGCTGTCCTATATGATATTCAGCGCTAAAGTTCAATTTTTCAGAATATTACTATGAGGAGATTTTTACTTTTTTTCTTGTAGTCTCCCATTTGCCTCTGCTGGGGCTGTGTACTAGATCGTTGTATGCCAACACATTCAGATCACGCTGGATTGTTCTCGGTGTAGTGCCAAATTCATCAACCAGTTCCTGGGTTGTAACGAGTCCTTTTTCTTGAATGAACATGTATACTGATTTGATCCTGGTTAGCATTCGGTTTGTTGAAGGTTTCAAACAACCACTCCCTATCGTATGATCGAATGGACTTGACTACCACAACTTACGACTCCAAAATGCAGCATGGACGGTTAGCGACCATTTCTTGAAAATGATCAATAAATATTATACACGATCTCTTTGCCAAATATCCAGAAAAAAGCCGGAGCCAAATTAATGAAAAAATGAAAATCGTGAGCAGAACATGCAGTACGATCACGTTTTTTTGCCAAAAAAATTTTAAACTTTTTCTAGCTTCATACGTAGTAAAAGAGAGGTGGTAAAGATAATGAAATTAAAAGTGCATATTGAAAAATCCGGTTATGAAGAAAAAAAATCGGCGATCGAAAATATATCGTTTACTGTGGGGGAAGGCGAGCTTGTCGGATTAATCGGACCGAATGGAGCGGGGAAAAGCACGACAATTAAAACGATACTCGGTTTAACAAGGCATATGGCCGGGCAGGTTGAATGGGCTGAAACGTCAAACTATGCATACATACCTGAACAGCCCAGTTTTTACGACGAATTGACTTTATGGGAGCATATCACGGCTTTAGGGACGTTTTTGCAGGAGGACGAGTCCTCGTTTTTGCCGAGGGCGAATCGGCTCATCGAGCGATTCTCGCTGGAGCATGCGCTTCATGATTATCCGGGGAGCTTTTCGAAAGGGATGCAGCAAAAGCTGATGCTGATCCATGCTTTTCTCATGCAGCCTGATCTATATATTATCGATGAACCGTTTATTGGGCTCGATCCGATCGCAAGCCGCCTCTTTTTGGATATGCTGAAAGAAGAGCAGAAGCGGGGAGCGGGTATTTTGCTTTGTACGCATGTGCTGGATACCGCCGAGAAGATCTGTGACCGTTTTTTGCTGATTTCAAATGGCCGTCTGATGCTGGAAGGTACGCTCGAAGAGCTGCAGGAGAAAACCGGCCTTTCGGGTGGCTCGCTGCTTGACTGCTTTTACTTTGCTGTAAAAGGTGCTCCCGCATGAGCGGCCGGGCTCTGTTTATCAGCAGGCTGAAAGCGGACTGTCTTTATCAGCTCCGGATCATCAAACTGGTCATCGATTGGACGGTTGCGCTGTATATTGTACTGCCTGCGGCTGGAATCGGCGTTTATCAATATATCAAATGGCTGAATGGAGGGTCGTTTGATAACGGATGGCAGGCCGGATTGATTGTGCTTGCTCCGGCCGTTTTTACGCTGTTTGGGTCTGTGAGGACATTTTTAATGGAAGCTGATCAGCTTTATTTGTTGCAAAAAAAGACACTCGTGCTGGACATGAAAAGGTGCGGCTATTTATATTGTCTGTTTATCCAGTTTTGCAAATGGCTGTTGGCGGCGGCCGTGTTTACTCCTCTGTTCGTCAGACAATTTGGGATTGAACTGCCCGCTTGTCTCGCCGTATTCTTTTTTTATTTCTGTCTCAATTCCTTGATCACCGTCTTGAAGAGGCGGAACATCGGATGGCAGTACAAGCTGAAACACCGGGTGCTGAACGCCGGACTGATCTTTTTCGTGTGGCTGTCGGCTTGTGCAGTTGTTTTGTTGTTTTCCTGGCCGGTTGTACTCTTGAGCGGCATGGTGCTGTCTGTGGCCGCGCTGAAGACCGCCTGCGGCACTCTCGGCAACATGTATCTATTTTATGAAGAGGTTGAATTTGATAACAGAAGAAAGCTGAGACTCGCAAAATTTTTCCTGTCGCTGAACCTGGATGGAAGCGTGCCGAAGCAGGGGAAACGAGGGGCAAAAAGGCCGCGGCTGTTCTTTAAAAAATCTCGGAACATCTTTAAAGCCCGTACAGTGCAAAATGGCCTTAAGGAAATCTTTTTTAAAGTGATGCTGCGCCATCCGGACTATAAAAGACAGCTTATGCAAATGATCGGCATTTTTACGGCGCTGATCATGGTTGGACCGATCTGGATGAAAGCGGGCGCTCTCCTGGTTTTTGCCTTCGCTTATCGAAGTCTGTTGTCCGTCCATTTTGACAAGGTGATGGAACGCGTTTTTTTGCTGGGGGCAGACAAAGAAAGCGACGCTTTTTATGAAGCCAGGCGGAATTCCATTGACTGGTTTTTCTATCCGGGGTTGATCTGGTGCTGCCTCGTCATCGCGCTCAGCCTGATGCTGAAAACCCCGTCTTTTTAAAAAAGACGGGGTTCAGTCGTTTAATGCCCTTCCAAAAAGAAGAGGTGTATGAAAAAGAGAACGGCAAACACGAAGACAAGCGGATGAATTTCGCGCCATTTGCCTTTCGCGGCTTTGACAATCGGATAAGAAATAAACCCGAGGGAAATGCCTGTCGCAATAGATGATGTCAGCGGCATTGTCAAAATGACGAGAAAGGCCGGGAATGCTTCGTCAAGCTCTTTCCAGCGAATGTTGGTGACAGCGCCGATCATCATGCTTCCTACAATGATCAATGCCGGCGACGTAATCGCCGAGATCCCGGAGACCGCGCTCACAAGCGGGCTGAAAAACAGCGCCGCTCCGAAAAGCACAGCGACTGTTAAAGACGTAAGCCCTGTTCTTCCGCCTGCGGCCACCCCTGCGGATGATTCGATATAAGCGGTCGTCGGGCTTGTCCCGAACATTGCGCCGATCGTCGTCGCTGTCGAATCGGCAAGAAGGGCTTTTCTTGCATTCGGCAGTTTGTTGTTTTTCATGAGTCCGGCTTGTTCGGCGACACCGATCATCGTTCCTGTCGTATCAAAAATCGTGACGAGCAGGAACGAGAAGACAACCGAATAAAGGCCGTAGTGGACGACATCTCCAAAAGCGGCGAAAGGGTTTGTGACGATCAGTTTTTCCGGCAGATGAGGCATTGACAGAATCCCTTTGGTAAACTCAAGCTGGCCGGTAAAAAAGGCGATCAGGCCGGTTAAGATCATACCGAAAAATAGAGCGCCGTTCACATTCATGACCATCAAAACGACGGAGAAAGCCAAGCCGATTAGTGCCAGGATCACTCCGGGCGAGTGCAGATTGCCGAGTCCGACCAAATTGGATTCATTGGCGGTAATGATTCCGGCTCCTCTCAGACCGACAAAAGCGATAAACAAGCCGATTCCGGCGGTAATCCCGTATTTTAGATTAGCCGGAATGGCTTCGATCAGTTGTTTTCTAAGAGGTGTTAGCGATAAGATAATAAAGAGGATGCCGGCCGCGAAAACAGCGCTGAACGCTGTCTGGTAAGAAATTTCGCCGTTGGACGAGCCGACGACTGACACTGCAAAATACGCATTCAGCCCCATCCCGGGTGCAATCGCGATCGGAAAGTTGGCGGAAAGCGCCATCCAAAGCGTTCCGACGACGGCAGCAATGATTGTGGCAGTGAACACTTGATCAAACGGGACGCCTGTACCGGATAGGATACTAGGGTTGACCACGACGATATAAACCATTGTAAAGAAGGTTGTAATACCGGCGAGGATTTCTTTTTTGACTGTAGTTTGGTTTTCTTTTATGTTAAACATCATTTCCTCCAATAACGAACATTATAGCAAAACAATATCTATATTATTCGTTATCGGGTGTTTTTGCAAGGGTTTTTGGCTAAACTGAAAAAAGAAGGGGCGAAATTATGAACTGGGAACAGGAAGTGTCAAAAAGACGGAATGAGATCGTAGAGGATATTCAAGGTTTTTTAAAAATCAACAGCGTCCTTGATGAAGAGACGGCGGGTCCGGGTCGGCCGTTTGGAAAAGGAATTCTAGAATGCCTGACAGCGCTTTTGAATAAAGGGGAAGAAAGCGGATTTACGGTCAAAAATCTTGACGGGTATGCAGGCCATATCGAATGGGGGAAAGGCGAGGAGATCATCGGCGTGCTTTGCCATATTGATGTCGTTCCGCCTGGAGATGGCTGGACGAGCGATCCGTTTGCTGCAGAAATTAGAGACGGCCGCATCTATGCAAGGGGAGCGCTTGATGATAAAGGGCCGACAATGGCCGCGTATCATGCATTAAAAATTGTCAAAGACTCCGGCCTCCCATTATCAAAGCGGATCAGAATGATTATCGGCACTGATGAAGAAAGCGACTGGCGCTGTGTGGAGCATTATTTTAAACACGAAGAGATGCCTTCGGCCGGTTTTGCGCCTGATGCTGATTTTCCGATTATCTATGCGGAAAAAGGCCTGATTGACGCGGCTTTAAAAATTGAAACTGATCAAGCGGAAACAGGTGCGGACTTAACATTGGAGACTTTCCGGTCCGGCCGGCGTCTGAACATGGTGCCTGATGACGCCGAAGCCGTCCTGGAGGGGTCTGCCCCATCAGGTTTTGAAGAGTCATTTGTCCGGTTTGTAAAAGAAAAGCGCGCAGAAGGGCGTATTCTTCAAGAAGACGGCAGACTGACATTAACCGTGTACGGCAAATCAGCTCACGCCATGGAGCCTAATAACGGTGTCAATGCCGGCCTCATTTTGTCCGAGTTTTTACATACCCAATCCCTTGACAGAGCCGGGCTCCAGTTTGTTCAAACGGTTAGCGGGGCTTTTGCCGGAGATACGAGAGGGGAAAAAATCGGCATCGGCTGCCGCGATGACATCAGCGGAGAGCTGACGTTGAATGTCGGCCGGCTGCAGTATGAACAGGAAAAAGGCGGAGAAGCCCATATTAACATCCGCTATCCTGTGACTGAAGAGAGCGATCGGGTGAAATCCGGGCTTTCGCAAATAAAGGGCGCCCGGCTGGTGAGCTTTAAAGACAGCAAGCCCCATCATGTAGCAAAAGACCATAAGCTGATCCAAACGCTGCAGCGGGTCTATGAGGAGCAGACAGGGGAAACGGCACAATTAATTTCGATCGGAGGGGCGACATATGCACGGTCACTGGAAGCCGGCGTGGCATTTGGACCGCTGTTTCCAGGCCGTCCCGACGTTGCCCATCAGAAAGACGAGTATATGGAAATTGATGATCTGCTGAAGGCTGTATCGATATATGCACAGGCCATTTATGAATTGGCGAAGTAGCAAAGAGAGTGATGACATGAGTCATAAGCGAGGCGTTTTATTTGAAATCCCGAACGGGTACGGGCGCTTTCTTCTCGATATGCTGAAGCCGGTTGAACCGGCCGATTTCAATTGGCTGCTTGCCGATGGCGAATGCTATCTCGTGGAAAACGGTGAATTGTCAGATGAAAATCTTTTTCCTCAAGATCCGCAGGTGATGACAGGAGAAGCATTTAAAAAAAGGCTGGAAGACGCAAGGTACTATCTCATCTTCGCCGATCTGAAGGCTTTTCCGAAGGATGGCCATCCTGAAGATGTCAGCACATATGAATCATATATGAAAAGCAGCTGCGAGCTGATTGTGCTTACAGCCGATTCGAGTTTTGTCACGATATACTGCAAAGATCAAAAAAAACTGGAGCTTCTATATCAAAATGCAAAGGACTGCGGTTTCAAGCGGATTGAATATATAACGGATCACAACGATGCCAGGACAGGAATGCATGTGTAGCATAACGAAGACGGCCGCTCTCTAGAGCGGCTTTTTTGCTGTTAAACATTGCTGTTTTCAGGAGAGGGGCTTTTTGAAGCAGGAAAAGGAATTGCTGCATGTGAGGAAACGGTTTTATTCATTTTATTTTTTGTTCTTTTTCGGTTACGGGCGTTTTATCCGCTTCTTTCCGTGTCGGCAGACCCTCGCATTCGTTGTCAGGCCTGCTAAGTCGGTGCTCACGAACAAAAGAGAAACGGCGGCTAACGGAGCAGGCGTCGTCCTACCTGAACACTGCCGTCATCACAATCCTGTGAAAACCAGCTCCAATGCTCGGCCTTCCTAGACTACAAGGGTTGCGGTTCACGCTAAAAAGATGAAAAAATCCCAAAACGTCTCTTAGCTTTGGGATTTTTTCAACAATCTGAGCCTGATTTCACAACAGAAACCAGGCTTTTCTCTCTTAATCAAATTGAAATAAATCGCTTGATAAATAGCGTTCTCCTGTATCGGCTGTCATACAGACGACCACTTTGTCGGGAGGGAGCTTCTTAGCTGTTTCAACAGCGGCGAAGCAAGCGGCCCCAGAAGAAGAGCCGACAAGGATTCCTTCTTCCCGCGCCAATCTGCGCGTCATCTCATAGGCTTCTTCGTCCTTGATCTTTAAGATTTCGTCATAGACGTTTTCGTTTAAAATGTTTGGAATAAATCCCGGACTTGTCCCGACAAGCTTGTGCTTTCCCGGTTTGCCCCCGGATAAAACAGGCGACCCTGCAGGTTCTGCCACATGAACGGTTATCCCCGGAAATAACGCTTTCAGCTTTTCGCCTGTTCCGGTAATCGTTCCCCCTGTTCCTGCTGTTGCAACAAATGCGGCAAGCGGTTTGCCGATTTCTTCTATTGCCCGGGCAATTTCCAGAGCGGTTGATCTCCGGTGAGCCTCCGGATTGGCTTCATTATCAAACTGCATCGGAATAAAGCTGCCCGGAATTTCCCGAGCAAGCTCCTGCGCTTTTTTGATGCTGCCCGGCATCCTTTCATCCCCCGGCGTCAGGACGACCTCAGCTCCGTACGCTTTCAGAAGGTTGATCCGCTCTTTTGTCATCGTATCAGGCATAACAAGAATGGCTTTGTAGCCTCTTGCCGCAGCGTTCATCGCAAGGCCGATGCCGGTGTTTCCGCTCGTCGGTTCGATGATGGTTGAACCTGGTTTCAGCAGGCCTTTTTCTTCGGCATCCACAATCATTTGGTAGGCCGCGCGGTCTTTCACGCTTCCGCTCGGATTAAAAGATTCAAGCTTGATATAAACTTGGGCTGCGTTTTCGGGCTGAACGCGGTTCAACTTGACAAGGGGCGTTTCCCCGATTAATTCTGCAATATTGTGAACGGCTTTCACGGCTGTGCACCCTTTCCAAAAAACATGATTCTGTCATTATCCTATCATAAGGCCTCGGAAAGTGGAAAATAGAGAGGTTATAAGTCCTTATATTTTTTGTTAAAATATAGAGAAGACGAATGAGGAGGAAGCCATACATATGTCAGTCAAACCGCATTACTTTATTGGAATTCCAATTCCGGCGGAGCTTAGTGAGCCGCTTTATCGAACAGTCAGCAGCCGTCCGGAATTTTCTTTTCATAGATGGGTGCATCCTTTGGACTACCACATCACCCTCGTGTTCCTCGGCTCCGCTGAAGAAGAGCAGCTGGCTATGCTTGCTGACAGCCTCAAGCTGATCTCCACTGAGACGGCTCCGTTTCAGATTGCCTTGAAACGTTTCGGAACCTTCGGCAAGCCGTCGGAGCCGAGAATTCTTCATGTGAAACCGGAATACTCAGACGCTCTCTTTCACGTGAGGGAACGGGTGAAGCATGCTGCAGATGCGGCGGGATTTGAAATTGAAAAACGGCCTTTTCATCCACATATGACGGTCGCCAGAAAGTGGAATGGATCGGCCTCTTTTAACGGCCGCCTGGAGCCTCTTGAAGACGCGATGTCTTTTACGGCCGGGCATTTCACCATCTTTCAAACTCATTTAGACAGGCTTCCCAAATATGAGCATCAAGCCGTTTTCCATTTTGGTGAACGGCCGGCTGCAGAAAAGCAGGATTCGGAGATGAACGCAGATGGCACAGATTATTAAAATACAGGACTGCATTTCAAGGTATGAACAGGATCCTTATCATTATATCAACCAGTTTATCCGCTTGAAAAAGCAGCGCTGGCAGTCAATTAAAGAGATGGCTGAGAAAAAGAAAGACAGCCTTCATTACGATAAAGAAGCCGCCGATGATGAAACGGTCGGAAAAAGAAAGAAGACATTTACATTAAAGAGAAAAAAAGAAGCATCCGATATTAATAAAGGAAAAGAAGCCGATGAATGGTTTAACGGACTGGACGGAGAAATGGATGAAAGCTTGATTGCAAGAATTCCTGCGGCAGGGGAGGAACTCGTGTCGTTTTTCAAAGAATACGTGTACGAGTTTCAGCTGAAATGGGCAAGCTCGACAATCTCTGACATATCCAGGCTTTCCCGGGAAATAAAAAGCGATAAAATCCTGCACATTTTGGCACAGCAGCTGCCGGATTCATATTTCATCATGTATCGGCCGGTGCTGCAGGTGAATCAGGCTGCGGTAGAGCTCAGCGTCTTGATTCTCACACCTCTTGAGATCTACTGTATATCATTTCTCGAAGGTGAGAAGGACAGCGCATTTATCGGTTCCAAAGATCGTTTTTGGAAAGAAAAAACGGTAAGGGGAAGGGAACGGTCACTGTTAAATCCGGCTGTTGAGCTTCTCAGGACAGGCACGGTTCTTTCCGGCTTGTTAAAGGGATCGGGGATTGAACTGCCTGTGCGCAAAGTCGTTGTCAGCCGGACATCGTATATCGATTATCCGGAACCTCCTTACGGAATCGGCATTTGCGACAAAAGACACTGGAAAGAGTGGCTGGAGAAGCAGCAAAAGAACTTCGCCCCGATTAAAAGCCAGCAGCTGAAAACGGCGAAAATTCTGTTGTCGCACGGCGTCTCCGACTCGATGCGGAGACAGGAATGGCTGAGCTGACCGCCAGAACGTTATCCCGGCTTTTTCATACTATAAAATGGAGAATGGAATCATGAGCGATTGGTATATCATCATAAATCCAAAGGCGGGAAATGCGACGGCCTTCAGAGTATGGAAATCATTGCAGAAAGACCTTCAAAAGGCAAATATATCGTACCGCTCATTTATGACCCAGCATCCCGGGCATGCTGAAGTGTTGGCAAGGCAAATATCAACGATGCAGGATGACAGACTGAAGCGTCTGCTGGTGATCGGCGGGGACGGAACCGTCCATGAAGTGCTCAACGGCTTAGTCAGCTTGCGGGACATTCAGCTGAGCGTCATCCCGTCGGGCTTAAATAATGATTTTAAACGCGGCTTTGCCGTGAAAAAATCGAATGTCATTAAAGAAATGAAGCGAAAAGGGCAATCGCTGACCCGGACCTATGCCCTCGGAAGCTTTCATACGAAAGACAGTGAAAACGAACTTTATTTTACCAATCATCTCAGCCTGGGATTTGATGCCTGCGCCGTCAAAAAGATGACTGCTTTGCCGAAATGGACGGCTGCTCTCAGGCTGAATCATTTGATTCAGCCGCTGATTTTCTTTGTTACGGCGTTTTCGTTTAAACCGTTTGTTCTTTCGTATGAGAATGGGGATGACAAGCGTACGTTTAAAAAAATCTGGTTTGCGTCGGTTTCAAATCACCCCTACTATGGCGGAGACATGAAGATTGCACCGAACGCAAATCCTCGGGATGAGTTTTTAGACGTGATCATTATTGAAGACCGCTCCGTATTGAAAAAAGCCGGCCTCTTGTTTGCAATGATATTCGGCAAACACATCGGTAAAAACGGTGTTACGGCGTTTAAGACGAAAGAAATTTATTTTCATACGAATGAGCGGGTGCTCTTTCAAGCGGATGGAGAGGTGATCGGCTGGGCGCCCGTTTTCATCAAAACAGGGACCGAATCTCTTCGGTTAAGAGCATAAATCTTTCGAATGAAGGAGAGACTGAGATGCCGGGTATCAGCCGCCCCTTTGAAGCTTATCTCGATGAAATGAGAACGATCACTGTTTTAGTTCCGAAGAGCCGCGCGTCAAGCTGCAGCCCCCCTTTTCTGCTTGAAGATGATCAAGGAGGGAAGATAGAGCTTTCGGTAAAAGCGACGGAGGAGCTTGAGGAGAAATTCAAGTATGTTCTCGAAAGCAGCCGCCCCGTTCCATTCGGAAGAGTTCATAAAGTATGCTGTGAAGAAAGCGTCTGGACAGACCTGCAAATCGGTTCTGTTACGCGAAGTGCGGCGTTTGACAAGGCTTTTTTTTATGACGGCCGTCTCGGTGCTTTTTATTCAAAAGAGCGTACTTTATTTAAGGTATGGGCGCCGACCGCGAGTACGGCAGCGATCAAGCTGGAGAGCCCTGATTCGCTTCAAACAAATACTTTTCAAATGATGCGCAGAGAAAAGGGTGTTTTTGAGGTAACGATCGAAGGCGATCTGAACGGCTGGTCCTATTTATATAAGCTTTATGTAAACGGGACGCCGTTATTGACAGTCGATCCTTATGCGAAAGCTGTTACGGTAAACGGGGAAAAGGGCGTTGTAATAGATCCTGAGGAAGTCAAAGTGGAAAAATACCGTGCGCCAAGCCTTCACAGTCCGTGTGATGCGGTTATATATGAGGTTCACATCCGCGATTTTTCGATTCATGAAGACAGCGGTATGCGCCATAAAGGCAAATATCTTGCTTTTACAGAGGACGGAACTGAAACGTCCGGCGGCTTCTCAACGGGAATTGCCTATTTGAAAGAGCTCGGTGTTACCCATATCGAGGTTCTGCCCTTTCACGATTTTGCCGGAGTTGACGAGCTGTCTCCGGACCAATCCTATAATTGGGGCTATAACCCCCTTCATTTTAATGCGCCTGAAGGAAGCTATTCGCTCGATCCGCAGAACCCCAAAAGCAGAATCACCGAGCTGAAAACGATGATTCAGACGCTGCACAAACACGGCTTCTCCGTGATCATGGATGCCGTATATAATCATGTGTACAAGAGGGAAACATCCCCTTTTGAAAAAACGGTTCCCGGGTATTTTTTCAGACATAATGAATACGGTTTTCCAGCCGACGGAACAGGCGTCGGAAATGACATTGCATCTGAGCGGCTGATGGTGCGAAAATATATTCTCGATTCTGTCCGCTATTGGCTTGAAGAATATGATGTCGATGGAATTCGTTTTGATTTAATGGGCATTCTTGATATTGAAACCGTCCGCCAAATCAGTAAGCTTGCCGAGAATGTGAAGCCGGGCGCGCTCCTGTTCGGAGAAGGCTGGGATTTAAATACCCCGCTTGAAAGCGGGCAAAAAGCAACATTGCAAAATGCCGGGAAAGTTCCGGCGGTCGGCTTTTTTAATGATCGGTTCAGAAACGCAGTCAAAGGGAGTACATTTGAGCTCGGTGACCGCGGATATGCTTTAGGGGACACTGGAAAAAAAGCTGAGCTTCAACATGGAATTGCCGGCTCACCGGGATTCTTGCTGCCGCCACAGTCAATCAATTATGCGGAGTGCCATGACAATCATACGTTTTGGGATAAGATGGCCTTCTGTTCGGAAGAAGATGCCTGCACAAAACGGCTCAGACAAAGGCTCGCGCTGTCGATCGTCCTGCTTTCGCAAGGCGTTCCATTTCTTCATGCCGGGCAGGAATTTTGCCGAACAAAGAATGGGGACAGCAACAGCTACAGGTCGGGAGATGGCATCAACAGGCTCGATTGGGAAAAGCGGGCGGAGCTTTGCGAGGACGTCGAATATGTGCGCCAGCTGATCAGGCTGCGGAGAAGCCATCCCGCTTTTCGTCTGCAAAAAGAGGAGGACGTCAAGGAACATCTTTCTTTTATGAGCGGTACAGGAGAAGTGACGGCCTACAAGCTGAAGAACATTGCAGCATTTGATCCCTGGAACGAAATCATAGTGGTGCATTGTCCGTCTGCAAAAAAGGAAACGCTTGAGCTGCCTCCCCAGAAACAGTACTTGCTGCACTGCGATCCTTTTACGTTCTTCAATGGGAAGGTTCAAGCGGAAAAAAGGCTTCGGCTGAACGGCATCGGAACCTATGTTCTATACGAACCAAAAGGGATTTTTTAGTTTTGCTTGACGAAGTTTGGCGTCTAGCGCTAAAATTTAAAAGACGGCTATTGTTTAGCACAAATGACTCTCAATAGCCGTCTTTTTATTTGAATATAAAGAGACGACAATACAAGCGGTTTGCTGCCCGCTCTAGGGAGCAGATGCTTTTTAAAATCTTTTAATGAAATGATGGGTTGAAAATCGATATGAACTGGTTGGGACAATTACTAGGTAGCGAATGGGAGATTTCCCCCGCAGGAGGAGCTACAGGAGACGCATATTATGCAGAACATAATGGACAGCAGCTTTTTTTAAAGCGCAACAGCTCTCCTTTTTTGGCTGTCCTGTCCGCGGAAGGAATTGTTCCTAAGCTCGTTTGGACAAAACGAATGGAAAACGGGGATGTGATTACAGCACAGCACTGGCTCAAGGGAAGAGAACTGAAGCCGAAGGATATGAACAGCCAGGCGGTGGCTGAGATGCTTCGGAAAATTCACAGCTCCAAAGAGCTTTTAGACATGCTGAAGAGACTCGGCAAGCAGCCTTTTCAGCCAAGCTCTGTAATCACTCAATTGAAGCAGTTTATCCAGGCCCGGCAATATCCGATACCGCAGCTTGACCAAGCCCTTTTGTATCTGGAGCACCATCTCGATGATGTACAGTCCGGAGAAAAGGTCGTCTGTCACTGCGATGTGAATCATAACAATTGGCTTCTTACAGATCAGAACCAGCTTTATTTAATCGATTGGGATGGAGCGATGATTGCAGACCCCGCGATCGATCTGGGGCCGCTTCTTTATCATTACGTTGAAGAGCGGGAATGGGGAAGCTGGCTCGAACGCTACGGCTCTTCGTTAACGGACAATCTCAGGCTGAGAATGGCCTGGTACGTATTGGCGGAAAAAGCAATGACAACACTCTGGCAAGAAGCGAAAGGCAATCAGGAAGGCTTTCACCAAGGGCTGGAACAGCTTCACGCATTAATGAAGCGTCTCGCCGGAGCTTCATGAAAATGAGCCGATATCTTCCACCCATTGTGTGAGATGATCCTGGTGTTCCTGAATGTGGCTATTGATTGAAGCGGACGATTTTCCCCTCTGGCTGTACAAATAAATGTCTTCGAGAACGCCTTTCAGGCCGGCGTCAAGATTCGTATTTGCCATTAAAGACTTGATAATCCGCTCCATCTGTTCGCACTCAGCGACGGTTCCGGTGCAGTCTGCCTGATGGTCTGAGAGAATATCTTTTAATAGATGAATCTGATTTTGCTGATTTAAGCCCATAATATTGGCACTTCCCTTCATTCTCGGAGTATATGGATTAAAATGTTCAGAAAGCTGTAATTTATACGCGAAAGACCCGGAGGCCGATCTTCGGTCTTTTTTGCTTTGGAAGAGGCCTTGCGGGATTCCGGGATTTCATGGTATGTTGTAAGACGATATAACAAATAGAGGTGTAAGTACATGCGAATGCGTCACAAGCCTTGGGCGGATGACTACCTGGCTGAAAACTCTCATATTGTGATCAGCGAGCCGTCTCAATGTAAAGGGAAATGGCATTCCATTTTTGGAAATGACAACCCGATCCACATCGAAGTAGGAACCGGAAAAGGGCAATTTATTTCAGGAATGGCCCTGCAAAATCCGGATGTAAACTATATCGGAATCGAATTATTTAAAAGCGTCATCGTAACCGCTGTTGATAAAGTAAAGCAGACAGAGGCGCCGAATGTAAAGCTTTTGAACATTAATGCCAATATGCTTTCAGACGTTTTTGCAGATGGGGAGGTCGACCGGGTCTATTTGAATTTTTCCGACCCGTGGCCGAAAAAACGCCATGCAAAGCGCCGTCTGACCAATCAAGCGTTCTTGAAAAAGTATGAGCAGGTGCTCGGAGGCAAGGGAGCGATTCATTTCAAAACCGATAACCGAGGGTTATTTGAGTACTCCCTTACCAGTTTTTCCGAATACGGACTCGTTTTGACGTTCGTTAGCCTTGATCTGCATCAAAGCGATTTTCAAGGAAACGTGATGACCGAATACGAAGAAAAGTTCGCCGCTAAAGGCCAGCCGATCTACAGAGTAGAAGCTGAATGGCGAACATAAAAAACAGACTGCTTCCGGCGGTCTGTTTTTTTGCTTTCAAATGAAGCTTCGGGTTGCGTTTTTTGCTACGATAGGAGAAGGAGGGATGATCATGGAAACTTTAACAATCGGACGAATCAAGCTGACATGGCTGAACGGAGGCGTTACACATATGGACGGAGGCGCCATGTTCGGCGTTGTGCCCAAGCCGCTTTGGTCTAAAAAGTATGAGGCCAATGAGAAAAATCAGATCGAACTGAGAACAGACCCTATACTTGTTCAGAAAGACGGCACAAATTTGCTGATCGATTCCGGTATCGGACGCGGCAAACTGACGGATAAGCAGAAACGAAATTACGGGGTCACCGAAGAATCGTCAATTGCTGACTCGTTAAAAGCACTCGGGCTCTCAACGGAAGATATCAACGCCGTTCTGATGACACATCTCCATTTTGACCATGCATGCGGATTGACGCGCTATGAGGGAGAAAGCCTTGTTTCCGTGTTTCCGAATGCAGCGATTTACACGTCTGCGATCGAATGGGAAGAGATGAGAAATCCGAATATCCGCTCCAAAAATACATATTGGAAAGAAAACTGGGAAGCAGTTCAGCATCAAGTGAGGACCTTCGATGAGAAGCTTGAAGTTTTGCCGGGAATTACGATGCATCATACAGGCGGCCACAGCGACGGTCATTCCGTGATCGTTTTTGAGGATGCCGGCGAAACGGCCCTTCATATGGCTGATATTATGCCGACGCATGCCCATCAGAATCCTCTCTGGGTGCTGGCGTACGACGATTATCCGATGACATCGATTGCGGCGAAGCAAGCATGGCAGGCGAAAGCCGCCGAGAAAAACGCCTGGTACATTTTTTACCATGACGCCATTTATAGGGCATTAAAATGGGATGAAAACGGCGAGATTGCAGAGTCAGTAAAGAGAGAAAGGCGCTAAGCTATTTTGGTGAATGGTTTGCTTTGTAGTTATCCATCCTAAGGATAACTAACTTTTGAAAGGAAGACGACGGGTGAGCCACAATAATCTGAATGAACAAGTGATCGAGACGCAATTAAGAGGATTTGAAGTCCTTGCAACGCCCCTGCTGAACAAAGGGGTTGCCTTCCCTCCGGAGGAAAGGGAAGCTCTCGGCTTGACAGGATTGCTTCCTCCCAAAGTGCTGACGCTTGAAGAACAGGCAAAACGGGCGTATAAACAGTTCCAATCACAACCTGATGACTTGAGCAAAAACGTCTATTTAACGGCGCTTCATGACCGAAATGAAGTGCTGTTCTACAGGCTTCTGAACGACCATATGACAGAAATGCTGCCGATTGTTTATACCCCGACTGTCGGAACGGCAATCCAGCAATACAGCCATGAATACAGAAAGCCGCGGGGGCTGTTTTTGTCGGTTAATGACCCTGAAGGCATGAAAACGGCATTTGAAAATCTGGCCGCTAAAAAAAGCCGGATCGATTTGATTGTGGCCACTGATGCTGAAGGGATTCTCGGAATCGGGGATTGGGGAGTCGGAGGCATCGCCATTTCGATCGGAAAGCTTGCCGTTTATACTGCGGCTGCGGGCATCGATCCTAACAAGGTCCTTCCCGTTGTCATTGATGCGGGGACGAACCAGGAAAGGCTTCTCAATGATCCGCTTTATGTCGGGAATCAGCATTCAAGAATCAGAGGCGAGCGTTATGAATCGTTTATTGATCAATACGTTCAAATCGCAACCGAGACGTTTCCGGGCGTTTTGCTGCATTGGGAAGATTTCGGAACGCAAAATGCACGTCAGATTTTAAAAAAATACAAAGACAAAATTTGCACCTTTAACGACGACATTCAAGGCACAGGAGCAGTCACCCTTGCAGCGGTGCTTGCGGCCGTCAAAATATCGAAAATGCCCCTAAAAGATCATAAAGTGGTCATATTCGGAGCGGGGACGGCCGGGATCGGCAACGCAGAGCAAATTCGCGCCGCTCTTGTTCAAGAGGGGGTGTCGGAAGAGGAATCATACCGCCGTTTTTGGTGTGTTGACCGGAACGGTTTGCTGACAGATGATATGAACGACTTGCAGGACATTCAAAAGCCGTATGCACGGCCTGCCGACGAGGTCAAAGACTTTAGCCGGAACGGCCCGGGGGATACAATCGATCTGCTTGAGGTGGTAAAACAAGTGCAGCCTACCATTTTGATTGGAACCTCTACTGTATCGGGCGCATTTACAGAAGAAATCGTAAAAGAAATGGCAAAGCATGTGAAACGGCCGGCTATATTTCCGATGTCCAATCCGACGCCGTTATCTGAAGCAAGACCAGAAGATTTGATCAAATGGACGGAAGGGCGGGCGCTCGTCACCACAGGAAGCCCGTTTGCGCCTGTCGATTACAACGGCACCCGTTATGCGATCGGCCAGGCGAACAATGCCTTTGTATTCCCCGGTCTCGGTCTCGGAACGCTCGTATCAAAAGCAAGGCTGATTACGGACAACATGTTTTACGCTAGCGCAGCTGCGATCGCGGGTATGGTTGACACCGGACGGCCCGGCGCAGCGCTCCTTCCGGAGGTTGAGGATTTGCGCACGGTTTCCGCAACAGTGGCAACGGCTGTCATTAAAGCAGCCATAAAAGACGGAGTTGCAGAAAATGAGCCGGGCGATGTGATTCAAGCTGTACAGGATGCGATGTGGCATCCGGTCTACCGGCCGATTCGCGCCATATAAAAAATGCGGCCATTTCAGGCCGCATTTTTTTGATGCTATGCTGCGGTATCAATCACATCTACGATCATGCCTGTCTTCGCATCAACCATGACTTCGTACTGTTCAAGCTCTCCGAAAGCAGAACGTGTAATGCCTGTTTTGTACACCATGACGGTTTCGCCGTTTACGGTATAGGCTTCCGGAACGGTATATATCCATGAACCGTCGATCGGGCCTCTCTGTTTAAAAGCGGACTTGACGATGCGCAGCGCTTTTTCAGAAGAAATGTAAGGCTGCATGACATATTGTTTGACAACAACGGCCGCGGCAATGCCGATGCCGGCCCCAAGAAGAAAATGGCGCAGTTTCATCTTTTCAGCACCTCCAAAGCTTGTTTTTTTCATTATACAGAACATGTCCGTCCGTGTTAAGGATAGGCTCTCTTCTGGAAACACATCGCACACTTATGTAAAATGTAGAGAGATACATAAGAAAAGAGGGAAACAGATGAATCAGGAAACGAGAACGCTTTTTCAAACGCTGACGGAGCTCCCCGGCGCCCCGGGAAATGAACATCTAGTCCGCCGTTTCATGAAAAAAGAGCTTGAAAAATATGCTGATGAGATCCTCCAGGACAGACTGGGAAGCGTGTTCGGCGTTAAACATGGACCTGAAGACAGTCCGAAAATTATGGTGGCCGGCCATATGGATGAAGTGGGATTTATGGTGACATCAATCACAGACAACGGACTGCTTCGGTTTCAAACACTGGGCGGCTGGTGGAGCCAGGTTTTATTGGCTCAGCGGGTGGAAATCCATACGGACAATGGGCCGATCCCCGGCGTCATCGCGAGCACGCCTCCTCATCTTTTAACAGATGAGCAGAGGAGACGTCCAATGGATATCAAAAACATGATGATTGATATTGGTGCGGATGACAGGGAAGATGCCGAACGCATCGGTGTCAAACCAGGCCAGCAAATCGTGCCGATCTGTCCGTTTACCCCGATGGCAAATGAAAAGAAGATCATGGCGAAAGCATGGGATAACCGCTACGGCTGCGGACTCAGCATTGAGTTGCTGAAAGAACTGCAGGGAGCAGAACTTCCGAACACGCTTTACTCAGGCGCGACCGTTCAGGAAGAGCTCGGCACAAGAGGCGCGCAAACTGCGGCCAATATGATACAGCCTGACTTGTTTTTCGCGCTTGATGCAAGTCCGGCAAACGATGCGAGCGGCGACAAAAATCAATTTGGCCAGCTCGGCAAAGGGGTGTTGTTAAGGATTTTCGACCGGACGATGGTGACGCACAGCGAAATGAGAAATTTTGTGCTGGATACGGCAGAGACTCATGACATCCCGTATCAATATTTTGTTTCCCCTGGAGGAACCGATGCCGGTCGTGTTCACATCTCAAATGAAGGCGTTCCTTCGGCCGTGATCGGCATTTGTTCAAGATATATCCATACATCTGCTTCCATTATCCACGTTGATGACTACCTTGCTGCAAAAGAATTGCTGCTCAAGCTTGTCAAAGCTTGCGACAGTTCTGCCGTACAATCGATTTTGCGAAATGATTGAACAAAGAGACCCTGTGCCGCTTTACGCACAGGGTCTCTTTTTGATGATACAGCTACCGGCTTTCAAATACGTACGACAACGATTTAATCGCCTGATTGACAGTTTCTACGGTAATGTTCGCTTTGTTTGACAGTTCTTTTAACGGATGATGGAGTGACTCAGGACGGATGATGATCAGCGGCTTGCCTTTGGCAATCGCGTATGAAGCATCCATCGCCGTGTTCCATTGCTTGTATTTTTCCCCGAAAAGAGCGATGACCACATCCGCTTTGTTCATTAAAACGGAAGTTCGAAAATTATTCAAATCCGAGGCTGCATCATCTTTCGCGATCGAATCAGCCTGCTTGCCCATAATTTCTTCACCGATGTTGTCGGAGCGGTCGTGATTTTCCATCGGTCCGACGAACGTGATCGGTAGCTTGAGCGATTTTGCTTTTTCCTTCACTTCTTCACGCCAATTGCTATGTATTTCTCCGGCAAGATAAACGATAAATTCCATACATGCTCCTCCTGACTGTCATGGGATCACGGCGCAAGGCGCCTTAACGGATATTTTTACCCTATTACTTACCATGTTAAACGAGAATGGCTTGATAAAGCAAAAAAATTATGCTTATGATATGAAAGAGGATCGGATCGTTAAGATTTTCCCTTTTTAAAACGGGTAAGATACATAAAGAATCGTCCATCTTTTAAAAAAGCAGGTGGACAGCAAAAGGCTGGATATGGAGCCGGTTGTCTGGTATGATCCGAATGGATGATAAGAACATATATTGGAGGCGTTGAGTGATGAAAACAATCGAGACGAATGAAGAACTGCAAAAAGTTGTGAAAGACGATTTATCCTTGTTGATGTTTTCGGCTGACTGGTGCCCGGACTGCCGTTTTGTAGAACCGTTTTTGCCCGAGCTTGAGGCGAACTATCCGGAATTTACATTCTATTATGTTGACCGTGACAAATTTATTGATACGTGCGCGGAGTGGGACATTTTCGGAATCCCGAGCTTCCTCGTATTTAAAGAAGGAAACGAAATCAGCCGCTTTGTCAGCAAAGACCGAAAAACGAAAGAGGAAATCGAGCAATTTTTGACAGATTCCCTGAATAAGTAGCCGAAAGGAGAGTTCCTCTATGAAAATGACGTCAAGGAAACTTTCCGATATATTAAAAAAACGTTTGCAAAATGACAACTGGTCCTTTCATTTCGATAGGGAAAAAGACACCTTGAGAATCGAGGATAAAAATACAGGAAAAGGCATTACACTCGAACTCCCGGGGATCATCGCCAAATGGGAGCAGAAAAAAGATGATGCGATTGACGAAGTCGTCTATTATACTGAGGAAGCACTCAATGCCATGAAAGGCCAGTCGCAGGAAATGGAAGGGCGGGAAAGTCTCATCTATCCCGTCATCCGCTCGACTTCCTTTCCCGAGAAATCCAGCGCAGGCGTTCCCTTGATTTTTGACGGCCACACGGCTGAAACACGAATATACTACGCGCTCGACCTTGGAAACACATACCGGCTGATCGACGAAAAAATGCTGGAAAAAGAGGGCTGGACAAAGGAAAGGATTCGGGAAACGGCTTCCTTTAACCTTCGCTCGCTCCAAACCGTTGTCAAAGAAGACGCAGTCGCCGGCAATCACTTCTACTTTTTCAGAGCAAATGACGGCTATGACGCCAGCAGGGTGTTGAACGAATCGATTCTCGCAGAGTATGAGAAAAGCGCGGAAGGGACACTGGCGGTGTCAATCCCGCACCAGGATGTGCTGATTATTGCCGACATCCGCAACAATGCCGGATACGATATTCTCGGTCAAATGTCGATGAGCTTTTTTGCAAACGGAACAGTGCCGATCACTGCGCTTTCTTTCCTTTATGAGGATGGAAAGCTTGAACCGATCTTTATTCTGGCTAAAAACCGCCCTAAAAAGAAATGATAGAAAGGAATTTTTCTCATGAACGCATTTTATAATCCAGAAGGCGTAGGCGATACGCTGCTCATCTCATTGAACGATATTCCGCGCGAAGAGATCGCTTTTGAGCGCTGCGGAGACGTCGTGAAAATTTTTCATAAAGACACAAAGGAAACAGCTGGCTATAACATTTTTAATGTCTCCTCATATGTGAGCATTGAGGAAAGCGGAGCTGTTGCGCTTTCCGAATCCTTTGTCCAGGATGTGAATGAAATTCTGGTCCGCAACGGTTTGAAAGATGAGCTGACCGTCGATCTTTCTCCGAAGTTTGTAGTCGGATATGTCGAAGAAAAAGAAAAGCATCCGAATGCCGATAAACTGAGTGTCTGCAAAGTGAATGTAGGGAGCGAGACGCTGCAAATCGTCTGCGGAGCTCCTAATGTTGAAGCCGGCCAAAAAGTCGTCGTAGCCAAAGTTGGAGCCGTGATGCCGAGCGGTATGATTATTAAAGATGCGGAACTTCGCGGAGTGGCGTCAAGCGGTATGATTTGTTCTGCCAAGGAACTGAACCTCCCAGACGCGCCGAAGGAAAAAGGCATTCTTGTCCTTGATGACAGCCGTAAAGCAGGAGAAGCTTTTACATTTTAACGGCATAAAATGAACAAAACTTTCGAATAGATGTAAAAAAGAAGCCGCTGGGTAGACAAACTTGGCGGCTTTTTTATTCGGAGGGCGGACACATGAGAAGGACTTGTCCTTTTCTGGGTGGGGAAGCAGTGGTATACTTAAAACCGTCCCCGAAAAATTTAAGGGAGTTAGAGAGTGATGATTCATGAGCTGGTTTAATAAAATGTTCAGCCTGTTTTTAGGCGATGATGAAGATAATGAAAAACAAAAAAAGCACATAGAAGAGTTTGAGGCGGATTCATTTATAGAGAAAGAAGAAGAAATGCCGCAAATTTCCGACGCAAAAGTCGTATATGAATATCCAAAAGGGAAATTCCGCTTCCCGGTTATACCTGATCAAAACTCGCGGCCGCGGGAAAAGGATGACAGCCGCGAACAAAGGACCCGCCGCCCGGCAGGCCGACACACAGCTTCTCAGCCGAAACCCGGAAATTCCTATCATCATGAAGAGAAAGCGGCGAAAAAACCCTTTAGGCCGTCCGTCATCCCGTCACCGGTTTACGGCTTTCATGAACAGAAAAGAGTCAAACCGGAAAATTATACATATCGTGCAAACAAACAAATGGAAGCGCGTGTCACGCTGTTTAACGAAGAAATTGAAAAAGAGCAGAAGGTTGCCGGAAATAAGCAGCCGGTACGAGAAGAACCTTCCTTGCAAACTGAAAAGAACGGCCGTCCGCTGACTAAAAGCGAGAGCCGCAATCCGGCGTGGCGAGCCGAATTTGAAGATGTTCCACATATGTCGGAGGAAACGGATTTCCGCCGAGAGCAAATCACAGAAGGTGGCGAAGCCGCTGAAGAAAAAGCGCTGCGGCATGAATCCGAACGAACGGAAACCCCTGTCTCAACACATACTCCGGAAGAAACGGAAATCCGCCAAGAGCGAATGACAGAAGATTCTGGGCTCGCCGAAGAGAAAGCGCTGCGGCATGAATCCGAACGAACGGAAACCTCTGTCTCAACGCATACTCCGGAAGAAACGGAAATCCGCCAAGAGCGAATGACAGAAGGCGGCGGGCTTGCCGAAGAGAAAGCGCTGCGGTATGAAGCTGAAGAAGAGACAGCCACCGCATCATGGAACATAACGGAAGAAGAAGCAATTCCCGCCGAGCAAACGCCGGAACAAATCGAAAAGCTTTTGGATCAGATCGAGGAAACCGGAGAAGAGAAGGAAACTGCAGAGGATGCAGAAACCATCGTAGAAGAACATGGGGAGACTAACGGCTCGGACGAAATGCTGCCTGACCCGGAAGCTTCAATTCCAGAAAAGCAGTACACTGGCCGCAGTTCTGAAGTATCCGACCAGAGCGATGGTCCTTCCGATAACAAAAACCGGACAGATTCCAACACGCCGGCTGACGCTCGTGAAGAAACAAGCGGAAGCAGCCAGGCTGGCTGGAGACATGAGCATGCATCATTTTCACCGGAACCGGAAGAGACAGCGTCAAGCGCGGGTGAACCCGAAAACAGCGAACAGGACCGGGAGAGTACAGGGACAGTTGAGGGGCGGCCTGAGGCTCCGCGGAAACGGGAAACAGGAGCTGCTCCGGGATCGAAGAAAGGCTCTGTTCCGTTTAATGTCATGATGCTTGCATCAGATAAACAAAAAGAAAAAGCGCCTCAAGGATATCAGTTCCCGAATATGTCTTTGCTTGATGTGCCTCCGGCGCAAAAGCAGGATGATCAGGCCTGGATACACGAGCAGCGCGAGCTGTTGGACGTCACGCTTGAGAACTTCAATGTCAAAGCAAATGTCGTTCATGTCACCCAGGGGCCTTCTGTGACAAGATTTGAGGTGCATCCTGAACCCGGAGTGAAAGTCAACAAAATTACAAATCTGTCAGATGATATTAAACTCAGCCTGTCAGCGAAAGATATTCGGATCGAAGCCCCGATTCCGGGAAAAAATACGATCGGAATTGAAGTGCCGAATCTGCATAGTAAAATGGTTTATTTGCGCGAAATGATCAGAAGTTCGGAATTCAGAACGAATCCGTCCCCTCTGACCGCAGCCCTCGGACTCGACATTTCCGGAAAGCCCGTCGTGGCAGATCTGAAAAAAATGCCCCACGGGTTGATTGCCGGGGCTACGGGATCAGGGAAAAGCGTATGCATCAACACGATCTTAGTCAGTCTGCTGTTCAAATCGGCGCCGAGGGATGTCAAGCTTCTGCTTATCGATCCTAAGATGGTGGAGCTTGCTCCGTATAATAAAATTCCTCATCTCGTCAGTCCTGTCATCACAGATGCCAAAGCGGCAACTGCTGCATTAAAATGGGTTGTCGAAGAAATGGAGCGGCGCTATGAATTATTTGCCCATTCCGGTGTTCGGGAAATTGAACGATTTAATGAAAAAGTCCGGGAACAGAACATGGGTGAAAAACTTCCTTATCTTGTTGTCGTGATTGATGAACTTGCCGACTTAATGATGGTCGCTCCGAATGAAGTGGAAGAAAGCATCTGCCGAATCGCACAAAAAGCAAGAGCGTGCGGCATCCATCTTCTGATCGCGACGCAGCGGCCTTCAGTTGATGTCATTACCGGCTTGATTAAAGCCAATATACCAACAAGAATAGCGTTTTCTGTATCAAGCGCCGTCGATTCAAGAACGATTATCGATATGGCGGGAGCTGAAAAGCTGCTTGGAAAAGGGGATATGCTGTTCCTGGAGAACGGTTCAGGCAAACCGGTCCGCCTGCAGGGCAACTTTGTTTCCGACCGGGAGATTGACCGTGTCGTTTCACATGTCAGACGGCAGCAGGAGCCGAACTATTTATTTGAACAAGAACAATTGGTCAGACAAAATCCGGCCGGATTTGATCAGGATGAACTGTTTCTGGAAGCGTGCGAATTTGCCGTGGAACAAAACAGCGCCAGCACTTCAAGCCTGCAGCGGCGCTTTCGCATCGGCTATAACAGAGCTGCCAGATTAATCGATATGATGGAAAGGGAAGGCATGATTTCTGAGGCGAAAGGAAGTAAGCCGAGAGAAGTCCTGATTACAAAGGCCGAGCTGGAACAGTTAATAGAAAGTAGTTCACTTTTCGGCTAAACATGGTATGATAGCAGATGGGCGTGTTTTTTTTAGAGCGCCGCATATTAAAGCGCCGGCAGCGGCGTTTTAATCCGTTTTTAAGAGCACTTCCGTGAAAGGGTTCAAAAAAATCCTTTACGCAGGAGGTTTATTCACTCTTGAAAATGTCTGATACTGAATATAATGATGACTTTGAAGAAAACGATGCGGCCGAGCTTAGGTTGCAAATTGAAATAAGCGTCATATACTGGGAAGCAGATAGACGTTTGTTGGAGGTACAATTATGACTGTTTATCATTTTGTCGGAATAAAAGGGACAGGTATGAGTCCGCTTGCCCAAATTCTCCATGATAATGGATATAATGTCCAAGGATCGGATATCGAAAAGTACATTTTTACACAAACCGCTTTAGAGGAGAGAAATATCCCGATATATCCGTTTGATCCGGAAAATATCAAGCCGGGAATGATTGTTATTGCCGGAAATGCTTTTCCCGACACCCATCCTGAAATTGAAAAAGCGCGAGCCGAAGGCCTGCAAGTCGTGCGGTATCATAAATTCCTCGGTGACTATCTGAAGAAATTTACGAGTATTGCCGTGACAGGGGCACATGGCAAAACGTCAACGACGGGTCTTTTATCCCATGTCATCCAGAAAGCAAAACCGACATCTTATCTGATTGGAGACGGGACTGGAAAAGGCTGCGAAAACAGCGAGTACTTTGTGCTTGAAGCCTGTGAATACAGAAGGCATTTTCTGAGCTATCAGCCTGATTATGCGATCATGACAAATATTGATTTTGATCATCCCGATTATTTCGCGAATATCGATGATGTATTTGACGCATTTCAAACGATGGCATTACAGGTGAACAAGGGAATTATCGCATGCGGCGACGACGAATATTTGATGAAAATCCATGCGAACGTTCCAGTCGTATACTACGGCTTTGCCGAGGAAAACGATTTTCAGGCGAGAAATGTCATCAAAAATACCGAGGGCACAACGTTCGATGTTTTCGTCAGGAACACATTCTACGATACCTTCTATATACCGGCATACGGCAGCCATAACGTTCTGAACGCTTTGGCCGTTATCGCACTCTGCCATTATGAACAGGTCGATGTCGATATCATTAAAGAAGGATTGCAAACCTTTGGCGGCGTTAAACGCAGATTTAACGAAAAACATGCCGGCAGCCAAGTGTTGATTGACGATTATGCCCATCATCCGACTGAAATCACGGTGACGATTGAAGCAGCCAGACAGAAGTATCCGGAACGGGACGTTGTCGCAGTATTTCAACCGCATACATTTACGCGCACGCAGTCGTTCCTGAATGAGTTTGCCGAAAGCCTCAAGAAAGCCGATTATGTATATCTTTGCGATATATTCGGATCTGCCCGGGAAAATGCAGGAAAGCTGACGATCGGCGATTTGCAGGAGAAAATCCCGCAGGCGAAGCTGATCGATGAAAATGACACATCGATTTTAAAGGAGCATGAAAATGCAGTGTTAATTTTCATGGGCGCAGGTGACATTCAAAAGTATTTAAAAGCATATGAAAATGTATTAGCATAATGAAAAAGGCAGTGTGAGTCAATCCGCTGCTTTTTTGTACATATGGAGCCGGGAGTTTCTGTTAAAGGAATTCTCTCGTGCGTGTAGAAAAAGTAAATATAAAGGTTTACGATTTAAACAATTGGGTATACATCAATTGTAAGACCTTAGCTCGAGGAGGATAAGATGATTATTATTCTATATTTAAGCGCCGCACTCATCGCTGTCAGCTTTCTTATTCTGGTTATCTATTTATCAAAAACATTAAAATCGCTTCAAGTCACACTCAATCATGTTGCCGCAACGCTGGAAGGTGTTGAAGGACAAATGAAAGGCATCACAGCTGAAACAACGGAGCTCCTGAATAAGACGAACCGGCTCGCTGATGATATTCAGGAAAAATCTTTGAAGCTGAATACGGTCGTGGATGCCGTTCAGGAAGTCGGCACATCGGTCAGGCAGTTTAACAGCTCCATTCAGCAGGTTTCAGAGTCCGTCACATCAGCCGCAGAGCAAAACCGTGAAAAAATTTCTCAAGTTGTCAGCTGGAGCAATGCAGCTTTGGAAATTTGGAATAGATGGAAACAAAAGAAGATGAAGGAGGAATAATTTATGAGTAAAGATGGAATGAATACTAAGGATTTTTTAATCGGCACGTTTGTAGGCGGAATCATCGGGGCAGCCGCAGCTTTATTTTTAGCACCGAAGTCAGGGAAAGAGCTTCGCGATGACCTCGGAAATCAGGCTGTCGTTTTAAAAGATAAGACCGGAAAGCTCACAAGCGAAGCGAGGGAGAGAGGTTCTGAGTACGTCAGCATCGCCAAAGAGAAGACATCTTCGATTTCACAGCTTGTTGCCGACCAGTCTTCACAGATCATGGATAAAGTCAAAGACTTGCGAAACAAAGGTGCTGAAAAAGCTGATGAACTAAAGGAAGAAGCATCGACTAAAATCGAAGAACAGGCTGAAGAAGCCAAAAATGAAATAGAAGATGAAGCAAGGGAAACAGCGGATACCGTCCAGAAATAATGGAGGAAAGGGAGATCACCGTGTCGAAACAGCTCATTCAAACAGAGGATGAATTTAAAAAGCTTGCAGAAAACAACGATACATTTATCTTTTTGAAACATAGTGTGACATGCCCGATCAGCAGGCGCGCGTTTGAAGAATTTGAATCATTCGCCAATCAGCATGAAGACATACCGGCTTATTATCTAAAAGTGCAGGAAAGCCGACCGCTGTCAAACTATATCGCTGAGCAGTACGGAATTAAACACGAAAGTCCTCAAGCCTTCATTTTTACAAACGGGAACGTGAAATGGCACGCCTCCCATTCGCAAATTACAGCTCAAGCACTTGCGGAAAACAGCAGATAATCCGCAGGTAAAAACGGCCAAGACGTATAGCGTTTTGGCCGTTTTCTATGTTGTTATGATGCTTTTGCCTCATGGAAATGCCTTTTTAGGAAAATGTATCGTTTGATCCATGGTTGTACGTTATAATTAATAAAACAGGAGGTGATGAGTTGAACACTGAATTAAAGGACATGCTTCAATCCGTTCTAAAAGAAGAATTGAGTCCGATCAATCAGCGTCTTGATGGAATCGACAAGCGCTTAGACAAAATCGACGCACGCTTCGTTGAGGTCGACAAGCGCTTCGATGAAGTGGATGCACGCTTCGCTGAGATCGACAAGCGCTTCGATGAAGTGGACGCACGCTTCGCTGAGATAGACAAGCGCTTCGATGAAGTGGACGCACGCTTCGTTGAGATAGACAAGCGCTTCGATGAAGTGGACGCACGTTTCGTTGAAGTAGATAAGCGCTTTAACGCAATCGACAAGCGCTTCAAAGAAATAGACGGGCGCTTAAACAAAGTAGAAAACCGCTTAAACGCAATGGACAAGCGGCTGAATCGGCTTGAAACAGATATAGATGAACTGAAAAGAGGACAGGAGAGGCTCCCGAAAACGATCATCGAGAACATCGGACAATTTACGGAGAACATTGTCGAACATGCCGATGATAAGGCGGCTGCCTTGAATGACAGGGTTTTTAGCGTCGAAACCGCAATACAGAGAATATACAGGTTATCAAGTTAAAGAATCAAACAGGATTCTTTTTTTTATTCTTCCGACAAACACCCGCACAGCAAGGGATAAACTGCATATAATGCTTTATCGCTTAAAAGCGTTTTGGTAATAAAGAATTTTTTCGTGACATTTTAAGAAACATTGTTTATAATAAACCCTAATCAATTGAATCATTCTTATTCTCATAGAGGGTGAAGTTAAAAAGAAAGGATGGATAACATGAGCAACACTGAACTTGATTTGCTGAGGCAGCAGGCGAATGAATTAAACTTGCAAATATTAAAGCTGATTAATGAGCGAGGAAGAATCGTTCAGGAGATTGGAAAAGCGAAGGAAGCGCAAGGCATCAACCGCTACGATCCAGTCAGAGAAAGAGCGATGCTGAACGAAATTATTGAAAATAATGACGGACCGTTTGAAAACTCGACGATCCAGCATATTTTCAAAGAGATTTTCAAAGCTGGACTTGAGCTTCAGGAAGACGATCACAGCAAAGCACTGCTCGTTTCCCGCAAGAAAAAGCCTGAAAATACGATCGTTGATTTGAAAGGCGAAAAGATCGGCGACGGAGAACAAAGATTTATCGTCGGTCCGTGTGCGGTTGAAAGCTATGAGCAAGTAGCCGAAGTTGCAGCCGCAGCTAAAAAGCAAGGCTTGAAACTGCTTCGCGGCGGAGCCTTCAAACCCCGTACAAGCCCGTACGACTTCCAAGGCCTCGGTGTTGAAGGCCTGCAAATCTTAAAGCGTGTTGCTGATGAGTATGATCTTGCCGTCATCAGTGAGATCGTGAATCCGCAGCATATTGAAGAAGCCATTGATTACATTGATGTTATCCAAATCGGCGCCCGCAACATGCAAAACTTCGAGCTCTTAAAAGCCGCCGGTTCAGTGAAGAAGCCGGTTCTGCTGAAGCGCGGACTTGCCGCAACGCTGAAGGAATTCATCAATGCAGCGGAGTACATCATGTCACAGGGCAATGATCAAATCATCCTTTGCGAACGCGGAATCAGAACGTATGAGACAGCGACTAGAAATACGCTTGATATCTCAGCTGTGCCGATCCTGAAGCAGGAAACTCACCTTCCTGTATTCGTGGATGTCACTCATTCTACCGGACGCCGCGACTTGCTGCTTCCGACAGCAAAAGCAGCGCTTGCGATCGGAGCTGACGGCGTCATGGCCGAAGTTCACCCTGATCCTTCTGTCGCGCTTTCCGACTCTGCTCAGCAAATGGATATCCCGACATTTGAAAAATGGTTAAATGAACTGAAGCCGCTCGTTCAAGTAAAAGCATAAGATTCGTTTATGGACCGCTTTCGAGCGGTCCTTTTTTTAGTTGTCATCAAAAATTGTCGAAAAAATGTCTTATTTTTAATTAAAAAGCTGTTTATTCTTATTTAAATTAATTATAAAAATAAAGGGAACGTTTTCATATTAGGTAAAACCGTGTATAATTTCAGAGAGCCCCTTTTGTTTTGGCAGGTTATGAAAAATAATGTAAACTTGAGTTCTGTTTATTTTACATAAAGTTTTACATTTTGACATTTCTCTACATGAAAATGTTTATGCTATAGGAAAAGAAAAGTGTACCCAGTTGAAGGAGTGGTAAAAATGAGTAATGTGACAATATATGATGTAGCACGCGAAGCAAATGTAAGTATGGCAACCGTTTCCAGGGTTGTGAACGGAAATCCGAACGTCAAGCCGACGACGAGAAAGAAGGTGCTTGAAGCCATCGAGCGTCTTGGCTATCGTCCAAATGCCGTGGCAAGGGGCCTTGCAAGCAAAAAGACGACGACTGTCGGTGTGATCATTCCCGATATTTCCAGCATCTTTTATTCAGAGCTGGCGAGGGGAATCGAAGATATCGCAACGATGTACAAGTACAATATTATTTTGAGCAACTCCGACCAGAATATGGACAAAGAACTTCATCTTTTGAATACGATGCTGGGAAAACAAGTTGACGGTATCGTCTTTATGAGCGGAAATGTCACTGAAGAGCATGTGGAGGAGTTTAAGCGGTCACCAGTTCCGATCGTGCTTGCGGCATCTGTTGAAGAAAAAGGGGAAACGCCGTCGGTTGCGATCGATTATGAACAGGCGATTTATGATGCGGCTACCATGCTGATTGAAAAAGGCCATAAGCGCCTTGCGTTTGTATCAGGACCTATGACTGAGCCGGTCAATCAAGCGAAAAAACTTCAAGGCTTTAAAAGAGCGCTTGAGGATAAGGGGCTGACATTTAAAGAAGAGTATGTCGCAGAAGGCGATTATACGTACGATTCAGGAATGGAAGCGCTGGAGGCGCTAATGAAGCTGGATGAAAAACCGACGGCCGTCCTGTCAGCGACAGACGAAATGGCACTCGGCGTTATTCACGCAGCACAGGATAAAGGACTGGCTATTCCGGATGACCTTGAAGTGATCGGCTTTGACAATACAAGGCTTTCATTAATGGTTCGACCGCAGCTGTCGACTGTCGTCCAGCCGACGTATGATATCGGTGCCGTAGCGATGAGACTTCTGACAAAGCTGATGAACAAAGAGGAAGTCGAAGAGCATATTGTCCAGCTGCCGCATCGCATTGAACTCAGACAATCAACAAAATGATCATGATTAAATAAACGAGAAAGAAAGCAAGTGTTCACAGCTTTTTTCGTGAATTGCTTGCTTTCTTTTCCTTGAGCTGGAGAGATTATGAAAAAATGAAACGATTTGATTATCTGACACCGGTCGGTTTGATTTTGGGTATTTTCATTTTAGTAATCGGCGTTGTCTCTGGAGCGGGGCTTTCCGGTTTTTATTCGTTTATCGATTTGACGTCTTTCTTTATCGTGACGGGCGGATTGTGTGCAGCTGTTTTCATCAGCTTTTCCCCGAAAGATTTAAAAAGAGCGCCGGCTGTGCTGAAGCAGGTCTTTATTTCGGAAGAAGACGATGTACGCGACTTGGTCAAAACCTTTGTCAGCCTGTCTGAACAGGCGCGCAAACAAGGAATTTTATCATTGGACGCCAATATCAATGAAATGAAAGACCCGTTTTTGAAAAAAGGTCTGCTTCTTGCCATCGACGGATGGGACGAGGAGACGATCCGTAATGTGATGAACTCGGAAATCGCCGCGATGGAAGAAAGGCACAGAAAGGGAAGAAGAATCTTTGAAAAAGCGGGGGAATTTGCCCCTGCATGGGGAATGATCGGAACCCTTGTCGGACTCGTCATGATGCTCAAAAACCTGAACAAGCCGGAAACGCTCGGTCCGAATATGGCGATCGCCCTTTTGACGACGCTTTACGGATCCCTTTTAGCCAACATGCTGTTTATACCGATCGCCGCAAAGCTTGAAGAAAAGACTGAGAATGAAATCTTTAAGAAGCAGGTCATGATCGAAGGCATCATCGGCATCCAGTCGGGAAGAAATCCGCGAAATCTGGAAAGCCAGCTTGTCGTTTTCAGTTCAAAAGAAGAATGGGCAAAAAAGCGGGCGGATCATATAAAACAAAAGGACAGGGCTCATGAAGCTTAGACATGAACGAAGAAAGCGCGAGCAGGGTCGCAAATCGTCAAACTGGATCATCACGTTTTCGGATTTGATTACGCTCATCCTCGTGTTCTTTATTTTACTGTTTTCGATGTCGCAAATCGATTTAAACAAATTTAAAGCAGCAGTCGGTTCATTTCAAGACAGGGCCGACGGCAAATCCGCCGCAGAGCTGAAAAAAGAAAACGCGGACGATCAGAAGGCTGAAAAAACGGCTAAAAGCCAAGAAGATTTATTAAAGAAAATCAACGACTATATTGAAAAAAATGAACTGTCAAGTTTGATAGCGGCCAAGCGTGATGAACGGGGCATCATCCTCGTCCTTCAGGAAGCGGTTTTGTTTGATTCGGGAAAAGCGGATCTGAAAGACCAGGCTCACCCGCTTTTGCATAAAATCGCCGTCCTTCTCAAATCAGTGTCCAACCCGATCCGTGTGGAGGGGCATACGGACAGCCGCCCGATTTCGACTTACCGTTTTCCATCCAATTGGGAGCTTTCTGCGGCAAGGGCGAGCACTGTGATCGGCTACTTTACGTCGAAAGAAAAGCTCGACTCTTCACGTTTTCTTGCCATCGGTTATGCCGATACAAAACCGGTCAAGGACAACCGCACAGAGAGCCATATGAAGGAAAACAGGCGCGTCGAAATTGTCATCGCAAAAAAATAAATGAGAAGAAAGCAAGGTCTTGCATAAAAGCAAGGCCTTTTCTGTACGCCGGGATTTTTCGCATTAAGTGGCGCGCTTGGCAGAGCGAATCGGATAAAGAGCTTTGGCAACGGTTTGGGCGTTTTTTTCCGTTATTTCGGATTTTCTTGGAATCGGAGGATACAAATCTGCCGGGTCGGACCAGTTGGCAGGAAGTCGGACAGATGCCTGCTTCCCCCACTTTTTCAGCCATTTTTCAGGCATCTTATCCTCAGGTTTCATTCCTTTCATTTCAAGCCAGATTCTTGCCCATGCCCTCGGTACGACGCGCCAAATGTCGTACCCGCCTCCGCCGACAGCGATCCATCTTCCGTTGCAATAGGTGTGTGCAAGTTCGTGAGCGAGCTTTGGAATCTCTTCGTAAATCTTCATCGTCGTGCACAAGTGTGTCAGCGGATCGTAGTAATGCGCGTCAGCTCCGTTTTGCGACAAAATAACGTCCGGTTTGAAAAACTCGGCTATTTCAGAAACAGCCGTCCGGTAGGATTCAAGAAAAGACTCATCTTCTGTGAAGGCATCGAGCGGGATATTAAAAGCGTAGCCGTAGCCTTCGCCATGACCTCTTTCCTGTACTTGCCCCGTTCCCGGGAAAAGGTAGCGGCCGGTTTCATGAATCGAGACGGTACACACGGAAGGATCATCATAGAACGTAAACTGCACCCCGTCGCCGTGATGGGCGTCCGTATCAATATATAAAACCTTCGCATGATATTTTTTCTGCAAATATCGTATCACAACTGAACTGTCGTTATAGACGCAAAATCCTGAAGCTCTTCCTCTGAATCCGTGGTGAAGCCCGCCTCCGAGATTGAGGGCGTGTCTTGCTTTGCCCGTCATGACATAGTCTGCAGCTGTCAGTGTTCCGCCCACCAAAAGGGAGGCGGCTTCGTGCATCCCGGCAAAGACAGGGGTATCTTCTGTTCCAAGCCCGTAGTTTTCGCTTTCGGCTGCCGGGAGTTTTCCCGCCCCTGCAAGCTGGACAGCCTTGATATAATCGCCTGTGTGAACAAGGCCGAGCTCGGCTTCTGTCGCTATGCGCGGAGCAATCGTTTCTCCCGGTTCAAATGCGCCGACCGTATTCAAAAGATCGTATGTTACATAGACTCGCAGCTGATTAAACGGGTGATCTTGATGAAATTGATAGGTTTGGTAAGAGGGAGAAAAAATAAATACGCTGTCCTTCATGGCAAATCCCTTTGAACAGCCGGCCAAAGAACCTGATACCCTTTGGACTTCACGTCTTTGATGATAGAGGCGGGATTCATTGTTTGAACGCGAAACACGAGTATTTTCGAATCATCTTCATCACCGGGATATACGAGCACGCTCAATATGGCGATTTGGCGCCTGCTGAAAATGGCGCTGATATCAGCGAGGCTACGGGCGATATGATCGGTTTTGATTTCGATTTGGGAGCCTGGAAAATGGGCTCCTGTCAGCTGGACGAACGTATGCAGCAAATCGGATTTTGTCACAATGCCGACAAGCTTCCCGTTTTTTACGATCGGGAGGCAGCCGATTTCGTGTTCGAAAAAAATAGCTGATATTTCTTCGGCAAAATCAAGCGGGTGACCGGTGATCACTTCTTTTGACATAATCAGTTCCACCGGCTTTTTTAAATCTTCGTGAGATCTGTTTTGGGCAAAAATACTCGGACTTGCTGTTTTGACGTCCCTGTCCGTGACGATGCCTATGACCGTTCCCCGTTCATTGATGACGGGAAGGTGTTTAATATGAAATGTTCGCATGCGTTTGATCGCTTCTTCAATCGTATCCGTTCTGGAAAGTGTCACAACATCCCGTTTCATGATTTTTTCAACAATCATATTCAGGTCCCCTTTGCTCCCTTAATACATAAAACGATTGTGGAATCTGAGTCTGTCAAAACGCTCGATCGACTCCTGACTGACCTCTTTTCCGATGCGGGCCATTAAACAGTTGGCGGGATGGGAGCTGATTTCCGGATCGTCTGTCGCAAACCAGACAAGCCCTCCGGCATTCATCATTTTCTCCATCATCTTTCTGTATTCCCAAACATCTTTATTAGTCCCCTTTAGATCCCAATGCCAGTAATATTCAGTCGTGATGATGATATATTTTTCCATCTGTGGATCCATCATGCTGACCGCAAGCAGCGTCTTCCCGACAGAGTGACCCCTGAACGCCGGAATGACTTCGATGGCTCCAAGCTCAATTAAATTTTCCATGTTTCCTTCAGACCATCTTTCAAGCGGGTCTGGATAAACATATGTCACATAGCCGACAATGGTTTGCCGGAAACGGGCGATGATGATCCGTCCTTCGGGAAGCCCTGCGATTTCGATTAATGCTTCATGTTGTTTTTGAGATGGGCGAAAGGCTGTAAGCTCGTTGTGAAATTCATATTGTGCGAGTTTTTCGGGACTGATAGGGCCCTCTATCAGCACGGAGCCTTTCTCGGTCTGCAATTCTTTGGCATGATAAGTTTTGTGATGGTCCACGTATCCACCGCCTTACATCTTAGTTGAAGTCTTTTATACATAATATACCAAAATATTAAGCGTTTTCATAGGATGGAAGAGTATTTTTTAAAAATTGAGAAAATAAAAAATCTATACTATAATATATTTTGATGAGCGAACAAAGGGGGATGGGCATGGAATTGAAAGCGTTGCCAGCAGAAAAGGGAAACTACAACTTGAAAGACTATGATGAAGCATACCGGACATTTGACTGGAAGGATGCCGAAAAACATTTTTCATGGCACAAAACGGGAAAAATCAATGCAGCTTATGAAGCGATCGACCGCCACGCTGAGTCAAATTTGAAAAATAAAGTGGCATTTTACTACAAAGATCCGGTCCGCGAAGAAAAGTACACCTTCAGAGAGATGAAAAATGAAACGAATAAAGCCGGGAATGTCTTAAAGCAGCATGCCAATGTGGGAAAGGGAGACCGTGTGTTTGTTTTTATGCCGAGATCACCCGAGCTTTATTTTATTCTTCTCGGCGCTGTCAAATTGGGAGCGATCGTCGGGCCGTTGTTTGAAGCATTTATGGAAGGCGCTGTCAAAGACAGGCTTTTAAACAGCGGAGCGAAGGTTATCGTGACGACGCCGGAATTGCTTGAACGGGTGCCGGCCGGTGAACTTCCGGATCTTGAATCAATCATTGTCGTTGGAGAAGGCGTAAAGGAAGAAGGGTCTGTCATCGATTATTACGCGAAAGCGGCTGAAGCAGATACTGATCTTGAGATTGAATGGATGGATCAGGAAGACGGGATGCTGCTTCACTATACATCGGGTTCGACCGGCGCGCCAAAAGGGGTTCTCCACGTCCACAAAGCAATGATTCAGCATTATCAAACAGCCAAATGGGTTCTTGATCTGCACGACGATGACATTTATTGGTGCACGGCTGATCCAGGCTGGGTTACCGGAACGGTCTACGGGATCTTCGGTCCGTGGCTGAATGGAGCAACGAATGTTGTCGTAGGCGGCAGATTCAGTCCCGAAGCATGGTACGAAACGATTGAAAAAATGGAAGTGACGGTATGGTACAGCGCGCCAACGGCTTTTCGGATGCTGATGGGTGCTGGCGACGATCTCGTAAACAAATATAATCTGAGCTCATTACGGCATATTTTAAGCGTAGGGGAGCCGTTAAATCCTGAAGTCATCAGATGGGGGCATAAAGTCTTCAGCAACCGGATTCATGATACATGGTGGATGACCGAAACAGGAGCGCAGCTCATCTGCAATTACCCGTGCATGGAAATTAAACCGGGATCGATGGGCAAGCCGATTCCAGGCGTAGAGGCTGCAATCGTCGATCACCAGGGAAATGAACTGCCTCCTTACAGAATGGGGAATCTCGCCATTAAAAAAGGCTGGCCGTCGATGATGCATTCGATCTGGAACAATCCTGAAAAATACAGCTCCTATTTTATGCCGGGGGATTGGTATGTGTCAGGAGATTCCGCCTACATGGATGAAGACGGATACTTCTGGTTCCAGGGAAGGATCGACGATGTCATCATGACATCGGGCGAGCGCGTCGGCCCGTTTGAAGTCGAAAGCAAGCTTGTTGAGCATCAAGCTGTCGCTGAAGCAGGCGTCATCGGCAAACCGGATCCCGTCCGCGGTGAAATTATTAAAGCATTTATCGCCTTGAGGGACGGTTATGAACCGTCAGATTCGTTAAAAGAGGAAATCAGGCAGTTCGTGAAACAAGGTTTGGCCGCACACGCCGCGCCAAGGGAAATCGAATTCAAGGATAAACTGCCGAAAACAAGAAGCGGAAAGATCATGAGACGCGTCCTGAAAGCTTGGGAGCTGAACCTTCCGGCAGGCGATCTCTCATCGATGGAAGACTGATGTCTCATTGACAATGCAAAAATATTATGTTAAAAAAGATTTAGTCGAATATTCAAAAGGTGAAGACTGAGATCAGTAAAACGCATCCTTCCCTGTCTTAGAGAGCTGATGGCCGGTGAAAATCAGCACATATGGATGGTTTGAATTACACTCACGAACCGCTTTTGCGAAAAAAGCCTCCCGGGCTTTGTGTAGCAGAAGAACGGAAGCTTTTCCGTTATCATTGAGAGTGAAAAGAGCGCGGCCATGCGTTCTTTTAAGCAGGGTGGTACCGCGATTTTTATCGTCCCTTCGTTTTTGCGAAGGGGCGTTTTATTTTTGGAAAAAAGGAGCTAAATGATGATGACACACTTACTTGATGATTTGTCCTTCAGGGGACTGATTCAGCAGCAAACCGATGAAGCAGGCTTGAGAGAACTGCTGGATAAAGAAAAAATCAGCTTATACTCCGGATTTGATCCGACAGCTGATAGTCTGCATATCGGACACCTGTTGCCAATATTAATGCTTCGCCGCTTTCAGCTGGCCGGACATCGTCCGATTGCGCTCGTAGGCGGAGCGACGGGCCTGATCGGCGATCCGAGCGGAAAGAAAGCGGAGCGCACGCTGAACAATGAAGAAATCGTCCGCGAATGGTCGCAGAAAATCAAAAACCAGCTTTCGCGTTTCCTGGATTTTGAAGCTGAAAAAAATCCGGCGATTATGGCGAACAACTATGACTGGATCGGCAAAATGAACGTCATTGATTTCCTGCGCGATGTCGGCAAAAACTTTGGAATCAATTACATGCTTGCCAAAGATACGGTAAGTTCCAGAATCGAGACGGGCATATCTTATACTGAATTCAGCTACATGATCCTGCAGTCTCTCGATTTCTTGAATTTGTACAGAAACCAGGAATGCAAGCTGCAGATCGGCGGAAGCGACCAGTGGGGCAATATCACGTCAGGTCTCGAGCTTATCCGCAAATCTGAAGAGAATGCAAAAGCTTTCGGATTGACGATTCCGCTTGTGACAAAAGCAGACGGCACGAAGTTCGGAAAAACGGAAGGCGGCGCGATCTGGCTTGATAAAGAGAAGACATCGGCATATGAGTTTTATCAGTTCTGGATCAATACCGACGACAGGGATGTCGTGAAATACTTAAAATACTTCACTTTCTTGTCCAAAGAAGAAATTGAAGATCTCGCTGAAAAAGCAGAGACGGCGCCTGAAAAACGCGAAGCGCAAAAGCGCCTCGCCGAAGAAGTGACCGTTCTTGTACACGGCCGTGAAGCGTTTGAGCAGGCCGTCAACATCTCAAAAGCACTCTTCAGCGGAGATATTAAACAGCTGACTGCTGAAGAAGTGAAGGTCGGCTTTAAAGGGGTTCCTTCCATGGAACTTGAGAAAGCGGATGAACTGCCTCTTGTTGAGGTGCTCGTCCAATCCAAGCTGTCTCCGTCTAAACGCCAGGCGCGCGAAGATATCACAAACGGCGCGGTATACGTTAACGGCGAGCGCCGCACCGATGTTGCGGACGTCCTCACCGGCGACGACCGCATCGAAGGACAGTTTACCGTCATTCGCCGCGGTAAAAAGAAATACTTCCTGCTGACTTATAAATAATCAAAAAGCTCTTGCCAAACGGCAAGGGTTTTTTTGTGTCCGTATGTTTCATGTATGTTCATTCAGGAAATGTCAAAAATATAGATGTAATAGGTAGAGCATTTCCATCGTTGAAGAGGGAGGAATGTAGCATGAACCTGTTCATTGCAGCCAAAGAAAAGTTTATGGAAGATTACAACAAGCAGCTGGAAACGGAACAAAAACAAGAGGCGCAGCAGTCAGCTGACGGATACAATCAATTGAATCAGACGGAAAACGCAGCAAAGCGGCTGAAGTAGAGGGTCTTTAGGGCCCTCTTTTTTATGAAAAAAGCGGACGGCGGATTCTTCACACGCCCGTTTTATTAATAACGATCGACAGTTTATAATTTGCATGATGGTTTAAGTCTGTTAAAAATTGATCCAACAGTTGATTTGACGGAAACTTGCATTCGAGAAGATAACAGCCGTCCCCGCTGATTTTATAGTTTTGAATGATGTATTTCTGCTGTGCTTTGATAAATGAAAGATAAGGCTTATGATAAGTGCTTTTTGTATAGATATTGATAAAAGCGTGAATAAAACACCCGAGTTTGTCTTGATTCACTTTTATGGTATAACCTTCAATCACTCCTTGATCCTCTAATTTTGCAACCCTTGAGGAAGCCGCCTGCCCTGTCAAATGAACTTTCTCTCCTAATTCCTTCATGGTCATCCGGCTGTTTTTTGATAATTCCTCTATGATTTGCCTGTCTGTATGATCCAGCATTTCATCAAATCCTCTCAAAAGAACGTTTTTCAAAAATCAAGTCAAATGCTAAAAAGACTTGACTATATCTATTTAAATGATGATCGGTCATAGTATAAACTAATCGTAAATAAAAGGAAAGGCATGATAACCATGGATATTCAACAAATTCGAAATGCAACATTAACCGTTAAATATGCTGGCAAAACATTTTTAATAGATCCGATGCTGGCTGAGAAAGGCACTTATCCTCCTTTTCCGAACTCAGCAAGACAAGATCAAAACAACCCTTTAGTCACCTTGCCTGTGCCAACCGACGAGCTCGTCAAGAATACCGACGCAGTCATCGTCACTCATCTGCATTTAGATCACTTTGACGATGCTGCCAAAGATCTGTTGCCGAAAGAAATCAAACTGTTTGTCCAAAATGAAGCAGATGCTGAGGAAGTGAGAAAAGCAGGTTTTCAAAATACAGTGGTTTTAACAAAAGATACGGTGTTTGAGGGGATTCAATTAATCAAGACAAAAGGCGAGCATGGACGAGGAGAGATAAAAAAGCTTGCCGGAGAAGTGTGCGGCGTTGTCTTCAAGCACTCAAAGGAGAAAACGCTGTATGTAGCAGGGGATACGGTTTGGTATGAAGGTGTCCGGGAAGAAATCGCTGCGCATCAGCCGGACATCATAGTCGTTAACGGAGGAGACAATCAATTCTTTGAAGGAGGGTCTCTCGTCATGGGGAAAGAGGATATTGCTGAAGTCTATCAAGCCGCTCCTGACGCCACAATCATTTCCAGTCATATGGAAGCTGTCAACCATTGGACTTTATCACGGGAAGAATTGAAGAGTTTCATTCAGGAAAAAGGAATGTCTTCACGTGTTTTTGTGCCGGATGACGGCGAATCTTACACATTTTAATATATGACAGGTCAAAGCCGTAAAAAACAGACAGTGAAATTTCTGTCTGTTTTTTTGACTTCTTCTTAGAGAACAAAGATCAATGCCTCCGGCGGGATTCGAACCCGCACTCCTCTCGTAAGCATAGGCTAGGGGAGAACACGCTTCCCTACGGACTTTCACCGACAGGAATTCCACCTGTCTCAGCTATTTGCTTTTCGGTGCTTCTGAAACCCTTGCCTTGCGACCCGTTCCTACAATGTTTTACGGCGCTCTTCCCTTCTAGAGCTACAGAGGCGAAATGGATGATTCATATTATACAGAAGCAATGGTGAAATGAGAACTGAAATTTTGAAAAGGCACAAGCTCAAATTCCAATTAAAAAAATGTTCCTCTAAGATGACTTGGGAGCATCCTTCAAGTAAATGGTCGATAATGATATTTTATGGTATAATTCATATGTTTTTCGCAAATTTATAGATTTGACAATGGAGGAACTTGTATGAAGTGGTTTTGGAAAGGCTTGAGGAATTATGCGAATTTTGAAGGGAGAGCAAGACGAAAGGAATATTGGTTGTTTCATTTGTTTAACGGTATCATATGTTTTATTTTATTTATCTTAACAGTAATGATCGTAAGTTTATTTATTTCAGGAATCATGACAGCGGAAGGATATGATGGATATCAAGTAGGATATATCATCGGGTATGGCGGTGGATTCCTCGGGTACGTCCTGATCTTAATTTATCAGTTGGCTGTTTTGGTGCCCTCTTTGGCTGTCAATGTCCGCAGGCTGCATGATACCGGAAGAAGCGGCTGGTGGATTTTAATTGGCTTGTTGCCGATTATCGGTGCTGTCATTCTGCTGATTTTTTACTGTCAGGCTGGCGAAACAAAAGAAAATCAATATGGACCAGATCCAAAAGTAAATGTATCGTAAATTGCACCCCAATTGTTAGACAATCATCTGGCGATTGGGGTTTTTTATAGTCTGAAGAAGACCGAAGGGGAACGACTGTTAACTTGATTTTTAATGAGAGATGCCCGTATTTCCGAAGATTGTTTGGCATATCAATTTCAGTGACGATTCAAGATGGTTTTGAGATACCGGAGACAGTCAAATGGGCGAGGCTAAAACAAAAGCAGTCACTGAAGTTCATGCCCCTCGTATCGCGGGACGGATCTTAGCCCTCATCGAAGCCTTCCGGGAGTTTTTTATAAATAAATCGCACACCATCCCGCTAACACCCCCATCACAAAGCAGTCGTTGCTGTCCATTTTCTTACCGTGTTTAACAAAGACATTCAAAGCCCAATTCAGTTTAGTGCCATCTTCAGTCTTTGCAACCCATTTTTTGCTGATATTGTAGTACATGACTTTGAAAATGGCGAATGCAGCTAAACAGAACAAGTAGAACAAGAGAAACTTACCAAAAAACATAAGCATTTGTTGGTCACTCCTCCGTTTTCATTCTTTAACCAACGATTTGATTTTACCGAATATATGTATAAGAGAAAAGGAGACGTTTGTCATATCTTGCTTGTGAGGAGGTATCTTGCAAGAAAAATCATCTATTAAAAACTTGACGCTTATGAGCTGGGTCCGTTTTATTCCCGGCTTATCAACAGCCCGCAATCTCCCCGAATCAACGGTGGAAGAAGAATACAACAAAAAACCCTGGAATCGCTGATATATCAACAATTCCAGGGTTTTTGCCAATGCTCTTTAAAGAGCATTTTCTATTAACGAGAGTAGAATTCAACGATCAATGCTTCGTTGATCTCAGCAGGAAGCTCAGAACGCTCTGGAAGGCGAGTTAGTGAACCTTCAAGCTTTTCAGCGTCAAAAGTCAGGTATTCAGGAACGAAGTTGTTCACTTCAACCGCTTCTTTAACTGCAGAAAGGTTTTGAGATTTTTCACGAAGTGAAATCGTTTGGCCAGGTTTAACTTGGTAAGACGGAATGTCAACGCGGCTTCCGTCAACAAGAATGTGACCGTGGTTTACCAATTGGCGTGCTTGGCGGCGAGTGCGCGCTAGGCCAAGACGGTAAACGATGTTGTCAAGACGTGCTTCAAGAAGAATCATGAAGTTTTCACCGTGTTTACCAGCCATTTTCGCAGCTTTGTCAAAAAGGTTGCGGAATTGGCGTTCGTTCACACCGTACATATGGCGAAGCTTTTGCTTTTCTTGCAATTGCAAACCATATTCTGATAGTTTTTTACGCTGTCCCGGACCGTGAGGACCTGGTGCGTAAGGACGTTTTTCTAATTCTTTACCCGTACCGCTCAAAGAGATGCCTAAACGGCGGGATAATTTCCAGCTTGGACCTGTATAGCGAGCCATAATGTGACTCCTCCTTTGGTTTTATTTTTGTGAAAATAAAACCCATCTGTTCAATTCAGCCATGTCCATTTTGTTTTCATGTATCCTCGCTCCAGCAGCAAAGAGTTACACGATACACCTTAATAGATAAGGAACAAAATGAAACACAGAAGCAGAACAAAAAGGCTGCATTATTTCACACAAAGAAGATTATATAATGTCCGCTGTGCAAAGTCAACCATTCATGGACTGTCCCAAAGAGCCTGAATCGTTAATAAGTATAAAGTCCTGTTTTTTATGATATAATCAGGAAAATAAAATACATAAAACGGATTTTTTTAAGGTGATGACCATGAACAAACAAACTGAAGACCTATATCTGTCTTTTCATCAGAAGCTGTTCCAATTTCTTTTAAAAAAGCCGGCCGTCTCGTACGATGACTCTGTTGCCTGGCTAAAAGCGGCAGCAGAGTCATTTTTTTCGTTTATATCTCTTACATTGCGTCCTTCTTCAAGTCCGCAGGGAGCGAACGGCCAAAGCGGCCAGATCAGCCGAGTTAATGATTATTATATCATTATAACAATAGAAGAAAACAGCAAATATATAGAACTTTTGTGTCAAAAGAATCATAAAGTACCAGAACGTCTTGCTGAATCCATCCGCCTGTTTTTAATGCATTGTCTGAAACTTGATGCATTATTTCATGAGGAGCTCAATAAAACAAAGATTTATGAAAAGACGGCGCTGCTGCATGAGCTGATGGATCAGGAGCAGGTGCTCAAGACAATGGTTGAAAGTTTAAGGGATGTTTTTCCTTTTTTGGCATATTGTCTTTTCTTGTCATACGATGAGGACCAATACATCAGCCTTCCTGCGATAGAGTTAGATGTGCAAAGCGAATCGACCGATTCTTTCGCCTTGGAGGCATACTTATCAGGACAGGCGAAGAGCAAAAATGAATCGGAAGTTTACATTCCGATTAAAGGCCGGCAGGGAACGTATGGCGTTTTGAAGGCTTTTGGACCAGGGGCTGCCGATACGGCAGCGGATATATGCATTATTTCGAATGCGGCAGGGAAAGCATTTGAAAATTCCCGGCTTTACGAACAGTCGCAGAATATGATTTCAAATTTGGAGCTGATTAATGAAACATCGCATCAGCTGAACCGGACGAAACGCCTCCCTGATATGATGAAGAGTTTGTCCGAAAGGCTGATCAGTTCATTTGGCGCCGAAGAGGTGGGCTTTTTTTATAAAAATCATTTGGACGAGGAAACCCTGCTGCCGGGAAGCACCAGTTTTTTTCAGACGGATGCGGCCCTTCCATATATCCGCTATGTTAAAGAAAAGATTTCAGAGGAAAACGGGGTATTTGTCGGAAACGGTTCTTCGTTTTTTGGAAATGACGGTTATGCTTCATTAATGGGCGTTCCGATGCTGGAGAATAATGAAAACAAAGGATTTGTCATCGTATTGAAAAAAAACGTCTGCTCTTTTTCATTTGAAATGTTTAAGCTGTTTCAGACGCTGATCAGGCATTCCACGCTCGCCGTGTCGAATTTGATGCTGCGTGACCGGCTGAAGTATCTTGTTCAAACAGACCGTTTGACAGAGCTTTACTCGAGAAGCTATTTCGATGAAAAAATCGGGTACAGTATGAAAGCGGATGAGAGCGGCGTACTCGTATTGATTGATATCGATGATTTTAAACAGATTAACGATACGTACGGCCATCAGAAAGGCGATGATATTCTCATTCAAGTCGCCAGGGTGATCCAGCGAAACATCCGCGACCAGGACGTCGCAGCAAGGTGGGGAGGAGAAGAGCTTGCGGTATACTTGCCGAAAGCAGGGCTGAACACCGGTGAAATGCTTGCTGAGAGGCTGATTACGCTTGTCAGGGAATGCACTGATCCAAAGGTGACGATTTCGTGCGGGGTATCCAATTGGTCTCAGGATCGTCCGAAATCTTTAACCTGCCTTTTTAAAGAGGCGGATGTCGCGCTGTACAATGCAAAGCGAAACGGGAAAAACAGGTTTATGACACATTAAAAAAGAGCCGGATTTACCGGCTCTTTTCGCTTAAACGCTCTCCAAGCATCTCTGTGAACTTTTTCAAATAATACTCATCTGTTTCATCGAAGCGGTTTTTAATCGGGCTGTCGATATCGAGCACTCCGATGATGTTCCCGTCCACTTCAAGCGGAACTACGATTTCGGATTGGGACGCCGCATCACACGCAATGTGTCCGGGGAACGCGTTCACATCTTCAACGCGCTCGACCCGGCCGTTTGTATAAGCGGTGCCGCAGACGCCTTTCCCGAACGGGATTCTTACGCATGCAGGAAGTCCCTGGAACGGCCCGAGCACAAGCTCGCCGTCTTTGGCAAAATAAAAACCCGCCCAGTTGATGTCTTCCAATGATTGATATAAAAGAGCGGAGGCGTTTGCTGTATTGGCGATCATATCAGGTTCGCCTTCTGTCAGCGCATCGATCTGTTTGAGGAGAAGCTCGTATTTTTTTTCTTTGCTGCCTTCTGTTTTTTCGACATGAAACATGATAATTTCCCTCGCTTTTTCTTTGAAATGGCAAAAACACGCTTGCCGTGATGCTATTTGTCGAGCACTTTTTACAGGAACAATTCCGCTTGAAGTGGAATTGTTTTAAGTAAGAAGGGGTGAAACAAGATGGGATCAAACGCTATTTCAACCACGAAGGACAGGATCATCGAATCTGCCGTGGAGCTGTTCAACCAAAAAGGTTTTTCAGGAACATCCGTCCGCGAAATTGCCCGAGCAGCCAATGTCAATGTCGCCCACATCTCCTATTATTTTAATGGAAAAGGCGGTTTAATGGAGCATTTGATATCCCGTTTTTATGAAGGCTATTTAAGAGTCCTTGAAAAGGGTTATGAACGCCTTCCGGATGCAGGTGCAACGGATTGCCTTCTTCAATTGGTTTTTGATATTCTATCGTATCAGCATGAGCACCGTCAATTAACTCGGTTTGTTTATCGCGAAGTCACGATTGATTCCACACTGAATCGCGAAGTGATGTCGACATATTTAACAAAAGAAAAGTACATTCTCCACCTGATCATTGAAAAGGGAAATGAGGACAATGAATTTTCCCGTTTTCCCCTTTCCCATTTTATGATTCAGCTGAAGTCGCTTTTAATGATGCCTTATCTGCAGCCTCAATATATTTCAGAAGTGCTGTATGTACAGCCGCACGAGCCGTACTTTTATCAGGCGTATTACAAGGAAGTCAAAACATGGCTTCTCAGTCTGTTGTACAGAGAAGGTCGGCAAGCCGCCGTTATTTAGCCAAGCGGCTCTCAAAATGTTCGTAACCAAATCCGGCATCCTCTGCTTGGTGGGCATCAGACCCAAAGACAAGCGGGATGTTTTTTTGTTCCGCTTCTTTTATCATCCATTCTTCCATATAGACGTCGCCTGCATAAGGCTTGCGGAGGCCGGACGTATTAAAGTCAAGTTCGTATCCGCGCTTTGCGGCTTCATCCAAACAGGAAGAGACCGATTTTCTGACGCTTTCTGACATCGAATACGGAAACAGCTTCACAAATTTTTTCGCCAGCGTGATGTGGCCGATTCGTTTTGGCTTAAATGCTCCCAGCGGTGATACAATGGAAGAATAAATTTCGTCATAATAGGCGAGATAGACCTGTTCTGTGCTGCCGTAGCAGCCGATCAGCTGTTGAAACGCTTTTTCATCGTAGTCAAGGCAGATGTGCGATGATCCGGCCGGCAAAAAATGAACGGAAAGAATGCTGTCGTCAAGATGCGTGCCGTATTGATCGAGAAAAGCTTTCGTTTCGTGTTCAAAGGTGCGGATATAATCGACTTCAAGACCGATTAAAACGTCGAGCTGTCCTTTGTACTCTTCCTTCAGTTCGGTCAGCCGTTCAATATAGCGGTCCAGCTCGGAGATCGGCATGGCGCTGTCTTTCTCCGGGGTCGGATCCATGAATGAAGGCGGAAGCGGCGCATGCTCGGTGAAGGATACGGATCGGAAGCCTTTTTTGCATAATTCTTCTATATAATATCTGAATTCGTCTTTTGATCCGTGCGGACAAAAGGGAGAATGAACATGACCGTCTCGTTTCAGCATGATGTCACCCCGTAAAAAAATAGTCAGATGTTGTCACTTTGATGTAAAAAAATTAAAAATTCTGCTCAAAAAATGTTGGTTACATGGTATCATAAGAACAATGAAAACGATAGTTTAACTTCATTTTTACATAACAATTTCAAATACATACCCTGACAGAACAGATAAACAGCAAGGGGGCTCATTATGGAGTTTGTCATTGGCTTACTGGCGTTATTTTTAATCTTATTCGCTACGGGCTACTTATTCAGAAAAAATATATATAAAGAGATCGACCGTTTAGAAGCTTGGAAAATCGAAATCATGAACCGATCGATCGTGGAAGAGATGTCAAAAATCAAGCATCTGAAAATGACGGGGCAGACTGAGGAATTCTTTGAAAGGTGGCGCCGGGAATGGGATGAAATCGTCACCTCGCATATGCCCAAAGTCGAAGAGCTTCTGTTTGAAGCCGAGGATTGCGCCGACAAATACCGTTTTCAAAAATCGAAACAGGTGCTCGCGCATATTGAGAATCTTTTATCAGCGGCTGAATCCAACATTGAAGACATCTTAAAGGAAATCGCCGATCTTGTCTCGAGCGAAGAGCAGAACCGCAAAGAAATCGAAGAGGTAAAAGAACGGTATACAAAAGTGCGGAAAAACCTTTTGGCATACAGTCACCTGTACGGAGACCTCTATGAGAAAATTGAAACCGACCTCGATACCGTGTGGGAAGGCATTAAACAGTTTGAAGAGGAAACAGAAGGCGGAAATTATATAGAAGCCAGAAAGGTGCTGCTCGCCCAAGACCGTTTGCTTGAAGAGCTTCAATCATACATAGACGATGTGCCGAAACTGCTTGCAAGCTGCAAGCAGACCGTTCCGCAGGAACTCGCCAAATTGAAAGCCGGCTATCAGGAAATGATCGATAAAGGGTACAAGCTCGATCATATTCAAGTGGAGAAGGAGCTCGAAAACCTTTTGAAAGAATTGAAGCGTGCTGAAGGTGCGCTTTTGGACGAACTTGATTTAGAAGAAGCCGCCGCAATCGTGCAGATGATTGATGAAACGATCCAGACGCTGTATAACCAGCTGGAGCATGAAGTCGAAGCAGGGCAGGAAATTTTGGGGAAAGTGCCTGAGCTTGCCGCTGCATTGGAAAAGCTTGAAGCCTCCAAAAAGGATACCGAAGCTGAAACCGAACTCGTCAAGAAAGGCTACAGACTGACAACCGGAGAACTGGAGAAACAGCAGTCATACGAAAAGCGCCTTGAAATGATCGAAAAGCAGTTCGAACAAGTGAAAGAAAGGCTTGATCAGAAACATGTCGCCTACTCGCTGTTAAAGGAAGAGCTTGCGGATATCGAAAAGCAGATGGAAGCCGCTCAACGGGAGCATGACGAATACAGGGACATGCTGCAAATGCTGAGAAAAGAAGAGCTTCAGGCAAGAGAGCTTCTCAAGCAATTAAAGCAGACGATCAAGGATACGGCGCGGAGCCTGGAGAAAAGCAATGTTCCAGGGATTCCGGAAGCCATAACCGAAAAGATCCGGCAGTCGCAGACGACTGTGCAGAAAGTGACAGAACAGCTGAATGAGCTGCCGCTGAACATGGATGCGGTGAACGAACGCCTTCAAGAGGCGGAACAGCTTGTCACAGAAGTGAAAACAAAGACGGATGAACTGGTTGAAATGGTTTTGCTGATCGAACGCATCATCCAATATGGCAACCGCTTCAGAAGCCAGGACCGGATTCTTTCCGAACAGCTGAAAGAAGCAGAGAAAAGTTTTTATGCATATCAGTATGAAGAGGCTTACGACATTGCCGCCAGAGCGGTCGAAAAAGCGTCGCCGGGAGCAGTTGCCCGGCTTGCAGCGGACGCGAAGCAGCCTGAATAGAGCAAAAACCCGGCACGTGAAAAGGCGTGTCGGGTTTTTTTGTCTATAGCTGCAATGAAAAATAAAAAAACCGGCCCTGTTTAAAAACAGAGCCGGTTTTTAAAAGATCAGCTGACTTTCTTTAATTTGTCTTTCGGCGAAGCGATGAAAAATGTCACAATGTAACCGATCACCGCGCCGATAACAGCCGGAATGACCCAGCCGACACCCATGCTGAACAGCGGGATGTTCGCTTTTAAGATATCGTTTACCGGACCCAGCGGAATTTTCGCCGCGTTTAATCCGTCGATGATGCTTAAAATTCCAGTCGGGATAAGGGCACCGATATAGACTTCGCGTCGTTCAGCAAACAGCTTGTCAATGAAAGAGAGCAAAACGACGACGATCGCAAGCGGATAAATCGCCGACAGAATCGGAACTGAAAACGAGATGATTTCTGTCAGTCCGAAATTGGCAATCACAAGGCTGAAAAGCGTCACGATGATGACAACAGCTTTGTAAGAGAGCTTCGGAATCAGCTTTGAAAAATACTCTCCGCAAGAGGAAACGAGTCCGACGCTCGTCGTCAGGCAGGCGAACAAGATCGCGATACCGAGCACGGCATTTCCAAGCGAGCCGAATAAATACGCGGAAGCTTTGGACAATATTTCGCCGCCGTTGTTGAGCGAACCGACGGTTTCAACACTTGTCGCCCCTAAATAAGCGAGAGAAACATAAACGAGTCCGAGACCGACTGCAGCGACGATCCCCGCTTTGATGCATGAAGCGGCGATTGACTTTGGATTTGTAACGCCGCGGTCTTTAATCGCGGTAATAACGACAATTCCAAATACGATTGAAGCGATCGCATCCATCGTTTTATATCCTTCTAAAAATCCGACAAACAGAGGTGCGGATTGATAGGCCTCTGTCACAGAGCCGATGCTGCCCATCGGGGTGATAAACGCTTTGATGACTAATATTGCGATTACAGTCAATAATATCGGTGTTAAAATTTTACCGATGCGGTCAACAAGCTTGCTTGGGTTTAAAGCCAGGAAATAAGTGATTCCGAAAAATATCAGGGTAAAGATAAACAGATAAAGACTTGATGAATGTTTCCCTAAAAACGGCTCCACCGCTATCACGTATGAAACATTTCCTGTCCTCGGAATAGCAAACAAAGGTCCGATCGTCAAATAAATGCTGACGATTAATATCGTGCCGAAGACCGGATGGGCTTTGTCAGCTAGGCCTTTTGCACTCCCTTTTAGAGCAACCGCGATGACGCCGAGCAGCGGAAGACCGACGCCTGTCAGCAAGAATCCGATGATAGCCGGCCAAACATTCTCTCCGGCAGCTTGACCGAGCTGGGGAGGAAAAATCATATTTCCCGCTCCGAAAAAGAGGGCGAACAGCATAAGTCCAATCGCCGTCGTTTCCTTAGCGGATAGTGAAGTTTTCATTAAAAAGAACCTCCTGGTTTGTTGTTTAAATTTTCTGTCAATTTATTTTCGTGATATAATATGACAAAAGTCCAAAGACTATTATATTTTAAAAATCAGAGAAGTCAAACATTTATTTTTAATTTTCAATTACAAGTTGATATGATAACATATACAGTCATGAAAAAGAACGTTCATTTTTAAAGGAGTAGATCATGATTTATCTTGATAATAGTTCAACAACAAAACCATATCCTGAATTATTACAAATTTATGAACAATTAAATCAGCGCTTCTTCGGCAACCCGTCGTCGCTGCACCGCCACGGCATTGAAGCGGATCAATTGCTTTCAGAAGCAAGGAAACAGATCAAAACGGCGCTTTCGCTAAAAAGTCATGATATCGTGTTTACGTCCGGGGCTTCAGAAGCCAACAACATGGCGCTGAAAGGCATTGCTTTGGCACATATGCAAAAAGGAAAACATATTATTGCTTCCTCCATTGAACATCCGTCTGTGACGGAATCTTTGGAGCAGCTGAAGACAGCCTTCGGCTTTGAGGTTACATATCTTCCTGTCGACAGCCGCGGATTTGTTTCGCTTGAAGATCTGAAACAAGCGCTCCGCAAAGACACGATTCTGGTGAGCATCATGCACGTCAACAATGAAACAGGTGTCATCCAGCCTGTGGAAGACATCGGCAAAATCGTAAAAGAAAACACAAGGGCATACTTTCATGTTGATCACGTTCAAGGCATTAACAAGGTTCCGCTGGACATCTCCGCGGACATTGACCTTTGTACGATATCGGGCCATAAATTTCACGGCTTAAAAGGAACAGGAGCGCTCATTCTGAACGAACGGATTTCGCTTTTTCCTTTGATTTCCGGAGGAGAACAGCAGAACAACAGGCGTGCCGGAACTGAAAATACCGCCGGCGCTGTTACGCTTGCAAAAGCGATCAATATGTCAAAACAGGATTATAACCATTATATAGAAGAAATAAAGGCGGCAAAATTGGCTTTTATCAAGGAGCTAAAAGAGCTAAAAGGTGTTATATTAAATACGCCGGAAGAAAACAGCGCGCCGCATATCATTAATTTTTCCGTGCCGGGATTGAAGGCCGAGGTCCTTTTGCATATGCTAGAAGAGCGGGGTATTTTCGTATCGACGACATCAGCATGCTCTTCAAAACAGCATAAGCCGAGCAAGGTGCTTTTAGCAATGGGAAAAGGTGAAGATGCAGCGGCAAGCAGCATCAGAATCAGTATGACATACCGGGACAATCAGGAGATTGTCGGCCCGTTTATGACGGCCTTAAAAGAAAGTTTACACAAACTAAAAGGAATTATGAGGTAGAGACACAATGAATGAAGACTATATTTTAATCAGATTTGGCGAAATTTCAACAAAAGGAAAGAACAGAAAGCTTTTTGTCGATCGCCTGAAAAGAAATATCAAAATGGTCTTGCGCGATTTCCGCAACGTCCGTTATGAGTCAACACGTGACAGGATGACTCTCGTATTAAACGGAGAAGACGCGGAAGCCGTAATGGCCCGTCTGAAAAACGTTTTCGGCATCCAATCGTTCAGTCTTGCCGTGAAGTGCCGGACAGATCTGGAAAGCATTAAAGAGACGGCGCTCGCGTCTGTTCAAGAACAATACAAGCCCGGAGATACCTTTAAAGTATCGACGAAAAGGGCTTACAAGCAGTTTGAATTAAATACAAATGAGATGAATGCCGAAATCGGCGGACACATTTTGCGCAACACCGATGATCTTACCGTTGACGTTCATTCCCCGGACATCCATTTGCGGATCGAAATTCGGGAAGATGCTACGTATTTGACATTCCGGGATGAAAAAGGTGCGGGCGGACTGCCGGTCGGAAGCGGAGGAAAAGCGATGCTTATGATATCCGGCGGAATTGACAGCCCTGTTGCCGGGTTCTATGCCATGAAGCGCGGGCTTGAGATCGAAGCTGTTCACTTTTTCAGCCCGCCATATACAAGCGAACGGGCCAAGCAAAAAGTGATTGATCTCACTAAACGCCTTACGGCTTTCGGCGGAGACATCAAGCTTCATATCGTTCCGTTTACGAAAACCCAAGAGCTCATTCAAAAGCAGATTCCCGAAAACTATTCCATGACGGCGACCAGAAGGCTGATGCTGCAGATCGCCGACAAACTGCGCGAACGACATAACGCGCTTGCCGTTTTTACAGGAGAAAGCCTCGGCCAGGTGGCAAGCCAGACGCTCGAAAGCATGTATGCCATCAACGCGGTCACGAGCACGCCGGTTTTGCGCCCTTTAATCGGCATGGATAAGACGGAAATCATCGAAAAAGCGAAGGAAATCGATACGTACGATATCAGCATACGTCCGTACGAAGACTGCTGCACGATCTTCACGCCTTCTGCGCCGAAAACGCGTCCGAAAAAAGAAAAAATCGAACACTTTGAAAGCTACACAGATTTCGAACCGCTCATCAACGAAGCTGTGGAGAACACAGAAACGATTGTTTTGAGCAGCAAAGCGGAAACGAAAGATCAATTTGCGGACTTTTTCTAAAGGAATATTCGATCAAACGCCTTTGTCTGTTTTTGCATACAATTACCAAACATTCTTTGTATGAAGTCATGTGTTTTTACACAATCTATACTCACAAGGAGGTGAGAACACATGGCTCAAAACAACAGACAAAGCAGTTCTAACCAACTATTGGTTCCTGGTGCTGCTCAAGCTATCGACCAAATGAAATTCGAAATTGCTTCTGAATTTGGCGTTAACCTTGGAGCAGAAACTACTTCTCGTGCAAACGGTTCAGTTGGAGGAGAAATCACTAAGCGTTTAGTTTCTTTCGCTCAACAGCAAATGGGTGGAACACAACAATAATTAAAATTAAAAAGCAATGGATAATGGGTGGGGTTTAATCCCCACTCTTTTTTATGTTCTGCAAAATAGGCATTTCGGAATACAATTGTATGAAAGGATTATGTATAATAAAAAGATGGCACAAGACAAGGAGATGGATGGGTTGAGAAGAGAAGATTTGATTGCGCCGGAGAAGTATAACGCGGTTGATGAAATTGAAAAATTTAAATCTTCCCGTGATAAAACCGCTTTGATCTGGGAAGATGAATCAGGACGTCAAGTGTCTTGGACTTATGAAAAATTAATTGAAAGGGCTTACAAAATCGGCAGCATATTGACCCGTTCTGGACTGAAAAAAGGTGACAAGCTTATCGTGATGATGCCGCGGATCCCGGAGACGTATGCCGTCTACATGGCCATTTTAAAAGCCGGAATGGTGGTCATCCCATGTTCCGAAATGCTCCGGGCGAAAGACTTGGATTACAGGATCAAGCATGCCGGCGTCAAAGGAGCCGTCGTATATTCAGCATTTCTTGATGCTTTTCTAGATGTTCAAGCAAAAGATGAGCTGTCGTTATTTGCCGTCGGTGAAAGCAGAGAAGGGTGGATCAACCTGCTTGAAGAAATGAATCAGGCCGTTGCCGCGGATTTTCAAGCGGCTGATACCTCTCGCGATGACATCGCATTTTTATCTTACACATCAGGCACGACCGGTCAGCCAAAAGGAGTTGTACATACACACGGCTGGGCTTATGCTCACTTAAGAACGACAGCTTCCGCATGGCTTGATATTTCAGAAGGGGATCTCGTCTGGGCAACAGCGGGGCCGGGCTGGCAAAAATGGGTATGGAGCCCGTTTTTAGCAGTGCTCGGCAGCGGTGCAGCCGGCTTTATCTATCACGGGAAATTTACGCCGGAAACGTATTTGCAGCTGATTGAGCGCCATCAAATCAATGTGCTGTGCTGTACGCCGACAGAGTATCGATTCATGGCGAAAGTCAATGATTTGTCCCGCTTTGACCTGTCTTCTCTGCACAGCGCTGTTTCGGCCGGGGAGCCGTTGAACAGGGAAGTCATTGATACATTTAAAAAGCATTTTCATATTGATGTGCGGGACGGATACGGACAAACGGAAAGCACGCTGTTGGTGGGGATTTTAAAAGGAATGAAAATCAAGCCTGGAAGCATGGGAAAACCGACGCCTGGAAACCTGGTTGATATTATAGACGGGAATGGAAAGAGCTGTCCGCCGGGCGTAACGGGCGATATCGCCGTCCACTTAAGCACGCCGGCACTCTTTAAAGAATATTACAAAGATCAAGAACGAACGCTCCGCCAAAGAAGAGGAGATTACTTTATAACAGGGGATAAGGCGCGAAAGGATGAAGACGGCTATTTCTGGTTTGAAAGCCGCAATGACGATGTGATCATCAGTTCAGGATATACAATCGGCCCGTTTGAAGTTGAAGATGCACTGATCAAGCATCCTGAGGTCAAAGAATGTGCTGTTGTGGCAAGCCCTGACGAAATCAGGGGATCGATCGTGAAAGCATATGTTGTCTTAAAGGATCGATCCCGCGGAAATGAACAACTGACAAAGGAATTGCAAAACCATGTAAAAGCCATGACGGCCCCTTATAAATACCCCCGGGAGATAGAATTCATCGAAGAACTGCCGAAAACGCCATCGGCGAAAATTAAGCGCTTTGAACTAAGACAACGGGAAATCGTTCTTAAAACAAAAGCTGAATAACCACACAAGAGGGGGGGAATATCCTTTGGGGCATGACTCACTCCGAAACATCGAGAAGGAAATCGCGCTTTTAGTCCGTCTGACGACGGCCTACAGTCCGCGGTTCGGAAGTCTGGACCGCTCGGAATATCTGCTGTTAAGCGAGCTTGATAAGCAAAGTCCTCTTGCCATCAACTCGCTGGCTGAAACCTTAATGCTGAATCTTTCGACAGCGAGCAGACAGGTTGCAGCATTGGAACGGAAAAAGCTCATCAGGCGTTTTCCCGATCCCAACAACGGCCGGATCAGCCTTGTAGAAATGACTTCAGAGGGCATTGATACTCTGAAAAAAGTGCAAAAGGCTCGCTATCATGTATACACGGAGGTTCTTCAAGACTGGACAAAAGAAGAACTGAGCACATTGGAAACTCATTTGATCAGACTGAATCAGGATTTTAAAAAGTGGAGCAAATAATCGGCTAAAGGCTGTTGGTCAGACGATCACCAGCCTTTTTCTTTTTAATCTGTTGATTTATAGAAAAAAGGATGCGTAATACAACTTGTAATACGATATATAAAAACCGGAAGGAGGAGCACTTTTGAGGCAATCCGATGTGTCGATATTAAATTCGTCCGCCAAAGTGCTTGCTACCCGGCATGAATGCGGAAATGAAAATTTCGTGATAAACAACCGCAAAAAAGAGCAGGAAGAACATCCCGCTCTTTATTAATGAAAAGGTTTTCAAAATTATAGAAATGTGCGCCTTACTTTTTCCCAAAACGAATTGTCTTTTAATTTAATGGTTTTGATCATCTTGCCTGAGAGGCTGACTTCGACTTCTTTTACATGCATCGTACTGAAGGCTTCGTTATCAAGGCCGATGATCGGATAGTCGTTCCCGTCTTGGACGATTTTTAATGTCAGCTTTCGATCCGCACTTAAAATAAACGGAGATCCGAGCGTTCTGTATGTGTTGTTGTTCAATGAAGCGAGCTCTGTCACCTGTATGCATGGAAGCAGCGGATCAACGACGGCCCCTTCAACCGATTTGTTATACGCGGTGCTTCCGGTCGGAGTGGACACGATCATTCCGTCCCCGCGGAATGTTTCAAAGTGAAGATCATCAATATAAACGTCCATCACAAATGTTTTAATAATGCTTGAACGGATGGATACCTCATTCAGACATTGAAAGCTTGTCCCGTCAACGGTTACATCGATCAGCGGATATTTTCTGACCTCGATTTGTTCAGAGTTTGTCGCTTCAATCATTTTATCGGTATCATGTATATTAAAATCCGCATACAAATGAGCTTTCCCCTTTTTGGCCACGCCTACGTACAGGCAGTCATCCCTGAAATTCGTCTTTCGAACCGCCTGCAAAAATGTCCCGTCGCCGCCGATGCTTGCGATAATATTGGCTTCATTGTGGTGGTGAACGACGCGAAATCCGTGTTCTTCTGCAAGGTGTTTCAGTTTTTTGCACTGCTCGTCGGTTTCTTCGCTTTTTTTGTAAAAGAAATAAATGTTCCGGCGGTCTGTCACAATCATTCTCCCCTTTGTCTGTTAAGTTTAGATTTTTCTGCCATCTAACATGTATGTTAAAATGACCTGTGACCCTTAGTTTACCATGTCCAAAAACTTCTTGTATATGAAGCGGCATCATACTGAACTTTTTCTCTTCATATACGTACTAAGACATGCAGCTTTTTTTATTCAAAGGAGGAGAACAGACAAAATGAATGCGAAAAGATGGATCGCACTTGTCATCGCGCTGGGCGTTTTTGCGTTATCTGCGGTGGTGAGCCTTTTGCTAGCAGTATTTGACACGATGGGGAATGACGGAAAGATGCAGTTTGGCCTTAATGACACCCAGGAAGAAACGGTGCTTGAAGAAGGAAACAGCTCAAGAAAAATCGCCGTGCTTGAAGTGAACGGAACGATTTCCGACAATGGCGGCGCTTCTGGCTTGTTCAGCTCTGAAGGCTATAACCACAGATCGTTTTTGCAAATGCTTGAAAAAGCAAAAGACGACTCTGCTGTAAAGGGCATTATTCTGCGCGTCAATTCTCCGGGTGGCGGAGTATACGAAAGCGCCGAAATACATAAGAAGCTTGAAGAGATCAAAAAAGATACGAAAAAACCGATTTACGTATCAATGGGCTCGATGGCTGCATCTGGAGGCTATTACATTTCAACGCCTGCCGACAAAATCTTTGCAGCGCCGGACACGCTGACGGGTTCACTAGGGGTCATCATGGAAAGCCTTAACTACAGCAAGCTTGCAGAAAAGCTTGGATTGAAAACGGAAACGATCAAAAGCGGTGAGTTTAAAGACATCATGTCACCGACGCGCGATATGACGAAAAAAGAAAGAGAAATCATGCAGTCAATGGTCGATGACGCGTACGAAGGATTTGTCGATGTTATAGCCGACGGACGCAGCATGTCCGAAAATGACGTGAAAAAAATTGCCGACGGACGCGTTTATGACGGCCGCCAGGCGAAACAGAACCATCTCATTGATGAGCTCGGCTACTATGAGGATGCGGTCAAAGCGATGAAAAAAGACCACAAAAACCTTGCCGGAGCGTCTGTTGTCAGCTATGAAGAATCGGCCGGCCTTGCGTCGCTCTTTTCGATGACTGCAAATAAGATGTTTAAAAGCGAAGCCGATTTCTTAAACATTAAAGAAGCAATTTCTCAATCCGGCGCACCGAGACTCATGTATTTATACGCTAAATAGGAGGGGACCGAAAAAATGGATGTGACTTATGATGGAAAGGATCATAATGAATTATCACCGGACGCCGGTGTTTCCAGGGAAGAATCGGCCCCGCATGTAGAGCATGCATATGCCGGTTTTTGGATCAGGCTGTTTGCCTTTCTGCTTGACGGGATTGTTGTCGGCAGCATCAACAAATTAGCGGTTTCACCTGTTTTCAGCCTGCTGAATCTCCCTAAAGAATCAGGGTTTTTCACCTTTTCGCTTTATTCTTTTGTAACGGCGGCAGTATTTTTCGCTTATTTCGTCCTGATGACGAAGTATTTCGGACAGACGTTGGGCAAGATGGTATTCGGGCTGAAGGTCGTGTCGCTTGCCCCGGAAAAAGGGCTGACATGGGATGTGATCTTGTTTAGGGAGCTTATCGGCCGCTATATCAACAGTTTGTATATTACGTATCTCGTTGCTGCATTTTCGCCAAAGAAACAGGGGATTCACGATTTCTTTGCGGACACGGCGGTTATTCATGAAAAGCTGTATCGAAAAAAAGACTGAGCGTATCAAACCCGGCTGCTGAAAGACAGCCGGGTTTTTTTGCTGCCTGGAATAAGCTCCGTCTATGTTTATTTTTTCAAATTTCTTCCTATAATGATTAGTATAAGAGGAAGTGAAATCATGATTTACATATGGATTGCGGGAGTATTCCTTCTTTTGGCAGCGTTAATGATGATGAAAATCCGCATCGCGATTGAATATCTTCATACAGACGATGACGACCGGCTGACCTTTAAAGTTCGAACAGGTTTTGGGCTTCTGCGCTTCAAAAAGGAAATTCCGGTGATTAAAATCAATCAGCAGGATATGACCGTTGATGTAAAAGAACAGACGAATACGGCTCTAAAAAACGATAAAAAGAGGAGAAAAGTCGGCTATCGGGAAGTGTTCGATAATACGAAGCAAATCAAAAAATTGGCGGAACAGGTCATCAATCTGCAGCCGCTTATCCGCCGATTTATGAAGCGGATTCACATCACGAAGCTCGAATGGACCTCAGTCCTCGGCTTTCCTGATGCCGCTTTAACCGGAATCGTCACGGGAGGCGCCTGGTCTCTGAAAGCCGGCACGATGGCTCTCTTGCATCAGATTTTTTGCATTGACAGCCAGCCGGAATACGAAGTGATTCCAGTCTTTAACAGCCGCTCCTCTAAAACGCATCTGACATGTATATTCCATTTTCGCGTTGGCCATGCTATAACCGCAGCTTTTAGAATCGTGATGAACTGGAATGGGAAAATGCGCGGCTTATTTAAGCTGCCAAAAAATCTGTCAGGTTCAACAAAGAATGATTCATCAGTATAGGAGGAATGGAATATGGCTGAACATCCAATTCAAGGTTTGATGAAAACCGCAATGGAAAATTTAAAGGAAATGATCGATGTCAATACCATTATCGGAGATCCTGTAGAAACACCTGACGGCAGCGTCATCCTAACCGTCTCCAGAGTGGGGTTCGGTTTTGCGGCTGGCGGAAGCGAGTTCGGCGGAAATAAACCGGCCGAATCCAAAGCGAGCGATGGAGATCGTGAACGAAAAGAATCGAAGCTCCCGTTTGGCGGGGGAAGCGGGGGAGGCGTATCGATTACGCCGATTGCTTTTTTGATTGTCGGATCATCAGGCGTTAAAATCCTGCATTTGGATGAAAACACGCACGTCATCGATAAGATTTTAGACGCAGCCCCGCAAACGATCGAACGGATTCAGCATATGTTTAAGAAAAACGATAAGCAAAAGCAAAATATGAACCGCCAAAACCAGACGCCTCCATTTTAAAAGCTTCGGCTTTCCGGCCACAGAAGTTAACTGTTCCTGCAGCAGTTAACTTTTTTTGTCTCGGCCGGACTTAAGCTTTGCAGTTTGTCCTAAACTCTTTTATAGTAGAGTCATACATAAATGAAGGAGGAATGATGATGGCTTCAATTACATTTAAAGGAAACCCGGTGACACTGGTAGGTTCAGAAGTGAAAGTCGGAGACCAGGCGCCTGATTTCACTGTTTTGTCCAATTCGCTTGAGGAAGTCACGCTTCAAGACATTAAAGGCAAACCAGCCGTTATTTCGGTGATTCCGTCTATCGATACAGGTGTTTGTGACGCGCAGACCCGCCGCTTTAACGAAGAAGCCGCAGGCCTCGGTTCAGTGAAAGTGTATACGATCAGCGCGGATCTGCCGTTTGCACAGGCTCGCTGGTGCGGAGCAAACGGAATTGAAAATGTGGAAACATTGTCAGATCATAGGGAAATGTCTTTTGGGGAAGCATTCGGGCTTTACATTAAAGAATTGAGATTGCTTGCCCGCGCTGTATTTGTGTTAGATGAAAACGGAAAAGTCGTCTACACTGAATACGTCAGCGAAGCGACAAACCACCCGGACTATGACAAAGCCATCGAAGCTGCCAAATCACTCGTTAAGTAAATTCAACTCATAAAAGGGCTCCAGGTGATCATCTTGCCGGAGCTCTTTTCATGGCTTTGATTTTTTGATAAGGAGAGACATCATCATGCAAAACTATCCAGTCGAAACGATTTATGAATGGCTTGACAAAGGAGCGGAAATCATCGCACGTGACCTGCAGATCCCTTACATAGAAGGATTGGCGGAAGCAGGAGAGGCATTCTTTACAGGGTCCGCGGACCGCGGGCTTTCCGAAAAAGCCGAACAAAAGGTGAAGGATCTGCTCGGCCGTGCGCGTTTTTCAGAATGCAGCCATGAGGCGATCCGAAAAGCCTTCCAGCTTGCCATCCTGAAAGGCCAGAAAGATATTCCCCATCCGAACCGGCAGATGACGCCCGATACAATCGGTTTATTTATCGGATATCTGGTGAACAAATTCATCGGACCCAAAAAAGAATTGACGCTGTTTGATCCGGCGGTCGGCACTGGAAACCTGCTGCTTGCCGTCTTGAACCAGCTTGCCGGTGAAGCCGGAAAAGCGTTCGGCTCAGAGATTGATGACGTTCTGATCAAGCTCGCCTATGTCCAGGCAAACCTGCAGGAAAAGGAAATCGAGCTTTTTAACCAGGACAGCCTGCAGCCGATTTTTATGGAGCCTGCCGATGCGGTCATTTGCGATCTTCCCGTCGGATATTATCCTGATGACGAAAGCGCGCGCGCTTTCGAATTAAAGGCAGATGAAGGCCATTCTTTTTCACACCATTTGTTTATTGAACAAAGCTTGACCTATACGAAACCGGGCGGCTATTTATTTTTTATGATTCCGAACCAATTGTTCGAAAGCAGCCAAAGCGAAAAGCTGCGTACCTTTTTAAAGGACAATGCGTATATTAATGCAGTGCTTCAGCTTCCGCTGTCGATTTTCAAAGATGAGGCACACGCGAAGAGCATTTTGGTTTTACAAAAGCATGGCGAACAGGCGAAAGCGCCTAAACAAGTTCTGCTTGCACAAGTTCCGTCATTCGCCAATCAGGATGCGATGCTGAAAATGACAGCCAAACTCGACAACTGGTTTCAAGCTGAAAAAAGATAAGCAGATCAGAGAAGATATATTCTCTGATCTGTTTTTATATTCAGAAAATAATAATTTCTTTGTGAAAGCGTTAACATGTCGGATCGTGACTTGAAATGCACTCTTTTGAGTGTTTAAATGAGAAAGGCAGATATTTTTTGAATTTACTAAGAACGATTTTATACATATTTTTTATGATCCGGGTTGAACATAATGTCACCGGACTATAGGTAAAAAGGAGCGTCATTTTATGTCCAAAATTATTGCAATCAATGCTGGAAGCTCATCATTGAAATTTCAACTGTTCGAAATGCCCAGCGAAAAAGTACTAACAAAAGGCCTTGTTGAGCGAATCGGGCTGGATAACGGCATCTTCACGATTTCCGTCAACGACGAAAAAAAGACCGAAACAACAGATATCCCGGACCACTCCGTAGCCGTAAAAATGCTGCTGGATAAACTTACAAAATTCGGCATTATCAAAGATTTAAATGAAATCGACGGAATCGGACACCGCGTCGTACACGGCGGCGAAAAGTTCAGCGACTCCGTTTTATTGACGGATGAAATGATCCATGAGATCGAGGAGATTTCAGAACTCGCACCGCTTCATAACCCGGCTAATATTGTCGGAATTAAAGCGTTTAAAGAAGTACTTCCAAATGTTCCTGCCGTGGCCGTTTTTGATACGGCATTCCACCAAACAATGCCGGAACAATCTTATCTGTACAGTCTGCCATACGAATACTATGAGAAATTCGGCATCCGTAAATACGGTTTCCATGGCACATCTCATAAATATGTGACTGAACGCGCGGCAGAGCTGCTCGGCCGTCCGATTGAAGAACTTCGCCTGATTTCCTGCCACCTTGGAAACGGCGCGAGCATCGCAGCTGTTGAAGGCGGCAAATCAATCGATACATCAATGGGCTTCACACCGCTTGCAGGTGTGGCGATGGGTACGCGTTCAGGAAACATCGATCCTGCGCTTATCCCGTTCATTATGGAAAAAACGGGTCAAACAGCCGACGAAGTCCTGAACACACTCAATAAAAAGAGCGGTCTTTTAGGTATTTCCGGATTCTCAAGCGATTTGCGCGATATTGTCGAAGCAACTAAAGAAGGCAATGAACGTGCGGAAACAGCCCTTGAAGTATTCGCAAGCAGAATTCATAAATACATCGGTTCTTATGCAGCGAGAATGAGCGGAGTAGACGCGATCATTTTCACTGCCGGCATCGGGGAAAACAGCGTTGAAGTCAGAGAGCGCGTTCTTCATGGTTTGGAATTCATGGGTGTCTATTGGGATCCTGCGTTGAATAACGTCCGTGGAAAAGAAGCGTTTATCAGCTATCCGCATTCACCTGTAAAAGTCCTCGTCATCCCGACGAATGAAGAAGTGATGATTGCAAGAGACGTCGTTAGACTGGCTCACTAAAAATAAAAAAACAGCCTTCTCTTTACAAGGAAGGCTGTTTTTTTATGCATCTTCCCCTTTATAATGAAAAAAGACTGTATAAAGGAGGCTATTTAGCCATGAGTGTTGAGGAACATAAAAAAGAAGCGCCGGACCGCGTCAACTGCAAAGTTATTACTGTCAGCGATACAAGAACGGAAGACACAGATAAAAGCGGCCGGCTTATGAAAGAGTTTTTAGCGGAAGACGGTCATGAGATCGTTTCCTATGAGATTGTAAAGGATGAAAAGGAAATGATTCAAAAAGCTGTGCTGGAAGGCTGTCTTGATGACCGTATCGATGCCATCCTATTAAACGGAGGGACGGGCATTGCCTCTAGAGATGTAACAATCGAGTCGATCGTTCCTCTTTTTTCGAAAGAAATTCCGGGATTTGGGGAGATATTCCGCATGCTGAGTTATACAGAGGATATCGGAGCGGCTGCGATCCTTTCAAGAGCTGCAGCGGGTGTTATTCAAAATAAAGCCGTGTTTGCAACACCGGGTTCAAGCGGGGCGGTTAAGCTTGCAATGTCAAAGCTGATTGTGCCTGAGCTTGCCCATGTCATCAGAGAACTGAGAAAAGATATGAAAAAATAAAGCCGGAAAGCCCTCCGGCTGAACGCTGAATATGCACTGAACTTCATTCATAAAAAATGAATGAAGTTTTTTTTATAAAAAGGTTGAAAAAACCAGACTTCCTTGTTAAAGTGTATACATATTAAATGTATTTTTATTAAATAAAACTTATTTTTATACAAAAAGAGCACCGAGATGAGAGGAGTTTTTCAAAATGACGCAAAAGAAAAAAGTGGTTTTAGCATATTCAGGAGGACTTGATACTTCTGTCGCGATAAAATGGCTGCAGGAACAGGGATATGATGTAGTGGCCTGCTGCCTTGACGTCGGGGAGGGAAAAGATCTCGCATTTGTTCAGCAAAAAGCGCTTCAAGTCGGGGCTTCTAATTCATATGTTATCGATGCAAAAGAAGAATTTGCGAAAGAGTTTGCACTGACCGCCCTCCAGGCCCATACGCTTTATGAAGGAAAGTACCCGCTTGTATCAGCTCTGTCCAGACCGCTGATCGCCAAAAAGCTGGTCGAAGTGGCTGAAAAAGAGAACGCCCAAGCCGTGGCTCACGGCTGCACAGGCAAAGGAAATGACCAAGTGCGCTTCGAGGTGTCCATTAAATCGCTCAATCCGGATTTAGAGGTGCTGGCACCTGTGCGCGAATGGAAATGGTCGCGCGACGAAGAGATCGCGTATGCAGAAAAGCACGGCATTCCGATTCCGATCAATCTTGACAGCCCGTATTCAATCGACCAGAACCTGTGGGGCAGAAGCAATGAATGCGGAGTTCTGGAAGATCCATGGGCGGCGCCTCCTGAAGGGGCTTATGATTTGACGAAGCCGCTTGAAAAAACACCGGATACCCCCGATGTGATCGAAATCGCTTTTGAAGAGGGCGTTCCGGTTTCCATTGACGGCGCTCATTACTCGCTGTCAGACTTGATTTTAAAGCTTAATGAACTGGCGGGCGCGCATGGAGTGGGGCGCATCGACCATGTTGAAAACCGCCTTGTCGGCATCAAATCACGCGAAGTGTACGAATGCCCGGGCGCGATGACTTTGATGAAGGCGCACAAAGAGCTTGAAGATTTGACATTAGTAAAAGAAGTGGCGCATTTCAAACCTCTGATCGAACAAAAAATGGCTGAAGTGATCTATAACGGCCTGTGGTTTTCTCCGCTTAAAGACGCGCTTTCTGGTTTCCTGAAAGAAACGCAGAAGCATGTCACGGGCGTCGTCCGCGTCAAGCTGTTCAAAGGCCATGCGATCGTTGAAGGGCGTAAATCCGAATACTCCCTGTATGATGAAAAACTGGCGACGTATACAAAAGACGATGCGTTCGATCATCACGCTGCCGTCGGCTTTATCGAGCTGTGGGGACTGCCGACGAAAGTAAACAGCATCGTCCAAAAAAAGGAGCAGATTAAAGCATGAAAAAGCTGTGGGGAGGCCGGTTCCAAAAAACACCGGAAAAATGGGTCGATGAGTTCGGCGCATCGATCCACTTTGACAAAACGCTCGTGAAAGAAGATATCGCAGGGTCTCTCGCTCATGCTTCCATGCTTGAAAAATGCGGCATTTTAACCGAAGCAGAAGCGGTCAAAATAAAAGAAGGCCTGACATCCCTTTTGCACAAAGCGGAAAAAAACGAACTCGATTTTTCAGTCGATTACGAAGACATTCACCTCAACCTTGAAAAAATGCTCATTGACGAAATCGGGCCGCTCGGCGGAAAGCTTCATACGGCCAGAAGCCGAAACGACCAGGTGGCGACGGATATGCACCTGTATTTAAAAGGGCACACAGAGCATATCATCGAGCTGATTACGGCTTTTCAACACGTGCTTATCGAAAAAGCGGAAGAACATGTGGAGACGATACTGCCGGGATACACCCATCTGCAGCGGGCGCAGCCGATCTCGTTCGCGCATCATTTGCTCGCTTACTTCTGGATGCTTGAGCGCGATAAAGAACGCTATCATGATTCATTCAAGCGGATTAACAAGTCCCCCCTTGGATGCGGGGCGCTCGCCGGAACGACATTTCCGATCGACCGTGAATATTCAGCAGGTCTGCTCGGGTTTGACTCGATATATGAAAACAGCTTGGACGGCGTCAGCGACAGGGATTTCATCCTTGAATTTTTAAGCGCGAGCAGCATTTTGATGATGCATCTGTCAAGATTCTCCGAAGAAATCATTCTTTGGTGTTCGCAGGAATTTAAATTCATTGAGCTTGATGACACTTATGCTACGGGGAGCAGCATGATGCCGCAAAAGAAAAACCCGGACATGGCAGAGCTTATCCGCGGGAAAACCGGACGCGTATACGGTGATCTGATCGGCCTCCTGACGATTATGAAAGGGCTCCCGTTAGCGTACAATAAAGATTTGCAGGAAGACAAAGAAGGTATGTTTGATACTGTGAAAACGGTCGAAGGAAGCCTTGAGATTTTTGCCGGCATGACGAAAACGATGACAGTGAACAAAAATATGATGAAAAAAGCAACGGAGCAGGATTTTTCAAATGCCACCGAACTTGCCGACTATCTGGCGAAAAAGGGCATGCCGTTCAGAGAGGCGCACGAAGTCGTCGGGAAGCTTGTCTACACTTGTATCGAAAAAGGCATTTATCTCAGCGGCCTGCCGTTTGAAGAGTTCGAAAAGGCAAGCGAACTGTTTGAAGAAGACGTCTACATCGTGCTCGACCCGCACCATGCCGTCGAAAAAAGGATGAGTGAAGGCGGGACGGGATTCAAAAAGGTGGAAGAAGCCATTCAAAAGGCGAAGCATTGTTTGAACAATTTTTAACACTTCCCGATTCGATTCATAACTGTGCGGCTTCATACGCAAAATAGATTTGTGAATCGAAAAGGGGTGTGGCAATGAAACAAGATCAGTCAAAACACGCATACATGTATGATGCCGACGGCGATAAAGAAACCGTTCAGCAAATCTCTGATGCCTATTTCAGCGGATTTGTCGCGCACGATGACGCACAGCCGTTAGCTGATGCAGATAAACAATAGAAAGCTGGAGCCCGTAACAGCGGGCTTCAGCTTTCTTCTGTCCAGCGGCGATTGCAAATTTCCCGATGCTCCACATGTGATATACTCTGGCTTTTGTAGTAAAGTATAGGTAGATACATGCAATCATTTACGAATACCGAGAACCAATGCCTGGGAGGGAAAGATGTGCGCCATGCGTTAATTACTGCCGGTTCAAAAGGTTTGGGGCGTAAAGTGACGGAAGCCCTGCTTGAAAAAGGCTACTCAGTGACGGTGAATTACAGGCAGGACGAAGAAGCTGTCAGCCGCCTAAAAGAAAAATGGCGGTCATCCCTTGACCGTTTACAGTTTGTAAAGGGAGATGTCACCAAGAAAGAAGACCTGCTCCGGATGGTGAATGCCGCACTTGAGCGATTTGGAAAAATTGATCTTCTGATCAATAATGCCGGCCCATACATATTTGAACGAAAAAAGCTTGCAGATTATACTGATGATGAATGGTATGACATGCTTGAAGGCAACTTAAGCTCTGTCTTCCATCTGTTTAAAGCGGTTGTTCCGGTGATGAGGCGCCAGCGGTTCGGCCGCATCATCACATACGGATTTCAGGGGGCCGACCATGCGCCGGGCTGGCTGCATCGTTCCGCTTTTGGAGCGGCGAAAGTGGGGCTGGCTTCTTTAACAAAAACGATCGCCATTGAAGAAGCGGGCTCCGGCATCACAGCCAACATGGTTTGTCCAGGCAACATCGTTGGGGATATGAAAGAGGCCTCGATTTCAGAAGCGAGGGCGTCACTTGATGAGGAAACGCCGATCGGCAGGTCGGGAACCGGTGAAGATATCGCAAGGATCATCACTTTTCTATGCGATGAACATTCCGACTACATTACGGGAACAGTCATTGAAGCGACAGGCGGCTTGAATGTGATTAACCGTCATTCTCTTTAGACGTGCGAAATTAAAAAACAGGGGTGGATATGATGAAAGTGACATATCATGGTCATTCAGTGGTAACAGTTGAAACGGGAAATCATCAGTTGATCTTCGATCCGTTTATTACAGGAAATTCTTTAACCGATTTAAAGCCGGAAGAGGTTAAAGCGGATGTTATTTTGCTGACCCACGGTCATAACGATCATGTCGGCGATACCGTCGAAATCGCCAAGCGAAATCATTCGCTCGTTGTAGCTCCGAATGAACTCGCGGTCTATCTGGGATGGAAAGGCCTGAATGTCCATCCGATGCATATCGGCGGCTCCCATCAGTTCGATTTTGGCCAAGTCAAGCTGACGCAGGCTTTCCACGGATCGGCTTATACGGAAGAAGACAGCCAAAAGATCGTCTATACCGGCATGCCGGCGGGGATCCTCTTGACTGTGGAAGGAAGGACGATTTTTCATGCAGGAGACACCGGGCTTTTCTCAGATATGAAGCTGATCGGTGAATTAAATCATATCGACCTCGCTTTCCTGCCGATCGGCGATAATTTTACGATGGGCCCGGAGGACGCCAAACTGGCCGCAGAATGGCTCAGGGCGAAACAGGTTGTACCGGTTCACTACTCGACGTTCCCCGTCATCGAACAGGACCCGCATGCATTTGCGGACAGCCTTCCCGGCGGCGTCGGAAAAGTGCTTGAGGTCGGTGAGTCAATCGAATTTAAATAAACTTGTTTTTAGAGGACCCGAATCCGGGTCCTTTTTTCGGTTGAACCGGTTATATGTCTATCAAAACATGTTAATGATGATATAATATAGGAATCGGATTGTTCTTGGGAGGATATTATGAGGGTATTGAAATACGCGATTTTGGGGCTCCTTGATCACGGGAGTTTGAGCGGCTACGATATGACAAGCCGCTTTAAAGCCGAATTGGGCCAATTTTGGAGCGCCAAGCACAGTCAGATTTATCCCGAGCTGAAAAAGCTGACGGATGAAGGATTTATCGAATATGAAACGGTGATCCAAGGCTCAAAATTAGAAAAGAAAATGTATTCCATCACAGAGGCCGGAAAGCGTGAACTTCACGGATGGCTTACGGAATTCAAACCGGTCCCCGATACGGTAAAAGATGAATTTATGCTGAAAGCTTATTTTATCTCTTCGATGGAACGTGATGAAGCGAAAAGGCTTTTTGCCGATCAGCTTCAAAAGCGGGAGGAGAAAGCCGTTTTTTTAAAAAATAAGCTCGAAGAATTGAAGCGCGAAGCGGGTGAATCGATAACTTTCCGCTCGCCTCATTTCGGCCATTACCTTGTATTGACCCGGGCGCTGGAGCGGGAAAACGGTTATTGCTCATGGCTTGAAAAAGCGCTTCTTCTGATGGAGAATGATCGCTCTTAGACGGACATGATGTTGCGAAGGCGGATTGCGGTTCAATTGCACAACCATTTATAATAAATATATCTAGCAGTCAGAGGATGAAGGTGAAACGATTGGCGACAAAACACGAACAGATTTTAAAATATATTGATTCTTTGTCCGTCGGCGAAAAAATCTCCGTCAGGCGGATTGCGAAGGAAATGAAAGTCAGTGAAGGAACTGCTTACAGAGCGATAAAAGAAGCCGAGAATAAAGGGTTTGTCAGCACGATCGAAAGGGTCGGAACGATCAGGATCGAGCAAAAGAAAAAAGAGAATATTGAAAAACTGACATACGCTGAAGTGGTCAATGTCATTGACGGCCATGTGCTTGGCGGAAAAGCAGGGCTTCATAAAACGCTTAACAAATTCGTCATCGGAGCGATGAAGCTTGATGCGATGATGAGATATACCGGGGCGGGCAACCTGCTGATTGTCGGCAACCGAATCGATGCGCACCGCCAGGCTTTGGAAGCGGGTGCTGCCGTGCTGGTGACCGGCGGTTTTGATACGGAGCCGGAGATTATTGAGCTTGCCGACAGGCTCGAGCTCCCGGTCATTTCTACAAGCTATGACACGTTTACTGTAGCCGCGATGATCAACAGGGCGATTTATGACCAGCTCATCAAAAAAGAGGTCGTGCTTGTCGAGGATATTTTGACCCCTTTGGAAAAAACGGTCTGCTTATCCCCTCATGAAAAGCTCGAAAGATGGTATGAGAAAAACTTTGAAACGGGGCACGGACGTTTTCCCATCGTTGACGAGCAGATGAAAATCCACGGCATTTTAACTTCAAAAGATGTTGCCGGATATGACCGCTCTGTATTGATTGAAAAAGTCATGACGAAAAACCCGATTACAGTAATCGGCAAAACGTCAGTCGCTTCAGCGGCGCAGATGATGGTCTGGGAAGGAATCGAAGTGCTTCCCGTCGTTGACGAGCGGCAAAAGCTGATCGGCATGATCAGCAGGCAGGACGTATTAAAGGCGCTTCAAATGATTCAGAAGCAGCCTCAGGTCGGCGAAAAACTCGATGACATTGTGACCGGCGGTTTCAAAGAATCGGACAATGACAAAAACAAGCCGGATCCGGTTTATCAATACGAAGTAACGCCGCAAATGACAAACCACTTGGGGACGATTTCCTACGGCGTATTTACGACGATTTTGACCGAAGCTGCAAACCGTTTTTTGCGGTCGCGCAAAAAAGGCGAACTCGTGATAGAGAGCATGACGATTTATTTTTTAAAGCCTGTGCAAATGGAGTCTGTCATTGAAATAAAACCGAACATTCTCGAAGCCGGGAGAAAGTTCGGAAAAATGGATATAGAAGTTTTTCACCAGGGTGCTCTCGTCGGCAAAGCGATGATGATGGTTCAGCTGATGGAAAGAAGCTAAGGGACGCGGCCAGTGTCCCTCTTTTCGCTTATGCGTTTTCCCGTTCGTTTTCTTTCGCAAGCAAAGGGACATAGTGCTTATAGGCTCTGTAGCCGGCCCACATGCTCCCGAGCCCGGTCAGCATAAAAATAACGCCGATGACGACAGCCAGCGTGCCGCGGTTTAAAAGCAGCTGATTGGCGCCGAAGAACATGATAAACAGGCCCAGACTCATGCTTGACTTGGCCGAATAGTATTCCCGTTCAATCGCTTTTTTGGTGCGCACATACCTTACTTTGAAGTACCCATAAGCTATCGCTGAAAACACAATGAAAAAAACAAAAAACGGCATAATCGACATCCTCCATTGTAAGTTTTACAAACCCATTGTATACATAATCGGGTTCGCTTTCTACAATAAAAAGTCATAACTTTCACTTTCCACCAACAACAGATTATGATTTAATGGTTAAAAACAAAGTAAAGAAGGGGCGCGTCATGAAAAAAGAAATCATCAGAACCATATCATTATATGACACGATCATTATACATAGACATGTGAGACCGGATCCCGATGCCTACGGATCCCAATGCGGCCTTGCGGAAATCCTGAGGGCAACCTATCCTGAAAAAAATATTTTCGCGGTCGGAACACCCGAGCCTTCCCTCGCTTTTTTGTACACCCCGGATGTGATTGAAGACCCGGTGTATGAAAATGCACTTGTCATCGTCTGTGACACGGCCAATCAAGCGAGAATTTCCGATTCGCGCTACAACATGGGCGACAAGCTGATCAAAATCGACCATCATCCGAATGAAGACCAATACGGCGACCTTTTATGGGTGGATACGAATGCGAGCTCGACGAGCGAGATGATTTACGAACTGTATTTAGCGGGTAAAGAACAAGCGGGATGGACGCTTCCGACAAAGGGTGCCGAACTGATCTATGCCGGCATTGTGGGGGATACAGGGCGCTTCTTATTTCCGAACACGACAAAAAAGACATTGAAATATGCCGGAGAGCTGATTGAGTATCCTTTTAATTCTCAGGCGCTTTTTAATCAATTGTATGAGACGAAATTAAATGTTGTGAGGCTGAACGGTTACATTTACCAGAATGTTTCTCTGTCCGCAAACGGTGTGGCGTCGGTATTCATCACCCGTGACATTTTGCATCAATACAATATTACGCCGTCTGAAGCTTCACAGCTTGTCAGCACGCTCGGCAATATTTCAGGAATCAAAGCATGGGTGTTTTTTGTGGAGGAAGCCGACCAGATCAGGGTAAGGCTTCGTTCAAAGGGGCCGATTGTCAATGAAGTCGCTAAAAAATACAACGGCGGAGGCCATCCGCTCGCAGCCGGTGCTTCCATCTATGACTGGAAAGACACCGATCTTGTCATCGCTGACTTGGAGCGCATATGCAAAGAAAACAAATAAGAGGGGAAGTCCCTCTTTTTTTGTGCAGTTCAACTGCAAGCGTTTGCATTATATTTTGCGAAAAAGTAAGCAGCAAAGTGTAAGCAGATCATTTTACGCATTACAGCTGCTGCTTATTCAGGTATAAACCATGATCCGATATCTGTTACATCCTCATAAACATGGATGTTTTGGGCTCTTAACTCTCTTTTGATAAGGGACGCGAGACTTTCGGTTTCCGCATAAGCCGAGTAGCCCAGCTTGATCCGGTTGACTTTATCTCTTGCTAGCTGATGGTAACTGTAAATGTACATTCTGCTTTCCTCCCTTTTTAAAAAAACTTACATATCGCTTACTGTCAGTTTAAATTAAAATATGGAAAAAAGCGACGAATGCATGTAAATCGTAAAAAAAAATCCATAATTTTATTCGGAAAAAGAGATTTTGATTTCAACGGAAAGCCGTGTATAAATCGTCAGTTCGGTGACTTTCGCTTTGTACGTTTTATCGTTTATCGTATACTCTTTATTTTCAATCGTCCGCTTTAAAAGCTCCTTCGTCCGGTAGACGCTTTCGATATCCTTTGTGATGACATCCGAAATATTATCCCGGATATGCTCTTCAAAGTTCATCATGTCGGGCTGTGACAATTTGTATTGCTTGCCGTTGATCAGCTTGACGTCGACGCTTTGAATCAGCAGTTTTCTTTTATTGTCTTCATTCAGCTTATGAAGGTCCTCCCGGTAAATGGTGATCTGGTCATTTAAATCATTGATGCGCTCTTTCTGTTCTCTTATCAAGACGACCTGCTTCTCCTGAAAGGTGCCGTATGTAAACAGGAACACGACCCAGCTGATGATGGCTCCGCACATCATTCCCGCAAAAAAACGCTGCCAACCCGGTTTTTTATAATAAGGAGGGATTCTCATGAGGAAATATGCTCCTGTGTGAGCCAATTGATGATCAGATAACCGGTCTGCGCTCCTCCCATCGCCGAAAGAATCAGGAGAAGCTGTTTTACGATGTCTCTCGTATTGCCTTCGATAATGCCCCTTTCAAAGCTGTAGACCGCGTCAAACGTGCCGCCGATTGCCGCAACCAGCGCCCAGATTTTTAGACGGTTTGCGAGGCTTGTAATAATCGTTAAAGGCGGCTGTCCCGACAGATAGGCGCCGATCCCTCCGATTAAGCAACCGCCGAGAAGCACTCCTAGCGCAATAAAATAACAGCTGATAAAGTTTGGAAAAAAGGGCTGTTCAGGATCCATTCCGATCACCTCACCTTATCACACTATATGGATAAAGAAAGACAAGTATGATTGTTGATCAAAGAAAGAACATTTGTTTCTCATTCGATCCCATCATATAATGAAAAGAGACGGCTCGAAAAAGGAAGGGGTGACAGAAATGCCTTTTGTTCACCTGCAAGTACACAGCGGTTACAGCTTATTAAACAGCGCCGCTTCCGTAGAGGACCTCACGGCCAAAGCCAAAGAGCTGGGCTACAGCGCAATGGCGCTGACGGATGATGAGGTCATGTACGGGGCGGTGGAATTTTATAAATCATGCAAAAAACGCGGCATCAAGCCGATTATCGGGCTTACAGCCTCAGTTTTAACAGATGAAAAAGAACAGCTTTCATATCCGCTCGTTCTTTTGGCGAAAACAAACAAAGGCTACCAAAACCTGCTGAAAATCAGCAGCGTGTTGCAGTCGAAATCAAAAACCGGCATCAAAGAAAAATGGCTCAAAAGTTATCATGAAGGGCTCATTGCGCTGACAACGGGCGGGACAAGCCATGTTGAAGCGCTGTTGAAAGAAGGGCTGATCGAAGAGGCGAAGAACGCCGCCCTCCGCTGTCTTTCGATCTTCGGAGAGGGCAGCTTTTATTTGTCGTATCAGCCGTACAAGGGCGACCCGCTTCTTTCTGAACGCATTCTGGAGCTCAGCGAACATACGGGAATTCCGATTGCCGCAACCGGCGATGTACGCTACATCGAAAAAGAGGATGCGGCAGCTTATACGTGTTTAAAAGCGATTAAAACGGGCGAGAAGCTGAACGAAGACATGAAGGCCGAAGGAGATCTGCATCTTGAGCTCAAGCCGCCCGCTGAAATGCTTGACATTTACAGGGATCGTCCGGACGCGTTGGAGAATACAGTCAAAATCGCGGATCTGTGCCAGGTGGACCTGAGCCTTGGCCAGACGCGCCTGCCGAAATATCCGGCGCCTTCCGGCAAGAATGCTGACGATTATTTGGCTGAGCTTTGCTTTCTCGGACTGGAAAAACGGTTCGATGCCGCTCCGAGGGAGTATGTCGAACGGCTTGAGTATGAGCTGAAAGTGATTCGCGACATGGCGTTCAGCGACTATTTTTTGATCGTCTGGGATTTCATGAAGTTCGCCCACGACAACGGCATTATCACAGGGCCGGGGCGGGGGTCGGCGGCCGGCTCTCTCGTCGCTTATACGCTGTTTATCACAGATGTCGATCCGATCAAGCACAAATTGCTGTTTGAACGGTTTTTAAATCCGGAGCGCATCAGCATGCCCGATATCGATATCGATTTTCCCGATACGAGAAGGGATGAAGTCATCCAATACGTGAAAAATAAATACGGGGCACTGCACGTAGCGCAAATTATCACGTTTGGTACATTGGCCGCAAAAGCGGCGCTCCGGGACGTCGGCAGGGTGATGGGCATCAGTCCGAAAGAAGCCGACCAGCTGGCGAAATTGATTCCGTCCAAACCTGGAGTGACGCTGAAAGAGGCGAGAGCTCTTTCTGTTGAACTGGACAAGCGCCTGAACGGGTCCAAGAAGCTTCAGGACATATTTAAAACGGCTCAGAAAATCGAAGGGCTTCCGCGGCATACGTCCATTCATGCGGCGGGCGTCGTGTTGAGCGAGGAGCCGCTGACGAATATCATACCGATACAGGAAGGACATGACGGTGTATATTTAACGCAATATTCGATGGGCTATCTAGAAGACTTGGGACTATTGAAAATGGATTTTCTCGGCTTGCGCAATTTAACGCTCATTGAATCGATCAAAACGCTGATCGAAAAAAGCGAGCGGGTCACCATCGATTTTTCGGCGATTCCCTATGAAGATGAACAGACGTTTAAGCTGCTGTCAGAAGGAGATACGACAGGTATTTTCCAGCTCGAATCAGCCGGCATGAGAAACGTTTTAAAAAGGCTCAAGCCATCAAGCCTTGAAGACATTGTCGCTGTCAATGCCTTGTACCGCCCGGGCCCGATGGAAAATATCCCGCTGTATATCGAACGAAAGCACGGACGGGTTGCCGTGTCTTATCCGCACGAGGATTTGGCCGAGATTTTGAAAGATACATACGGCGTGATCGTTTATCAGGAACAGATCATGATGATCGCATCGCGGATGGCGGGTTTCAGGCTTGGAGAAGCCGATCTTTTGCGAAGGGCGGTCGGCAAAAAAAACAAGGAAATTCTCGATACAGAGAGAAATCATTTTATTAGTGGATGCTTGAAAAAAGGGTATTCCGTACAAGCGGCTAATGAAGTATACGATCTGATTGTAAAATTCGCCAATTACGGTTTTAACCGGAGTCATGCGGTTGCATACAGCATGATCGGCTACCAGCTCGCTTATTTAAAAGCGCATTACCCCCTCTACTTTATGTGCGGCCTCTTGACGAGTGCGATCGGAAATGAGGAAAAGCTTGCTCAGTACATCTATGAAGCGAAAGGGAAAGGGCTGCATGTTTTAGGTCCTTCCATTAATAAGAGCGGCTATCCGTTCGTCGTGGAAAACGGGGCGCTGCGCTACAGTTTAAGGGCTGTTAAAGGCGTCGGGATTTCGGCTGTGAAAGAAATCTACAGGGCGAGAAAAGAAAAGCCGTTCGCAGATTTGTTTGACTTTTGTGTCAGGACTTCTGTGAAAAGCGTGAACCGGAAAACGATTGAAGCTTTAATTTTTGCCGGAGCAATGGATGAATTCGGTGAAAACCGGGCCACTTTGCTCGCTTCTGTCGATGTCGCGCTGGAGCATGCCGAATTGTTTGCAGGAGACAATGATCAGCTCGGCTTCTTTCTCGATGAAGGCTTGACAATTAAGCCGAAGTACGCCGAGACGGAAGAAATGCCGCTCGTCGACCTGCTGGCACACGAGAAGGAGACGCTCGGCATTTACTTTTCTGACCATCCGCTGAGCGTTCACCGCAAGAAGCTGGACCGTGCAGGTGCGCTGCCGATTATTCAGCTGCTCGCCTCCAGCCGTAAAAAGGCGGCTTTGGGCGGACTTTTGACGAAGATGAAGACGATCCGTACAAAAACGGGACAGACGATGGCTTTTCTGGAGCTGAGCGATGAAAGCGGGGAAATCGAAGCGGTTGTTTTTCCTGAACAGTTCAGACAGCTTTCCCCGATCCTGGAAGAAGGCGTATCGCTTTTTGCAGAAGGACGTCTTGAGACAAGGAATGAAAAGCGCCAGCTGATCATCGCCGGGGCATCGCTTGTCGAATCGCTTCATGCTAAAAAGCAGCCGTCCGTCTATATTAAAGTGGAGGAAAGTCAGCACACCCACGATATCTTTAAGAAAATCAGCAGCATCCTGCTTGAACACAAAGGGGAAACGCCGGTCTGCGTCTATTATGAAAAACGGAAACAAACGATGCAGCTGCCGGAAAGCTACAACATCAAGGCTGACCACGCTGCCCTCTACAGGCTGAAAAGCGTTGTAGGTGAGAAAAATGTTGTGCTCAGATAGCAGGTATTTTGAGCATTATTGATCAAAAAAGCGGTCAATTGTGTTATCATTTTTAAGATTCTAGGGTTCGTCTTACAAGAATCTTAAGCAGAAAACGAAGCAAAGTTTTTGGCAAAATTCCCTTGAAGGAGTGTTTGTTAACATGTCATTGAAAGAAAAAGCGCTGCATATGCACAAAGTAAACCAGGGCAAATTGGAATCAAAATCAAAAGTGCAGGTTCGCAATGCGGATGATTTAAGCCTTGCATATTCTCCGGGTGTGGCTGAGCCCTGCAAAGCGATTTACGATGATAACAGCAAAGTATACGATTATACAATGAAGGGAAACATGGTAGCAGTCGTCTCGGACGGAACGGCAGTACTCGGTCTCGGCAATATCGGCCCTGAAGCCGCCCTTCCGGTTATGGAAGGAAAAGCGGTTCTTTTCAAAAGCTTTGCCGGTGTGGACGCATTCCCAATCTGTTTAAATACATCTGATGTCGACAAAATTGTTGAGACGGTCAAGCTGCTTGAGCCGACATTCGGCGGCGTCAATCTTGAAGACATTGCAGCGCCGAACTGTTTTGTCATTGAAGAACGCCTCAAAAAAGAAACAAAAATCCCGGTGTTTCACGATGACCAGCACGGTACTGCAATCGTTACGGTAGCCGGTCTCGTCAATGCGCTTAAGCTGTCCGGCAAATCGATGTCTTCCGTCAAAGTCGTGGCAAACGGCGCCGGGGCAGCGGGAATTGCCATTATCAAGCTTCTTTATCATTTCGGCGTGCGCGATATCATCATGTGCGACACGAAAGGTGCGATTTACGAAGGCCGTCCGAACGGCATGAATGCTGTTAAAGATGAAGTCGCAAAATATACGAACAAAAACCGCATAGACGGATCGCTCAAAGATGTGATCAAAGACGCCGATGTCTTTATCGGAGTTTCCGTCGAAGGCGCTTTGACAAAAGAAATGGTTGAAAGCATGGCTGACAAACCGATCATCTTCGCCATGGCGAATCCAAATCCTGAAATCATGCCTGCTGAAGCGCATGAAGCCGGAGCAAGCGTCGTTGGAACGGGACGCTCTGACTTCCCTAACCAAGTGAACAACGTTCTCGCATTCCCCGGCATCTTCCGCGGGGCGCTCGACGTCCGCGCGACACATATTAACGAAGAAATGAAAATCGCCGCGGTTGAGGCGATCGCATCACTCGTTTCCGACGAAGAGCTGAGCCCCGAATATGTCATTCCGGCTCCGTTCGATCCAAGGGTCGCACCGGCCGTTGCCAAAGCGGTAGCGAAAGCCGCGATGGAAACAGGTGTTGCACGAATCGATGTCGATCCTGAAGAAGTCGCTGAAAAGACAAGAAAGCTTGCAGTAATTGAAGGAAAATAAAACTCCATTTTTGTGATCAGCGCGTGATTGCTCTGGCCTAAAGAGCCGTCACGCGCTGTTTCTCGAATATGATGTACAGTTTTTCCTCTTATTGGGGACACTTGTAAAGGAATATGCGAGCTGTAAAAAATTTTTTCAAATCGCTTTTCCAGACTTTTGTATCCGCTCTCAAGGCTGATATATCAATTTGTCAGTCTCTAACCGCATCAAGTGCGATTCGGCTGTTTGCCGGTCAAAAATGTCGAATTGAGGATGACACCGTTTGACAAAAAAAGTACAATAGTTTCGGTATAGTGATGTTCTAGTCTATAAACAGGACAGGCATACATGAAGAAAACCCTTCAGAAAAGGGAGGTAATCTTTTGTTAAAAGATATATTCAGCAAAAAGAAAAAAAAATACGCTTCCGTTCCCGCGGAATCAGCAAAGCAAGATGTACCGGAAGGGATCATGACAAAATGCCCGGATTGCAAAAAAATCATGCTCACAAAAGAGCTGGATAAAAACTTAAGGGTCTGCATGAACTGCGGTTACCATCTTCAAATGAACGCGAAGCAGCGTATAAAAAGCCTGCTGGACGATGGCTCCTTTGAAGAATTCAATCAGGATATGATGTCTGAAAACCCGCTGGAATTCCCAGGATACCTTGAGAAACTGCAAAAAGACCGGGAAAAAACATCGCTGAATGAAGCGGTTGTCACCGGAAAAGGGACGGTTGACGGATCTCCGGCAGTCGTTGCCGTGATGGATTCATCTTTCAGAATGGGAAGCATGGGGTCTGTCGTAGGCGAAAAAATTACGCTGGCGATCGAAAAGGCAAGAGAAGAAAAAGTGCCTTTCATTATTTTTACCGCATCAGGCGGTGCGAGAATGCAGGAAGGCCTTCTCAGCTTGATGCAAATGGCTAAAACAAGCTCCGCTTTAAAGCTGTTCAGTGAAGAGCAGGGCTTGATCATTTCGGTGATGACACATCCGACAACAGGCGGTGTATCCGCAAGCTTCGCATCCCTCGGCGATTACAACCTTGCCGAGCCGGGCGCGCTGATCGGCTTTGCCGGAAGAAGAATTATCGAACAAACCATCCGTGAAGAACTGCCTGAGGATTTTCAGACTGCGGAATTTCTGTTAAAGCACGGACAGCTTGATTCCGTCGTTCACAGAGCAGACATGAAAAAAACGCTCGGCAGCATTTTGAAAATGCACCAAACTGGAGGTGATCTCGAGTGGCTGGAGAATTAGAATTTGAAAAACCGGTGGTCGAACTGCGTGAAAAGATCGCCGAATTGAAAAGGTTCACACAGGATTCCGATATGGATTTAAGCTCTGAAATTACGAAGCTTGAAGCTCGTCTTGAAAGGCTTGAAGAAGACATTTATACAAATCTGAAAGCCTGGGACAGAGTCCAGATTGCAAGGCATCCGAACCGTCCGACAACGCTCGATTATATCGAACATCTTTTTACCGATTTTTTTGAATGCCACGGAGATCGATATTTCGGTGATGATGAAGCGATTGTCGGCGGAATTGCCAAGTTCCGGGGCCTTCCTGTGACAGTGATCGGCCAACAGCGCGGCAAGGATACAAAAGAAAACATCCGCCGCAACTTCGGAATGCCGCATCCGGAAGGCTACCGCAAAGCGCTCAGGCTGATGAAGCAGGCCGATAAATTTAACAGGCCGATCATCTGCTTTATTGATACAAAAGGAGCATACCCTGGAAAAGCAGCTGAAGAGCGGGGGCAAAGCGAAGCAATTGCCAAGAATCTTTTTGAAATGGCGGGACTTTCTGTGCCGGTCATCTCGATCGTCATCGGGGAAGGCGGCAGCGGGGGAGCGCTTGCGCTCGGCGTCGCAAACCGCTTATTGATGCTGGAAAACTCAACTTATTCGGTGATCTCTCCCGAGGGAGCGGCTGCTATCCTCTGGAAGGATTCAGGACTCGCGAAAAAAGCGGCAGAAACAATGAAAATCACCGCTCCGGACCTTAAAGAATTGGATATTATAGATCATGTTATAAAAGAAGTAAGAGGCGGAGCACACCGCGATGTAGAGCAGCAGGCCGCCTACATCGATGAAGCGCTGAAAAGCGAGCTTAAATCCTTGCTGAAACTGGATAAGAACGAGCTGATTCAACAAAGATATAACAAGTATAAATCAATTGGAAAAATTTCGACTGAAAACCAATTTGTTGGGATAAAATAAATAAACGTGAGGCCTTTGGCTCACGTTTATTTTTTATGGATAAAGGTGAAAAGTGAAAGGATTGTGTCTTTCACCCGCGATTTTTCAAAGAGTTTGCTTAAAATTTATTTAAAAACTTTTTGTTTAATTGTATAATGAGTAAGGTTTTATAGGGATTTTCGGAAAATTTTCATCCCTTTTTCATTGTTTTAGCGGCAATGAACGTGTTAAGGTAAATTATATATGTTTTCGAGGTGAAAAAGATGAAACGTATCGGAGTATTGACGAGCGGCGGAGATTCCCCGGGAATGAACGCGGCGGTCCGCGCGGTTGTCAGGAAAGCGATCTACCATGACGTAGAAGTATACGGAATTTACAACGGGTATTCAGGTTTAATCAGCGGAAAAATAGAAAAGCTTGAAATCGGTTCTGTCGGAGATATCATTCACCGCGGAGGAACGAAGCTATATACAGCAAGGTGTCCTGAGTTTAAAACGGTAGAAGGACGGGAAAAAGGAATAGCGAATTTAAAAAAATATGGTATAGAAGGATTAGTCGTCATTGGCGGAGACGGTTCTTATATGGGAGCGAAAAAGCTGACAGAACACGGTTTTCCTTGTGTCGGAGTGCCGGGAACAATCGACAATGACATCCCTGGAACAGATTTGACGATCGGATTTGATACGGCGTTAAATACCGTTATCGATGCCATCGATAAAATTAGGGATACAGCTACATCCCACGAACGTACATACGTGATTGAAGTAATGGGCCGCCATGCCGGGGACATTGCTTTATGGTCAGGTTTGGCAGGAGGCGCGGAATCCATTTTGATCCCTGAAGCTGACTACGATATGGAAGAAATTATTGCGAGGCTGAAAAGAGGGCATGAGCGCGGCAAAAAACACAGCATCATCATTGTGGCGGAAGGCGTCGGAAGCGGCGTTGAATTCGGCAAAAGAATTGAAGAAGCCACAAATCTCGAAACTAGAGTATCGGTGCTTGGACATATCCAGCGCGGCGGTTCTCCGACTGCAGCAGACCGTGTATTGGCAAGCCGTCTAGGGGCATTTGCGGTTGAACTGCTTCTTGAAGGAAAAGGCGGACGCTGTGTCGGAATTCAAAATAACCAGCTTGTGCATCATGATATCATTGAAATACTCGATCATAAACATACAATTGATCAAAGCATGTACCGCTTGTCTCAAGAACTGTCAATCTAGTGTAAAACCCGAGGAGGAAGCAATATGAGAAAGACTAAAATAGTTTGTACAATTGGGCCGGCCAGCGAAACTGTTGAAAAGCTCACCCAGCTGATGGAAGCCGGAATGAACGTGGCGCGCTTGAACTTTTCCCATGGAGATTTCGAAGAGCACGGCGCAAGAATTAAAAACATTCGCGAAGCAGCCGGCAAGCTGGGAAAAGATATCGGTATCCTTCTTGATACGAAAGGTCCGGAAATCCGCACGCACACAATGGAAGGCGGTTCAATCGAACTGGAAGCGGGTTCTCAGCTGATCGTGTCAATGGAAGAAGTCATCGGTACGCCTGAAAAAATCTCAGTTACATATGATGGGTTGATTCACGATGTATCAATTGGTTCAACGATTTTGCTTGACGATGGACTGATCGGACTTGAAGTCACAGATGTCAACAAGGACAAGCGTGAAATCGTCACGAAAGTAATGAACAGCGGAACGCTGAAAAACAAAAAAGGCGTGAATGTGCCGGGCGTCAGCGTCAATCTTCCGGGAATTACGGAAAAAGACGCTAACGACATTGTGTTCGGTATCGAGCAGGGTGTTGATTTTATCGCGGCATCTTTTGTGCGCCGTCCGTCGGATGTTCTTGAAATCCGCGAACTTCTTGAAGAGCACAATGCGGCAGATATTCAAATCATTCCAAAAATCGAAAACCAGGAAGGCGTTGACAACATCGATGCCATTCTTGAAGTATCAGACGGTCTGATGGTCGCACGTGGAGACCTTGGTGTTGAAATCCCTGCTGAAGAAGTGCCGCTCGTTCAAAAAGAACTGATCAAAAAATGCAATGCGCTTGGCAAGCCTGTTATCACGGCTACCCAAATGCTCGACAGCATGCAGCGCAATCCGCGTCCGACACGCGCGGAAGCGAGCGACGTTGCCAATGCGATCTTTGACGGAACTGACGCGATTATGCTTTCAGGTGAAACTGCTGCGGGAAATTACCCTGTTGAAGCCGTTCAGACGATGCACAATATCGCTTCCCGTTCAGAAGAAGCGCTCAACCATAAAAAGATCCTTTCTGCACGAAGCAAGCAAGTCAGCATGTCAATTACAGATGCCATCGGCCAGTCTGTGGCGCATACGGCAATCAACCTTGACGTGAATGCCATCGTCACACCGACAGAAAGCGGTCATACGGCGAGAATGATTTCCAAATATCGCCCGCAGGCGCCGATTGTCGCAGTTACGGTAAATGATGCGGTTTCAAGAAAGCTGTCTCTTGTCTTCGGTGTTTTCGCAACAAGCGGACAAAACCACAGCTCGACTGACGAAATGCTTGAAAAAGCAGTGCAAAAATCTCTCGACACAGGCATCGTACGCCACGGCGACTTGATCGTTATCACGGCCGGAGCTGTCGGTGAAGCCGGCACAACAAACTTGATGAAAGTGTATGTTGTCGGAGACGTGGTCGCAAAAGGCCAGGGAATCGGACGCAAATCCGCGTTTGGTGAAGTGGTCATCGCTCAAAATGCACAAGAAGCGGATAAAAAAATGAAAGATGGCGCCGTTTTGGTTACAAAAAGCACGGATCGTGACATGATGGCGTCCCTTGAAAAAGCGGCTGCGCTGATTACTGAAGAAGGCGGTTTAACCAGCCACGCGGCAGTCGTAGGCTTGAGCCTCGGCATCCCTGTCATCGTCGGAATGGAAAATGCGACTTCCATTCTCAAAGAGGGAGAAGACATTACGGTCGACTCCGCCCGCGGAGCTGTTTACAAAGGACGTGCAAGCGTACTTTAATCGCTTATTGAAGAAGAAGGGAAGCTTTCCCTTCTTTTTTTGCAGGCGACAGGGCGGCCGTTCGCTTCCATATTAGAATTATGAGGTGAAGACAATGAAGTTTTTCTTATTATTTCTCGTCATTTTTCCAGCGAGTGAAATCGGTCTGTTCCTCTTGTCCGCTAATTGGATCGGTGTCTTGCCGACCGTTTTGCTGATCATCTTGACGGGATTTCTCGGGGCCGCTCTCGCCAAAAAACAAGGAATCGAAGTTTACTACAAAGTTCAGCGCGATCTTCAGTATGGAAAAATGCCTGGGGATGCGATTTTGGACGGGCTTTGTATTTTCATAGGCGGCATGCTGCTTTTGCTGCCCGGCTTTTTATCGGATATCATCGGTTTACTGCTGCTGCTGCCGGCAACGCGCAGCCGTTTCAAACCGTTCATATCCCGCAAGCTGAAGAGGATGTCTGAAGGCAGGCGGATTAACATCATCAAATAACCCGATAAGCGGCGGCCCGCATTGGAAAAAGCAGGCTGCCGCTTATTTTTCATTTCCTTTAATAAACTGCCATACGTCTTTAAAAATACCTGTTGTAAAGAGAGCCTGAATGAGAACGAGAAGGGCGGGACCCATGATCAATCCGAGAAAGCCAAACAATTTGAAACCGGCAAACAGCGCGATCAATGTTCCCAAAGGGTGAAGTCCGATTGACCGGCTCAAAATCTTCGGTTCGGCCAGCTGCCTGAAGACGAGCACGACGATGTACAGGACTCCGAGGCCGATCGCGAGCGGCAGCTGCTTGGATGCTGCTAAATAGACGATCCACGGCACAAATACAGACCCCGCTCCCAAATACGGCAGCAGGTCGACCAGCCCGATGAGAAAAGCGATGGCGACAGCATGATTAACCTTCAACACAGAAAGCCCGATCAACACCAGCACCATCGTCATCGCCACAAGGGTAAGCTGGGCCTTCACAAAGCCTGCCAGCGCTCTTTTCAATTCCGCATAGACAGCCGCTGCACCCGAGATCAGCCGATCAGGAAGAACAGACCGCGCCTTGTTTTGTATTTTATGCAAATCTTTGCTGATAAAAAAAGTGGCTAGGAGCGAAAAGATCAGCACGGCCGCCATATTCGGCAGAAAGGCGAAAAAGAGGGGCACCATCTCAAGAATTTTTGAAAGAAACAAAGCGGTGCCTGATGCGAGTTCACTGCCCAAATTTTGGACCTGTGTAATGATCGATTCCTGCTGGGCGGCTTCGAGCCCGTCAAAAAAAGCGGCAAGCTGATTATACAGCGGCATGATTTGATTCGTAAAAAAAGATTCGATATAAAGAGCGGCTTTATTAAACTGGACGGGGAGTATTTTAGCCAAATGAGCCGTTCCAGAGACAATCTCGGCAACGACCAGGGTCAAAAAGCCGGCTCCGGCGATCAAAAAGCCGCATAGCACGATGCCGACATTAACGCCTCTCGGGAGCCCGGTCCGCTTATCGAGCCATTCCACAAAAGGGTTGATCATGATGGCGAGAATAAGCGCAATCACAAAAGGATAGGTTAACGGAAAAGAGTAGTAGCCGACCGCTCCGCAAGCAGCGGTCAAAAACAGCACATACACTGCCCGAAGCGCAGCTGTGAGATAGGATTGATTCAATTCTGCATCCTCCTGATATTAGAAAGCATGTCCTTATTTCATTTTATTCTTGAGTCCTGTTATTATGAGAAAGGTCATAAAAAAATGGAGTTGAATACAGCATGTTTACTCAAGCTAATTTATTTTTGATCCTGCTTTTGGCCATCGCATTAATCGCGAAAAATCAGTCGTTGATCATCGCGGTATCCGTCCTGCTTTTGATCAAGCTGACCGGCCTCGATCAAAAGCTGTTTCCGGCCATCCAATCCAAAGGGATTAACTGGGGAGTTACCGTTATTACAATAGCGGTCCTTGTGCCGATTGCCACTGGAGAGATCGGCTTTAAACAGCTTGGCGAAGCGATGAAATCATATTACGCATGGATCGCACTCGGGGCGGGCATTCTCGTAGCATTGATCGCCAAAAACGGGATCACATTGCTCGCGGAAGACCCGCATATCACCACCGCTCTTGTATTTGGAACGATTTTAGCGGTCGCTTTATTCAAAGGCGTTGCCGTCGGCCCGCTCATCGGTGCCGGGATCGCCTATCTTGTCATGCAGGCCGTCCAGCATTTTACATCTTAGAAATGCGGGCCAGCTCCCCCTGTTTCAGGGGGTTTTTTAGTTTGAAAAAAACGTTCGCAACTAAAAATAAACATACATAACGCAGTTAAAACTCCTAAAAATCTGTAAATAGAAGTCAGCTGGTGCAAAAAAATAAGGCCCTCTATAAAAAGAGGGCTCAGTTTGTCAAAAACCTGTGTGGGGAAATATGACCGTTTATTTCGAATTTGTGGGTTTTTATTTGTGGAGTCTTCAGCAGGTAAGCTTGGATAAAAAGAAAAAATGATCTATCGTCTCTTTCGGGCTGAAACGCTTGCATCAGTTATCGCATCCTTTATTATGATGGCTGTCGAATTGCGAGTGCTGTTCAGTGCCGGAGAGTTTATTTTTTCTGCTAACTGAGACGTCGGATATGATTGCGGCGCGGACGGCAGCAAGTGATTTTAGTGAACGAAAAAGAAAAATTGATAGAAAACAGAAAGAAATTGAGGAAACCATCAAAAAATTGAAGGATATGAGATGTCATTTTCACAAAAGAAAGAGAACTAAAGAAGCAAAAAAAGCAAACCCAGAAAGAGGGCTGTCATCATCTCGATAAGATTGTATAAAAGACTAATCATGCCAACAACTTCTCATTACAATCATAAGAGCCTGGTTAGGTTGAGGCTGCAGGCTCTTATCATTTTTGACATTATTTTTTTGTATAACGCACCCAGTCGTAATGAGCGTATAGAGGTGTTACACCGTTGTAGGAACCGAGCCAGTCATCGACACCAATACCATTCCACAAGTTCATCATGATCTTTCCTGGCGTAGTCGGAATTTGGCTCGTCGCGGTATGTTTTAATTGCCCATCGACATACCATTTAATCGAGTTTGGCTGCCAATCGAACGCATACGTATGATAGGCATTGGATGCATCAAATCCGAGATCCACAAGCTTCTCATGGTTTCCTACACCATTCGTATAGTAGTTAAACTGAACCTTTGTTGTGTCTTTTCCTAAAAATTCGATATCAATCTCATCCCAAGGAGTTCCATCTGTTGGACCTGTGTAAGTGAAGAACGATGAAACGATCCCTACGTTTTTAGCTGGTTTCATTCTGACTTCATAAAGTCCATATCCATATGTTTGAACAGAGCGATTTTCCCCGCAGTCAAACTTGTTATAAGATGGACTTGTTAGCCCCAAACGCATTTCACCTAATGATGTCATTGATACGTTATTTGCACGCCAAGTGCAGTTGAACACACCTCCATTCGAATAACCATTTGCTTTCTGCCATAAACCGGAGTTATAGCTGTTAAAAGGGTCAAAAAACGATCCGCCTGCTTGAGCCGAGGCAGTAGAAGTGACTGCAGACAAACTCAAAAACAATCCGGTGACAAGAAGCAGCAACACTCGTTTCATACGATAAGGCATGTGGCATTCCCCTTTCTTTGAAAACGTTTTCTTTATCGATCATACCTGATTCTTTTAAAAGGGAACATCAGTCAAAATAATGATAATAACTTTTCATTCATAAAAACTCCCCCCGTTTGTTTTAAAACGGATGAAGGGGATTTGCTGTAAAGTAACAAGTAAAAGATTTTATCTCTTTTTCTTTTGTTTATAAATTTATTATAGGTGAAAATCATAAACCGATTAGTATGAAAGAACTGGAGGAATACGTCTGTCCACTTTTAATAAAAATCCCTTCCCAAAACCTCCCTCAAATAGATACAGAAGAATACATGATTCTACAAAGCTGTCGATTGATAATAAATAACTACGAACCCTTGATTTATAAGGCTTTGAAAGCATTTTTGATCAAAAACCTACAAATTTATCAGATTATTGTTTATAATATAAATATGCTTAATCTTTATTAAGCATATCGGAGTATCGAACGGTATATAGAAACGCACGATTGTTTTATTTGAAAAACGATTTAATGTAAGCATTTTCTTTTTGGGTTGAAGAAGATGTATACAACATGCGTTGTTTTTGCTCCTAGGTTTTGGTTTAATTTTAAAAGGGGAAATTTTTAAAAAAAGGGAGAGATGAGTATGACAGCAACACGCGGCCTTGAAGGGGTAGTCGCCACTACATCATCAGTAAGTTCAATTATTGATGATACTCTTACATATGTAGGGTATAACATCGATGATTTGACAGAAAAAGCTAGCTTTGAAGAAGTTGTTTATCTGCTTTGGCATTTAAAGCTGCCGAACAAAGAGGAGCTCGCAGAGCTTAAAAAACAGCTTTCTGAAAATGCCGGTATCCCCAAAGAAGTGATTGACCATTTCAAATCCTACTCGAATGGAAAAGTCCACCCGATGGCAGCTCTTCGGACAGCCGTTTCTTTACTCGGACTGTTTGACGAAGAAGCAGATCAAATGGATGCGGAAGCAAACTACAGAAAAGCGGTGCGTCTCCAAGCGAAGATGCCTGCGCTTGTCGCTGCTTTTTCAAGAATCCGCAAAGGGCTCGAGCCGATTGAGCCGAATCCGGAACTCGGTTTTGCCGCCAACTTTCTCTACATGCTGAATGGAAAAGAACCTTCACCTGTTGAAGTGGAAGCGTTTGACAAAGCCTTGATTCTGCATGCGGATCATGAGCTGAACGCATCTACGTTCACAGCAAGAGTATGCGTCGCGACGCTTTCAGACGTCTACTCAGGGATCACGGCCGCAATCGGGGCCTTGAAAGGTCCGCTTCACGGCGGAGCAAACGAAGCAGTTATGAAAATGCTTTCAGAGATTGGCGAGGTTGAAAACGTAGATTCATATATTCACGCCAAGCTTGAAAAGAAAGAAAAGATCATGGGGTTCGGCCACCGCGTATACCGCCAGGGCGATCCCCGCGCAAAACATTTGAAGGAAATGAGCAGACGTTTGACGAATTTAACGGGTGAAAGCAAATGGTATGAGATTTCAGAGCGGACTGAGGAAATCGTCACGTCTCAGAAAAAGCTGCCGCCAAACGTAGACTTTTATTCTGCGTCGGTTTATCATAGCTTAGGAATCGACCATGATCTGTTCACGCCGATTTTTGCGATCAGCAGGGTATCAGGCTGGCTCGCTCACATTCTCGAACAGTATGAAAATAACCGACTGATTCGTCCGCGGGCTGATTACACCGGCCCTGACATGCAGACGTTCATTCCGATTGAAGACAGAAGCTGACCGTTTGAAAGGAGGCTGTTCGAGCTTTGTTCGGCCGGCCTCTTAACGGCTTTCTTAGGAAACAACGATTTCATGAATCTATGAAAAAACATGTTTGTCCCCCGCCAAACGGGGGAAACAAATGTTTTTCTATATTGAAGAATTACATATTATGGGAGGTTTTATTGTGGCACAAGGCGAAAAAATTACAGTCTCCGGCGGAGTATTAAACGTTCCAAACAACCCGGTCATCCCGTTTATTGAAGGGGACGGAACAGGTCCTGATATTTGGAGAGCGGCTTCAAGGGTTCTTGAAGCGGCTGTGGAGAAAGCGTATAACGGCGAAAAGGAAATCACTTGGAAAGAAGTCTACGCCGGGGAAAAAGCGTACAACAAAACAGGCGAATGGCTTCCTGAAGAAACGCTTGATACGATCCGCGAATACCTGATCGCGATTAAAGGTCCTTTAACAACTCCTGTAGGCGGCGGAATCCGCTCATTAAACGTAGCGCTAAGACAAGAGCTTGACCTGTTTACATGCCTGCGTCCTGTCCGCTATTTCACAGGCGTTCCTTCACCGGTTAAGCGCCCTGAAGATACGGATATGGTCATCTTCCGCGAAAATACTGAAGATATCTATGCCGGCATCGAATACGCGAAAGGCTCTGAAGAAGTTCAAAAGCTGATTTCATTCCTGAAAAACGAGCTTGGCGTTAACAAAATCCGTTTCCCTGAAACATCAGGCATCGGTATCAAGCCGGTTTCTGAAGAAGGAACGTCAAGGCTTGTCAGAGCTGCGATCGAGTATGCAATCGAGCACGGCCGCAAATCTGTAACGCTCGTCCATAAAGGAAACATCATGAAATTCACGGAAGGCGCCTTTAAAAACTGGGGCTATGAAGTGGCTGAAAAAGAATTCGGCGATAAAGTATTCACATGGGCCGAATACGACCGCATCGCTGAAAAAGACGGCAAAGACGCTGCAAACAAAGCGCAAAGCGAAGCTGAAGCGGCCGGCAAAGTCATCATCAAAGACAGCATCGCTGACATCTTCCTTCAGCAGATCCTGACCCGCCCTGCCGAGTTTGATGTTGTGGCGACAATGAACCTGAACGGGGACTACATTTCAGATGCGCTTGCTGCCCAAGTCGGCGGAATCGGCATCGCTCCTGGAGCAAACATCAACTATGAGACAGGACACGCCATCTTTGAAGCGACACATGGTACAGCTCCAAAATATGCTGGCCTAGACAAAGTAAACCCGTCTTCAGTCATCCTATCCGGCGTGCTGCTTCTTGAGCATTTGGGCTGGAATGAAGCTGCCGACCTTGTGATTAAATCTATGGAGAAAACAATCGCATCCAAAGTCGTCACATACGATTTCGCTCGTTTGATGGACGGCGCGACTGAAGTTAAATGCTCTGAATTCGGTGATGAGCTTATCAAAAATATGTCTTAAACGGCTGTTTTGGGGTAAAACAACAACAATTAAAAGGGGTAGAAAACATGGGAAAGAAGCGAAATAAAGTATCTGTCATCGGAGCGGGCTTTACAGGTGCAACAACTGCGTTTTTAACGGCTCAAAAAGAATTGGCTGACGTCGTGCTAGTCGACATTCCGCAGCTTGAAAACCCTACAAAAGGGAAAGCGCTCGATATGCTGGAAGCGAGCCCTGTCCAAGGATTTGATGCGAATATTACAGGAACGGCAAACTACGAAGATACGGCCGGCTCAGATATCGTCGTCATCACGGCGGGAATCGCAAGAAAGCCGGGAATGAGCCGGGACGACCTCGTGGCTACAAATGAAAAGATCATGAGGAGCGTAACGAAGGAAGTTGTTAAATACTCACCTGATTGTATCATCGTCGTTCTGACAAACCCTGTGGATGCGATGACATACGCCGTCTATAAAGAATCGGGCTTCCCGAAAGAGCGGGTCATCGGCCAGTCGGGAGTTTTGGATACGGCAAGATTCAGAACGTTTGTCGCTCAGGAGCTCAACCTTTCCGTCAAAGACATTACAGGTTTTGTACTGGGCGGACACGGGGACGATATGGTTCCGCTCGTTCGCTACTCTTATGCAGGCGGCATTCCGCTTGAAACGCTTCTTCCGAAAGACCGGATCGATGCGATTGTTGAAAGAACGAGAAAAGGCGGGGGAGAAATTGTCAACCTGTTAGGAAACGGAAGTGCGTATTATGCGCCAGCCGCTTCCCTGACAGAAATGGTTGAAGCAATCTTAAAAGACCAGCGCCGCGTGCTGCCGACTATTGCCTACCTTGAAGGCGAATACGGCTATGAAGGCATTTACCTCGGCGTTCCGACGATTATCGGCGGAAACGGTCTTGAACAGATCATTGAACTTGAACTGACTGAAACAGAAAGAAGTCAGCTTGATCGATCCGTTGAATCAGTCAAAAACGTCATGAAAGTATTATCATAATGAAAACAGCAGGAAGGCTTTATACAAGCCTTCCTGTTTTTGAATGCGATCTTTTTTTACATAAAACCATATGAAAATCAAGACATAAACACGGGCTGTCAGCATATACCTAATCATAATCATCTGCCCGGACATTTTCATTCTTTTTTCTGGAAGCATTCCATCGCTTAAAACAGCGGTTTATTGCCGAAAAAGAGAGATTTTATGCAAAACACTGAAAAATCAAATTGTCGAACGGATAGGCTTTCGTTAAAATAGGAGTGAAAACGTTTATTTAACAAAAGATAGAGAAAGAGATGTCGGGGAAATCTGAAGCCTGGAGGCATGTCATGAGCAAAAAGATATTAGTTGTAGATGATGAGGAATCGATTGTTACCCTTCTAAAATATAACCTTGAACGGTCGGGCTATCATGTGGTGACGGCCATGGACGGAGAGGCCGGCTTATTAAAGGCGATTGAAGAGAAGCCGGATCTGATCGTGCTCGATCTGATGCTTCCTAAAATGGACGGCATTGAAGTATGCAAGGAACTCAGACAGAAGAAGCTGATGTATCCGATTTTGATGCTGACCGCTAAGGATGATGAATTTGATAAGGTGCTCGGTCTCGAGCTGGGTGCCGATGACTATATGACGAAGCCGTTCAGCCCGAGAGAGGTGACGGCAAGGGTCAAAGCGATTTTAAGAAGAACACAGACGCTGTCCGTTCATCCGGAGGAGACGGAAGAACCGGATGCAGGCGAGCTGATCATAGGCGAATTGAAAATACTGCCAGAACATTATGAGGTTTACTTTCAAAACGAACGCCTCGAGCTAACGCCGAAGGAATTCGAACTCCTTTTATATTTGGGAAGGCATAAAGGGAGGGTGCTGACGAGAGACCTTCTCCTCAACGCTGTCTGGAACTACGACTTCGCGGGCGATACGCGCATCGTCGATGTCCATATCAGCCATCTTCGCGATAAGATCGAAAAAAATACGAAAAAACCGGAATACATTAAAACAATCAGAGGTCTTGGCTACAAAATGGAGGAGCCGAAGCTGAATGATTAAATTCCGGACCCGGCTTTTAGCTGCCCTGCTGACGCTTTTGATTCTCGTATTTGCTTCACTCGGTTTTCTGCTCGTTCACTTGTTTCACTCCTCATACGATGCCAAACTGAGCAGCCATATTGAAAAAGAAGCCGCTTTGGTCGCTTCATTGGCAAATCGTGAAAACATGAAGTCTTCGGAGCAAGGAGCCATTTTAGAGAAGGCAAGCCGTGAACTGGACAGTCATGTATCGCTGGTTGATACAAAAGGTCAGGTTCTTTTTCATTTTGGGGGCCGTGCAGAAGATCAATCCGTTATCAAAGAAGCGCTTGAGTCGGATTTAAACGGTGAAGGAGGAGGCTTCAGAATCAATCCGGATGACGAGTCCGTTTACCGTTACGTGCAGCCGCTGAAAGAAGACGGGAATGTGAATGGATATATTCTGATCAGCACTCCTGTCGATTCATTGCAAGATATCAATCAAAAGATCTGGATTCTCCTCGGCGTGAGCCTTGGAACGGCCTTTTTAATCATCGCCGGGCTTGGGGCGAGAATAACCTCTCAATATACGAATCCGATTGAGTCTGCGACACAAGTGGCGATTGAGCTTGCCAAAGGAAACTATAAAGCAAGGACTTTCAACGAAGATGAAACGATGCTAAGCCAGTCCATCAATATGCTGGCGCAGAACCTGCAGGACATGACAAGAGCACAGGAAATGCAGCGCGACCGTCTGCAAACCGTCATCGAAAATATCGACTCCGGTCTGATCTTAATCGATGGAAAGGGTTATATTCACCTTGTGAACCGCGCTTATCAAAAGCAATTTCACGTAGAAGCCGATCAGCTTCTTTACCATTTCTATCACGAAGTGCTCGAACACGAAGAAATCATTAATCTCATCGAAGAAATTTTCATGACGGAAACAAAGGTCCGCAAAATGTTTAAACTGCCGATCAAAATTGAAAGAAGGTATTTTGAAGTCGACGGAGTTCCAATTATCGGCATCAATGATGAGTGGAAAGGCATCGTTCTCGTGTTCCATGATATGACGGAAAGAAAGCAGCTTGAAGAAATGAGGAAGGACTTTGTCGCCAATGTCTCCCACGAGCTGAAAACGCCGATTACATCGATCAAAGGGTTCACCGAGACGCTTTTAGACGGAGCGATGAACGAAAGGGAGACGCTGCTGCAATTTCTATCGATCATCTTAAAAGAGAGCAGCCGTCTGCAAACGTTGATCCAGGACCTGTTGGATCTGTCGAAAATCGAACAGCAGAACTTCACCTTGAATATTCAAAATTGCAATATTGGTGAAATCCTCGCTGAAATTGAGATGCTTTTGAAGAATAAAGCGGAGGAAAAAGGAATCACCTTGACCCTGGAAAAGCCGGAGATGCCAGCCGTTGCTTCCGGGGATCCGCACAGACTAAAGCAGATCTTTTTAAATTTGGTGAACAATGCCCTCACATATACGCCTGAAGATGGAAACGTAACGATTTCGGCTGGTGTACTGGAAAATGCAGTGCAAGTCAAAGTGAAGGATACGGGCATCGGGATCAAGCGGTCCGAAATCCCGAGAATATTCGAACGCTTCTACCGGATCGATAAAGACAGGAGCAGAAATTCAGGAGGAACCGGTCTCGGCCTTGCGATCGTCAAGCATTTAGTCGAAGCCCACGACGGTGAAATCGACGTCGAAAGCGAGCGGGGGAAAGGCACCGAATTCACGGTCCGCTTAAAACGCGCATCCGAGTAGCTTCATTTAGCAAACTTTACAAAGGCTTAACAACTTTTATATATATGGTTAAAACTTGGCTGATAGGATCATTAGTGAACCCCTTCATCCAAGGAGCCATATGGACGGACGCGATCAACAGCGCGTCCCTTTTTTTATTTTTCTGCGAAATCACTCTCATTTTCCTTTCAAAATGAACTTTGCTAAAATAAAATAAGCAAATATGATCACGAAGTTGAATGGAAGCTGACGAATCGGCTCCTTAGGAGGATAAAGATGACTGAAAGAAAAAAACTAGTATTGGTTGACGGAAACAGCCTGGCTTACCGCGCGTTTTTCGCTCTGCCTCTTCTCAGCAATGAAAAAGGGATACATACAAACGCTGTGTACGGTTTTACCACGATCTTAATGAAGATGCTTGAAGAAGAAAAACCGACCCACATGCTCGTTGCTTTTGATGCGGGGAAAACGACATTCAGACATAAAACGTTTAAAGAATATAAAGGCGGCAGACAAAAAACGCCGCCCGAGCTGTCCGAGCAGCTGCCGTTTATCCGCGAGCTCCTCGACGCCTATCAAATCTCAAGGTATGAGCTTGAAAACTACGAGGCCGATGATATTATCGGCACCCTTGCCAAGTCAGCGGAAAAAGACGGATTTGAAGTGAAGATTTTTTCCGGCGACAAAGACCTGACACAGCTGGCTACAGAAGGAACGACGGTCGCCATCACGAAAAAGGGCATTACAGATGTTGAATACTATACGCCGGAACATGTCCGGGAAAAGTACGGACTTACACCTGAACAAATCATTGACATGAAAGGGCTGATGGGAGACTCATCAGACAACATTCCAGGTGTGCCGGGCGTCGGCGAAAAGACGGCGATCAAGCTTTTGAAACAGTTCCATACAGTAGAGGAGCTGCTGTCGTCAATAGACGAAGTCAGCGGAAAAAAACTGAAAGAAAAGCTTGAAGAATTTAAAGAACAGGCATTGATGAGCAAAGAGCTTGCGACAATTACGACAGAAGCGCCGCTTGAAGTCACCCTCGATTCCCTCGGATACGAAGGTTTTGACAGGGAAGCGGTCGTCAAGATTTTTAAAGATCTCGGTTTTAACTCTTTGCTCGAAAGGATTGGCGAAGAGCCGGGAGAAAAAGAAGAAGAACAGTTTGAAGAGATCAACGTCACGATCAAAACAGACATCACGGATGATTTGTTTGCGTCACCGGCTTCACTCGTTGTCGAACAGCTCGGCGACAATTATCATGAGGCGCCGATCCTCGGTTTTTCGATCGTCAACGAACATGGCGCTTTCTTCATCCCGGAAGAGACAGCTGTTCAGTCGGACCGTTTTAAAGAGTGGGCCGAAGACGAGTCGAAAAAGAAATGGGTGTTTGATGCAAAACGCGCGGCGGTCGCTTTGCGCTGGCGGGGCATCGAACTGAAAGGCGCAGAATTTGACGTTCTCCTTGCGGCCTATATCATCAATCCGGGACACTCTTACGACGATGTTGCAAGCGTTGCGAAAGAACACCAATTACACATTGTCGCGGCAGATGAAGCGGTCTACGGAAAAGGCGCGAAACAGGCGGTGCCGGATGAGAAGGAGCTTGCCGACCATTTAGCCAGAAAAGCGAAGGCGATATCGCTGCTCCGCGAAAAGCTTCTTGATGAATTGGAGAAAAACGAGCAGCTCGATCTGTTTGAAGCGCTCGAAATGCCCCTCGCCCACATTCTCGGTGAGATGGAATCGATCGGTGTCCAAGTCGATGTCGACAGATTGAAAAAAATGGGGGAAGAACTGTCCGCCAAATTAGCGGAATACGAGAAGAAAATCCACGAGTCAGCAGGTGAAACGTTCAATATCAATTCTCCAAAGCAGCTCGGTGTGATTTTGTTTGAAAAACTCGGGCTGCCTGCCGTCAAAAAAACAAAAACGGGCTATTCGACTTCAGCCGATGTGCTGGAAAAACTGCGCGACAAACACGTCATTATCGAAGATATTCTGCACTACAGACAGATCGGCAAGCTCCAGTCCACATACGTCGAAGGGCTTTTAAAAGTAATCAAAAAAGACAGCCATAAAGTGCATACCCGCTTTAATCAAGCTTTAACACAGACGGGAAGGCTCAGCTCAACCGATCCAAATCTGCAAAATATACCGATCCGTCTTGAGGAAGGCCGCAAAATCCGGCAGGCGTTTGTCCCTTCGCAAAAAGGCTGGCTCATATTCGCTGCGGATTACTCCCAAATCGAATTGAGGGTTCTCGCCCACATTTCAAAGGATAAAAATTTGATTGAAGCGTTCACGAACGATATGGACGTTCACACGAAAACGGCGATGGATGTTTTTCATGTATCAGAAGAAGAAGTCACCCCTGCGATGAGGAGGCAGGCGAAAGCCGTCAATTTCGGAATCGTCTACGGAATCAGCGACTACGGCTTGTCGCAAAACCTGGGAATTACAAGAAAGGAAGCGGCCGCGTTTATTGAGCGCTATTTCCACAGCTTCCAGGGAGTTAAAGAATACATGGAAGAAACCGTTCAAGAAGCGAAACAGAGGGGCTATGTGACGACTCTTTTAAGCCGGAGGCGGTATATACCGGAATTGACGAGTCGGAATTTCAATCTGCGCAGCTTTGCCGAACGGACGGCAATGAACACGCCGATCCAGGGAAGCGCCGCAGATATCATTAAAAAAGCGATGATCGACATGGCGGACAAGCTGAAAGAAAAAAATCTCCAGGCCAAACTGCTGCTACAGGTTCACGACGAATTGATTTTTGAAGCGCCTGAAGATGAAATCAAAGTGCTTGAAAAACTGGTTCCGGAAGTAATGGAACATGCATTGGAGCTCGATGTTCCGCTGAAAGTGGACTGCGCTTCAGGGCCTTCATGGTACGATGCAAAATAGAGAAAAGGAAGTGATGATGTGCCGGAATTACCAGAAGTCGAAACGGTCCGGCGCACTCTTGCCGGGCTTGTAAGAGGGAAAACGATCGATGCGGTTGATGTCAGATGGACAAAAATCATAAAACGTCCGGAGGAGCCTGAGGAATTCGCAAGGCTCCTGGCCGGTCAGACGATTCAGTCGATCGGAAGAAGGGGAAAATTCCTGTTGTTTCATCTTGATGATTGTGTCATGGTTTCCCATTTGAGAATGGAAGGAAAGTACGGGCTTCATCAAAACGATGAACCCCTTGATAAACATGTGCACGTCATTTTCAGGTTCACGGACGGAAGCGAGCTGCGCTACCGGGATGTCAGAAAGTTCGGCACGATGCATTTGTTTAAGCCGGGAGAAGAACTGACGGAGCTGCCTCTCAGGCAGCTCGGTCCCGAACCTTGCAGCGAGGAATTTACAGCCGGTTACTTAAGAGAGCGCCTGAAGAAAACAAACCGCTCAGTGAAAACCGCACTGCTCGATCAGCGGACAGTGGTCGGACTGGGCAATATTTATGTCGACGAGGCTTTGTTCAGAGCCGGTATCCATCCCGAGACAACAGCGAACAAGCTCACAAAAAAACAGACGGTTCTTCTTCATGAAGAGATCGTTCAAACGTTAAAGGAAGCTGTTGAAGCAGGGGGAAGCACAGTCAGATCTTACATCAATTCACAAGGTGAAATCGGCATGTTCCAGCTCAAACTTTTCGTTTACGGCCGGAAAGATGAACCTTGTAAAAAGTGCGGATCTCCAATTGAAAAAACAGTCGTTGGCGGAAGGGGCACGCATTTTTGCATAAAGTGCCAGAAAAAATGACAATCGCATAAAAGGGACAACAGCAAGCCGTATCATGGTTCAAGCTGTCGATGCATACGCTCCATATAGCTGTTAAAAGCAAGCTTTAAGGTGTGATGTTTCTTTTTCGGGTAAACAACACACGGATGGTTTTCTTCTTTCATATATATAAGAAGCCTAGAAAGCTGCCTTTAGGCTGCATGACTTAACTGCTCGCATCAACAGAAAGGAAGAGCCTGATATGATGTTTGCATCTTTCTTGCTGCTGGCATTTGCCGTCAGCTTGGACAGTTTTTCAGTCGGATTTACTTACGGATTGCGAAAGTTGAAAATCCCATTTAAAGCGATTTTGATTATTGCTTTTTGCTCTGGTGCCGTGATGTATATTGCCATGATGATCGGAACCCTTTTGGCGAAATTCCTGCCCGTTGTCGTAACAGAAAGGCTCGGAGCCGTCATATTAATGGGGATCGGCGCATGGGTGCTGTATCAGTTTTTCAGGCCGGAGAAAGAACAGGATCTCGTCTTCTCTGAAAAAACGCTCATCAACCTTGAATTGAAATCGCTCGGAATCGTGATACACATTTTAAGAAAACCGACAAGCGCCGACATTGATAAATCAGGAATCATTACCGGTATAGAAGCTTTCCTTCTCGGTTTCGCCCTCTCTATTGACGCGTTCGGAGCAGGGATCGGCGCGGCTGCGCTCGGCTTTTCCCCTGTACCGATGAGCATTACGGTAGGCATCATGAGCTCATTGTTCGTATTTTGCGGAATACAGGCGGGGCGATTTTTATCGAAATGGAACTGGATGGATAAACTGACCTTTCTTCCCGGTATATTGCTGATTATGATCGGCATCTGGAAACTGTAAGAAGGAGGTGCAGGCCTTTGACATTGGTCATCGGGTTGACCGGAGGGATTGCCAGCGGCAAAAGTACTGTCGCGCAAATGTTCCAGCAGTGCGGCATCACAGTCGTCGATGCGGACGTGATCGCGAAAGAGGCCGTTGAACAAGGGATGCCCGCTTATCAGAAAATCGCAGAGACATTTGGTCAAGGCGTGCTGCTTGAAACAGGCGGTATCGACCGGAGAAAACTTGGAGAAATTGTTTTTACTAACGAAGAAAAGAGGATGCAGTTAAATGCGATCGTCCATCCGGAAGTGAGAAAAATGATGATCAAACAGCGCGACGAAGCCATCCGGGCCGGTGAACGGTTTGTTGTTCTCGATATTCCGCTTTTATATGAAAGCGGGCTTGAACATTTGACAGATAAAGTGATCGTCGTCTGGGTGCCGATGGAGCTTCAGCTTGAGCGGCTGATGAAAAGAAACCGGCTCACTGAAGACGAGGCGCTGAACAGAATTCACGCCCAGCATTCTCTTGACGAAAAAAAGAAAAAGGCAGACGCGGTGATCGATAACAGCGGCAGTCTGAAAGATACAGAAGCGCAGCTTCATCAGCTGCTTGATACATGGTCAAATATTGAAAAGTGAGCGCGAAATTGCGCTCACTTTTTTATTAGTCGTTTTTAAACTGGCTGTAATTCGCATAATACAGCGCGGTGCGTTGTGCACCTGCATACCGTTCGGCAAAAGCTTTGGCATTGCCTGCCTTCATCGTCCGATAGCTGTAGTTGGATGAAGGTTTCCAGCTTGTTTCAGGCGATTTCTGTCCTTTTATCGCCGGATATGATCCGACATCTTTAAATGAGCCGTCTCCGTAATCATCAAGTATGCCTTTCTCGCTGCCCGTACCGAAGTAATTGGCTTCAGAATAAATTTTGGCCAATGTCGTTATCGTGAAGCCTAGATGGTAATTGTTGATATAATTGTTTTTCACATGAAAATGGCCGTAACGCATCAACCCGGGCGCCCTGACATAGAGATTCTCAAAACGGTTGTGGCTGATTGTCATCCGCGGATATCCATTATATATACTGTGGTATTGCTTGTCATCTTGAGGCCAGCCGAGAATCAAGCCGTACCTGTGGTCTGTGAATGTGCTGTGAGACAGTGTGACGTAATCGGCTTTAGCGCCGATGTATAAGAGCTTGTCGAGATCGTGACCGTTTGCTGAATAGCTGTGGCCCTGGAATGTGACATGGTCAATCCAGTAATTCCTCGAATCGGTAATGTAAACAGGGATGTCGTTGTTTTCATTTATGAATGCATCATGTGCAATGATCAGATTTTTGAAAATCACGTTGCCTGAGTCCGTTTTTGTTTTAAAGTAAATGTTGTTCAGCTTATGTTTTTCATACGAGCCGATGATTGTTTTATTGGCACCCACCGTCAATACCGTTTTGGCTGAAGCGCCGATATTGCTGGAGACGACAATGGTGCGGGGCGTTGAACCTCCAATATTGGCTTTCAGTTCGCCCAGATTGTTGACATAGACGACTTTTCCAAGCAGGCCGCCGGTTGTGCCTGTTTTCTGCTTGCCATTCGTTTCCTTTGCATAGCCCGCGAAACCTTCGAGACCGTCGCTTGGAAGCTTCCACTTTTGGACGGAGCTGCCTGTATATTTGGCAAGCTTCACTCCGCTGCCGTCCAGTGTCAGGGCAAGGCTGTTGTTTTGCGCACTGACAATTTTATACGTGATAAAGTCTCCGTTTCCGTCTTTGTCAGCCCCGATAATATTCCACAACTCTTCTTTTCGTGAATTGTCATAGTAGACTACAGCGGGATTATTGTTTGACAACGCGTAATGGGAAGGGATGATAATTTTGCCGTTATCCATATTTCTGATTTTGAACTGTTTGCCGTCAGACGTATCCAGCCTCCATCTTTCTGCTTTTTCCCCGCTCGTCTGTTTTGCTGTTAGCGGTGCATTATCTTGATTCCCGGCGGGCGTGATGTTTATGCCTGATAAGCTTTCCAGCCTGATCATCTGTTTCGGATAATCTTCGTTCGCCGCGGAAGCAGCTGCTGTTCCTATAAAAAAATAAATGCCGGCCGCAGCCAAAAAAGAAATGATAAAATATATGTTTTTGGTCAGTTTCATGGTTGTCCTTTCTTGAAGACACTGCCTTCTGTCGTGTGAAAATTTGGCGCCGTTGGAAATTGTAGCACTAAAGATGTATCTGAAATATATGCTTTAATGCCGATTTTTTCTAGTTATTTGTTCACTGTTTCACAAAAACTGCGTAAATTTGCTGTAAAAGAAACAAATGGTATGGCTAATTAAAAATAATGTGTTATACTTATTTTGAATAAATCATGATGTGGAATGACATAAAATAAGGGGTGCATATTTGATGAAAGTGAAAGTTGCGATAAACGGATTCGGCCGGATCGGCAGAATGGTGTTTAGAAAAGCGATGCTTGATGAACAGATTGACATTGCAGTGATCAATGCGAGCTACCCTCCGGAAACGCTCGCTCATTTAATAAAGTATGACACAAATCACGGCCGATATGAGCTTGATGTAAACGCTGGAGACGATTGCCTGTTCGTTAACGGTAAAAAGGTCATGCTGACCAATCAGAGGGACCCTAAACTTCTTCCGTGGGCGCAATACGGGATCGACATCGTCGTAGAAGCGACGGGGAAATTTAACGCGAAGGAAAAAGCGGAAGCTCATATTGAAGCCGGCGCGAAAAAAGTTATTTTGACAGCGCCGGGGAAAAATGAAGACATCACAATCGTGATGGGCGTCAATGAACGCGAATTTGATGCGGAGCGTCATACGATTATTTCAAACGCTTCCTGTACGACGAATTGTCTCGCTCCTGTCGCAAAAGTGCTTGATGATGCATTTGGCATTGAAAACGGCCTGGTGACCACTGTTCACGCATTTACAAATGATCAAAAAAATATTGATAATCCGCACAAAGACTTGAGAAGGGCGCGCGCCTGCGGTTCTTCGATCATTCCGACAACGACAGGCGCCGCGAAAGCGCTGTCACTTGTCATGCCGCATTTAAAAGGAAGAATGCACGGCCTGGCCCTGCGCGTTCCCGTCTCAAATGTGTCACTCGTTGACCTTGTGGCTGATTTAAAAAGCGATGCGACGGCAGAAGATATTAATGAAGCGTTCCGAATGGCGGCGGCAGGCTCGATGTCCGGGATCCTCGATGTATGCGATGAACCGCTTGTCTCATCCGATTTTAATACGAATCCATACTCGGCGGTGATCGACAGCCTTTCAACAATGGTGCTTGAGAACAGAAAGGTGAAAGTGCTCGCATGGTATGACAACGAATGGGGATATTCGTGCAGGGTTGTCGATTTAATCAGATACGTGGCTTCAAGAATGAAACACCCTTCGGCTGTATAAAATAAGAGCATGGACGGATAAAAAATAAATACCCCTTAACCATCAAATGATAAAACCGCCTTGCAAAAAATATTCAAACAAAGTATACTATTTTTCGTGAACTTCTAGTTCGTGAGCGCTTCGGCATTACTTAAAGGGTTAGGACCTCTCCGGACTAACTTTCCCCCGTGGTAAATGACCGGTTCAGTTGCTTGGAAATTCACTTTTCTAATTCTTGTTAAGGGGGGTCCATGCTATGGAAACAATGGGGCGTCACGTTATCTCCGAACTGTGGGGATGCGATTTTGATAAGCTGAATGACATGGATTTTATTGAAAAAACGTTTGTAAATGCGGCACTGAAGTCAGGTGCTGAGGTACGTGAGGTAGCCTTTCATAAGTTTGCACCTCAAGGTGTAAGCGGGGTTGTGATCATTTCTGAATCTCACTTGACCATTCACAGTTTTCCTGAACACGGATATGCCAGCATTGATGTTTATACTTGCGGAGATTTAGATCCGAACGTAGCTGCCGATTATATCGCAGAAGAATTAAGAGCAGAAACAAGAGAGAACATTGAAATACCGAGAGGCATGGGACCTGTTCAGGTGAAACAGGCCAACGCCAAAGCACAGGCACTTTAATGCCGATAGAGGAGCTGGATGAAAAAGCGGACACCGCTTTTAAAATCCGCTCCTTTTTCTTTCCTCTCGCGACAATCCCCGAAACATATTCTCCCCGGCATTCTCTTGCCCTAATTTGTTTTCCCTTGGAAATCAACCATTTTTTTAATAAAATATAGAGAAGAAAGACAAAGGGGACAGGGGATATGAGTCTTTTTCAAAACATTCACCGGTTTTTTTCTACACACGCCGAAACGTCTGACCGCCATCCTTCGGACAAGATGAAGAGCCGCTATTATAAAGCGGCGTCAAAAGAAGCGCTCAATGCTGTAAAGGAAGTGCTGGAAGGCCTTGACGGCTGTAAGGTGACATCGGTGTCGGAAGAAAGAGGAGAAATCAGCGCCGAGGTGAAAAAAACGAGAAAAGCTTTTGTGGTGGCGACAGTCGTGTCGATTCGCCCTTTTGATACAGCGGTGGATTTTAATGTGTCAACGGAAACGTTTTTGCCGACCGATTTTGGCTACAGCCGCGGGCTTGTCTCGACGCTATACAGCGAACTGGACGGAAAGCTGCAGAAATCTGTACATTCAAACAATTGAATAGGGAGCTGAAAAAATGAAATGTCCAGCATGTCAGCATAACGGGACGAGGGTTTTGGACTCCCGTCCCGTTGACGAAGGCAGATCGATTCGCAGAAGACGCGAATGCGAATCATGCAACTATCGATTTACTACATTTGAAAAAGTGGAAGAAATTCCGCTCATCGTCGTAAAAAAAGAAGGAATCCGGGAAGAATTCAGCCGCGAGAAGATGCTCCGCGGTTTGATCAAAGCGTGCGAAAAACGCCCTGTCGCCTTAAAGCAACTTGAGGATATTTGCTTTGAAATTGAAAAAGAGCTTAGAAATCAAGGCGTTGCTGAAGTGAAAAGCGATATGATCGGAGAAATGGTGATGGACCGGCTTGCGAAAATCGACGAAGTCGCATACGTCCGGTTTGCTTCAGTATACCGCCAATTTAAAGATATTAACGTATTTATCGACGAGCTGAAAGACTTAATAAAGAAAGAACGGTAAAGAGCTGTAAATTAATCCAGCTCTTTTCTCATGATAAAACCACGGTCGTGTGACATGAAGGCCTGAAAAAGGTGTAAAATGAGGACAAGAAACAAAGTGGAAGGTTGACAAAAGATATGAGTAATTATTGGAAAGACTTGCTTCCTGTCGATCCGTACGTTGTCAAAAGCTGCGGATTGCTTCAGGACTTGGACCGGCAAATTGTCACGCTATTGTATCAGCCTCTAATCGGCTCTTTTTCATTCAGCTTGTTTCTCACGCTGTGGGGGGAACTGGAGCAAAACAGAGTCTGGGGGAAAAGCTCGACTCACAGACAGCTGATGGCGGCGATGCAGACCAACCTGAAGACGATTCACTCAGAGAAGGAAAAGCTTGAGGGAATCGGACTGTTGAAAACTTATATGAAAGAAACGGAAGACGAGCGTTTGTTTATATATGAATTGATTCCGCCGCTCAGACCGGATGAGTTCTTTCAGGACGGCATGCTGAATGTCTTCTTGTACAACCGCGTCGGAAAAGCGAGGTTTCAGCAGCTGAAAGAATACTTTTCCCACCCGTCTGTTCCCGAAGAAGCACGGGATATCACCCGTTCTTTCAACGAAGTTTTTGCATCTGTCCAGCCGAGCGAATGGAAGATGTCTGACGATATGATCGAAGCGATGGAGCTTCGCGAAGATCGTGAATGGATGAAAGAAGGGAATGGCAAACCGGCGGCGGTCACAGACGACGCCTTTGACTTTCAACTGTTTCTCGCCGGTTTATCCGACACGCTTATTCCGAGAAAAGCGCTGTCAGACCAAGTGAAGGAAACGATTAAAAAGCTCGCCTTTCTCTACGGGATCGAACCGCTTCAGATGCAAAACGTCGTCATGTCAGCCGTTGATGAGCACGATACGATCACGACAGAAGCGCTCAGAAAAGCGGCGAGCGACTGGTATCAGATCGAGCGCAGCGGCCCGCTTCCGGAACTCGTCGACAAAGTGCAGCCGATGAATCTCCGCGAACAGCCGAATCAACAGTCGTCAACGAATGCCAAGGAAGACAATTTGATTGCTTTGCTTGAGCAGGTATCGCCGAAAAAGCTGCTGCAGGATATCGGCGGCGGAGCGGAACCATCCAAAGCCGATCTGAAAATTATAGAAGAAATAATGCTTGACCAAAAATTAGAGCCCGGCGTCATCAATGTTCTGATTTATTATGTCATGCTGAAAACCGATATGAAGCTTTCGAAAAATTACACCCAAAAAATAGCTTCTCACTGGGCCAGAAAAAACGTTCGCACGGTTAGAGAGGCCATGAAGCTTGCGAAAGAAGAAAACCGCCAATATCTTGAATGGGCGGAAGGGAAGAAAAAGCCTTCCCGGAACAAGAAAGTCATCAGGGAAGAAAAGCTGCCTGACTGGCTTCGGGAAAGTGACGAAGCCGACAGCAAACCGCTCGAAACAGAGCCGGCCGGTTCCGTAACGAGAGAAGGCTTTGACCAACAGAAGCAGAAGCTGCTCGAAGAAATAAAAAAACTGAAAAACCATTCCGCTCTTTAATGTGAGGTGAAGATGATGGAGCCGATTAAACGCGCTTTGCAAGGCGTGACGACGAGACCCGATTTTCAAAAACGCCTTGAAGATATGAAAGAAAAAGTGCTCTCTGACAAGGATGTTCAGGAGTTTTTAAACAGCCGCCAGTCAGAAGTGGATCAAGGAATGATCGACAGGAGCCTAAACAAGCTTTATGAATTTACACAGCAAAGCAAAGCATGCCAAGACTGCCCGAGTCTGAAAGAGTGCAAAAACCTGATTCAAGGTTATCATCCAAAGCTTGTGATGAACGGAAAAACGATCGATGTTCAATATGACAGGTGTCCGGAAAAAAAGGCAGCGGACGAGAGGGAAAGACAGCGGTCGCTGATTAAAAGCATCTATATTCAACAGGATCTCTTGAATGCTACGTTTGCCGATATTGACGGAGATGATCCGAGCAGATTAAAGGTCCTTCAGCTTGTGACGGGCTTTTTGCATGACTATAACGAAACGGGAAAGGGAAAAGGCATCTACGTCTACGGGAAGTTCGGGGTCGGAAAAACCTTTATGCTGGCCGCCATCGCCAACGAGCTTGCGGCAAAGGACCATCCATCCATTCTCGTCTATGTCCCCGAATTTGTCAGGGAACTGAAAAATGCGATACACGATCAGTCGCTTGAAGAAAAGCTTGAGATGGTCAAGTCTACGCCGATTCTAATGCTCGATGATATCGGTGCGGAGTCCATGTCAAGCTGGGTGAGGGATGAGGTGCTTGGCGCCATCCTTCAGCACAGAATGTCTCATCAGCTGCCGACGTTTTTCTCTTCCAACTTTGACCCTGATGAACTGAAACACCATTTCACCTATTCGCAAAGGGGCGAAAAAGAAGAGGTGAAAGCGGCAAGGCTGATGGAGAGGGTACTGTATTTAGCGACGCCTGTCCGGCTGGACGGGAAAAACCGGCGTCAGTAATCACATGATCCCGAGCTTCAATTACGGAGATGAAGAAGATGCAAAAAAGAACCTTGGCCAAATGGACGGTTATCGCCGTAATCGCGGCGGCCGGACTATGGTTGAATGCGAAATATCTGAATCTGAGCCCCGCTCATATAAGAGAAGGCGTCTTATCCTTCGGGATTTTCGCCCCGCTCATCTATATCGGATTATTGATGATCCGGCCGTTTTTGCTGCTACCTGCTTCCGTTTTCGCCGTCAGCGGGGGCCTCGCATTCGGTCCGCTGTTTGGCTCTTTGTATTCTTTTATCGGTGCGGCGGGCGGTGCATTTTTGTCATTCGCTGTTGCATACAGGCTCGGCGGAAACCTTCAGCACATGCCGCTGAAGCTTGACAGCCTGCGGACGCTTTTGCGGAAAAACGGCTTTTTCTGCATTCTGCTCTTGAGGCTCGCGCCGATTCATTTTGACGCGGTTAGCTATGCGGCAGGCGTGTCAAAAGTGAAGCCCCTGTCGTTTGCCCTGGCGACGGCTGCGGGCATCATTCCGGGCACCGTTATTTTAAATGTGCTCGGGTCAAGCCTCTTGACCGGCGACATCATAGCAATTGCAGCTACAGCGGCAATTTACTTGATATTCATTACCGTGCCTCTTTTGTTCAGAAAAAAAGTGCAGGCGCTCCTCGATTAAGGGCTCATCCTTTTTTTACGTCTATTTTATTTGTCACCCCCATATACATGTATCAGATGTTGTTAGGGGGGACAAACATGCTTGAAATTACATTTGAAGATGATTATGATACAGCCGCGTTTTTGCATCTCCTTCGCAATGCGGATGCGAACCGGCATATCAAGATTCACGAAGCACCAGGGAAGATCGGAATTGAAAAGACCCATTCCTCTGTCAGTATTCAGGCCTATATTGAGCCGGTTCTGACGAGATTTTTTACAGAATGCAAAGAAGACGAATACATGCTTTCGGTTATTGAAGGCGATTATTACTTTTTGGACCGGGATGAACAGCAGCAGATTCTTCAACTGGCCCACAGCATTATGGAGGGCGAACTTGAAGGGCTTCCTCTCAACAAGGACGACACCCCTCGCGAACATTACATCATTCAGGAGCTCCAAACGATTTGTCTTGAGGAAAACGTCTTTTCCATTCGGTCTTTTATGACATTTCGCCTCGGGAGGTATTATGAACGCCTCAGGTCTTATGTGGAGGCGGCAATCGACGAGTATAAAATGGAACAGGAATATCAGACATTCATTCAATCGCTGAGAGACTACGTCATGTCGAAAGAGCCGATGCTTGACCATGTCCGCATTGTGCACGACGGTTATTTTGTATTGTGGGAATTAAAGTATATTTCTGAACGGGAACAAAAAAAATACATAGACAGGCGGTTCGTAAGAGAACACCCGATGTATATTGATTCCCATCTCCTGGCTCCGCTCGTATCGATTGCGCCGGAAAAAATAGACCTCTATACAGAAGACCGGGAACACGCCATGGTTCAGACCATTCAAAATATTTTTCAGGAGCGCGTACGGATTCTTTCGCTTGACGCCTTTCATCCGCGAGAAAACATTTTGGAAGAGCATTCTTGATTTTGTGTGAAAAACGATTTATAATACGATGTAAACTTAAAGATATTATGTATCGATAAGGACATGAAAAGATGAACACCGGTTTGACAGAGAGGGAGACCACGGCTGAAAGTCTCTTAAGCCAAGGAGCATTTTTTTACCGCCTTTGAACATCAGTTGTGAACGACAATGTGTCTAGTAATGACTGACGGGACTTCCCGTTACAGAACCGAAAGCCGAGAGCGCGACGGGTCTTTTGCGTTTTCGGGAAAAAGGGTGGAACCACGAATTCCGTTTATTAATCCTCGTCCCTTTCATAGGGGGACGGGGATTTTTTATTTTGTAAAAAAAAAGGAGTGACTAGGATGTCAGATATGGTAAAAATCAAATTTCCTGACGGAGCGGTTAAGGAGTTTGCAAAAACGACGACAACAGAAGATATCGCGGCATCAATCAGTCCCGGCTTAAAGAAAAAATCAATAGCGGGGAAATTAAACGGCAAAGAAATCGATCTGCGCGCACCGATCCTTGAGGACGGCGCCATCGAAATCATTACAGAAGGCAGCGAAGAAGCGCTTGAAATCATGCGCCACAGTACTGCACACTTAATGGCCCAGGCGATCAAGCGCCTGTATAAAAACGTGAAGCTCGGCGTGGGTCCGGTCATTGAAAACGGCTTCTACTACGATGTGGATATGGAAGAAGCGCTGACTCCGGAAGACCTTCCGAAGATTGAGAAGGAAATGAAAAAAATCGTTGGCGAAAATCTGCCGATCGTAAGAAAAGAAGTCAGCCGTGAGGAAGCCAGAGCCCGGTTTGCCGAAATCGGCGATGATTTGAAATTGGAACTGCTTGATGCGATTCCGGAAGGTGAAACGGTATCGATCTATGAGCAAGGCGAATTCTTCGATCTGTGCCGCGGTGTTCACGTTCCTTCGACAGGAAAAATCAAGGAGTTCAAACTGCTGAGCCTTGCGGGAGCATACTGGCGCGGAGACAGCAACAACAAGATGCTCCAGCGCATTTACGGTACGGCTTTCTTCAAAAAAGCGGAGCTTGATGAGCATCTTCGCCTCCTTGAGGAAGCAAAAGAACGCGACCACAGAAAGCTCGGAAAAGAACTGAAGCTGTTTGCGATTTCGCAAAAGGTAGGGCAAGGGCTGCCGCTTTGGCTGCCAAAGGGTGCAACCATCAGACGCGTCATCGAGCGCTATATCGTTGACAAAGAGCTTGCGCTCGGCTATGAGCACGTGTATACACCTGTCCTTGGCAGCAAAGAACTTTACGAAACGTCAGGGCATTGGGATCATTATCAAGACACAATGTTCCCTCCGATTGAAATGGACAATGAAACATTGACGCTTCGACCGATGAACTGTCCGCATCATATGATGATTTATAAAAACGACATTCACAGCTACCGTGAACTGCCGATCCGGATCGCGGAGCTCGGAACGATGCACCGCTACGAAATGTCAGGCGCTCTCTCAGGTCTGCAGCGTGTTCGCGGGATGACTTTGAATGACGCGCACATTTTCGTCCGTCCCGATCAAATTAAGGAAGAGTTCATCCGCACTGTCCGCCTGATTCAGGAAGTGTATGAAGACTTCGGCCTTGAGCAGTACTCATTCCGCTTGTCTTACCGCGACCCTGAAGATACAGAGAAATATTACGATGACGATGAAATGTGGAACAGAGCGCAATCGATGCTGAAGGAAGCGATGGACGAGATCGGACACGATTATTACGAAGCCGAAGGGGAAGCGGCGTTCTACGGACCGAAGCTTGACGTTCAGGTCAAAACAGCAATCGGAAAAGAGGAAACACTGTCAACTGTACAGCTGGACTTCCTTCTTCCTGAAAAATTTGATCTGACATATGTCGGAGAAGACGGAAAACCTCATCGTCCGGTCGTCATTCACAGAGGTGTCGTTTCCACAATGGAACGGTTTGTCGCTTTCTTAATTGAGGAGCATAAAGGCGCATTGCCGACATGGCTTGCCCCTGTTCAGTTCCAGGTCATCCCTGTATCGCCGTCCGTGCATCTTGACTACGCCAAAAAAGTTCAAGAGCGCCTGCAGCGTGAAGGACTTCGTGTTGAAGTCGATATCCGTGACGAGAAAATCGGCTATAAAATCCGTGAAGCACAGATGCAAAAAATCCCGTACATGCTTGTCGTCGGCGACCAGGAAGTTGAAAACGAAGCCGTCAACGTCCGCAAATACGGAGAGCAAAAATCAGAAACAGTTGCCTTTGCAGACTTCATTAAAAAAGCCGTTGCAGAAGCAAAGAAATAAACGAGAAAAAAGCATGATTCCCGCTCGGGAGTCATGCTTTTTTGCTTAGTTTGTCGGCTGTTTTTCCGCGGAGGATATCGAACAGTTCGCTCAAATGGCTGATTTCGTGATCGGGTGTAAGGTCAGTTTCATTCTTTTTGCCTTTGCGGTTGACCCAGACGGTTTGAATGCCCGCTCTGGAAGCCCCGAGAATGTCGGTGTTCAAGTTGTCTCCGACCATCACGGCATCATCCTTTGTCATGCCGAGGAGGCTGAGGCAGTGTTCAAATATGCTTGGATCAGGCTTTCCTTTTCCGAATTCACCGGAAATGACGATTTCATTAAAATAAGGAGCAAGTTCCGGTACGCCTGCCAACTTTTCTTTCTGCAGGCTCGGATCGCCGTTTGTCAGCAAAAGAAGCTCTACTTTTCCTTTCAGTTCATCTAAAACGGCAAATGTTTCTTCATACACGAAAGGGCTCTTTCGGCGCACTGCGGCGAAATATTCGCCGAGTTCTTCCCCGAAGGCGGGATCGTCGATGCCAAACGCCTTCAATCCGTTTGTCCATGCGTTTTTTCTGTATTCAGGAACAATTTTGTTCAGTTTTTGAAAGCCTTCGCTGATCGGCTCGCTGAAGTTTGACCACAGGCCTTCAAATGGGTTGATGCCGATCATGACGGTGTATGGATATGTTTCATAAGACGTGTAAAGCTTTCGCGCTGCTTCGCGGACCGCTGCTTCAAATTCTTCCGCATGGATTCCGTATTTTTCTTCAGCTTTAAGACACGTTTTGGAAAATGCTGTGCTGACGCTTTTTTCATCCCAGAGCAATGTATCGTCTAAATCAAAAAATACGGCTTTCATGATCTTCTCCTCTGCCATTAATTTATAGAATTCTCTTATTTATTTTACAATAGATTAAATGGATGTGAAAGAAATGAATTTAAGAATGTGATGTAATGCAGTGTCAAAGTGTGAAAGCTTCTCGAATATGATAGAATGAAACGGGTTTCTATTGTTTGGAAATGCGGGGGATTTTTAAGATGCATCTTATGGCCGTGATAACGGGTTCACATGCGGACAGAAGAAGCAGATACAGTGTAGAAATGGAAGGAATGGTTTTGTGAAAAAACGATGGATATTTTGGTGGATTTGCAACATATTTTGGATGGCCGTTTTTGTAATGGGGACGGCTCTCGTGTGGCTGAGAGATGTTGATGGCGCCGGTGTTACTCAAACGCCTGAGCTTAAATTAATAGCGTTTATCGTTTTATTGATTGCATTTATATTTCCATTCATTATTCAAGTTGTGTGGCTGATTGTTAATTTGAAAACAGGTAGCAGCAAATAAGGTAAAGGCAGCAATTGTTTGCTGCCTTCAGCGTGTCGACAAACCCTCGCATTCGTTGTCAGGCCTGCGCGTCGGTGCTCACGAATTCTAACATTCGCTCCGCTCCGATGCTCGGC
>NZ_JAJNDM010000009.1:0-176984 GCF_021043345.1 Bacillus sp. BS3(2021)
CTGTTGTTGGTGGACATGCATCACATCATTTCCGACGGGGTGTCTGTCGGCACCTTAATCAGCGAATTCAGCGAGCTGTACGCCAACCGGACGCTTCACCCGCTGCGGATTCAATATAAAGACTACGCTGTCTGGCAACAGGCATTCAAACAAGGAGAGGCGTACAACAGACAGGAAGCCTATTGGCTGAAGCAGCTCGACGGAGAGCTGCCGGTGCTGGAGCTTCCGGCCGACAACGCCCGCCCGGCGGTGCGAAGCTTTGCCGGAGATCATGTGTCCTTTTCACTTGATGCGGACACTTCATCCGGCCTTTACAAGATCGCCCGCGACAACGGATGCACCCTGTATATGGTTCTTCTCGCCGCGTACAGCACGCTTCTTGCCCGGCTCAGCGGACAGGAGGATATCATCATCGGTTCGCCGATCGCCGGAAGGCCGCACAAAGACTTAGAATCTGTCATCGGCATGTTTGTCAACACATTGGCGATCAGAACGCAGCCGGCCGGAAACAAATGTTTCAGCGATTTCTTAAAGGAGGTCCGCGAAACGGTGCTTGAGGCATTTGAACATCAGGATTATCCGTTTGAGGAGCTTGTCGACCGGCTTAATGTCGTCCGTGATATGAGCCGCAATCCGTTGTTTGACGCTATGCTTGTCGTACAAAATATGGATCGCCAAGAGCTTTTCCTGGATGGACTGCATATTCAGCCTGCCGATATGCCTCAAACTGGGGCGAAGTTTGATCTGACGCTGCAAGTTTCAGAAGGGGATGAACGCATACATTTTCGATTTGAATATGCATCATCTTTATTTAAACAAGATACGATCGAACGCTGGGCATCACATTTCACGACAATGCTTCAGCACATTGTCCACGCACCGCAGACAGCGTTGCCTGCCATCAGCATGCTGACAGCTAAAGAACAACAGCTGCTGATGACAAACTTTAACAGGATGCCGGAACAACACGGCCCTAACATAACCGTTCACGAATTATTCGCCCGTCATGCGGCAAAATTGCCGGGTGCAACTGCACTCATCACTCGGGAAGGGGTGCTCACTTATCAAGAATTAGACGAATGGTCCAACAAAATAGCGAGAACATTGCAAAATCAAGGGATTGGTCCGGATCTACCTGTAGGTATTATGATTCCTAAATCAACAGGCTTGATCGCAGCCGTTCTCGGAACCTGGAAAGCAGGGGGCGCCTATGTCCCAATTGATCTTGGATATCCGGACGAGCGCAAACAATATGTATTAGCCGACAGCGGAGCTAAACTGCTGATCACCGATAAAAAAGCAATTCATCAAGTACCTGATGGTTTTAAAGGCGAAGTGCTTCTGATTGAAGATGTACAGGAACAGGACACCTCACCTATTCTAACTGCTTCCGGGCCTGATCATTTGGCTTATATCATTTATACATCAGGTACGACGGGCAATCCAAAAGGCGTCATGGTGGAACACAGAGGAGTCGCTTATACAGTTCAGTGGCGCAGTGCTTTTTATGAATTTCATGATCATGATATCGCGCTTCAGCTTTCCTCATTTTCTTTTGACGCATTTGTCACAAGTATGTTTGCGCCGCTTATATCAGGAGTGCAGACCGTTATCCCGGCTGAGGAAGAAGCGAAAGACATTCTCGCTATTAAACAATATCTAGCCGATTACGGCATTACGCATATGAATCTCGTTCCGATTCTATACCGGACACTGCTTGACGTATTGCAGCCGGAAGATGTACAAACACTGCGACTTGTCACATTAGGAGGCGAAGCGATTGAACCGAATTTGCTGGAGCGCAGTTTCTCGCTCCGCCCTGACATAGAAATTTCCAATGAATACGGGCCGACAGAGAGCAGCATCACGGCCACTGCGGCCAGAAGATTGAAACGAGAAGAAAACATCACGATCGGCCGGCCGATCGGTTATACAAATGTTTATATTTTAAAAGGAGATCACTTGCAGCCTATCGGTGTCACCGGAGAACTTTGCATTACAGGACCGGGGCTTGCAAGAGGATATATCAATCTTCCTGAGCAAACGGCAAAAGCTTTCGTTCAAGATCCGTTCCATCCAGATCAGCGCATGTATCGGACGGGGGATTTGGCGAAATGGCTGCCGGACGGCACATTGCAGTATGTCGGCAGGATGGATGAACAAGTCAAAATCAGAGGTTACCGAATCGAGATAAAAGAAGTGGAAGCGGCACTCTCCGGCCTTGCCGTAGTAAAAGAAGCGGCAGTGGTGGATTCTGTTACCGCAGCAGGTCATAAGGAACTGTGCGCTTATATTGTTGTTGAAGACGGCGCAGATTGCGGCATGGTGCGCAAAGCTTTGGCCAAAAAAGTGCCGTCTTACATGGTACCGGCGTTTTTCCAAACGCTTGATGCATTGCCTACCATGCCAAACGGGAAGCTGAATAAGCCCGCACTGGCAAAGATCCCGCACAAGGGAGAGACTAGGCAAACATTTACGGCTCCGGCCACTGATATTGAAAAAGAATTGGCTGCCATCTGGCGCGGGGTGCTCGGTGTGGACAAGATCGGAATTGATGAATCATTTTTTGAGCTTGGCGGAGATTCCATTAAGGCATTGCAAGTCTCCGCGAGATTGCATCAATCAGGAAAGCAATTGGCCGTAAAAGATATCTTCAGCCATCCGACAATCCAAGAATTGGCGCCATATGTCCGTTTATCACAACAACCGATCAGCCAAGCATCTGTAGAAGGCGAGATGACATGGTCACCGGTGCAAAAATGGTTCCTGTCTCAAGATATAAAAGAAGCCCACCATTTTAATCAGTCGGTTATGCTGCATCGGTCAAATCCGTTAGATGAAGATGCATTGAGGAAAACGCTAAAAGCGATAACCGTCCATCACGATGCACTCAGGCTCATATGCGTCAAAGATGAACAAGGGAACTTGCGCCTGTACAATCGTCCAGCGAACATCGGAGAGGACCAGCTTTACAACTTGCGAATCTTCAATCTGGCCGGCGAACCAAAAGATCATGAACACATTATCAAACACCAAGTTCGTGAGCTGCAAAAAGCAATGGACTTGGAAAACGGGCCGCTGGTGCAAGTCGGGCTTTTCCGCTCAAGCGAAGGAGATGACCTGTTTCTTGCTATCCATCACTTGGCCGTCGACGGCATATCATGGCGGATTATCCTGGAAGACTTGGCATCCGTCTATGAGCAGGCGATTCGCGGAGATGACATAGCACTCCCGCCAAAAACCGCATCATTCCAGACATATACCGAGCAATTAGCCAAGTATGCAGAAAGCCGGCGGTTATTACAGCAAGCAGACTATTGGCGCGCCATCGAACAACATGAAACAGTTGCACTGCCAAAAGATCAGACACATATCGACAAAACCGCTTTGAAAAAACGTAACACCGTATCATTTACTTTAGCTCAACAAGAAACAGACGCGATTCTAAAAGATGTGCACAATGCTTACAATACGGATACCCAAGACCTGCTATTGGCGTCAGCGGTACTCGCTATATGGCAATGGGTGCCGCAAAAGGCGCTAAAAATCGCGCTTGAAGGGCATGGCCGTCAATCTGAGGCGGCATATCACGATATCAGCCGAACCGTAGGGTGGTTTACTTCCATATATCCAGTATTGCTTCAACTTGAACCCAATACATGGGATGACCATCATGAAGAATATATGATCCGCGCATTAAAAATAACAAAAGATACGTTAAGGCGGATACCTGATAAAGGATTTGGATACGGTGTTCTCAAATATATGACACCGCCTGAAAAAGCAAAGATCAAATTCGGCAAAGCACCTGATATCACCTTTAACTATTTAGGACAATTTGAAATCGGAAACCGTGCGCAAACCGAAACAGAACAGCTTGATGCATTTACATTTTCTCCTTTGGGGGGCGGCGAAGATATCACCGGCACTTGGAAGCGTGAACAGTCGCTGGATATCAGCGCACTCGTAGCCGAAGGCAAACTGACCGTTAACATGACATATGAAACAGGGCGTTTTCAAAAAGAAACCATTGAGCGGCTTTCCCAAGATTGTCAGTACTATCTCAGAAAGCTGATGAACCATTGCCTCGGCAAAACTGAAACAGAAAAGACCGTCAGCGACTTTGATGATCGCGAGCTGACCGAGGAAGCTTTTAAAAATATAACCGACTTACTCGGATTTCATTAAACGAGCGGAGGGAAACAATGGATCATACACAAAAAATCCAAAACATTTATCCTTTAAGCCACATGCAGGAAGGAATGCTTTTTCATTCTTTCCTGCAAGACGAAGGAACCGCATATATTGAACAGTCCGTCTTCACAATAAGGGGTCAGCTCCATTTAGACTGGTTTCAACAAAGTGTCCAATCGATCATTGACCGCCACGATATTTTCAGAACGGTTTTTTTGCCTCATGTTGCCGGGCTGAAAGAACCGCGCCAGGTCGTTTTACGCGATCGATCCTTTCAGTTGCATGCTGAAGACTTGACCGAAATGCCGGAGACCGATCAAACCGCATATATCAGCCAGTTTAAAGAGCGGGATCGGCAGAAAGGCTTCAATCTGCAAAAAGATATGCTGATGCGTATTTCTCTGTTCAAAACGGCGCCGGAACAACACGTATGTGTATGGAGCCATCACCACATTTTAATGGACGGCTGGTGTCTCGGGATCGTGCTGCAAGAATTTATGCAGTTGTACGAAGCCATCTATACGGGTGAATCTGTGCCTTTAGATCCTGTTCAGCCATACAGCGCATATATTTCCTGGTTGTATGATCAGGACAAAGACAAAGCCAAGGAATATTGGAAGAACTACTTGACAGACTTCAATGCGCCAACAGGTCTTCCGAAAGTGTCTGCAAAACCTGCTGAAAAGGGATATCGGCAGAAAGAGCTGATGTTTTCATTAGACCGAAAGTTGACGGCCAGACTCAAAACAATCGCCAAACAGCATGGAGCCACACTCGCCACTCTCATACAAACCGTGTGGGGCTTAATGCTTCAGCGCTATAACCGGACAGATGATGTCGTGTTCGGCTCTGTCGTTTCCGGTCGTCCTTCCGTGATTCCGGGCGTTGAGAAGATCATCGGTTTATTTATCAATACTGTGCCGGTGCGAATCAAGACCGAGAGCGAAAATGAAACCTTTTCAGAGCTGCTTCGCCGCTCCCAAAAAGAAAGGCTCGCTCAAGACATGTTCAACTTTTATCCATTGGCTGACATTCAGTCGCATATCGCTTTCAAACAGCATGCGATTGACCATATTTTCGTTTTTGAAAACTACCCTTTGCAGCAAATGCAAGACTCGGCAAACCGCGCCGAATCACCGCTTCAGATCGAAAATGTAAAAGTGTCGGAACAATCAGGCTACAACTTCAACCTCATGATTGCCCCGGATGATGAACTTGTCATCAAGTTCATCTACAATGCAAACGTTTATGATGAATCATGGATTGACTGTGTGAGGGGCCACCTGCTGGAAGCTTTGCGAAGAGCGGCGGAGGACACCGATATCCCCGCCTCCAGGCTGCCGATGATCGCGCCTGACGAAAAAGCCCGGATCATCGGGGAATTCAACGATACAAAAACAGATTACGATACGAACAAAACAATCACTGACTTGTTTTCCAATCAAGTAGAGAAAACGCCGGAGCATATCGCACTACATGCCGGCGGCTTGACGATGACATACCGGGAGCTGGATCAAACATCCACTGCATGGGCCCGCATCTTCCAAGAACAAGGCTTAAAGAAAAACGGAATTGCCGGCATTTTAGCAGAGCATTCACCTGAATTCATCATCGGAGTTCTTGCCGTTTTGAAAGCAGGCGGCGCCTATCTCCCGATCGATGCCGAACTGCCGCCTGAACGGATCAGCTGCATGCTGAAAGAAAGCGGGGCGGACGTATTGGCCGTTCAGAAAGGACTCAAGACGGACATTGATTTTCCGAAAAAAGTGTTGATATCCAAGGAAGCGCAATTGGCACCTGTCAGCGATATCAACATAAATACGCGTCCGGATGATCTGGCTTATATCATGTATACATCAGGTTCGACAGGCAAACCAAAGGGCGTAATGATTTCGCACCGCAATGTCGTATCACTGATCTCAAACAGCAATTACACATCAGCCGATACAAATGACCGATTAATCTTAACCGGTTCACTCGGCTTTGACGCCATCACATTTGAAATATTCGGAGCGCTCCTGAAAGGAGCATCTCTTCATGTTATCGACCGCTCGACGATGTTGACTCCTGCCCGTTTTGGCAGCTATTTGCTTCACCATGATATCACAGTGCTGTTTTTAACAACGGCTCTCTTTAACCAGCTGGCACAAGCCCAGCCGGACATGTTTTCAGGGCTCTCCACTTTATATGTCGGCGGGGAAGCTTTGACGCCTGCACTGATGAATACGGTCAGACATCGGTGCCCAAACCTGAAGCTTTATAACATATATGGTCCGACGGAAAATACAACATTCTCTACATTTTATGAAGTCAAGCAAGATTTTTCACAAGCGATTCCCATCGGAAAACCGATCAGCAATTCAAATGCCTTTATTGTTGACGAGAGCGGTCAGCTCGCGCCGATCGGCGTTCCCGGCGAACTTTGCGTCGGCGGCGATGGGGTTGCAAAAGGATATTTGCACAGACCTGATTTGACGAGTCAAGCATTTGTAGAGCATCCGTTTCAACCAGGGGAAAAAATGTACAAAACCGGCGATCTGGCGCGCTGGCTGCCAGACGGCAACTTAGAATATATCAGCCGGATGGACCGGCAAATCAAAATTCGCGGCAAACGAACTGAACCGGCTGAAATAGAAGCGCGGCTCATCGAGATTGAAGGCGTTCAAGAAGCCGCTGTCATCATTGAAGAAAAAAACGAAGAAGCATTCCTTATCGCATATTATGTAAGCGATGATCAAACAGAGGAAAAAACGATCCGTTCATTACTATCAAGGCAGCTTCCCGACTATATGATTCCTCATGATTGGGTTAAACTGGACCGCATGCCTCTTTCGGCAAACGGCAAAATCGACCGCCGCGCGCTGCCTGCACCTGATCAAAAAACGGCTTTGAAACAGATTGTGCCGCCAAGAAACTGGGTCGAAAAAGAACTGATTGACATATGGAGACCTATCCTTGGCGTGAAGGAGCTCGGTATTGAAGATGACTTTTTCGAACTTGGCGGTCATTCGCTAAAGGCTCTTCAAGTCATTCACCAGCTGAAAAACAGCCAGGGGATCGATATTCCGATTGAATTATTATTCGAGAATCCAACAATCGAACAATTGGCCGAAAAGCTGTTTTCACATGAGCTGCGCGCCTCGGCCGTACAGCATGTCAGCAGACTGAATCCGCCGACCGGAGTGAACCTTTTCTGCTTTCCTCCCATTTCGGGCTTCGGGATATTTTATAAAGATCTCGCTGCCAAGCTAAACGGCAAAGCGACTGTGTACGGATTTAACTTTATTGAAGAAGACAGCCGTATGGAACAATACGTGAACAACATCATCCAAAAACAGCCTCGGGGTCCTTATATCCTGCTGGGATATTCAGCGGGAGGCAACACGGCATTTGAGACTGTCAAAGAAATGGAAAACCGTGGTTTGGAGGTCAGCGATCTCATTATTGTCGATGCATATCAAAAGAAACAAGCATTGCCGCCACAGCCAAGCAGCACCTCGGCAGAACATGTTCCCGCTCACCTCAGGGAAGCAGTCATCAAAAAGACGGCAAACTATCAAAAATATTGGGCACAATTAATCAATGGCGGCCAAATCAACGCAAACATCCACTTTATTGAAGCCGGCATTCAGACGGATCAAATTGACAGATTCATATTGCAAAAATGGGCCGACGCCACAACAAGAAACTATCAAGAGTATAAAGGAGCCGGGCCGCATCAGGATATGTTCGAAACTGCCTTTCTGTCAAAAAACGCCGAGATCATTCAACATATCCTCACAAACAGCGGCAAACATGCAGAGCATTCTCGGTAAAAGCCGTCCAAACACCAACAGGCCCGAGCCAAAACATTGAGAGTTCTAAAGCGATTTCTTAAGCTTTAGGACTTTTTTCTTTCAAATCATCATAAGCTGTAAAGAACAGACAAGACCCGTCTGAACCTATGGCAGGAAACAGGATAAGCTACTTCACTTTCGAATTCGCACAATAAATAAATGAAGGCGCTTTCAAATTCTATTTCAGACACTTTTGAATATGAAAGGGGGCATTTTTTTGTTTCAAAAATTGCTTATCGCCAATCGTGGCGAAATCGCACTTCGGATCATCCGAACTTGTAAACGGCTCGGTATTCAGACAGCTGCCGTCTACTCTGAAGCGGATGCTGAGTCCCTGCACGTTAAAGCTGCAGATGAAGCCTGGCTGATCGGCAAACCGCGGGTCAGTGAAAGCTATTTAAATATCGAAAAAATCATCGAAACCGCTAAAAAAGCGGGGGTCTGTGCCATCCACCCGGGATACGGCCTGCTTTCCGAGAACAGCCGTTTTGCCGAAAGATGCCTGCAGGAAAATATCACGTTTATCGGTCCGCCGTCCGATGTGATCGCCAAAATGGGGAGCAAAATTGAAGCAAGGCTAGCGATGGAACAAGCCGGGATTCCCGTCGTTCCCGGCGTGACAAAAAGCTTGGCCGGTCTGAATGAAGCCAAGGCTCTTGCCGAATCCATCGGCTATCCCGTGATGCTCAAGGCTTCTTTTGGAGGCGGAGGCATCGGAATGCAGCTGATTCGCAATGAAGGCGAATTAGCAAAAGCATATGAAGGCAGCCAAAAACGAGCCGCCGATTTTTTCGGAGACGGGGCTATGTACATCGAGAAATATATCGAAGATGCAAGACATATCGAGATTCAGATTTTAACAGACGAATACGGAAATGCCGTCTATCTTTGGGAACGGGACTGTTCGATTCAGAGACGCCAGCAAAAAATCATCGAAGAAGCACCTGCTCCGTTATTCGATGAAAACATGCGCGCGAAGCTCGGTGAAGCGGCCGTGAAAGCCGCGCTGTCGATCGGCTATGCCAACGCCGGGACAATCGAGTTTTTAGTAGACAGCAAGAATCATTTTTATTTTCTCGAGATGAATACCCGCCTGCAGGTCGAACACCCGGTGACAGAGGAAATTACAGGGCTCGACATTGTCGAAGAACAGCTCAATATCGCAGCAGGCAAAGCGCTTCCGTATAAGCAGAAAGACATTCGGCGTGACGGACATGCGATCGAAGTCAGAATCTGTGCCGAAGATCCGAAAACATTTTTCCCTTCGCCGGGACGGATCACTGACCTTAAGCTGCCTGAGCACCCGAATGTCCGTCATGAATGCGCAGCAGCCCCAGGTATGAACATCACACCGTATTACGACCCGATGATCGCCAAGATGATCGTCAAAGGAAATAGCAGAGATGAAGCCATCCGGACATTGGCCGAAGCGCTCTCACAATATCAAGTGAAAGGCATTAAGACAAATATTCCGTTGCTTGAAGACATCGTACGTTCTGACGAATTCCGAAAAGGCGGGGTCCAAACCGATTTTATCAGTCGTTATCAGTCAAAATGAAATTAAGGAGGCGTGCCATGAATACTGTTGTCACCAATATGGCGGGAAACGTGTGGAAAATATTAGTGAAAGCAGGAGACAAAATCGAAAAAGGGCAGGAAGTCGCCATTTTAGAATCGATGAAAATGGAGATTCCGATTGTCGCCGAAACGGCCGGCACCGTCAAAACCGTCAGAAAAAACGAAGGTGATTTTGCCGATGAAGGAGATGTCTTATTGGAGCTTCAATAAGGTCTGGAGGATGGCAAATGAATGTACCGAAGAAAATTTTCATTAAAGAAGTCGGGCCGCGCGACGGTCTGCAAAATGAAGAAACCGCACTCTCGACAGCCGATAAAATAACCTGGATCGACATGCTTTCCCAAACAGGGCTTTCATATATCGAAATCACTTCATTCGTTCATCCTAAATGGATTCCTGCACTGTCTGATGCCCTTGACGTCGCCAAAGGCATTAACCGGAAGCCGGGCGTCACCTACGCAGCCCTCATTCCGAACCGAAAAGGGCTGGAACGGGCTCTCGAAGGAGGGATCGATGAAGCTTCTGTTTTTATGTCGGCAAGCGAGACACACAACCGGAAAAATATTAACAAATCGATCGGCGAAACGCTTCCAGTCTTGCAGGAAGTCACCGGGACAGCAAAACAAGCAGGCCTCACCACCAGAGCCTACCTGTCCACCGTATTTGGCTGTCCTTATGAACATCATGTGCCATTAGAACAAATCATACGCCTCTGTGATGCGTTGTTCGACATGGGCATCGACGAACTTTCTCTCGGAGATACAATCGGCGCAGCGAATCCCGTGCAAGTTCAACAGGTGCTTGACGTACTTTTAAAACGCTTTCCGAAAGAGAGTTTCGCCCTTCATTTTCATGATACGAGAGGGATGGCGCTCGCCAACATGATCACAGCGATGGATATGGGAATCACCGTATTTGACGCATCATGCGGCGGGCTGGGCGGCTGTCCTTATGCCCCTGGAGCCACGGGAAATGCGGCAACTGATGATTTGATTTACATGTGCGCCCAGATGGGCATCGAAACCGGAGTTGATCTCAGCAAGCTGCTTTCAGCTGCCAAATGGATCGAAGACAAAACCGGGAGAGAGCTACCAAGCCGAAATTTGCAGGCGGCGAAATCAAAGAATTGCTTTTCATAGATTGAGGAGGAGGAAGACCGAATGGAGCCCAATGTTCTTTATTCCATAAACGAGCAGGCGGTCGCCGTGTTGACGTTGAACAGACCGCAAGCTGCAAATGCCCTCTCGCTCGGACTTCTCGACGACCTTCAGCATATCCTTCGCGATATCCGTTCAAACCCGGCCGTCCGCTGTGTCATTATAACGGGAGTAGGGAACAGGACGTTTTGTGCAGGTGCCGATTTAAAGGAAAGAGCCCGCATGAGCCCCACAGAAGCGAAGCAGGCCGTTTCCATGATTCAACAAGTGGTCAGCCAGACGGAAAAACTGCCGCAGCCCGTCATCGCTTCATTAAACGGAAGCGCTTTGGGAGGGGGGCTGGAGCTTGCATTGGCGTGCGACATCAGGATCGCAGCCGAACATATTGAACTCGGCCTCCCCGAAACAACGCTCGCGATTATTCCCGGGGCAGGGGGAACACAGCGGCTGCCCCGCTTGATCGGCAGGGGAAAGGCAAAAGAAATGATCTATACCGGCTGCCGCATCAGCGCCGAAGAAGCGCAAAAGATCAGCCTAGTTGAACATGTCGTTCCGCTTCAAAAGTTAAAGGAAACAACCGAAAATATCGCAGCGAACATTGCGGCGAACGGACCGGTTGCCGTCAGACAGGCGAAGTTCGCTATCAATCAAGGGCTTGAGACAGATATCGAAACTGGACTCGTGATTGAACAAAAAGCCTACGAACTGACGATTCCGACGAAAGACAGAACAGAAGGGCTGAAAGCTTTTACAGAAAAGCGGAAGCCGTATTATACGGGAGAATAAAACGAACGGGGGGACAGCCGATGCCGGCCGAAAAGGAATTGTATGAACGCATTCGCCGGATTCAGGAAGGCGGAGCGCAAAAATACCATGAAGCTAATGAGAAAAAAGGAAAATTATTTGTCAGAGACCGATTAAAGCTGCTGCTTGACGAAGGCCTCGACCTTGAGGACGCTTTTTTTGCCAATTGCATGGCAGACGGGCTTCCAGCAGACGGAGTCGTCACGGGAATCGGAAAAATCGGCGGCCGAACCGTTTGCGTCATGGCTAATGATTCAACGGTGAAAGCAGGATCATGGGGAGCGAGAACCGTCGAAAAAATCATCCGCATCCAGGAAACAGCCGAAAAGCTGAATTGTCCGCTTCTTTATTTGGTCGATTCAGCAGGCGCAAGGATTACGGATCAAGTTGACATGTTTCCGGGGCGAAGAGGAGCAGGGCGGATTTTTTATCAGCAAGTCAAATTATCCGGGCGCATCCCGCAAATCTGTCTTTTGTTCGGTCCTTCAGCGGCAGGCGGCGCCTACATACCGGCTTTTTGCGATATCGTTATCATGGTCGAAGGTAACGCCTCGATGTATTTAGGCTCGCCGCGCATGGCGGAAATGGTGATCGGCGAAAAAGTGTCGCTTGAAGAAATGGGCGGAGCGCGAATGCACTGTTCTGTTTCAGGCTGCGGAGACATTCTTGCCGAAACGGAAGAAGATGCGATCAAGTCGGCGCGCCGGTATCTTTCCTACTTTCCGCCGAATTACACCGAAAAAGCGCCTGTTATTGAAGCAAAACCCGCTCGTCCGTTTGACCGGCCGTTGGAGGAGATCATTCCGAAAAACCAAAACGCACCGTTTCAAATGATGGATTTAATCGACCGGATCATTGATGAAGCGTCTTTTTATGAGATCAAAAAATTGTTCGCGCCAGAGCTGATTACCGGTTTGGCGAGGATTCACGGGCAGCCTGTCGGCATCATCGCCAATCAGCCGCGTGTCAAAGGCGGTGTGTTGTTTCACGATTCGGCAGACAAAGCCGCAAAGTTTATCAATTTGTGCGATGCCTATCATATCCCGCTGCTGTTTCTGGCTGATATCCCCGGCTTTATGATCGGAACAAAAGTCGAGAGGGCGGGTATTATCAGACACGGAGCGAAAATGATCTCAGCGATGGCCGAAGCAACCGTGCCGAAAATATCCGTCATCGTCAGGAAAGCTTATGGCGCAGGCTTGTATGCGATGGCGGGACCGGCCTTTGAGCCTGACTGCTGTCTGGCGCTGCCTACGGCTCAGATTGCTGTGATGGGTCCGGAAGCAGCGGTAAATGCCGTTTATGCCAAAAAAATCGCACAATTGCCTGAAGAAGAGCGGTCCGCCTTCATTGCCGAAAAACGGGAAGAGTACCAAAAAGACATAGACATTTACCGGCTTGCTTCAGAAATGATTGTCGACGGGGTCATTCCGGCCGATTCGCTTCGTACGGAACTCATCAAACGGCTGAATGCATATATGACCAAATACATGATATTTACGGAACGGAAGCATCCTGTTTATCCCGTCTAAAGGCCAATGAAACGAAAAGGGGGAAACGGTATGGCCGAAAAAGCGGTTTGGCAGCCTGATCCGGAATTTGTAAAAGCGACCCGGCTGTTTCAATGGATGACAGCTCTCGGTTTTTCCGACTATGATGATTTTTTGAAAGCAAGTACAGACGATATCGCCTGGTTCTGGGAAGAGGCCGAAAAAGCGCTCGGCATCAGCTGGTACAAGCGGTACAGCCAAACATTGAATCTCGATAAAGGCATAAAATGGCCGAAATGGTTTTCCGGCGGACGCTTAAATGCCGTTTGCAGCGCCGTGGAAAAATGGTCCCGACAGCCTGATACGGCCGAGAGGACAGCCCTCATCTGGGAAAGTGAAGACGGAAAAACAGAACGGATCACCTATTCTTCTTTACATCAAAAAGTCGCCCGTGCGGCAGCAGGCTTTAAAAAACAAGGCATATCAAAAGGGGATGTCATTGCGATTTACATGCCGATGATCCCGCAAACGGTCATCGCCATGCTTGCCGCCGCTAAAATGGGCGCGGTATTCTCCCCGGTTTTTTCAGGCTACGGGGCCCATGCGGCAGCCGCGAGACTCAGCGCTGCCGGAGCAAAAATTCTTGTCACGGCAGATGCCTTTTTGCGAAGGGGAAAGAAGGTCTGTATGAAGAAAGAAGCTGACAAAGCAGCAGACCGCGCCCCCACTGTCCAAAAAGTTGTCGTCTGCCGGCTTCACGATGGCGAACAAGATTGGAATCATAAGAGAGATATAGACTGGAATGAATTGATGAAAAGCGATCCTCTCCAGATGACAGAAGAAATGGACAGTTCAGATCCGCTCATGCTGCTTTACACATCGGGCACGACAGGACAGCCGAAGGGAGCGGTTCATACCCACGCCGGTTTTCCGCTGAAAGCTGCATTTGATGCGGGCTTCGGGATGGATGTCAAACAAGGGGACACGTTTTTCTGGTTTACAGACATGGGCTGGATGATGGGACCGTTTTTAATATTCGGGGGACTCATAAACGGAGCGGCAGTTTTGCTGTATGACGGAGCACCGGATTTCCCGGCCCCGGGTCGGCTGTGGGAGCTTGTCAGCAGACACCAGGTGTCGCATCTCGGCGTCTCTCCGACGCTCATTCGCTCACTGATGCAGCACGGCGAAAATTTTCTTCTTCAATGCGACCTGAGCAGTCTGAAGGCAATCGGCTCAACGGGAGAACCTTGGAATTATGAACCGTGGATATGGCTGTTCCGCCATGCTGGAAAAGAGCGGATTCCTATTTTTAATTATTCAGGAGGAACGGAAATTTCAGGCGGCATTTTGGGCAATGTGCTCCTGCGGCCGATCACGCCGATGACGTTTAATTCGCCTCTGCCTGGCATGGCGGCCAATGTCTTCAACGAAAAAGGGGAGGAAGTCGTCAATGAAGTCGGGGAGCTTGTCCTGACAAAGCCGTGGGTCGGCATGACGAACGGTTTTTGGAAGGAGCCGTCCAGATATGAAAAAGCATATTGGAGCCGCTGGACTGACGTCTGGGTGCATGGCGATTGGGCAAAACGTGATGAAAACGGCTACTGGACGATCAGCGGACGTTCTGATGATGTGATCAATACTGCTGGGAAAAGGATCGGGCCCGCCGAAATAGAGTCCGTACTGGTCGGCCATCCAGCGGTGGCGGAAGCAGGCGTTATCGGCGTTCCGGATCAGCTCAAAGGTCAGGCTGCCGTCTGCTTTGTCGTCCTCACACAGTCGGAAAAGCCGTCGGAAAAACTAAAAGATGATTTGCTGAACCTCGCCTCTGATGCGATCGGTAAAGCGATCAAGCCAAAAGCGGTTTACTTTGTCAGCGGTCTGCCGAAGACGAGAAATGCAAAAGTGATGAGACGGCTGATCAGAGCTGCCTATTTGAACGAGCCGGCAGGCGATTTGTCAACATTGGAAAATCGTCAAACATACGATGAAATTGCCGGCCTTTCAGCGCAAAAAAATCTGTAGTATACTGGATAAGGCTTGCAGACAAAGAAGAAGGACACGTCCTTCCTCTTTTTATTTTAAGACCAAAAACTCACATTCTGACGATAACCGAACCGCCGCCGGCCGCGCAGACGCGGTTTTGCTGCTCTTCAATTGAACGCAGCAGCTGATTGTTGTATTCCATGAGTTTGATCAGCAATTCCATTTGATCTTCGAGATTTTTCAGCCTTTGATTCATCTGCTGAGAAGATTGGCCGGTGTGCATGTGCGGGGCTGAAGGCGGATAAGACGTTTCAGAATTCCATTTTGAATACATAGAAATAGGCCTCCATCATCTAAACTGATATATCTTATCGTATGATCCTAAAATCGCAACGTTCGCCTAAATCAAAACGAGAGGAACTAAAACATGTACTTGACGATAAAGGAAACCGCAGAATATTTAACGCTTTCAGAAGCATATGTTGAACAGCTTGTGAGAGAAAAGAAAATCCGCACCGTCTTCGACGGACAGCAGCATTTAATCAACAAAGATCAATTCAATACCCATATGGAACAGATGGAAAAGTATAAAGAGTGGGCGGAATCCGTTCTGAACGAACCCATCCCCGAAGATCCGGATGTTAAAGATGAAGATTAACCGAGATAACGATAATTTCATTATGTAAACTAGATGCGTTTCTAGGAAATATTCGCACGACTCTATCATGACGTGTGAATGGGACGTTTCGTAAAAAAAGACACAATATAGGAAATGAAAGGGATGAAAGAAGCCCTATATATAAAGTTTTCTATGATTTTATTTCATTTCCGAAACAATCACGTTCATTTTTTGTTCAAAAAGTGTTATCATTTAGTAGTAAAAAATACAGCGTGTTTTGAGATTGCGGGTTTTCGGGAATTCCAGACTGAAAACAGCAAAACAAACACAAAAGGGGAGAACCTTTTTGCGGACTTGTTTGTGCACAAATTCACAAACTGTGAAAAAGGGGTTCCTTCAAAAAACAGCACATCGCTTATTGAAAAGGAGAATTGGTTATGCCGGAAACAATCGATCAAACAGCTGATCAAACAAACGAATCTGTAAGCCAAAGCCAACGCGATCTTATCGATCAACTGCTAAAACCTGAAGTACAGGAGTCTTTGACTGTTTTAGTCGACCAGCTTCCAAAGCTGACAGAACTGGTCAACATTTTGACAAAGTCTTACGATTTCGCACAATCCGTTGCAACTGATGAAGTATTAAAAAATGATACGGTCGGTGCCATCACAGAAATTCTTGAGCCTGTCAAAGATACGGCAAAAGAAATCGCGGCTACCGCCATTGAAGCAAAAGACCGCGCTGACGAAAGCAATGAAGTCATCGGACTTTTCGGTTTGCTGAAAATGCTTAAAGATCCGCAGGCCCAAAAGATGTTCCGCTTTGTTCAAAGCTACCTGCAAATCATGTCAGAACGCGAAAAACAAAAATAATCACTATACATTCAGAATAAGGACGGAGGATTCACGATGTCAAAACATATCGTCATTTTAGGCGCTGGTTACGGCGGATTACTGTCTGCTTTAACAGTTCGCAAACACTACACAAAAGAAGAAGCAAAAATCACAGTGGTTAACCAATACCCGACACATCAAATCATCACAGAACTGCATCGCCTTGCTGCGGGCAACGTGTCAGAACAGGCCATTGCGATGCCGCTTGCAAAGCTTTTCAAAGGAAAAGACATCGATCTTAAAATCGCCAAAGTCAACTCGTTCTCAGTTGACAAAAAAGAAGTCGCTCTTTCTGACGGCTCTACCCTGACGTATGACGCGCTTGTCGTCGGTCTTGGTTCTGTCACTGCTTACTTCGGCATTCCTGGCCTTCAAGAAAACAGCATGGTGCTCAAATCTGCAAACGATGCAAACAAGATCTTCAAGCATGTTGAAGAGCGCGTGCGCGAATACGCTAAAACGAAAAACGAAGCGGATGCTACGATCCTAATCGGCGGCGGCGGACTAACAGGCGTCGAGCTTGTCGGTGAACTCGCCGATATCATGCCGAACCTTGCGAGAAGCTACGGTGTCGATCCGAAAGAAATCAAGCTGAAGCTTGTTGAAGCCGGTCCGAAAATCCTGCCGGTTCTTCCGGATGAGCTGATCGAACGTGCGACAAAGAGCCTTGAAAAACGCGGCGTTGAATTCTTGACAGGACTGCCTGTCACAAATGTAGAAGGAAACGTTGTTGATTTGAAAGACGGGCAAAAAATCGTCACAAATACATTTGTCTGGACCGGCGGTGTTCAAGGCAATCCGCTGATCGGCGAGTCAGGTCTTGAAGTGAACCGCGGACGCGCAACTGTAAACGATTTCCTTCAATCCACATCACATGAAGACGTATTTGTTGCAGGAGACAGCGCCGTTGTCTTCGGTCCGGATGGCCGTCCGTACCCTCCGACAGCTCAAATCGCTTGGCAAATGGGCGAGCTGATCGGCTACAACCTGTATGCATACTTAGAAAACAAATCAATGGAAACATTCAGCCCTGTCAACTCAGGCACGCTTGCAAGCCTTGGCCGCAAAGACGCAGTTGCCGTTATCGGCGCGAACAGTACATCTCTTAAAGGCCTGCCTGCTTCATTGATGAAAGAAGCGAGCAACGTCCGTTATCTGACTCATATTAAAGGTCTGTTCAGCCTTGCTTATTAATTGAAATGAAGCGCTACTTATAGTTTAAACTATAAGTGGTGCTTTTTTTTGCTTTAAATTTGACGGGCAAATGAAAATATTGTGGTAAATTTGAACCAAAATACATTGACAAAAAGACGGTCTCATTGCATTATATGAATATAAAATAAAAATATTCATATGTTTATAAAACAAGGAGAGACTGACATGCCGAAATTTACCGAAAAAGAAAAGGAAGCGATACGCTCAGCTTTAGTGCAAAGCGGAAGAGAGCTTTTTGCGCAGCTTGGATTGAAAAAAACGAGCGTTGGTGAGCTAACAGCCTCGGCCGGAATTGCCCAAGGCTCATTTTATACATTTTTCGACTCGAAAGAGGAGCTTTATTTTGAGATTTTGCAGCAGGAAGAAAGTAAGATCCGCGCCCAGCTTGAGGCATCATTTTCTGAAAGCGGGAAAACATTTGCACAGTTTTTGCGTGAAGCATTGGCGGTGGTGGAAGATAACCCGTACATTCGCCAAGTTTACGATGACAACTTACTCGAGACACTCTTCCGCAAACTCCCCGAAGAAAAGCTGCAGGCGCATTTCGACAGCGACGAAGATTTTTTCAAGCCTTTAATTGAAATGGGCCAGGAAAAAGGCTGGCTTGTCAGAAAAAAACCGGAGACGATCGTCAGTGTGATTCGCGCCATTGTTCTTTTATCCCTTCAAAAAACAAATATTGGGGAAGACCGCTACGACGAAACGATGGATTTGCTTATCGAATTGATCGGACAGGGGCTTTCGGCCAAGGAGGATGCATCCCATGATTGAAGTCAGCGGGCTTCGCTTCACATACCCCGGACAAAAAACGCCCGTATTGAAAGGAATCGACTTTTCGATTCAAAAGGGTGAAATTTTTGGATTTCTCGGCCCGTCCGGTGCTGGAAAAAGCACGATTCAAAAAATATTAATCGGTATTTTAAAGCAATATGAAGGCCGGGTTTCTGTGATGGGGAAAGAATTGAGTCAAGCCGACAGCTCCTTTTATGAGAAAATCGGCGTCGCCTTTGAATTTCCGAATTTCTATCAACGATTAACGGCACTGGAAAACTTAAATTTGTTCCGTTCCTTGTATGCATCTGAAACCGAGGAGCCGGAAACGCTGCTCGCTTTAACGGGTCTTGAAGAGTACGGCCGGACAAAGGTATCCGCTTACTCAAAAGGCATGAAAATGAGGCTGAATTTTTTGAGAGCCCTGATCAATCAGCCTGATCTTTTATTTCTAGACGAACCGACCTCGGGGCTCGATCCCGTGCATGCCAAAAAATTAAAACAGCTTATCCTGAACAAAAAGGCGGAAGGGAAGACGATCCTGATCACAACGCACCACATGCAAACAGCTGAAGAAATCTGCGACCGCGTAGCTTTCATCGTTGACGGCAGGGTGGCTTTGATTGATTCTCCACGCGCCTTGAAAGTGCAAAAAGGAAAAAGGCACGTAAAAGTGGAGTACCGCAGCCGCAGGCAGCTGGAAACTGCTCAATTCGACCTTGATCAGATCGGCAGCAGCCCGGAATTTTTGAACTTGATCAAGGAGCACCCTGTGGAAACCATTCATTCCCAAGAAGCATCGCTTGAAGACATCTTTATCGATGTGACGGGGAGGCGTTTAAGTTGAGGATCTTATCAGCGATTTCCCATGATATCAAACTTCAGTTCAAGCACGGTTTTTATTATGCCTATTTGCTGATCAGCGCGGTGTATATCGCTGTGTTGCAGTTTCTTCCGGCTGATTACAGGGAGGCGGCCAACATTGCCTTGACGTTTTCAGATCCGAGCTTCCTGGGGTTTTTCTTCATCGGGGGTCTTGTTTTACTGGAGAAAGGGCAAAACATCCATGACAGCCTGTTTGTAACGCCGCTAAGTCCGAGTGAGTATATTTTTTCCAAAACGGCGTCCTTGTCCGTTTTGTCTCTTGGATCGAGCATTTTCATCCACAGCAGTGTGTTTGGCTATGGAACAAATTCCGGTTTGTTCGCTTGCGGCGTGCTTTTTACTTCATTTTTCTTCACGATGATCGGCTTAGGTTTGGCGGTGCGGTGTGAAACCTTAAACGGATTTTTCTTTTTGTCTTCTTTGAGCACCTTTGTGTTCGTTCTGCCTTTGTTTGAAACAGCGGGCATTTGGAGCAGCCCGCTGTTTTACGCTCTGCCGTCAAAGGCCTCATTAATGCTGTTAGGTTCCGCCTTTACCGGCCTTCAGCAGTGGGAGCTCGTCTACGCGATTTCCACTCTCTTGTTGTGGAACGGAGCCGCGTATTTCTGGGCGAGGCATTCACTTCAAACGTTCATCACATTAAAGCTTGGCGGAGGTGATACACGATGATGAAAATCATTCAGCTGATACGCGGAGATATGAAACAGATCAAACGTGATTCAATGCTTGCTTTTTACGGTCTGGCGCCTTTTCTGCTCATCATCGTGACAGCCGCTGGCATTCCTTTGTCAGCGGAACTGGCGGCATTCAATATCACCCCATACCGTCATTTGATCATGAGCTTTGCCATGCTTTTCATCCCCCTGATTCTCGGTATCATGTCGGGGTTTATCCTGCTTGATGAGCGCGACGAAAATATGATTCAGTATTTTGCCGTGACGCCCTTGTCGAAGCGCGGATATGTCTTGATACGCCTCATCCTGCCAATGGCGCTGACTTTTTGCTACAGCATTTTGCTGTTTGCATCCGGCGGTTTAATGGCGCCCGGCTCTGTGTACCTTTTGTTCATCCTGATCATGGTCACGCTTGAAGCCCCGATTTACACGCTGCTTTTAGCCGCTTACGCTTCGAACAAAGTGGAAGGGCTCGCTTTAATGAAAGGGTTCAGCCTGCTCACTTTCATGCCGGCCGCGGTTTATTTTATTCCTTTGCCGTGGCAGCTTTTCGGCGTTTTCACGCCGACCTACTGGACAGCGAAAACGTACTTGGCAGGAACTTCTCATGAAGGGCTTGTTTTCGTTTTCGGGTTCATCGGAGTTGTGCTGCATGTAATGATACTGCTGCTTTTATACCGGAGGTTTTTGGTGAAAACCGACCAATAGGAGTATATCCCGCCGCGTTTTGCAATAAAGTATTAAAACCATCAGCGGGAGGCGGGATATTCTATGAAGAAAAATATGAAGCTTTGTCTGTGTATGATGATGATCTTTGTATTGACGTTGGCCGGCAGCATAGACGGCTTGGCCGCCGGGGAAAAAGGCGCCGGGCTCAAAGAGCAAATCGATCAGCTGTTAAAGACCGAGCCTGATTTAAAAGGAGCGCTCGCAGGCATCAGCGTCAGGTCCGCGGAAAGCGGGAAAATGATATACGGCCATATGGGCGATACACGGATGAGACCGGCGTCCAATCTGAAGCTTTTAACGGCAGCAGCTGCCTTTTCCGTCCTGGGTGAGGACTATACCTTTCCCACAGAGGTGATGACAGACGGCGCACGATCCGCGAGCACACTCAAAGGCAGCCTTTATCTAAAAGGAAAAGGCGATCCGACGCTTTTGAAAGCCGATTTTCAGCAAATGGCCAAGGCAATCCGAAAACAAGGGATCACTGTCATCCGGGGAGACTTGGTCGGCGATGATTCCTGGTATGATGAGGTCCGCTACTCTCCAGACCTTTCCTGGAGCGATGAAGACGCATACTACGGAGCGCAGATCTCGGCTTTAACAGCTTCGCCAAACGAAGACTATGATGCCGGAACGGTCATCATCGACGTGAAACCTGACGGCAAAACCGGAAAAAAACCCGTTGTATCGCTTACCCCGCAAACTAATCATGTCAAAATCGAAAACGGTGCCAAGACCGTTGCTGCAGACGGAAAAAAAGATATCACGATTAAAAGGGAACACGGCGGAAATACCATCCAAATCAAAGGGACGATTCCACAAGGCGCTTCAAGGGTCAGACAATGGGTTGCGGTTTGGGAGTCGTCAGAATATGCACTCGATTTATTTAAACAGGCTTTACAGCAACAAGGCATTCGAATCCTGGGAAAGACTAAAACCGGCAAAGCGCCAAAAAAAGCGCGCCGCATCACCGCACATCAATCCATGCCGCTTTCAGAGCTGATGATCCCCTTTATGAAGCTCAGCAACAACGGCCATGGCGAAACACTGATCAAGGAAATGGGAAAAGCCGCGAGCCGTGAAGGAAGCTGGGATCAAGGTCTGGAAGTGTTGAATAAAGAACTGCAGGGATTTGGAATGGACACAGAGAAGATCGTTCTCAGAGACGGCTCAGGCATCTCGCATATCAATTTGATTTCTGCCGACCAGATCACAAAGCTATTGTATTCCGTTCAAGAGGAGAAATGGTTTCCGTCGTTTGCCCGTTCACTCCCGGTTGCGGGGGAAAGCGACCGAATGGTCGGCGGCACATTAAGAAACCGGCTGAAAGACCCGGCTCTTAAAGGCAAAGTCAGAGCGAAAACAGGCTCTCTTTCAACCGTCAGTACCTTATCGGGCTATATCGATACTGCAAGCGGCGAGACATTGATTTTCTCCATTCTTCTCAATCAGCTCGCAGATGATGAAAAAGGAAAGGATATTGAAGATAAAATCGTTCAAATATTAGCTTCTTCATGACATCTCCCATTGCTGAAGGCAATGGGTTTTCTTTATTGAAAAGGCTTTCCATTCACTTCGTACGTTTTTCAGCTGAGGCCATATAATGCTAAGAGATTTCATTTTCTATAAGTTTAACAGCAGGCAGGGGGAAATATATGAACATTTTGCTGGCTTATTATCGATACTCTCCACATACAAACGGCCCGTCTACCTATATTGATATCCTTAGAAAAAGCTTGGAAGGAGAAGGGCATTCTGTCGATTTAATGTCGCACGATACCCGATGGCTCAACATTCAGGTCGCCGATCAGCAGCCGGCCGATAAACACCGGTTAAAACATGAGCTCATTCACCGCCTTCAAACAGCTTATACCGAAAAATATCCCCTGTGGATATATTGGCGTGAAATGGAGCGCTACAGTTTGGAACAAGCTGTTAAACAGTTTGATCTTAAGAAGTATGATTTGATCCACTGCCACGATTTTATGACGGCAAGAGCACTGGCCCGTTCCAAACCTCAGCACACGCCTTTAATCGTGTCCCTCCATAACTTTAAATATCATGAAGCAAAGATTACCGGGGAATATAACGAGAAAAGCGGCCAGGAACAGCAATACATGAAAATCGAAGAATGTTTGGGCGCAATGTCCGGAGACGTTGTGGCCGTTCCGTGCGAATGGCTGAAACACGAGCTGATTCAAATTGGTGTGACGCCTTCGAACATCCGAGTCATCCCGTATGGAATTGTAAAAACACCCTTTATCGAAAAGAAAAATAATCTCCCTAAAAGCCTCCCGCATCAAGGAAAAAAGATCATTCTCTGTCCGGCGCGGCTCGTTCCGGTGAAAGGACACCGCTACTTGATCGAAGCGCTTTATAAACTGCGGTGCGAAAGGGATGATTTTCACTGCCTTCTCGCAGGCGAGGGTCCGGAGCTCGAAACTCTGCAAAGCCTGTCCGAAAAGCTCGGTATCGCGTCGGCGGTCTCTTTTCTCGGAAAGCGAAAAGATATACCCGACTTAATGAATATTAGTGATGTCATTGTTTTGCCGTCGCTTCACGATACATTTCCGCTCGTCATCCTGGAAGGGCAGTTCTCCGCAAAACCTGTGCTGGCGGCAAACGTAGGCGGGGTAAAAGAAATCATTGATGACGGTGCGAACGGATTGCTTGTTCCCCCGGCAGACAGCGAAGCGCTTACTGAAAAGCTGCGCCTGTTGCTCGACGATGACAAAACTCGGCAAAAATTGGGGCGCCAAGCGTATCAAAAAGCTATGAAACATTGGGATATCAGCTTTCACATGAGGTCGATCGAAAACCTGTATCAAACATTCGAGACACAAAAAAGAGCAGTGCGGTCCTGCAAAAATCATCGAAAAGAGCAGGGGCTTGACCTGGAAATCCTCGAACAAATCGGTGAAAAGAAAACGTCAGAAGCGGAGTACACGATTGCCGGGGAAATCCCGGAACATCTCAAAAGCCAACTTAAAAAAGAGGACCATTACATTCATGTTTATGATTTGTCAGGCGTTTTACTGCAGACAAAAGCGGTCGATTCGAAAGGGTGCTATGAATTTCACCAGCTCCCCCGAGGCAGCTATGTCTTGAAAAGCACTATCGAAGCATTCGGCAATCAGTTCGTATCCCTCGACTGATGATAAATACTTCTGCGCAAGCCGGCTGTTTAGCCGGTTTTTTATATAACAGTTTTCGTTTTATTTGACTTTATTATAATACAGATTCAAATAAGAAAATTGCTTCAAACAACATCCTATATTAGGAAAAACGCGATGTTCAAAGAACTTTCTTAAATTTGTTAACTATTTCACAAAATATGTGATTTTTATCACATTCAAAACTGTTATATTAAACATAAGATATAAATGCAACAACTGTTATATCATTTCAACTTGAAAAGAGGGGGATTTAAATGGAACAATGGAAAGGTTTCACCACAAACGTTTGGCAAAAAGAAGTCAATGTCCGCGATTTTATTCTCTCGAACTTTGAGCCATATCAAGGTGACGAATCGTTTCTCGAACCTCCGACGGAAGCTACATCGGCATTATGGGATCATGTAATGGACTTGACAAAAAAAGAGCGTGAAAACGGAGGCGTCCTCGATATGGATACAGAGATCGTCTCAACGATTACCTCGCACGGTCCCGGCTATTTGGACAAAGACTTGGAAAAAGTCGTCGGCGTTCAAACCGATGAGCCGTTTAAACGGTCGCTTCAGCCTTTCGGAGGCATTCGCATGGCGAAGCAAGCATGTGAATCCTATGGTTTTGAATTGAATGGAGAAGTGGAAAGAATCTTTACCGATTACCGCAAAACCCATAACCAAGGCGTGTTTGACGCGTATACGGACGAAATGAAACTCGCCCGAAAGGCCGGAATCATTACCGGACTGCCTGATGCTTACGGGCGCGGACGCATCATCGGCGATTACCGGAGAGTGGCGCTTTACGGCGTAGATTTCCTGATCGATGAAAAGAAAAAAGATGCGGCCGGCACCTCTCGCGTGATGTCTGAAGAAAACATCCGCCTGCGTGAAGAATTGTCAGAACAAATCCGGGCATTGAACGAACTTAAAGCACTTGCAGCAAGTTATGGCTTTGACATTTCCGAGCCTGCGGCGAATGCAAGAGAAGCATTTCAATGGCTGTATTTTGCCTATTTGGCTGCCATTAAAGAGCAAAACGGAGCAGCAATGAGCCTTGGCCGCGTGTCGACGTTCCTTGATATATACATCGAAAGAGATTTAAAAACGGGCGCATTAACAGAACAGGAGGCCCAAGAGCTTGTCGACCATTTTGTCATGAAGCTGCGCTTGGTCAAATTTGCGCGCACACCTGACTACAATGAACTGTTCAGCGGCGATCCGACGTGGGTGACAGAATCAATCGGCGGAATAGCGCACGACGGACGCGCACTCGTCACGAAAAACTCGTTCCGTTTCCTGCATACGCTTGACAATTTAGGTCCGGCACCGGAACCAAATTTAACCGTCCTTTGGTCTGTCAGGCTGCCGCAAAAGTTTAAAAACTACTGTGCCAAAATGTCGATTAAAACGAGCTCGATTCAATACGAAAATGACGATATCATGCGTCCTGAATACGGGGATGACTACGGCATCGCCTGCTGTGTATCGGCAATGGCAATCGGCAAACAAATGCAGTTCTTCGGAGCACGCGCTAACTTGGCGAAAGCGCTTTTATATGCGATTAATGGCGGAAAAGACGAAAAGCATAAAATGCAAGTCGGTCCGGAAATGCCTCCGGTTGCTTCCGATGTGCTGGACTATGACGAGGTCATGCATAAATTCGATCAGACGATGGAATGGCTTGCAGGCTTGTACATCAATACGCTCAATGTCATTCACTACATGCATGATAAATATTGCTATGAAAGAATTGAAATGGCGCTGCACGACACGGACATTTTGCGGACGATGGCCACCGGGATCGCCGGCTTGAGCGTTGTGGCCGATTCGTTAAGCGCTATCAAATATGCCAAAGTCAATGTTGTCCGCGATGAAAACGGCATTGCGGTCGATTTTGAAACAGAAGGCGACTTTCCTAAGTACGGAAATAATGATGACCGCGTCGACGCGATCGCCGTTGACATTGTCAAGCGCTTTATGAAAAAACTGCGCAAGCACCAGACATATCGCCAGTCTGTTCATACCATGTCAATTTTAACGATCACGTCAAACGTTGTTTACGGCAAGAAAACCGGAAATACGCCGGATGGACGCCGGGCGGGAGAACCGTTTGCTCCAGGCGCGAATCCGATGCACGGCCGCGATACTAAAGGAACGCTTGCATCGCTGTCTTCAGTGGCAAAGCTGCCTTACAGCTATGCGCTCGACGGCATATCCAACACCTTTTCGATCGTCCCGAAAGCGCTTGGCAAAGACGAAGAGAGCCGCGCCGTCAATTTATCAAGCATCCTTGACGGTTACGCCGCAAAAACAGGGCATCACTTAAATGTAAACGTATTTAACAGAGAAACATTGCTCGACGCCATGGAACATCCGGAGGAATATCCGCAGTTAACGATTCGCGTCTCAGGCTATGCGGTCAACTTTATTAAGCTGACGAAAGAACAGCAGTTAGACGTTATCAGCCGTACCTTCCATGAATCGATGTAACGAGCATAAAGCGGAGCGCGGCCGAGGCGCTCCGCCCCATAAAAAGAGGTGATCTTCATCATGGATGGAAATATTCATTCGATCGAAACATTCGGCACCGTTGACGGTCCGGGCATCAGATATGTCGTCTTCACACAAGGCTGCCTGATGCGCTGTCAATTTTGCCATAATGCTGATACATGGGAAATCGGAACCGGAAAACAAATGACGGTTTCCGAAATCGTTCAGGATGTCCAGCAATATCTCCCGTTTATTCAATCATCAGGCGGAGGCATCACCGTTAGCGGAGGCGAGCCGCTTTTACAACTGCCATTTTTAATCGAGCTGTTCAAAGCCTGTAAAAGCCATGGCATACACACGGCGCTCGATTCGTCCGGCGGATGCTATTCGGCGGCGCCGGCATTTCAAGAGCAGATCAAAGAGCTGATCCAGTATACAGACCTTGTTTTGCTTGATCTCAAGCATATCAACAGGAAAAAACATATCAACCTGACAGGAATGCCGAATGACCACATATTGGATTTTGCCCGGTTTCTCGCTGATCATCAAGTCCCCGTCTGGATCCGCCATGTACTGGTTCCGGGGATCTCTGATATCGATGACGATTTAGCAGCCCTCGGCACGTTTATCGGCACACTGGCGAACGTTCAGAAGGTGGAGGTTCTTCCTTATCACAAACTCGGCGTCTACAAGTGGGAAGCGCTTGGCCTGGATTATCCATTAAAAGGGGTTGAACCGCCAAGTGCCGCCAGGGCCGAAAACGCATACAGACTACTCACCGCCCACTTGCAAGGCGGAGCCATGCTGCAAGAAACATAAACCCTTTTAACCGGACAGACTTTTTCCAACAAAAAGCTGTCCTTTTTGTCTTACCGCACAACCGTATAAAAAATCCCTTTTTTTACAATAGTAAGATGAGAAAGATGCGCCTGCTGCGGCAGGCCGACAATAAAACAGCAAGGTGGGCGGGAAGCATGTATCATTTGTATTCTCACAACGACTTGGACGGAGTCGGCTGCGGAATTCTCGCAAAGGTGGCCTTTGGCGAACGGGTCGAGGTCCGCTACAATTCGGTCACCGGACTTGATATGCAAGTCGGACGTTTTCTGGAACGGACAAAAGGAAAAGAAAAACAGCATGAAGGCCTGTTTATTACGGACTTGTCCGTTCATCAAGAAAATGAAGAAAGGCTGGACCAATATGCTGAAGCGGGCGGAAAGGTCAAACTCATCGACCACCACAAAACTGCGCTTCATTTGAATGAACGCTCTTGGGGCATGGTAAAAGTTCAATATGAGGACGGCAGGCTCGCTTCAGCGACTTCTCTTTTTTATGAATACTTAATAGACAACGGCCATATTCAAGAGACAAAAGCGATGGATCAGTTCGTCGAACTCGTACGCCTCTATGATACATGGGAATGGGAACAGACGGACGCGCTCGAAGCAAAGCGCCTGAATGACCTGTTTTTTATGGTCTCCATTGACGAATTTGAGGAAAAAATGGTCCGGCGCCTTAAAGAAAGCGACGCGTTTTCATTTGATGAATTCGAAGAAAAAATCTTGGATATGGAAGAAGAAAAAATTGAACGGTATATCCGCAGGAAACGGCGGGAAATCGTTCAGACCTTCATCAATGCACACTGCGTCGGCATCGTGCATGCGGAATCCTATCATTCCGAAGTAGGGAACGAACTCGGAAAAACGTATCCGCACCTTGACTATATCGCCATCTTAAATATGGGCGGCAAAAAAGTGAGCCTTCGCACCATCCATGATGAAACAGATGTATCAGAAATCGCCGGCACGTTCGGCGGAGGCGGCCATGCCAAGGCAGCGGGGTGCCCGCTGACAGATGAAGCATTCAAGCTGTATGTGACTGAACCGTTTCCGCTGGAGCCCTTGAGAGCGGATGCCTTTAAAAACGTCTATAATGTAAAAGAGTCGGACAACGGCAGCCTTTATATCAACAGGGACGAAGACCAGTTTTTTCTCTTTCCTGGAGAACACGGCTGGAACATTCAATTAAACGGCGTGACTCAGCATGAGACATTTACTTCATTCGAAGAGGCAGAACGGTTTATTAAAAGAAATTATGCTGCATGGCTCGCAAGGGATGAAGCATTTGTCCAATATTTGATGCAGCAGGTGAAACAGGCGATCCAAACGACAGGCTAAAGACTTCGACAGTCTTGGCCTGTTTTTTTATATACAAAAAAGAACAGCCGGCATATAATAACAGAAAGTTCCGATTTTTCCAAAAGGGGAGATGTTCATGAAAGAAAAGAACACAAGCTGCGAAACAAAAGAATTTCGGGCCGTGTGGATCGCCACCGTTACAAACATTGACTGGCCTTCGAAAAAAGGGCTGACAATCGAAGAGCAAAAAACAGAATATGTGAAGCTTTTGGATGCTGTGACAGCCATGGGGATGAACGCAGTTGTCGTTCAAATTAAGCCGGCGGCGGATGCGTTTTACCCTTCCGCATACGGGCCGTGGTCGGAATACTTAACAGGCGTTCAAGGAAAAGACCCCGGCTACGATCCGCTGTCATTTTTGCTCGAAGAAACCCACCGGAGAAAGCTTGAATTTCATGCATGGTTCAACCCTTATCGGATCACGATGAATCATACGGATTTGAACAGGCTCTCACAGGATCACCCGGCTAGAATGCACCCCGATTGGGTCGTTGCCTACGGCAGACAGCTGTATTACAATCCCGGCATTCCTGAGGCACAGGAATTCATTGTCCAAGGCATAGCAGAGGTCGTCAAGAATTACCAAGTCGACGCCGTTCATATGGATGACTATTTTTATCCGTATAAAATTGCGGGCGTCGAATTTCCCGACTTGAGCACGTATGAACAATATGGAAAGGACCGTTTTTCAAATATTGAAGATTGGCGGAGGGACAACGTCAACCAGCTTGTCAAACAGATCAACGCCGCCGTCAAAAAAGAAAGAGCATCGGTCAAATTTGGAATCAGCCCCTTTGGTGTATGGCGCAATATAGCAGATGATCCGACGGGATCAAATACAGCCGCTGGAATGACAAACTATGACGACCTTTATGCTGACACGAGGGAATGGATCAGGCAGGGATACATCGATTACATCGCCCCGCAAATCTACTGGAGCATCGGCTTTGCCCCGGCTTCCTACGACATTTTAGTAGACTGGTGGAAAAATGAAGTCAGCCAACGCCCCGTTCATTTATACATCGGACAAGCAGCCTATAAAATCAATCAAAACTCAGATCCTGCCTGGTCAGACCCTGAAGAATATCCGCGACAGATCGCCTTAAACCGCGACTCAATGGTGATGGGAAGCATCCATTTCAGCCTGAAAGATTTAAACCGGAACCCGCTCGGCATAAAAGACAGGCTGATCCAGGACTTGTACAAAAAACCGGCAGCTATTCCCGGTATGCCTTGGCTTGACAGCGTAAACAGCAAACAGTGAAAACTGATATTTTAGTGATACGGCCGCCGGTAACAGTACCAATCCATTTTGACAATGTTCAAAATGGATTTTTTGTGTTAAAAATCGCATGAATAGAGCACCTTAATAGATAAAAACAAGGAAAGAAAGGTTTACATCAAATGGACATTTTCTTAGCGATTTTACCAGCGATTTTCTGGGGAAGCATTGTGCTCTTTAATGTAAAGCTTGGGGGCGGACCGTACAGCCAGGTGCTCGGTACGACATTCGGCGCTTTAATTTTTTCAATCGGAATCTACTTCGTCGTCCAGCCTGAATTATCCCCCCGTATATTTGCCGTCGGCGTCGTCTCCGGACTATTTTGGGCGCTCGGTCAGACCAATCAGCTGAAAAGCATCAAGTTGATCGGCGTGTCTAAAACGATGCCGATCTCAACGGGACTTCAGCTTGTAACCACTTCTTTGTTCGGCGTGCTTGTTTTTCGCGAGTGGGCGACGACAATCTCGATTGTTCTCGGGATTCTGGCGCTGATTTTCATCATCGTGGGAATCGTGCTGACATCGCTGGAAGACCGCAGCCAAAAATCGGAGGAAAAAACCGGCGACATGAAAAAGGGAATCGTGATTTTGCTGATTTCCACATTCGGCTATCTCGTGTATGTCGTCGTCGTACGGCTTTTCGATGTCAGTGGCTGGGCGGCTCTTTTTCCTCAGGCTATCGGCATGGTAGCCGGTGGCTTGATCTTGACATTCAGGCATAAGCCGTTTAATTTTTACGTCATCAAAAATATCATTCCGGGTTTAATCTGGGCAGCCGGAAACATGTTTTTATTCATTTCCCAGCCGCGGGTCGGCGTAGCGACCAGTTTTTCGCTATCGCAGATGGGAATCGTCATCTCAACGCTCGGCGGCATTATTTTGCTCGGCGAAAAGAAAACGAAGCGGCAGCTGATCGGTATCGCCATCGGCATTATATTAATCGTCACAGCCGGCGTTTTGCTGGGCATTGCAAAAGCTTAAGGACGGCTTCTCAAGCCGTCCTTTAATATGTGACAATGCCCTTAAGCGGCAGGTGGTCGGAAGCGTTCGGATCAACGGCGACAACTTCAGCCATTGACACATGAAAAGACCGGCTGAGGAAGATGTAGTCCAAGCGTCGTCTCGGGCGGTGCGAAGGGTGGGTGAACCCCTGTCCGTATTGTCTTTCATCCCACAGGTCGGCCAGTTTTTCCGCGACCTTTTTCCACCCCCGTGAATGAGGTTTCATATTAAAGTCTCCCATGACGATCACAGGCAGATCACTCTCTTGAACCCTCTCGATTAAAAAATCCGTCTGCTTGCCGTGAAGCCACGGATTCAGGCTCAAATGCGTAACAAAAACGCGAAGGAGCCGATCACCGATCCGGACATCAGCCTCAAGAAGAGACCTTCCTTCGATCAGCCCTTTGACAAAGTTGAATGAATGATGCCGTTCTTTCACAATCGGAAAACGCGTTAAGAGAGCGTTCCCGTATTGCCTGTTCACTGAAGAATCACCGGAACTCAATGAAAGGGAGGGGCAGTACGCATAGTGCATGTTCAATTGTTCTGCTAACGAGCCGATTTGGTCTTCGTAATCGCTTCTATTGGAGAAATGCTGATCTACTTCATTAAGGCCGACGATGTCGCAGCCGCTCTCGGCGATCACACCGGCTGTTCTCTCTAAATCAACGCGACGGTCCCTTCCTTTTCCATGATGAATATTAAATGTCATGATGCCAAATTTCATAATCAACCCGCCTCTTCTTTAAGCTAAGCATATTGTACCTCCGGAACGATTAAAATATTTCTGCTGTCGGCGGAGCGAGATTAGGTTAAAATGACATTATGATATAAAGAGGAGTGTTCCTTGATGACAAATAGCAGAACGAATCCAAAGGTTGATGAATTTTTAAGCAAAGCCGAGAAGTGGAAGGAAGAGTTTGAGAAGCTGCGTCAAATCGTTCTTGACTGTGAGCTGAACGAAGATTTCAAGTGGAAGCATCCTTGCTATACGTTCGAGAATAAAAACATCGTATTAATCCATGGATTTAAAGAATATTGTGCGCTCTTGTTTCATAAAGGCGCCTTGTTAAAGGACCCCAACGGGATTCTTATCCAGCAGACGGAGAATGTACAAGCCGCGCGGCAGATTCGATTCACCAATGTACAAGAAATAGCTGAAATGGAAACCATCTTGAAAGCTTACATCAATGAAGCGATTGAAGTGGAAAAAGCCGGTCTTGAAGTAGAGTTTAAAAAGGCTGCGGAATATACGATTCCAGAAGAGCTTCAAAAAAAATTCGCTGAAATCCCAGCTTTAAAAACGGCGTTTGAAGAATTGACGCCGGGACGGCAAAGAGCATATATTCTTTATTTTTCTAAACCAAAACAATCCAAAACCCGAGAATCGAGGATTGAAAAATATACAAAGCAAATTCTTGATGGAAAGGGATTGAATGACTAGTCTATTTCGCAACTACCGTTTTCATGAGAGAGGCGAATCATAACCATATGGCCGAAGAAGCGGTGAATTGATTAGTGAAGGGCCGCTCAATTTTTCGAATGGCACGAGATCCATACCTTGATGATCACCGCTTGATTATATAAAAAGACATTTATATAATGGAGGCAATATACCGGCTGCAAAGCGCCTGAGATTGGAGGGAATGTCATGATCGTACAAACGAAGCTTGATTCGAAAAGCACGGTGAGCTGCATGAAGATATTGAACGATTCGACCCGGCTCTTGATCCTGAAACTGCTTCAGGAGAAACCTTATTGCGTCTGCCAGCTTGTCGATATGTTTGAAACAAGCCAGCCCGCCATCAGCCAGCATTTACGAAAGCTGAAAAGTGCAAATATGATCAAGGAAGAAAGAAGGGAGCAATGGCGCTTTTATTCGCTTCATGACAACTTTCCGGAACGCGAATTGGTCCTTGCCATTCTCAATCAGATCGATGAACACGATGAGGTTCTTCAAACCGTTAAAAGAAAAGAAAGACCCGTTTCGTGCCAATAAAAAAGCAGAGGGAGGACGGTTCCCTCTTTTTCATTTCACTTTTTATATAAGCATTGACTTATATAACGATTTTATTATAAGATGTGTCCGGAGAGGAAACCTATGAAGGAGGCGTACACGCGATGACGACAGTCTTAGCCATTTTGATTTTTCTGCTGACCCTCACGCTTGTCATTTGGCAGCCGAAAAATCTATCCATCGGCTGGTCGGCCTGCGGAGGTGCGGTGCTGGCTTTAATTGCCGGGGTCGTCAATTTTCAGGATGTATTAGATGTGACGGGAATCGTATGGAATGCGACTTTGGCTTTTGTCGCGATCATCATCATCTCCCTGATTCTTGATGAAATCGGATTTTTCGAGTGGGCCGCCCTGCACATGGCCAAGGCAGCGAAAGGAAACGGCATTCGGATGTTCGTCTATGTCTCCCTGCTGGGAGCCATAGTAGCCGCGCTGTTTGCCAATGACGGAGCTGCTTTAATTTTGACGCCGATTGTGCTTGCCATGGTACGCGCGTTACATTTTCAAGAAAAGCTCGTTTTTCCTTTTATTATCGCAAGCGGATTTATCGCGGATACAACATCGCTGCCGCTTGTTGTCAGCAACCTTGTCAATATTGTCTCAGCAGACTTTTTCAACATCGGATTTATCGAATATGCAACAAGAATGATTGTTCCAAACCTGTTTTCGCTTATTGCAAGCATCATCGTGCTTTTTTTGTTTTTCAAAAAAAGCATTCCGCGGCATTATGACATGACAAATGTAAAACAGCCGGCGGAAGCGATTAGAGACAGGAAAATATTCCGCTTGTCATGGCTCATATTAGCCGTTCTGTTGGCCGGTTACTTTATCAGCGAGCTGTTCTCGATCCCTGTCTCGATCATCGCAGGCGTGATCGCCGTCATTTTCTTAATTACAGCGAAAAACAGCCCCGCGGTACAAACGAAGAAAGTGCTGAAGGGAGCGCCTTGGGCGATCGTTTTCTTCTCAATCGGGATGTATGTCGTGGTATATGGTTTAAGAAATGCCGGCTTAACAGATATTCTCTCACAGGTCATCCAGACCGTCAGTGATCAAGGGCTGTTTGCCGGAACAATCGGAATGGGCTTTATCGCAGCCACCCTGTCTTCATTCATGAATAATATGCCGACGGTGATGATTGATGCGCTTGCGATTCACAATACCGACACACACGGGATTCTCAGAGAAGCGCTGATTTACGCCAATGTCATCGGCTCTGATCTCGGTCCGAAAATCACGCCGATCGGCTCCCTGGCGACGCTTTTGTGGCTTCACGTCCTTTCACTGAAAGGCGTAAAGATTTCTTGGGGAACCTATTTTAAAACAGGTGTCATTTTGACCATTCCAACCCTGTTCATCACGCTTGCCGGACTTTATGTGTGGCTGCTGATTATCCACTAAACATGATAGGAGACGATGACCAATGTCAAAAAAGACCATCTATTTTTTATGCACAGGCAACTCCTGCCGCAGCCAAATGGCTGAAGGCTGGGCGAAGAAACACCTCGGAGACGAGTGGAACGTCTACAGTGCAGGGATTGAAGCGCACGGTTTAAACCCGAACGCGGTCAAAGCCATGCGAGAAGCAGGCATCGATATTTCTGAGCAGACGTCCGATATCATTGATCCCGATATCTTACACAACGCAGACCTCGTCATTACGCTGTGCGGGGACGCGGCTGATAAATGCCCGATGACACCGCCGCACGTCAAGCGCGAGCATTGGGGTTTTGACGATCCCGCCAAAGCAGAAGGGACAGAAGAAGAAAAATGGGCATTCTTTCAGCGTGTACGCGATGAAATTGGAGAGCGGGTCAAGCGTTTTGCGGAGACAGGCGAATAAATACAAAGCTCAGGTATTGTTACCTGAGCTTTGTATTTTTTAGAAACATCTATTTTTGATAAAGAAAGAACGTACCAAAAGGCATGCGGCCGTTCATGTAAAAATTCAAAAATCAATTTACCGAGAAATTCTGTAAAATCCATTGCCAGAGGCTGAATGAGTACCAAGGGATTCCCGGCAAACACTAAAAAACCCCCAGGCCGGGGATTTTTCACTTTAATAAGAAAAGATGACCTGAAAGACTCGTTTTAAATGTTAATTGTTTTCTTTACCTAAAACTGCTGGAGAAGCGCATGACATTCTGACGTTTAATTCAGGGTCCATTTTTTGAGTTAATGGTATTGAGCCCGGCTCACGAATAAGAGACAGCAGAGAATCGACCATTTTGTGAGCCAATTGATCGATTGGAACCCCTACGCTCGTCAGCGGGGTTTCAAGGCTTGCCATTTGAGGAATATTATCATAAGAAATTAAAGATAGGTCTTCGGGTATGCTGAGCTGTTGTTCCTTTACGGCTCGTAAAATCCCTACACTGATATCGTAGCTTCCGCTAATAATAGCTGTAGGTTTTGAGGTTTGTTGTAACAGTTTTTTCGCAGCGGTGTAACCGTTATACCAGCTTAACCCATTAGTATTTAAAATACTGTTTCGACTTAACTTTAAACCGGCTTCAATCATAACCTCTTCAAACCCTTTGCTTTTTTCAATCTGACGCTTATCGGCAGGGGAAAGGTCGCCGACGTAGCTAATGTTTTTGTGGCCAAGTTGATACAGATACGCAACGGCTTTGTAAATTGCTTTTTTATGATTGACATCGATAATAGGATGTGTATGTTCACCTGACACTCCGTAAGATAAGATAGGAATCGTTAATCCAGTATCATCACTGAGCTGAGTTTCGCCGCCTTCTTCAAAAATCATGATCCCATCCACGCGAAAACTCTTGAACAATTCCACTGCCTCTTTAGCTCTGTTAACGGATAAAATCATTGAATAGCTGTTCTTTTCGACCACTTCATTTATTTTTGTAACAAGTGCCGATAAAGCGATTCTTTCAATTGTAGGCCAGACAAGTCCGATCGTTTGACTTTTTTTAGATGCCAAGCTTCTCGCTGCAAAATTCGGAGTATACCCTAATTGTTCGGCAACTTGCAAGACCTTTTTCTTTGTATCCGGTTTTACAAGAGGGCTGTTTCTTAAAGCCTTTGAGACTGTTGAATAGCTTACTCCGGAAGCATGGGCGATGTCTTTAATAGTTACAGTCATTTTGGACCTCCAAAAAATCCTTAAAAATATAATATTGCAAATTTTCGAAAATGATTTTATGATAATAAATAACAACGTTGTTATTATAAATGATACATTATAAAATAACAATCATATACATCTTCCGAATAAAATAACAACGTTGTTAAAGGAGTTTTTCGGATGATGAAGCAACGTTTATTTTTAACAACGTTGTTAAACTTATCGTAAAGGAGGGGAAGGGTGAGAAAGACGATCATCTAATGTCTTGCACCGCTAAAATATTACACAAATTGTTACTGAACATCATCGGAAACGGGATTCAGGGGATAAACCGAAACATACAATGCAATAATTTTACTTATTCGTTCACTATTTGAGCGAAATTGTAAACGCTATCAAAAAATATGACGATGAAAGAAATCATGAATCGCAATCAATCATTGCTTAGAAAGCAACGGTCATGAGATTCAAGGAGGGTAGTTCATGAGAAAAATGCTATCCGTGTTTTTTGTATGCGCTTTAATCTTTGGGATGCTTACGGGATGTAAAAGCAGCGATGTAATAGGCGCCGATAAAACCGTAACGTTACGGCTTGCTCACAACCATAATGAGGAGCACCCCGTCCACAAGTCTTTACTCAAATTTTCAAAAGACGTAGAAAAGAAAACCAATGGCACCGTTAAAGTACAATTGTATCCAAATGCTCAGCTCGGTTCAGAGCGTGAAGTGATTGAATTGACACAAACCGGGGCTGTCGATCTGGCTAAAGTAAGTGCGAGCGCTTTAGAAAGTTTTTCAGAGGTCTACTCCATCTTCAGCCTGCCTTATTTATTTGACAGCAAACATCATTTCTATGAAGCCATGGACAGTGATATTGCAAAAGAAATGTATGATACAACGAAAAACATAGGTTTTATTGGATTAACCTACTATGATGCCGGTTCACGGAACTTTTACACAAAGAACAAACCGATTATGCACCCAAATGACCTTAAAGGTTTAAAAATTCGGGTGCAGCCGAGTGCTACAGCGATTCGAATGGTGGAACTCATGGGTGGAGCACCTACTCCAATGGCTTATGGAGAAGTGTATACAGCATTGCAGTCAAGTGTAATCGATGGCACCGAAAACAACGAAATGGCTTTAACAAGCAGCAATCACGGGGAAGTGGCAAAAGAATATTCATACTCAGAACATGCGATCGTTCCGGATATTTTAATCATGAATTTGGACAAAAAGGATCAATTAAGCGAAGAGCAGCAGCATGCGGTGATCGAAGCGGCGAAAGAATCTACTGAGTATCACAAAATCGTTTGGGCTGAAGAAACTGAAAATGCGGTTAAGAAAGCAAAGGAAATGGGAGTGAAGTTCCACAAACCAGACAAGACTCCATTCCGGGAAGCGGTAAGCCCGCTTCATGATGAGTTTGCCAAAAAAGAATTGATCGGAAAATACTATAGGAAAATTGTGCGAAAGCTAAAAAAGTAAAATGACTCTAGATGAATGAGGGACTCGAATATGTTTCGATAAGGGGGGATGTATATGCTAGCTTTAAAAAAAGCAGTGAATAAAACGATTGAATGTTTGACTTGCACACTAATGGCCATCATGGTTTTGGTTGCGATATGGCAAGTATTTACGCGATATGTACTAAATTCTCCCAGTACGTTTTCAGAAGAATTTTTACGCTATTCACTGATATGGATCTCTATGTTGGGCGGTGCCTATGCATTTTGGAAAAAAAAGCACTTGGCGATTGAATTTATCGTTCGAAAACTTCCAATAAAAGCAGCTGTTTTCGTTCATACTTTCATTCAGATTCTTTTGATTGCTTTTGCTCTGATTGTGTTGGTCTTAGGAGGTTCGAAAGCAGTGATCACCACAATGGAGCAATCTTCAGCAGCATTAGGGATACCGGTGGGATTTGTTTATCTATCACTTCCTGTTGCAGGCATACTCATCATTGGATACAACTTGGCCGGTTTATATGAATCTTTACATGAATTCAATTCAAAACAAAAGTCAGGTAATGATGTAAAAAAAGCAGCAAAGATGTGACTGAGGCTTTTTGAAAACTAAAAAAGAGGTGAAATGATATGGCCATAGCAGCAGGTCTCATTTTATCGGCAGTATTCTTCATATTGTTGTTTCTCGGCGTTCCGATTTCTGTAAGTATTGCGGCGGCATCCATTGTAACAATGCTTACCATTTTTCCTTTTGATGTTGCCATTTTCACTTCGGCGCAAAAAATGGTCACTGGAATCGACAGCTTTGCTTTATTAGCGGTACCGTTCTTCATTTTATCAGGCATTATTATGAATAATGGCGGTATTGCAATGCGGCTCATTAACTTCGCAAAATTGATCAGCGGCAGGCTGCCCGGTTCTCTGGCCCATACAAATGTTGTCGGAAACATGTTATTCGGTTCCATTTCCGGTTCGTCTGTAGCTGCGGCGGCGGCAATCGGCGGGGTCATGTCGCCGCTGCAAGAAAAAGAAGGATATGACCGGACTTACTCTGCCGCAGTAAATATTGCTTCTGCACCAACTGGTTTGCTTATTCCGCCTAGCGGTCTTTTGATCATTTTCTCATTAGTCAGCGGCGGAACATCTGTAGCCGCTTTATTTATGGCGGGCTATTTGCCCGGAATCTTGTGGGGGCTGGCTACGATGGTTGTCGCCTGTATGATTGCAAAAAAGAAAAAGTACCCTGTTGCGCCAAAAATTACGATTAGTCAAGGTTTTAAAGTGCTGCTCGATGCGATTCCAAGCCTGTTGCTCATTGTAATCGTAATCGGGGGTATTATCGCCGGTGTTTTTACAGCAACTGAAGGAGCGGCAATAGCGGTGGCTTATTCCTTATTGTTATCGCACTTTTATAGGACATTGAAATGGAAACAGCTCCCCCAAATGCTGCTGGAAACGGTAGAAATCACAGCCGTTATTATGTTTTTGGTTGGGACATCAACGATGCTCTCATTGGTCATGGCGTTTACAGGCATACCGACGGCAATCAGCAATGGAATTCTAGGGATTACAGATAACCCAATTTTGATCTTGCTGTTGATGAATATCATCTTATTAATAATCGGTACATTTATGGACATCACTCCGGCTGTATTAATTTTCACTCCAATCTTTCTGCCAATTGTTCAAAGCTTTGGCATGGATCCCGTGCATTTTGGAATTATGATTGTATTTAACCTTTGTATCGGCAATATCACTCCTCCTGTGGGAAGTGCTCTGTTTGTGGGCTGCAGCATAGGTAAAGTTGATATTGAACGAGTGGTTAAACCGATTCTGCCATTTTATGCTGCGATCATGATCGTCCTTTTAATTGTTACCTACATTCCACAAATCAGCTTAATGCTGCCTCAATTATTTGGACTTTAAGACAGGAGGCGTCTATTTAATGTCAATTAAAGAAACCTACATGTTTACATTTATGAAAGAAGAGAAAAATGTGCTGCATTTTCATTTAAATGACGGTCATGCACATGCGAAAATATTCATTCTTGAAGAAGATATAATTCGGATTTTACTGACGGAGGGAGAAGCGTTAACGCTTGAAAAAACGTGGAGTGTCGCGCCTGGACAGATCGATGTGCCATGGGAGGGACGCCATCGTTTAGACATGAGCGGATTTACATTGCCTCAATACGAATTCCAGCAAGTCAAAGATGTTTTTATCGTGAAAACCGGTAAGGTCAAGCTTCATGTTCAATTGAACGGCTTTAGAATCAGCTGGTTTTATCACAATGGTTCTGAATGGATCAATGTTGCAAACGATCGGCAAACACAAGGGTATAATTTTGAAGGGGCTTTTGGAAAGGACGTATACCATTATTTACAACGCGATGTCCAGGAACAATATTTTGGATTTGGCGAGAAAACGGGAAACGTCGATAAACACGGAAAACGCTACCGGATGTTAAATATCGATGCGATGGGGTACGACGCAGAGTGGTCAGATCCGCTATACAAACATATCCCATTCTATATTACACGTCATAAGAAAACAGGCATCTCCTATGGAATGTTCTATGATAATCTATCAGCTTCCATTTTTGATATGGGTTCAGAGCTTGATAACTATCATGGACTGTACCGCTATTATCAGGCTGAAAAGGGGGATTTAGACTACTACTTCATAGCCGGTCCGAAAATAAAAGATGTAGTCGAAACATTCTCTTGGCTGACAGGCAAAACGATCTTGCCGCCAAAATGGAGCCTGGGCTATTCAGGCTCTACGATGAGCTATACCGATGCGCCAAATGCACAGGAACAATTAAAAAACTTCGTTCGTCTTTGTGAAGAACATGATATGTTATGCGATTCGTTTCAATTATCGTCAGGATACACATCTATCGGTGATAAACGTTATGTCTTTAACTGGGATGAGAGCAAAATCCCTGCTCCAAAAGAGATGGTGCAACACTTCCATGAGAAGGACGTCCGTTTATGCGCCAACATTAAACCGTGTTTGCTAAAGGATCATCCGTACTTTGATGAACTACAAGAAAAAGACATGTTCATTGTAAACAGAGAAACACAAAAACCGGAAATGGCCCAATTTTGGGATGATATCGGAGCTTATTTAGACTTCACGAAGCGCCAAACGTTCGACTGGTGGAAGGCTCAAATAACAGAAAAGCTGTTGGAATACGGAATTGATTCAACTTGGAACGATAATAACGAATTTGAAATATGGAGTCAAAACGCCAAGTGTCACGGCTTCGGCAAAGAAGTGGAGTTTGAACTGATCCGCGCGCTTCATCCGCTTTTGATGATGAAAGCGTCTTTCGAAGCTCAGCTAGAATACAACCCGGAATTACGCCCGTACCTGATCTCAAGATCCGGATGTCCCGGCATGCACCGTTATGCACAAACTTGGACCGGTGACAACCGAACAAGCTGGAAAACATTAAAATTTAACATTAAAACAGGCATCGGTCTAAGTTTATCAGGCATTTACAATTTCGGCCATGATGTCGGCGGATTTTCAGGACCGGCCCCTGAACCGGAGCTATTCGTAAGATGGATTCAAAACGGCATCATGCATCCGAGATTTACCATTCATTCGTGGAACGATGACGGGACAGTTAATGAACCATGGATGTTTCCTGAAACAATCGATGAAATCCGTGAACTCATTAAGTTTAGACATAAGATCATCCCTTACATTTACACCGCGCTATATGATGCGCACGAACATTATCAGCCGATCATTCGACCGACATTTTATGATTTTGAACATGATGAGAAAACATTTGAAGAGAACGATGAATTTATACTTGGTGAATCTTTGCTGGTTGCATCTGTCGTCGAAAAAGGAATGACGGAGCGGGAGGTATATTTACCGAACCATGAAAAAGGCTGGTATGATTTCCATACGGGAACATGGTATGAAGGAGGGAAGACAGTCGTTCTGCCGGCACCATTACATTATACTCCGCTATTAGCGAAAGCGGGAGCGATCGTTCCGGTAAATGGTGCAAAAGTGACATTCCAAACAAAGAACCAAGATGAAAGAGGATTTTTGTTATTCCCATTCAAAGGAAAAGGAAAATCGACTTATCGTTTGTATGAAGATGATGGGTTAACAAATGAATATACTCGTACATTTGCCTTTATACATGTTGATATGGAGACAACAGAAGACGGGATCAATCTTTCAATACAAAAGGAAGGAACATACGAGTTATCGTATGATCAACTCACTTTTCACGTACCAAATGGAGAAAAGAGAAAACTGATCGTAAATGGCACAGAGCTGGAAAGCAAGAACGGAGCGTTTTCTTACAGTTTGCCGTATGATTAAAAGATTAAGGCCACATGATGATGATGTTTCCATTAATCGAGCAAGAATCTTTGTCCGCGGTTACATCCCGGCCAGCTGAATTTTGTCATCTAGCACGACACATGAATCATGATCATGAAAATTTATGTAAGCGGATACTAATCGGCAAATTCTTTTGAAAAAAACCGCTCCAATATATTGTTATTGTCATGCGAAATGATGATATCGAATGTTAAATAATAAGAGGGAAGAGGATGGGAGAACCATGCAAATGACGTTTCGATGGTACGGAGACAGCGACCCGGTCACATTAGAGTATATTCGCCAAATTCCCGGCGTTACTGGAATTGTTTCGGCCATTTATGATATTCCTGTAGGGGAAGCATGGCCTTATGAGAAAATTGTAGAGTTAAAAGAAAAAATTGAAAATCATGGTCTATCGTTAAGTGTCATTGAAAGTGTACCTGTCCATGAAGATATTAAATTAGGTCTTCCGACAAGAGATCAATATATTGAAAACTATAAAACGACGATACGCAACTTGGCAAAAGCGGGAGTTAAAATCGTTTGTTACAATTTCATGCCTATATTTGACTGGACTCGTTCTTCTTTAGACTATGCACTAGAAGACGGTTCTACAGCATTAATTTATGAAGAAGAAAAAGTTAGACAAATGAATCCATTACATGGTGAACTAAAACTTCCCGGTTGGGACACAAGCTATGAAGATGGACAGCTAAAGAATCTTTTTCAACAATATCAGCACATGACGGAAGAGGATTTATGGGAAAATCTTTCGTATTTTATTAAAGCGGTTATACCGGCGGCAGAAAATGAACAAGTCAAAATGGCGATTCACCCGGATGATCCGCCATGGCCTATCTTTGGACTGCCTCGAATCATAACGAACAAAGAGAATTTGGAGCGATTGATTAATCTCTATGACAGCTCCTTTAACGGTTTGTGTTTATGCAGCGGGTCACTGGGTGTGAATTCAACAAATGATATTCCGGAATTGATTCGTTATTTCGGAAAAAAAGGAAAAGTCAACTTTGTGCACCTGAGAAACATTAAGATCATCGGAGAAAAGTCATTTCAAGAATCCTCCCACCGTTCAGAAGACGGTTCTTTAGATATGTATGAAATCGTAAGAGCATTAAGAGATATAGATTTTGCCGGACCAGCCAGACCGGATCATGGAAGAATGATTTGGGGAGAGGCCGGTAAACCGGGTTATGGTTTATATGACCGTGCGCTGGGTGCAGTGTATTTAAATGGAATGTGGGAAACATTGACGAAAGAAAAGAAGCGGATAGCCTTTGAATGCAATAAATGAACAAGCACTAACTAAAATGCAGAGACGAGGGATGAATGTGCAGTTTCCTTTTCATGTCAACTTGAAAGATAAGGTGGCTGTAGTGACAGGTGGAGGCGGCATTTTATGCAGCTGTTTCGCTAAAGCAATAGCTCAATGCGGTGCAAAAGTAGCAGTAGTCAGCCGAAGAGCTGAATCGGCAGACAGAGTAGCGAAAGAGATCCAAGAAAACGGAGGCGAAGCACTTGCCGTTACAGCAAACGTCCTTGATAAACAAAGCCTTGAACAAGCGAAACAACTCATTAACAGAACATTCGGCAGATGCAATATTCTAATTAACGGTGCAGGCGGCAACCATCCAATGGGAACAACAGATAAAGAATATTTATATAAAAAAGACTTGAATACTAAAGAATTGACTACGTTTTTTGATTTAGAAATAGAGGGAGTAAGGTCTGTATTTGATGTAAACTTTCTTGGTACACTGTTAACCACTCAAGTATTTGCAAAAGACATGGCTGATCACGACGGAAATGTGATCGTTAACATCTCATCCATGAACGCCTATACGCCGCTTACGAAAATACCAGCCTACAGCGGTGCAAAAGCGGCCGTCAGTAACTTTACACAATGGCTTGCTGTGCATATGTCAAAAGTCGGTATTCGTGTCAATGCCATTGCCCCAGGCTTTTTTCTTACCGCCCAAAATAGGAGCCTATTGCTCAATGAAGACGGAACATATACGGAGCGAGCACAAAAAATTATCAACCAGACGCCGTTGGATAGATTTGGGGTTCCGGAAGATCTAATCGGAACGTTATTATGGTTGGTAAGCGATAAAGCCTCGCGATTTGTCACTGGAACCATCATACCGGTCGATGGAGGATTCTCCGCCTATTCTGGAGTATAACTAAGAGGATTTGCTCCAAAAAGCTGATTTTCAACACTGATAAAAATCCCAATTTCTCTGTGCCACATTGAGAAATTGGGATTTATTAATTCAATTTTTCCTTTTTACAGGCAAGAAGATAAACAACATTTTTGTATGATCTGCCATGCAGGAAACAGGAGGTTTTCTGCTGCTACGTAATACAAAACCATCGCAAATAATATGCATTGTTTTGTGATGGTTTGACAACAGTACTATAACTGTTTATATTGTATATATACAGTTATAACGAATAGAGGGATGTCATGCATTGAATATCATCATTTCAAATTCATCGGATGAACCGATTTATTTGCAGATCGTCAACCAATTAAAAGATCAAATCGTCAAGGGAGAACTCTCGGAGTCAGAGGCGCTCCCATCGATCAGAAACCTGGCCAAAGAGCTTAAAATTAGCGTAATTACAACAAAAAGAGCCTATGACGAACTGGAGAGAGAAGGGTTTATCGTCACAGTCGCGGGAAAGGGCTCGTATGTCGCAGCGATCAACAAAGACGTGCTTCGAGAAACAAAAGTCAAATTGATCGAAGAACACATAGCAGAAGCCGTCACTGAAGCGAAACAAATCGGCTTTACATACGAGGAACTTCAAGAGATGCTCAAACTGGTTTATGAGGAGTGGTAAAAATGACCAGCATACTGGAATTAAAAAATGTATCAAAACATTATCAAGATTTCTCTTTAAAAAACATCAACTTCTCGCTTGAAAAAGGATATATTATGGGCTTTATCGGCCCGAACGGAGCCGGAAAAAGCACGACCATCAAGCTGATCATGAACCTGATCAAAAAAGACGAAGGAGACATCACCATTTTCGGTCTCGACAATGAAAAGCACAATATCGAAATCAAGCAGAGGATCGGCTTTGTATACGATGAAAATCATTTTTACGAAGAACTGACACCGAACGAAATGAAAGGAATCATCAGACCGTTTTACAAAAAGTGGGATGAGGCTGTTTTTCAGCGGTACGCAAAAGACTTCCAGCTCCCTTTAAACAGGCAGATCAAAAACTTGTCAAAAGGAATGAAGATGAAATTCTCATTGGCGGTCGCGCTTTCCCATCATGCCGAATTATTGATCATGGATGAACCGACATCAGGACTCGATCCTCTTGTCAGATCGGAGCTCCTCGACGTGCTGCAAACATTGCTGCAGGATGAAAACAAGTCGATTTTCTTTTCGACGCATATTACCTCTGATTTAGAAAAAGTAGCGGACTATATCACTTTCATTCATAACGGCCGGCTCGTGCTGAGCAAAACAAAGGATGAGCTGTTGGAGGAGTACTGCATTGTAAAAGGAGACCTCGATACGCTGCATAAAGGAAACGAAGACGCCTTAATCGGCATTAAGAAAAACAGCTATGGCTTCGAAGCGCTCTCCAAAGATAAGCGGGGAGTCGTTCAGCATTTCGGGGATTCGGTCATGATCGAAAAACCGACTTTGGAGGATATTTTGGTATTTTCAACCGGCAGGAGTGATCAACATGTATCATCTTATTAAAAAGGATATTTTAATGCAGAAAAGAGCAATGAAACTATCGCTGTTATTGATGATATTTTTTACTTTTACATTGTCACAGCTTGAGCTCGTCGGATATACAGTGGCGGTTTTGGCTGTCACATATCAGCTGGCATTAGGCGCAAGCTCCTTAGAAGACAAAAACAACAGTGATAAAATCCTGATCAGCTTGCCCATTAAAAGAAACATCATCGTCTTATCAAAATATGTATCGGTTTATGTCTATGCGGCTTATGCCATTCTCTTCTATTCTTTGATCAATGCAATCGGACATATGCTGCACTTGCCGCTTGATTTCCCATTGACACTTTCAGGCGTCATGGGTGCTGTTGTGGCTGTCACTTTATTTAGCTCGATCTCATTTCCTCTGATTTTTAAGTACGGCTATTTGAAGTCCAAAATGGCCAATATCATCATATTTTTCGTCATTATATTTGGAGGGACGGCCTTTTTTAAATTTATAAATGCGGGGGAAAACCTTGCACTAAGCCAAAAATTAACGGCTTTTCTGAGTGAAATGTCAAATGCGGGCACATTCATCCTTTTAGTTGGCGTACTGCTCGTGATGATTTCTGTTTCATATGCGATATCGCTCAGCTTTTATAATAAAAGAGAATTTTAGTTTAAGGATCAGCGGGAGGAGCTTTCGCTGATCCTTTTTTCGTTGCTTAGAACCGTACGGCTGTTTTACTTTCCTCCCACTATCATCTATTATAAAAAATTCCTATAAAAGAAAAATTTCCGTGTTGATAAAAGCATTTTTTCCGGAAGTTTCGGTAAAAAACGAAACTTTTGACCCTTTTATTTCACTGTATAATGTAAACGGTTACGTTTGTAGTATACTTATACTATCATTTCTTTTTAGGGAAGGATAGAAAAACAGGTGAGAGAGATATGAATACAAGGCAAAAAGACATTCTGAATCTGTTGTTATCTGAACCTGAAGACTATTTAGTCGTACAAGATTTCGCAGACAGGGTAAAGTGTTCTGAAAAAACGATCAGAAATGATCTAAAAACGATTGAAGATTATCTCAATCAGCACTCTGATGCTCAATTGATTCGCAAACCGGGACTGGGCGTTTATTTGAATATTGAAGATCATGAAAGGGTCCGTTTAAGCCGGCAGTTATATACCGAACATCACGCCGCACAGCAGCAATCCGATGAAGAAAGGATGCTGCAAATCGCTTATCAGTTATTAATGAATCCAAAGCCGGTTTCCGCAAAAGAAATGGCTGCCGAGCACTTCTTGAATAAGTCTTCCATTAAAAGGGATTTGAATCAAATCGAAGTTTGGCTCCAGCGGTTTGGCCTCACTCTTGTGTCCAAGCAGCGCCTCGGTTTAAAGATCGAAGGAAGTGAAAAAAATAAGAGAAAAGCGCTGGCGCGCATCTCGGAGTTGATTGATAACCCGGAGTTTACAAGCCGATTTATTAAAAGCCAATTTTTAAGCCATGAAGTGGAATTTGTTAAAAGCGAAATCAGATCATTGCAAAAGCGACATTCTTTATATTTCACTGATGAAACGTTCGAAAATTTACTGTTGCATACACTGCTGATGATCCGCCGCATCAAAATGAAACAGCCGATCACCATTTCTCCGGAAGAAATAGATGCAGTCAAAAAGAAAAAAGAATTTCAGTGGACGTTTGCTTGTTTAAAACGGCTGGAAGCGGTTTTTGCGATCCGCTTTCCTGAAGAAGAGGCCGTCTATTTAACATTGCATATATTAGGCGGCAAAGTTCGTTATCCATTTGGGAAAGAAGGGGAGAACGGACTGGAAAACCCTTTGCTTCCAAAGGTTGTCGAATATTTAATCCGGCGTGTCTCAGAGTTGAAAATGATGGATTTCCGCGAGGACCGGGTTTTGATTAACGGATTGAAAATTCACCTTAATACCGTTTTAAACCGGCTGAGCTATGACCTTTCCGTATCAAATCCGATGCTCAACGATATCAAAAAAATGTACCCATATCTGTTTCATACTGTCATTGATGTTCTTGAAGACATCAACCAAACGTTTTCACTTTCGATTCCCGAGGAAGAAGCCGCCTATCTGACATTGCATTTCCAAGCGGCGATCGAGCGCTTCAGCTATGGAAAAGACAAGCATAAAAAAGCGATCATTGTCTGTCATATGGGCATCGGGATGTCACAACTGCTGCGGACAAAAATTGAACGGAAATTCTACCAAATTGCCGTGATGGACTGCATCGCAAAAGCTGATTTGGCGGACTATACTGCACGACATGAAGATATCGATCTTGTCATATCAACGGTCAGCCCGGAGGATTTATCAATTCCCCATATCGTTGTATCTCCGCTGCTCGAGTCGGCCGATGAGAAAAAGCTCAGCGCTTTTATGGATCAGCTCGGTGAATCGTCCCGGCAAACACAAAAAACGTTTAAAGTGCTGAATGACACGACTCCTTTCCTCGTCTTCCTGCAGCAAGAATCAGAACACCGCTACAAGCTGATTGAACAGCTGGCGATGGCTTTATACGAGAAAGGCTATGTAGAAAAAGAATATGCTGTACAGGCAGTCATGAGAGAAAAAATGTCGGCGACAAACATCGGAGCGGGCATCGCCATTCCTCACGCGAACGCCAAATTGATTAAACAATCAGCCATTGCGATCGCCACATTAAAAGAGCCGCTTGACTGGGGCTCTGAAAAAGTATCGCTCGTCTTTATGCTGGCTGTCAAACACGAGGATCAAAACATGACAAAACAATTGTTTCAAGAGCTGTCCAGCTTAAGCGAGCAGCCGGCTTTCATCCAAAAGCTGACGAAAGAAACAAATGTGATGAAATTCTTATCTTATTTGGATTATTAAAGGCGGAGCGCTGCCTTGACCTTCATTAAAATTCAAGAAAATATCGATATGCATTTGATAAATGACAACAGAATGGGATAGGTGAACAGTGACCAGTTCTGCTTATCCTATTCTTTTTTGTATTGCTGAACTGAGCAAGAATCCAGATAAACACACTGGGGAATTTATCCAATCGAGAGCAAACTGCTCTTTTTTAGTTCGTAATAACTGTTTCTCGTAAATCAGAAGGGGCTCGTTTAACCCACCAACCTCAATGATCTGTTTAACATCCATCTCTTCTGATATAATTTAACAATAGAGTAAACACTTGGAGACTTTCAATCCAACGGGAGTCGTTCGCTCATCTGCTTAAATATAAACCTTCTTTGGATATACCTAAATATTTTTTAATAGAAATTAAGAAGGGCATGATATTTTATGAGAATTCTTTTGGTTTTTTTAGGTGGTGCTCTGTTTGGAATAATAATGAGTACTATTAGAGAAAATTTTTCGTCTGCTGTGACAACAACTGTTTTAGTGGTTCTTATGACTGCTTGTTTGATTTTTGACCTGGTTAAACATAAAAAGAGCCAAGAGAAGGGTGATAAAGAATATGAGTTTGTATGGTGGATTACAACACTCCTCATGCTTCTAGTGATGACTTTTAATACTTTCTTTTTAAAAATTGACCCTAAGTATAATATCATCGTTGTATTGATTTACATTTTGTTCATGGTGATTGTTAAGAGTAGATGGAAGAAAACTAAGACAGATTAAGCAGGTGGACGGCCTGCTTTTTTTGTTCCATCCTGGCAGAATCATTTCCGGTTTCTGCAATGATTTTTCACCCCCTTCAATTTCAAAATAAAAGAGACATCCATTAGGATGCCTTTTCTTTCTCCGATTTCATCTGTTCAAGTAAGCTCCTATATTGTGCTGCTCGTGATCGATGATCACTTCCATTTTTAATAACGAATATAAACACGAAGAAAATAAAGTATGATACCTGAATACAGATCAATTGAAATTTTTCATCATCTGTATAAAAATTGAAAACTTGAGTACGCATAAAACACAGTTGCCGCTATAAAACAGGGAACTGTCTTCGAATTGTCAAAAGACTCCTCGATTTCTTTCATCCTTGCGATACCAAGTATTATTGTATGTAAATCAAGCCGTCTAAGTCGAGGTATTTTATTAAAAGTCAAGATATTTATTGGAACCCTTAATAATATGGGTTTCTTATTTAATGTCAGACATTATAGATACCTCTTTATTGAAGTATCGCACCCAGTAGTCTAAGCAAAACCCAAATTTATTCATTTTAATCAACCATATTTATTTTTAATCACGGTTATTTAGAGCTATTACTATAGTGTCTAGGCGAAAATACGTTTTTTAATGCACTTATTATTCCTGGCACAAGAAAGAAGACGCCAAAAAAGACAGTAAGTAAATTTAATTGTGGTGTTTCATAAAAAGTAAACCATTCTATAAAAATTGACGATTCCGTAATTCTCCCAAATAGTGTTCCATCAATCTCTCTATAATTAGGTATCCATCCTGTTGTTTCAAATGTAATAAAAATTATCTGTGACAATAAAAATACACCAATTTGAGAAACCCAAAATTTTTTAAAAAATGGAACCCTTTTTTGCTTTTCAGCCAACGAATATTCCTCCCCGCATTAGATGCCATTTTTATATTGATATACGGAAAATTAAAGAATAAGTTTCAAAATTTAATCCTCTCGACATGATAGGAGGAAATACCTTCTTTTTTACATTTCACTCAAAAGCAAAACCCCTCAAGAAAGGGATCTTGGTTTTTGAATAAAAGAGTGATTTTACATAAATATTTGATTCGAAGATCATAGTTTTTCATTGTAGTGGAAACATCTTCGTGTTCAGCAAGGGATTTGCTGACAAGTTCAACCTTGATTTTCTTGATTTCGAGATATCCTTCATTAAAAAGGAATGTCCTCACTTTACACCTCTTCGAAAAATTTCAGTCCCCAATTGTTGCAATACGGCACATTTTCACAATCAGTCCCAAGTGTTACAAGTCGCCCCTTATTGCAGTCCGGTTTTTTTAAAAAAGCCGGTTTTTCCGGAACCTGCGGTAAAAAACAACGCTTTTACACACACGTTTTTATTATAAAGTAATGACAAGAGCTGCTCACTACTTTAGTTTCAGAAGGAGGATTCGCATGAAACTGTTAGCGATTACATCATGTCCAAACGGAATTGCCCACACGTATATGGCTGCGGAAAATTTGCAAAAAGCGGCCGATCGAATGGGCGTTCAAATGAAAGTCGAAACACAAGGCGGCATCGGGGTGGAAAATGAGCTGACCGAGCAGGAAATCCGCGAGGCAGACGCGATTATCATAGCCGCAGACCGCTCGGTCAACAAAGACCGTTTTATCGGGAAAAAACTTCTGGCTGTCGGTGTTCAGGAAGGCATCCGAAAACCGGAAGAATTAATACAAAAAGCGATCAGCGGCGATATACCTGTCTATCGGCCGGCTGCGAAAACGGAAGCCTCAGCTCAAACTGAGAAAAAACAAAATCCGATTTACCGGCATTTAATGAACGGTGTATCGTTTATGGTTCCTTTCATCGTCGTCGGCGGATTATTGATTGCGGTCGCACTGACGCTTGGAGGTGAAAAAACGCCGAAAGGGTTAGTGATTCCTGATGAATCTTTTTGGAAAACGATTGAGCAAATCGGGGCTGCCTCATTCTCATTCATGATCCCGATTTTAGCCGGTTATATTGCCTACAGCATCGCCGATAAACCGGGGCTTGTGCCAGGGATGATCGGCGGATACATCGCAGCGACAGGAAGCTTTTACGGCAGCGGAAGCGGTGCGGGGTTCCTCGGCGGCATTATCGCGGGCTTTTTAGCCGGATATGCGGCGCTGGCCATCAAAAAATTAAAAGTGCCAAAAGCCATTCAGCCGATCATGCCGATCATCATCATACCGGTGGTTTCCTCGCTTATTGTCGGCTTGGCATTCGTATTGCTGATCGGCGCGCCTGTCGCGCAAATCTTTGAATCTTTGACGGTTTGGCTGGCTGGTATGCAGGGCTCAAGTTCGATTCTTTTGGCATTAATTTTAGGGGCGATGATTTCGTTTGATATGGGCGGCCCCGTCAATAAAGTGGCATTCCTGTTTGGTTCGGCCATGATCGGTGAAGGAAACTATGAAATTATGGGTCCGATCGCCGTCGCCATTTGTATTCCTCCGATCGGGCTTGGCATCGCAACGTTTTTAGGAAAAAGAAAATTTCAGGCGCAAGAAAGAGAAATGGGAAAAGCAGCATTTACAATGGGGTTATTCGGTATTACTGAAGGTGCCATACCGTTTGCTGCACAGGACCCGCTTCGCGTCATACCAAGTATTATGGCGGGTTCAATGACTGGTTCTGTGATCGCCATGATCGGTAATGTAGGGGACAGAGTCGCCCACGGCGGACCGATTGTAGCAGTGCTTGGCGCTGTCGATCATGTGTTGATGTTCTTCATCGCCGTTATTGCCGGATCCCTGGTCACCGCTCTTTTGGTCAATGTACTCAAAAAAGAGGTCGCAGCCGCTCCTGCAGGGGCAAGTGAGACTGCTGCAGTTCATGACATTCCGCAGCCGAACATCGAAATAAAAGCGGAAAGCAAAAAATCCGAAATACCGGAAATTAAAAAGCTCACAGACATCATTGATACAGATTTGATCGAACCTCATTTATCAGGGGATACGAGAGACGACATTATCGATGAAATGATTCAAAAATTGTCCCGTAAAGGTGCACTGCATTCGGAAAGCGAATTTAAACAAGCGATCATGAACCGCGAATTAGAGGGGACAACGGCAATCGGCATGAACATCGCGATCCCACACGGGAAGTCTGACGCCGTCAAGAAGCCGAGTGTAGCATTCGGCATCAAACGTTCGGGCGTCGACTGGAAGAGTCTTGACGGAACTGACGCCAAACTGATCTTTATGATCGCCGTCCCGAAAGAAAGCGGGGGAAACGAGCATCTGAAGCTTCTGCAAATGCTCTCCCGAAAACTGATGGATGACACCTACAGGGACAAGCTTCTCTCTGCTCAAACAAAAGTAGAAGCATACAAACTTCTGGATGAAATCATCTAAAAAAGGAGGATGCCCGTCATGACTGAACCATTATTTTTCGAGCCTGTTTTTAAAGAAAGAATTTGGGGCGGCACAGCTTTAGCCTCTTTCGGCTACGAGATTCCATCCGAACAAACGGGGGAGTGCTGGGCTTTCGCCGCCCATCAAAATGGGCAAAGCGTCGTGAAAAACGGCATGTATAAAGGGCTCACACTCAGCGAATTATGGAATGAACATCGCCATTTATTCGGACATATAAAGGGAGACCGCTTTCCTCTTCTGACAAAAATTTTGGACGCCGACCAAGACCTATCCGTACAGGTGCATCCAAACGATGAATATGCAAAACTGCACGAAAACGGGGAGCTTGGAAAAACGGAATGCTGGTATATCATGGATTGCAACGAAGACGCGGAGATCATTTACGGCCACCATGCCAAAACGCGGGAAGAACTGGTCTCAATGATCGAACGCGGGAAATGGAACGAGCTCTTGCGCCGCGTCAAAGTGAAGCCGGGAGATTTCTTCTATGTGCCGAGCGGAACCGTCCATGCGATCGGAAAAGGTATTTTGATTTTGGAGACGCAGCAGAATTCAGACACAACCTACAGACTATATGATTATGACAGAAAAGATGCTGAAGGAAACCTGCGCGAGCTCCATTTGCAAAAAAGCATAGAAGTGATCGACGTCCCGTCTTCGCCTGGCCGCGAAGACGTTCAATATGAAACATCGGGTAATGTCAAGACTGCCGCAATGATTGAGTGTCCTTATTTCTCAGTAGCAAAATGGGATGTAAAAGGATCAGCCTGTTTCAAACAGGATAAACCGTTTCTTCTTGTCAGCGTCATAGAAGGGGAAGGGCAGATCAATGCGTCTTGCGGCAACGACTTTTCTTTTAAAAAAGGAGATCACATGCTGCTGCCTGCGGGCTTTGGAGAATTTACAATCGACGGCCGTGCAGAATGTATCGTCTCAAGCCTGTCAAATGAATAAGCCATCAACGGTACACTTTCTAAACAGACCATCAAAACGATGGTCTGTTTTATTTTTTCAAAAAAAGCATGCCGGCTTGCCAAAACGCGTTCGCCACAAGGCGGACAATGCATATTCCCAAGCTTTCACAAGTAAAATAGAGTAAACCAAAAAAACATTTGGAAATCTTCCAATTATTTGATAAGCTGATATTAAAAGCTTCATAACTTACACATCAGCTGCACTGCCCGGAGCTTTTCGCGGAACAGTTGCTTCATGAAACAAAAAAGCGGGGCTGTGTTCCGGCGACAGGCAGAAGAAAAGCCTGCTAAATGACCGAAACAACCGTGCCCTTCATAATTGGTTGGTCCTTATCTGGATGAGAAAAGGAGACGATGATTCGTATCAGGTAAAATGTAAGCGGATTCATCGTCTTTTTATCTCAGTTTATCACTCTTTTTAGCGGAAGCGAGGAGGAAAGCAATGGGGAAAGCAAAAATTCGATGGAATGAACCCTTGATTTCTCAACACGAATCGGCTGCTGAAGGATTTACGCCGGAAGATTTCACAGAGGAAGATCAACTGATTTCAAAAACGACAGAATCATTTGTCAAAAATGAAGTCATGCCCCTTCTTGAATCGATCGATCAGCAGGATCACGAAAGCGTGAAAAAATTGTTTCAAAAAGCGGGAGAGCTCGGATTGCTCAGTATCGAAGTTCCTGAGGAATACGGCGGCCTTTCACTCAGTAAGAAGCTTTCCGGGTTAGTAGCAGAGAAAATGGGAGCCGGCGGATCGTTCAGCGTCTCCTTTAATATTCATGCGGGCGTCGGGACATTGCCGTATATTTATTATGGAACAGAAGAACAAAAACGAAAATACCTTCCGAAACTGGCATCGGGCGAATGGATCGGAGCATATGCTCTGACAGAGCCGGGCGCAGGCTCAGATGCTTTAAACGCAAAAACGACGGCCGTCTTGAATGGGGAAGGAACAGCCTGGGTTTTAAACGGGGAAAAACAGTGGATTACGAACGCGCAAGTAGCTGATGTATATGTTGTCTTTGCAAAAACGGCGGAAGGCATGACAGCATTTATCGTCGAACGTTCGTTTAAAGGCGTTTCCATCGGACCTGAAGAGAAGAAGATGGGAATCAAAGGGTCTTCGACGGCAACCTTAATCCTCGAAGAAGTCGAGGTGCCAAACGATAATGTTTTGGGTCATGTCGGGAAAGGTCATCACGTCGCTTTGAACATTTTAAACATGGCCCGCTTAAAGCTCGCGTTTTCGAACATTGGAATGGCAAAGCAAGCATTGAACCTTGCCGTTAGCTACGCCAAACAGCGCAAACAATTTAACAAGCCGATCATCGGTTTTTCAATGATTCAAGAAAAGATTGCCGACATGGCAATTTCGATTTTCGGCGCCGAAAGCGCTGCTTACAGAACGGCAGACTGCCTGGACCATGTTTTAAATTCGGCTGAGCCATTAGACGACAGACTGAGAAAACTCACAAACTATGCATCCGAATGCGCGATCAATAAAGTTCACTGCTCCGAAATACTCGACCGAAATGCAGACGAGGCGGTACAGATTCATGGCGGCTACGGATACATGCAGGAGTACGAAGTCGAACGTTTGTACCGGGACGCGAGGATCAGCCGGATTTTCGAAGGGACAAACGAGATTAACCGTTTGACGATCGCCAAACTGATGATGAAAGAAGTGAAGCAAAACGGCATCTCAGAGCCGGAAGCTCAATTAAGCAGCGGGGAAAACCGAAACCGGCGGTTTATTCAGCTGTCCAACAGGCTTTTCGGCAAAACATTAAAAGCGCTTAAACGCTCCCGCGTGAACATTCAAAAGGAGCAGGAATACGCGCGGATTCTCGCCGACATGCAAAAAGAACTCTATGTGATGGAATCCGCCGCCCTCCGGACCGAAAAGGCAACCAAAAGATACGGAAGCGAAAAAGCACGGTTGAAAGAAATGATAACGAACGTTATTTGTGAAGAAGGCTTCCGCAAAATCGAAGAGATGGCGGTAACCGCCTTATCAGGCATAGAATCTGATGAAGCTGAAAGAAAGCTCGAATTGGAAGAGGTTCACAGCCTTACTTTGCCCCTTTTCAGCAATCTGTTTGCTCAAAAACGCGAAATCGCAGAGAAAATAGCCGCTCATGAAAAATATACGGTGTGATCGGAGGGAAACCGTTTGAAAAAAATCGGGTTTATCGGTTTGGGCAACATGGGTCTGCCCATGTCGAAAAATTTGCTTCAGGAGAACTTTGCGGTATATGGAACGGACCTTAACAAAGAAGCTGAATTGGCCTTGCATCATGCAGGGGGAACGATCGGGATTTCAGTTGAAAAGATGGTAAAAGAGTGTGACGCCATCCTGACAAGCCTTCCTTCATCAAAAGCTGCAGAGGAGGTTTTTCTGGGGAAAAAGGGGCTCGTACACCTAGCTGAACCAGGCGTCCTTCTGATTGATACAAGCACGGTCGCTCCTGAACTGAATATCCGGATTGCAGAGGAAGCGAAAAGCAAAGGAATTGATTTTCTTGCGGCGCCGGTCAGCGGCGGTGTAATCGGAGCGGTCAACCGGACGCTTACCTTTATGGTCGGGGGGCCGAAGTCTGTTTTTGATAAAGCATTGCCTATTTTCAACGTATTGGGCGAGAATATTTTTCATGTGAACGAAAACATCGACAGCGGAACGAATACGAAGCTGATCAACAACCTCTTAATCGGTTTTTATACAGCCGGCGTCAGTGAAGCCTTGCATCTTGCCAAAAACAGCAATCTCGATCTCGAAAAATTGTTTGAGATGCTGAACGTCAGCTATGGGCAGAGCCGAATCTATGAGCGCAACTATAAAAGCTTCATAGCGAATGAAAACTATGAACCTGGCTTTTCTTTGAAGCTGCTGCTGAAAGACCTTGGCTTTGCATTGGATTTGGCTGAGAAAAATGAGGTTGAACTGCCGGTGAGCAAGATTCTCTTCGGCATCTATGAAGAAGCCGATCAGAACGGATATGGTGAAAAAGATATGTCTGTTTTATACAAAAAAATAAGCGAACAGAAGACAACTTATCGGTAAGGAGAGGTGAGAAAGCACATGATCACAACGAATGCCAAGAAAATAATGAACCATATCGACGGGGAGTGGGTGAATTCCTCAGGTACGGAAGCTGAAGAAGTCGTCAATCCTGCAAACGGAAACGTCATCGCTTATGCGCCTCTATCTGTGAGAGCGGATGTAGATCGTGCCGTGCAGGCTGCCAAACATGCTTATCAGACCTGGTCACTTGTGCCTGTCCCCAATCGGGCGAGACTTTTATATAAATATTTGCAGCTTCTTCAAGAGCAAAAAGAACAATTGGCAGACATCATTACGACGGAAAACGGCAAAACGTTAAAAGACGCCCGAGGCGAAGTGCAGCGCGGAATCGAAGTTGTTGAGCTTGCAACAGCCACACCTACTTTAATGATGGGAGAATCCCTGCCCGCGATAGCAGGGGGCATCGACGGATCGATTTGGCGCTATCCTTTGGGGGTCGTCGCCGGTATTACGCCGTTTAACTTTCCAATGATGGTTCCTCTGTGGATGTTTCCGCTCGCCATTGCTTGCGGAAACACGTTCGTCCTGAAACCTTCGGAACGCACTCCTATTCTTGCCGGAAAGCTTGTCGAGCTGTTTTATGAAGCAGGGTTTCCGAAAGGTGTGCTGAACCTCGTTCATGGAGGAAAGGATGTTGTAAACGGAATACTGGAGAACGATGATATTAAAGCCGTCTCCTTCGTCGGTTCAGAACCGGTCGCAAAATATGTGTATCAAACGGGCACAGCCAACGGGAAGCGCGTTCAGGCTCTGGCCGGCGCAAAAAACCATGCGATTGTGATGCCGGATTGTCATCTTGAAAAATCGGTTCAAGGCATCATCGGGGCGGCATTCGGAAGCAGCGGAGAACGCTGTATGGCCTGCTCCGTCGCGGCGGTCGTTGATGACATCGCCGATGACTTCATGGAAATGCTCGTGTCTGAAACACGGAAGCTGAAGACAGGGGATGGCAGATCAGAGGATCACTTTGTCGGCCCGCTGATCCGCGAAGTTCATAAAGAACGCGTTCTTGACTATATCGACAGCGGTATAAAAGAGGGAGCCGCACTCGCCGTGGACGGACGCAATCCGGATGTTCAGGAAGGATATTTTGTGGGAGCCACGATTTTCGATCATGTAACACCGGAGATGAAAATCTGGCAGGACGAAATCTTTGCGCCGGTCTTGAGCGTCGTCCGCGTACAAGACCTTGATGAGGGGATCGAGCTCGCCAATCAATCCAAGTTTGCCAACGGCGCTGTCATTTACACGTCGAGCGGGAAAAGCGCCCAGCAGTTCCGCGACAAAATCGATGCCGGAATGATCGGCGTCAATGTCAACGTACCAGCTCCGATGGCATTCTTCTCCTTCGCAGGGAACAAGGCCTCTTTCTATGGAGACCTTGGGACAAACGGAAAAGATGGCGTCCAGTTTTACACGCGCAAAAAGGTCGTCACCGAACGCTGGTTCTAATTCTTAACATAAGGCTCCCTCTCATGCGCAACAGATTTTTTCAGAGGGGCCTTTTCTATTTCAACAGGGAGGGATCAATATTGAACTTGAAATATGCCACACTTAAAACAGAACATAGCATCACGACCGTCACGTTGAACAATCCGCCGGCAAATACACTCTCTTCTTCCTGTATCGCCGAATTGCGCTCTCTTTTTCGGGAATTGGCCCGCGACGAGGAGACAAAAGCGATCATCGTCACAGGAGAAGGACGATTTTTTGTGGCGGGAGCGGATATAAAAGAATTTGTTTCAAAACTCGGGAACCAAAAACTAGGGCTGGCACTCGCAAAAGGGGGCCAGGCGCTCTGTGATGAAATCGAAGCTTCCAATAAGCCCGTCATTGCGGCGATAAACGGACCGGCTCTTGGCGGAGGCCTGGAACTCGCAATGAGCTGCCACTTCAGAATCGTATCAGACGATGCAACACTCGGCCTTCCCGAATTAAAGCTCGGCTTGATTCCCGCGTTTGGAGGTACACAGCGGCTTCGCAACATAACGGATACAGCGACAGCACTCGATCTCATCCTGACGGGCCGAACGCTTTCAGCTCAAGAAGCGGTAGAGCTGAAAATTGCGCAGATGGCGGTAAAGGGGGAGGAACTGATGAAGACGGCAGAAGGGGTCGCGTCGTCTTTTATCGAAGGAAAAAGCATGACCAGCGTGAGGCGCGCCGTCGAATGTGTCGTACAGGGCGCCTCTGAAAGCATGGAACAGGCACTGGAGAGAGAGCGAAACAGATTCGCCGAGCTGTTTGTCACTTCAGACGCCAAAGAAGGAATTCACGCATTTGTCGAAAAGCGCAAACCAAACTTTCATCATTCATAAAAGGAGTGGATCCAGATGTCCGATGATGTGCTGTTTTCCGTTAATCAAAACGGCGCCGCAGCGATTGTTTTGAATCGCCCGAAAGCGCTCAACTCCCTCACATACGACATGGTCCGTCTGATTGGTGAAAAGTTAAACGAGTGGGAGACAGATCAAAACGTTTCTGTTGTGGTCATCAAAGGTGCAGGACCAAAAGGACTGTGTGCCGGGGGGGATATTAAGGCACTCTATGAAGCACGTTCGTCAAAACAGGCCCTGCAAGAAGCCGAGTGCTTTTTTGAAACAGAGTACGAAGTCGATATGGCAGTCCATCGATTTCCGAAACCGATCATCGCCTGCTTGGACGGGATCGTCATGGGGGGAGGCGTCGGCCTGACATACGGGGCCAGCCACCGGATTGTCACGGAGAGGACAAAATGGGCGATGCCTGAAATGAATATCGGTTTCTTTCCGGATGTCGGGGCAGCCTATTTTTTAAACAGAGCTCCGGGACACATAGGAAGATATCTTGGATTAACGGCATCTGTCATCCATGCGGCAGACGTGCTGTATATCAATGGGGCAGACGCCTACATGGAGAGCGGCGCTTTAGAACGATTGATCCAAACAGTGGAACAAACAGATTGGCACCTTGTAAACGTTGAAGAAAAGCTCGATCAGCTGATCCGCGAATCGAAAACGAAGCCCTCCCAAGAAAGCACGCTCGCCCGTGATCAGCAAGCGATTGACCGGCATTTTAAGTATGATAAGCTCGAAGAGATCCTTCAATCGCTCGAAAGCGAAGGAAGCACTTTTAGCTCGAATGTGAAAAAAACGATGCTTTCCAAAGCGCCATTTTCATTGAAAATCACATTGAAACAGCTGGCGGACGGACGTCAAAAAACATTGGAAGAATGCTTTGCAACAGATCTGGTGCTGGCGAAGAACTTTTTGAAGCACGACGATTTCTTCGAAGGCGTCCGGTCCGTCCTGATCGACCGTGATCAATCACCGAACTACAAGTATCGGCACGTTTCAGATGTAACCGATGAAGCAGTGGACCGGTTTTTCCAACCTTCTGAATCTGTCCGATTTTAAAAGCGGGAGCTGACGATTAATGTCAGCTTTTTTTTTGTAAACCTCCCACGGTTTTTATCTGGGGGGCCACCAACAATATGCTTAGGTACCATCGGCTTTAATTCATTGATTAAGAGGGCTGAGTGAACCTAAGCTTTCGATATTCTTCATATCAAAGGTGTATACTCCAAGAAAATTAATATGTTCCCATCCCAATTCCCCTCGTTTCCCAAAAATAAGGCGCTCGCAAGGCCATTCATGGTCTCACCTTTTTTCACTGATACGACGACGTAAGGATTCATTTGATATGTAATCCAAAATTAGAATTGTATTTTTCAATTCCTCCACGTGATTCTCATAATCCACACTAATCTCAACGATAAATGTTTCCTGTTCAATGATATGGTTTTATAAATTCGTTGATCATTGATGCTGTACATTCATTAGGATCATTGGAGAGTACCTCAGCTTTTAAAAAAACTGAGGTCATTTGTTTCAATATAATTACACCTGTAGTTGAACATCAAAACAAAAACTACAATTTTGATATCTTGCTTTTACATTCGCAAACGCGTACAGAGGGTCATCATAGGAGATATACTATGGATGGAGGTTACGCCCAAAACAATGCTGAATAAGGGAACTGGCCTATAACAAGGTTTCGAATAATATGAATTAATAGGGGGTTATTATGAAAAATAAAATACATTTTAATTTTTACAAGCTTTGGCTAGGACAGTCTGTAAGTTTGTTAGGTACCCAGTTTACAATAGTAGCTTTGCCTCTTTTTGCATTAGAGGTGCTACAAACAAGTGAGGCAAATGCTGCCATGCTTCGTGGGATTATATTCATACCCTACCTAATTTTCGGATTAGTAGCTGGTGCTTTGATAGACATCCTTCACAGAAAAAATATTTTGCTAATTTGTAGTATATGTCAAGGCGTTTTATTTTTAGCAGTATTCATACTGACTGTAACAAATATAATAACGTTCCCTTTATTGGTGTTTCTCATGTTTTTGAATGGAGTATTTACTACGTTTTACAACATTGCAATTCCCTCTTTCTTGCCTGAAATATTAACAGATAAAGACAACTTAAAAAAAGGAAATGCACTACTAGCTCTTTCAGAGTCTCTCTCTATAGTAATTGGTCCTATGCTAGCAGGAATCGTTATTACTCTAGTTGGATTAACAGGCTCTTTCACTGTTGACGCAGTAACGTATTTTGTTTGTTTTGTGTTTGTATTATTTATTTCAAAGTTTAAACCGCATACAGAGGGCTCTTTAAAAAACGCAAATATAAAATCCGTATACAAAGACATATATGAAGGTTTGATATATTTTAAAAAACACCCTGTATTAGAACCAATTGTAAGCTGTGGCGCTGTTTACGGTTTTTTTAAATACATACTAAATAGTATTTTAGTAATATTCCTTTATAAGGTAATGGGTCTATCTGAACTTGAAATAGGCTTTGTTGTAGGTTCAGCAGCGGTGGGATTTTTAATAGGCAATACATTACTCATGAAAAAAAGTCAACAAATTAATAATACAAAAATGCTTATTTATAGCGCTACTGTATCAGTTATCGGTCTGGCCTTTATACCGATAATGGGATATTTGGGAACCGTTTACGGTATAGTAGCTGCAAGTATCATACATGGCATGGGAGAAGGTGTATTTGGCCCTTACTCTGCAACCATACGACAACTTGCTTCACCAAGTCACATGCTAGGCAGAGTAAATGCTGTACAGCGTACGCTTAATTGGGGAGCTTGGGCATTAGGAAGTTTTGCTAGTGCATTTTTAGTTTCTATATTCGGGCTTCAAACTACGTTATTTATAGGGGGCTTCGGAACAACATTGTGTTTAATGATGTTGTTAAGGCGAGGCGTATCAAAAGGAACCGAAATTGAATATACGAGTTCATTATAGAGGAGATGATTATGATGTATAAGATATCAAAAGGAATCGACATAGAAAATACACCACACATTTTATTTATAGGGGGATGGACAAAACCTATACAAGATGCTTTAGATAGGGGGTATACTGTTTCGTATATAGGGTCTTACACTAAACACATATACTTTGATGGAACTATTTTAGAAAAGTGTTTCTATAAAAAAGAAATAGACACAACAAATATACCCTTGTCTGTATACTATGCTGAAGAATTGTACAAAGAGAAACCATTTGAGGTGGTAGTATCTTTCAACGAAGCAGCCTTAGATACGGCTTGCATAATTGCAAAGATTTTTAATGTTAAAGGACCTTCTTACAATGCTAATATGATAACCCGCAATAAGGACATGATGCGTGAAATTCTAGCAGGCAAAGACTTTTCGATAGATTCGACAGTTTGCAATAACATAAAAGACATTGATGAATTTTTGAACAAAAAAGGCAGCATTATAATAAAGCCTCCGATTGGTGCAGGTGGTATAGGAGTGTCTAAGCTAGACACGGGAGATAACGTAGAGGTATTTATTAAAGATAATGGTATTCAACTACCTGTTTTAGTGGAAGAGTACGTTGAAGGTGACGTAGTTTATACGGTCGAAACCGTTTCTTATAACAAAAAACACTCTATACTAGCTATATCAGCTGAAATATTTAAAGAAGATACGTTTATAATAAACTATACTATTATGCCGGCACCTATAGATGAATCCCAAAAAAAATTAATCATTGAGAAAGTAATGCTATTTTTGGAGGACATGCAACTGGAAGACGGCATTACTCATACAGAGGTAAAGTTAGACAAACAAAAAAAGCCAATAATCATAGAGTCTCAAGTTAGGATAGGTGGCGGAAACATATGGAAAATGGTGGAACTAACAACCGGCATATCTCAATTTGGATACTATTATGATGCGTTAGCTACCAAGACTATAGATGAATTTAGATGTGTACCTTCAAAATGTCAAGCTATGTCTTTAAGCTTGATTCCAAAACCAGGTTGCTTAAAAGAAATCAAGTATAAAGGATTAGCTAACATATCCGAGGTCTTATTAATTGATTTATTAGTAAAAGAGGGCGACATCATACCAACTATTATAGACAGTACTCAACGCAAAGGATATATATTATTTACAGCTAATGATATAAAACATATGTACGAAGTTGCTGATAAAATATGTGACAATATAACGTTTGTTTATCAGGATTTATCAGAATGGAAACCTTCATTTAATAAGAATATTTAAAAGAAATGTGGCACATGACTGGTCTATGTCAAGTTTACATCAAAAAAGAACTCTCCAAATTGGGAGGGTTCTTTACATTTACGATGGTATGATCCCATACACAGCAGCGTTACACTGGCGATGATGCAGGTATAATCGGTAGAATAAGAGAAAGCAAGAGATCATCCTAAAAAGGAAGGAACAATGAAAAAAATCATGATGTTTTTATTCATTTTTATCACCGTGTTATGCGCGGCTGTTTTATTGTTCATCATTTTCCACCCCGTGTTTGGGGGAAATCCAAGCAAAAAACAAAAAAAGCTGTATCAAAGCTTTGACAATTATGCAGATGGCAAATTTGTCAATCAAGCTCCGCAAAAGATGGATATGGGCGGAATCTCCGGCGTTTTCTCGATGATGAGAGACGCTGTTTCCGGCGGCAAGGAACGCAACCCTTCCGGTCAAATCCCTGTTTCTAAGATCGATTGGAGCACAGTTAAAAGTAACGAAGACAGCTTAACGTGGTTTGGACATTCCGCTTTTTTACTGAGCATCGACCGCAAAAAAATACTCGTAGATCCTATGCTGGGTCCAATCGCTTCACCCGTATCATTTATCGGAAGCAGACGCTACAGCGAAGACATCCTGCATATGGTCGATGATATGCCGCCGATTGACGCCGTCTTGATCACACATGATCATTATGATCACTTAGATTATCCATCCATCTTAAAACTGAAGGAAAAGGCCGGTCATTTCTTCGTTCCCCACGGAGTCAGCGCACACTTGATACGGTGGGGAGTTGAGAAAGAAAAAATCACAGAGCTCAATTGGTGGGATGAAACGGAGTTTCAAGGTTTGACGATAGCCTTGACACCGTCCAAACACTTTTCGGGTAGAGGGTTGTTGAATCGAAACACGACCCTGTGGGGCGGCTGGGTTATCCTCGGAAAACATACGCGTTTTTATACGAGCGGCGACGGAGGATATGATGAACATTTTAAGGAAATCGGCAAAAAATACGGCCCTTTTGATATCACCTTAATGGAGGGCGGTCAATATGACAGACGCTGGTCCGGGATTCATATGACACCCGAACAATCTGTACAGGCCCACAAAGATGTAAAAGGAAAGAACATGATGTTAATTCACTGGGGCGCGTTCACCCTCGCCTATCATGGCTGGAAAGAGCCGATTGAACGTGCTTTGAAAGAAGCTGAGAAAAAAGGCGCCAACATGATTGCTCCCGCGATTGGTGAAACAATCCTGTTAAACGGCCAATACTCGCTTCCCGAGTCCTTTTGGTGGGATATGTAAACAGGCCGTTTATCCGTATACAAGTCATATCCTTTGCAACTCTAAAAAAAAGCCGTTTCCCGCGCAGACCGGAGACGGCTTTTTCTCTATTTTATTTGGCTGCAAACTTTTTAGTCTGCATTCCTTTAATCATGACTGAATTTTTTTGAAAGAAACTTGATTATATTAAATATCCAATAGGCAATTGCCCCTGTTGCGATGCCATATAATGCGCTCACTAAAAGGATTGCTGTTATAACACTTACATACCCCATAGCTGTTTGTCCTGGCCTTGACCTGAAACTTGTTTTCATCAATTGGAGTTTCGCTCACTGAAGTAATAAAATAGGTTGGAGAATAGTAAGGATAAGTTTTATACCATTTCCTAAATCATGCTCACTGAAGCTTCCGTCATCAATACTACTTTGTATGTAGTTGTCAATATCTATTGTATCACCAAAAATTTAACAAGTGTTCTACGTCAACAGGATTTTCTTTGAAGTATTGAGTGGAAAACTCATCAGATTGAAGTCATCGGAGCGGAACAAGTAGATGAAGCGTATGAGCGCGTACTTCGCAGCGATGTGCGTTATCGATTCGTGATTGATATCTCCACTTTGTAAATCCTATGTAATACCAGATAGGCCAGTCATTTTATTTGACTGGCCTTTTTTCGCCTGATCCGGCAATTTAAGCGGAGCGGATGGACATACAGCTTCATTCTATATGTCTCGCTTGGAAATTGGCGGGCTTGGATCTCTGAAAAAGTGCAGTTTGCGACAAGAGAGTCAGAGCTGAGACGTTCTACCATCAATTAGATTTCCTCACAGCTCTCATGATGACATATACGATGCCGAATACTATTAATACCGAAATGATTGCAGGCCCTAATGGCATTTCACAACCTCCCACATGTGAATTTCCTTTCCGTTATTATTTTTACATGTTGTAACAAACTTGTAAATCCATTTCAAAGTAAAAGCATATACAGACGAAACCTTTGACAATACAAGCAACAGCTACTATAGTAAGATAGTACTTTTATTTAATATTTACTGATAATTCAGGACATTCATTTATGAAATTTTTATCGTGCTACACTACTGACTACTACAAACACACTAATAGCTTAACCCGAATCGGAGGACTCATGATGGCAAAAAAAATTCCTTTTTCATTTATCCTAATCATAGGACTAATGCTGTTTGCATTATTTTTCGGTGCAGGAAATCTCATTTTCCCGCCTATGCTTGGTCAGATGGCCGGAGAGAATGTATGGACAGCCAATGCAGGATTCTTAGTGACCGGAGTCGGATTGCCATTACTCGCCATTACCGCATTCGTTTTTTCAGGAAAAAATGATTTGCAGTCTCTGGCCAGTCGTGTGCATCCATTGTTCGGCATTGTATTTACGACGGTTCTCTATTTAGCAATCGGCCCTTTTTTCGCGATTCCCAGATCCGGTAATGTATCGTTTGAAATAGGGGTTAAACCTTTTTTATCTCATGATGCAAGCCCTGTTGCCTTAATCATATTTACCGTATTATTTTTCACGGTGGCCTGCTTGCTGTCTCTGAATCCAACTAAAATTATTGATGTTATCGGAAAATTTTTAACTCCTATTAAATTAACATTTATCGGATTACTCGTCGTTACGGCAATTATTCATCCAATCGGAAGCTTTCAAGCTCCGTCTGCAGGATATGCATCACACGTGTTTTTTAAAGGGTTCAAAGAAGGTTACTTTACACTTGATGCCCTTGTCGCTTTTGTATTTGGAATCATCATTGTGAACGCCATGAAAGAGAAGGGAGCGGTCTCCAAAAAACAGCTCATGATCGTTTGTGCAAAATCGACGGCGATTGCAGCAGCGCTCCTGGCTCTGATCTATTCAGCGCTTTCATACATGGGGGCTTCCAGCGTTGAAAAACTGGGTCTATTAGAAAATGGAGCCGAGGTTTTAGCGAAGGTTTCATCCTATTATTTCGGACCATATGGTTCCGTTTTTTTGGGCTTAATGATCACAGTGGCATGTCTGACAACAAGTGTGGGACTCATCACAGCATGCTCTTCGTTTTTCCACGGCTTGTTTCCAAACATCTCCTACAAAAAAATTGCTGTCATTCTATCAATGTTCAGCACCCTTGTAGCAAATATAGGATTAACACAGCTGATTAACGTTTCAATGCCGGTTTTAACAACTTTGTATCCCATTGCGATTTCTTTAATATTCTTAACATTTTTACATCCCTTATTTAAAGGGAAGAGGGAAGTGTATCAAGGCAGTCTGATAATGACCTTTATCATCAGCCTGTTTGACGGCCTGAATGCTGCCGGACTCAAAATTGCAGCTATTAATCAATTTTTCAATCAGTTTCTCCCGATGTATGACATCGGATTAGGATGGGTGCTTCCGGCGATTCTAGGAGGAATAGGCGGCTATATTATTCATAGACTGCGCAAGTGCTGAATAAACTCATAAACATGAAGGCAACCCTGTGATCACAGGGTTGCCTTTTTCTTTAAAATGTTTGCGATGGTTTTCCATAAATGGATATTCTATAATGGTGTTAGTTTATCCATTTTGAAAAGAAAAGAGAGCTGAGTATGAGAAAATGGTATTTTATTTTATCAGCGTGTATTTTAATTTCTGTTATCATCGCTTTTGCTTATGATAAGACCGGAGCAAAAGAAGCAGAACCGGCTAACAGCTTGTATGTTTCCCCCGATGGAAATGATCAAAATGAAGGAACGAAAGAAAAGCCGTTTCGAACTCTGGGACATGCAGCAAAAAAAGCTGTCCCTGGCACAACTGTTATGATTCGGGAAGGCACGTATCATGAAACGCTTGATGTGAAGGAGAGCGGGTCAGCTGAAAAGCCTATCACATTTCAAAACTATGAGAATGAAAAAGTCGTCATCAGCGGAAAATCTATTCAGGACGCTGAATATGAAACACCGCTCATTCAGATTCACAATCAACAGTACATCACAATCAGCGGCCTGACGATTCAAGACCTTTCCGTTTCATCGGAAGAAGCAACCGCCATCGGAATTTATGTTTCAGGCTCCAGCAGTCATATTACCATTAAAAACAATCACGTCCGGGATATAAAAACAACAGCGGATGATGGCAATGCCCACGGGATCGCCGTCTATGGCTCCGGCAGCATGAAAGACATCAAGATCGAGGACAATACGGTTGAAAAGCTGACACTCGGGGCGAGTGAAGCGGTTGTGCTGAACGGAAACATTGACGGTTTCACGGTGAGAGGCAATGTGGTTCGCGACAATAATAACATTGGAATTGATCTGATCGGTTATGAAGGAACGGCCGCTCAAAACGATTTTGTGCGCAACGGTATCGTAGAAAACAACACGGTTTACAATAACTCCACTTACGGAAATCCCGCCTATGGGGATGATTACTCTGCGGGCGGAATTTATGTTGACGGAGGACAAAGCATTGACATTAAGAAAAACACGGTCTACGGCAACGATATCGGGATAGAAGCAACGTCTGAACACAAAGGAAAATATGCTGATGATATTCAAATAACCGACAACAAAGTGTATGAGAATGCGTACACGGGCATTTCTATCGGCGGATACGACCAAAAGCGGGGAGGCACCAGCCATTCTGTTATTGCGCACAATATTGTTTACCGCAATGATACAAAGGGGCTGGACGGCGGACAGCTTTTGCTCCAGTATGACACAAAAAGCAACAAAATTGAAAAGAACATCATCACAGCAAGCGATTCGCGAATATTTATCGCAAACGACTTTACGAAAAATGAAGGAAATAAAGTGAATCATAACGTGTACCACAAGGAAGCCGGCAAAGACGGTCTGTGGATTTGGAAACAGAATGAATACGACTCGTTTTCGCGATACCAAAACGCAACAAATCAAGATCAAGACTCGATTTATGCCGATCCGATGTATCGCGACGAGACGTCTTATGACTTTACATTAGATCCGGCTTCACCGGCTTGGCCGCTCGTTAAATAATTTCATAGGAAAACAGGTTTAATTTATGAAGCGTATGGAAGTATCCAGCCGTCTAAACAATGCCTGTCCGCACCACAAAAGCTACTCACAACAGAGTAGCTTTTTTATTGGAAGATATCCTTTAAATGACTTAACTTTCATCTGTCAATGGTCAGTTTAAACAAGTATCATTTTTTCGATTCTGCTTCTTATTAGCTTTAAATTCATAAAATTATGTTTACAAACTGACCATGGTCAGTTAAAGTGAATGCGTGAGAAGAAAAATAAAAAAGTAAGAGGTAGCCAAATGGAATTGAATGTAGAAAAAATACATACTGCAAAAATGTGGTCATTGTCATTTGTTTTTGTGACGCTTGCAAATGCTTTCTTGTTTATGGTATTTGAAATGTTATTGCCGACTTTGCCTTTGTTTGTGACGGCTATTGGAGGAGGGGCAAAACAAGTCGGCTATGTCACGGGTATTTTTATGATCTCTGCAATTGCTGTTCGTCCTTTTGCAGGGGCATTGGCTTTACGGTTCAATAAAAAATATTTGCTCATTTTAGGAATTGTGATCAGCGCTTTCTCAACAGGAGCCTATTACCTGGCGTCTGATGTCAGCGTTTTATTATTGATTCGCTTAATACATGGGGCCGGGTTTGGATTGGCGACGACCTATTTTGCGACAATCGCAGCCGAAATTATCCCTAAAGAGCGGAGAGGGGAAGGAATTGGATATTTTGGAGTAGGTGAGACAATTGCAGTTTCCGTTGGACCGATGATCGGTATCGCGGCTCTGGAGCTTTATGATTTTCAAAGACTTTTTTTAGGCGGGATGTCCGTTCTTTTGCTGGCGGTACTTATGGCTGTTTTCGTGCGCAGACAGCCGGAAACAACTGGCACTGGCGGAAAAGGAACTGCAAAGTTAAAAGTATTGGAAAAACGTGTACTGTTTCCGTCAATACTTATTTTATTCGTTGGTATTGCTGCATCTGGAATTATGTCTTTCTTTTCGCTCTATGCAATCGAAAAGGGGTTTCATAGTGTCGGGATGTTTTTCTTTTTGATTGCAGGAGCCAGTTTTTTTATACGGCTTATTTCCGGCAGAACATTTGACCGATACGGAGCTGCCGCCATCCTTATTCCCGCCTCGCTATTTTCAATAGCAGGGCTGTCAATATTATATTTCGCGCAAACAAATGCAATGTTTTTTACAGCGGCTATATGCTACGGTTTTGGATTCGGCTCAATTTTTCCCGCCATCCAAACATGGTGTATCAATCTTGTGGAAGAGCATGAACATGAGGATGCAATGGGAACGTTCTTTAATTTTTTCGATATGGGGATTGGCGGAGGGTCCTTATTATTAGGTTTGGTGGCGACGGTTTATTCCTATCGGGAGATCTATATTACCGCCATTTTCATGTACCTTCTGTTTCTTTTATTATATATTTTATATATCTGCATGAAGAGAAAAACAGCCTGAAAAATAGGGGAGGACGGTATATTGACCAGAGAGAATATAAAGCGTACAGCGGTTCGCCAATTTAATGAATTGGGATATGAGGGAGTCAAAATGTCGCATATTGCAAAAGAATTGGGAATCAGAAAACAATCTCTCGCTTATCATTTTTCGTCAAAAAAAGAGCTGCTGATGGAAATATACCCCGAGATTGTGGAAGAGGAAATTTCATTTATCAACGAATTCTTCGATTCAAGAAAACATATGCCTGCAAAGAGTCAAATATATGACTTTTTAAAAGAAACCCAAGTCCGTTTTCATGCATTGCCAAATGTAGCTTTTTTGCAGGCAATGTCCTTTAAGGCGCCTGCTGAAGTAAGCGATTTTATTTCAGCCCAATACCTTTTATATCTGCATACTTTAAAAGAACGGGTAGCGAATGTTTTTAAGGAATCGGATGTGAACTGTCCGCCGGAGAAATGTGCGATAGGCTTTATTACGCTTTATGACGGGCTTAACATTCAACTGGTATACGAAAACAAACAATCATTTGAACGGTCTTTAGAGATATCATTTGATATTTTTTGGCGCGGACTATTGTAGGTGCATCTGATTTAATTTAGAGCTGGAATCCATGGTTGAAAGGCAGAAGGGGGGAGGCCGCTTGTCTGGAGTTATTTTTGGAATCGTATGCTTCTTTCTTGTGTTTTATTTCCTAAACTATATCGGTCAAAAGTTAATATCTAGAAAATCACCTGTGAATCATAAGATTATCATTTCGATTTCATTTGTAGAAGCTCTTATTTCACTAACTTTAGTCTATTACCGTCCCCCATTTTTATAATAACAAATTAATTTTAAGTTACCTCCATTAAGAAGTGTCTATATCTAATTGTGGCTTTTCTTTGAATCTTCAGCAAGTACTTTGCTGACTTTTATTAATTAAGGGGGAACAAGAAAATGAAAACTTATGACGCATTTCCAGAACCAATTGGCGGCTATACTGTCGGTCGAACCCAGATGGATTTTGAGTACACGGCATCAGACCACTCAAAAAGAGAACTGACGGCGTTTGTGTACTATCCGTCCGACAGTAGCGAAGGCAAGACTGCATCAACGTACATGTTTCCTGAGGTCTACGAAATGCTTGATGAGCAGCCACTTCTCACTGCGTTGAAGGATGCTTACTCTATAGATATTAAGACCCAGTGTTACGACGACCTTGCTCTCTCCGCGCAGGAAAAGCGCTATCCGGTGTTATTCTATGTTTGCGGCGGGGGCGGTTCTCCAGAATGGGGTACAGTGATCTGTACAGACTTGGCAAGCATGGGATATGTTGTGGTAAGCATCGGCCATCAGAATAGCACGATGTATAAGCGTAAAGATGGGCGCCTGTTTAATGTATCAAAGGATTTTTCGGATGCCATTATGGCGTTTTCTGAAGATCCGGAGATGCTGGCGTTGGCTGGTAAGATGGAGATGCGGCCTGACGATGAAACTGCCATTGAGATGTGCCGTAACGTGCTTACACTGCCGATACTTGCCAAGTTAACAGAGTATAGTGAATTACAGGCAGAAGATGTAAGGTATGTAGCCGATTATCTTTACAAACTGGACTCTGGAGAACTGAATTCCATCTTTAAGGGCAGATTGTTGCTTGACATCGGCATGGGCATAGTCGGACATTCTTATGGAGGGCCTACGACGGCGATTGTTTGCCGGGACGACGACCGGTTCGCCTGCGGGATTGGCTTGGATAGCGGTGCGTTCGGCCTTCGCGACAGCGACCTGAAGAAACCCTTTTTGCTACTGTTTTCTGAACCTAACTATAATATGAATGCGATCATTGGCGCTAACAACAGCATGGAAACCTATTATTTCTCTGTTGATCGTGCTGCGCATTTAGATTACTGCGACATCGTGTTTACCAGTGTTAATGAGGAACTCAGAGGCGAACGGGATACTATGGAGATGCGAAATCTTGTTACAAACTATACGAAGAACTTTTTTGATCATTACATACTGCAGAAGGCTGCAAATGTGGAAAGTCTGGCATACGATGGCGTGGACTTGATCAAGAAGACCAGCAACAAGTGACATAGCCGAGAGGTTGCTGATAAACGCATGTCAAAGAGCTAGCCGTACAGACACAGAGCCGATAACCCTATTACGCGGTTATCGGCTCTCTCATATTTCAGGCATTGTTTTTAAGTGATACAAGCTTTTGTCTAGATACTGAGATGAGTGTTGATTTGGGAGAATCGCGTCCAATTAAAACTAAATGAATATGCAAACTGCATGCTTAATGTATGGAATGAAGTTAATACATTACATGTGAATGCTGATGTTGGAGTCAATGAACTATTACATATAATGTTGTGAACATTTCAAAATCAGTAAAGTAAAGTTGAGAGAACCAGCCAAAATTACAATGTAAGTTAAAGGAGTTTGCGAAGAATGGGTTATAGGAATGGAAATTATGGCTGCATTTTATGTCAAAGAACTGTTTAGTGAAAGTAGTTCAAGGGCTAATGCAACCAAGGGTTTTGTGTCGTACAGCTGATGGAGGAACATTGCATAATCATGACCTTCATTTTTTCTAGTTTACATAATATATATTCTCGGAAGTTAAGGATTGAAAAGAAATTCTGTCTCGATCTCAAAGTATACTCAAGTTAGTGAGACAGAATAAAAAATTTTATCGATAAACTGAATATACGGCAATTTCTTTTCCCCATTTATGTATCGTTTTTTCTAAAGTCATGCCGATTCGTTCGGCAACTTTTCTGGACGGCAGATTTTTCGCATCAGGTAAAGATACGATTTTTTTCAGGTGAAATGCCTCAAATCCATACTGTTTGCATGCTGATGCCGCTTCGGTTGCATAGCCGTTTTTCCAGAAGCTCCGTTTAAACAAATAGCCGATTTCCATTTCGTCCGATCCTTCGACTTCCTGTGGCACGATGCCGCATTGACCTAGAAATTCGCCTGTTTGTTTATGTTCGGCAACCCACAGACCGGTTCCGTGTTTTTCATAGTTTTCAAGCGTCCAGTCGATCCAGTGCAATGTCTGTTTTTCATTCTTTGTCGATGGATAATATTCCATGGCTGTCGGGTCAGAAAAGATTTCGAGCAGGTTTTCCGCGTCATCACGCCTCATTTTTCGCAAAATCATCCGGTCTGTCTTCATGATCGTATCTTTCATGGTTCTTCTCCCCCTTATTTTATTGATTATGAAGACGTTAATTCCCGATAAACCGTTTCTAATTCTTCCATTGTCAGATCTCCGTATGCGCATTTAATCACGGCATCTGCGAATTCATCATAGTCGTCATCTGTTGAAAAACCTTGCTGGAGCGTTTTGGCGTAAAGCTCGATTTGTTTTTTTCGCTTTTCAATGTCTTCCTCTTTGCCTGCGTAATCAGGTCCATTGATCGTGTCGTAGTTTTCCTTGACAAGCATCATGTATTGCTGCAATGTTTCATTCATACATCCATCTCCTTTCATGTTTACAAAAATATTCCTCATTCCTTCCATTATAATATATACGAAAACGGACACCAAATTCGGTGTCCGTTAAAGTGCCGTTATTTAGGTTCAGCGCCCCAAATCAGTTTTCCATTCTCATACAACGTGATTTTTTTCGTATTTTTAAACGTGTTTGAACCTGAAGAAAATGAATAGTCGCCGCTTTGGGCATAATTGCTCCAGTTGTCATTGTGAAGACGGATCTGGATTTCGCCTGTACTTGCACCCGGCGCTAATGTACCGTTTTTAAATCCTACTTCAAGATACGTGTCTGCTCCGTTTACCGCTTTTTTTAATTGGACGAATTTGTGCGTGATTTTGCTGCAGCCGATTTGGGCATAGTCGCAGTCAAAATTTTGTCCTTTGTGATTCGTTTTATACCAATAGCGGACAGTGATTCGATTTAAAGACACGGTTTTTTTGCTGTTGTTTTTAATGTTGAGCTGAGGGCGGATTTGGTTGCCGTTTACATTGTTGTCCCCCGCTCTGTATTGTACTGCTATCGTGTTGGCTGCAGCGCCGCTGTCTTGACCTGGTTTATCCTGATCCTTTTTCTGGTCTTTTTGATCTGACCCTTTCGAATCCGATCCAGAGTCTCCTGACGAACCGTTTGATCCGCTGCGGATGTTTTCCCTGACGAATTTACCTGATGAGGATAAGTCGGATTGAGACCATCCTCCCTTTTTAGAGGCGCCGGAGTTTAAAGCAGCTGACGACTCTTGTTTGTCGCACAAGCTCCAGTTTACCCAGCTGATTTTTTTGCTGTCTAAATATTTCAGCCACTCCCTGGATTGGTCGAGGTAGACACCGCCGTTTCCGGAAGCATCGCTCGTTCCCCATTCTGTGACGAAAATCGGCGCTCCTTTGCTGAGTGCATAGTCTGCTTTATCCCGCAAAGACTGACCGTGCGTACCCGCATAAAAATGGAGCGCGTACATGACATTGCCGTCTTTCAGCTGATTGTCCGCCGCATCGTTGACATCTTGGCTCCAAGTGCCTGTCCCAACGATCACAATATTTTTCGGAGAATTTTTGCGGATCACGGACAAAATGTCTTCAGCGTAAGGTTTAATGTCACGGTTCCAGTTGACATCGCCGTTCGGCTCGTTAGCAATTTCAAAAATGACGTTTGGCGTCTTGCCGTAAAGCCTTGACATTTCGTTGAAAAACTCTTTTGCTTTCGCTTTGTTTTGGTTTGGATTGCCGTCGCTCAGTATGTGCCAGTCGATGATCACATAGATTCCGAGTTCTTTTGCGGCTTCGACGGCTTCCTTCACTTTGTTTTTAACCGACGGATTGTCAATATAGCCGCCTTCACCCGTATACATAGCCGCGCGGAAGACATTGATGCCCCAGTCGTCTCTCAGCCATTTTAACGAGTCTTTGTTGACATAATCGCCATACCACTGCAGCCCGTGTGAACTGATTCCTTTCAGCTGAACCGCTTTTCCTTTTTGATTGACGAGCTGCGTACCTTTCAAGGTGAGCTGTCCGTTTACAGCAACGGGTGTTTGAGAAGCGGCAGACGCTTTAGGTGCGATGATACCGCTGATGCCGAGTGTTGCTACCATGAAGCAGGCGATGAAGACAGAAATGGAACGTTTCATGTATGACATTCTTTTTCCTCCAATGATGTTATTTTCCAAAAACACTTTCTGGCAGACATTTTCACCCCTTTCTTGGCTTGTAGCACGTTACTGATTGTAAAAAAACTATTCATTGATTGTCTATCAACCATATTTCACGTTTTTTTCGTTTTGAAAATCTATCTATTTCCTCTTTTCGTATGAAATGGGAGGTCTGAATGCTAATGATGAAAAGCTAAAAAAGTATGACCGGGGACTTTGTGCTTCCTTTTTCTCTCAATTCGAAATTTTAAAACCTGATTCTTCTTCAAAATAATGTCTTCCCTCTGCCTAAAATGCGGCAACCGGGAAAAAATCGCTGTAAAAAGTTCACAAAGCGGACATGTTCTCTCTGATGTTTGTGTCACTTTATTGTCAAAAAAATAAAACCATCCGCTTGGAATGGTTTATTTCTTTAAATCAGAGAAAAAGCTGACAAGTTTTGTTGCGACACCGACAAACGTTTCAAGAATCGCCTGTCCACCTGCGACCGATAAAATTAAAATTAACGGGAATATCGTTTTTGGGACAATCAGATACCCGACAGCAATGATCAAAGCGCACCATATCCCTGCGCACCAATAGCAATTCAGCAAATAGCCGAAGTTTGATTTCGGCACTTTTTTCGTTTCTACATGCCCTTGTTCATCAACCGTCTGCTTTTTCTTCATGAACGGTTTCCGGATAAACTCCGTGATCTTGTCAAAAACAATCAAATGAGTTAGCCGGTAACTGGCGAGAATCAGCATCGTAAATGTAAGCCAGGATAAATGCTCCATTGCAGGCCTCCAACATGAAAAGTTATCTATAGCTATTTCCCGATTTCTTCTGACTTATTGCTTTTTTTGTCATTTTTCCCGAATGTGATGTAGATCACGATTTTCCATCGGTGAACCCGTTACATTTAACCCATAGCATAAAAAACACTTCAGGAGGTTTTACAAATGGAAGCAGTATTTGATCAAAACACAAAAACAGGTGATATTGTTACGCGTTTTCCAAGAGCCAGCAGGCTGCTGAAAGAATATCGCATCGACTTTTGCTGCGGGGGCAACCGCCCGATCGGCGAAGCGATAAAAGAACAGGATTTAAATGAAGAAGAAATTTTAGCAAAAATCAATACATTATATCAAGAGACAAAGGCATTGAACGCAAAAGAGACGAACTGGAGTGAAGCCCCGTATTCACAGCTGATCGACCATGTGATTCATACGCACCATGCTTACCTGTATGAGGTGCTTCCTGAACTATCAGGCTTTGTCACAAAAGTCTACCGGGTTCACGGCATCCATCATCCGGAACTCGCCCAGGTCCATCAATTGTTCCATCAGCTGAAAACTGAACTGGAACACCATCTCTTTCAGGAAGAGGAACTCATTTTCCCGAAAGTGACGGCCTATGAAGAGACGCGATCAATGGACAGCCTGGCAGAAGCGGTTCAGGCGATCGACGTCCTTGAACAAGAGCATGAAGCCGCAGGCAGCATCTTGAAGGAACTGAGAAAAGTGACCAATGACTATACCCTTCCTGAAGGGGCATGCACAACATATACACTGACTTACTTAAAGCTTGATGAATTGGAAACAGATCTTTTTCAGCACATTCACCTGGAAAACAATATTTTGTTCCCGCGGCTTGAAGCGGAAGCCAATCAATAAAATAAAAAGACAGAGGATTTCACTTCCTCTGTCTTTTTGTTTATCTATTCATCTGAAGCAATGTCTTTAACTGGAAGCGCTTCTCCTTCCTGATGCGTCGGTTTGCGGAGATGGAATAATGCTCTGATGCTGAATATGACCAAAATCACGATTCCGGCTAAAAAGATCGTATCCGGCACAGCCCTCCAAGTCAGCAGCGTTTGCACCGTATCCTGCTGTAAAAACTCAGGCGCCCTTGAGCTCCAGTACCCGTCTTCAAACGCTTTTTTCAATTGAAGAAAACCGACCGGCAACAAATTGATAAACACCATTCCGAACAAGCCGATGTTCAGCGACCAGCAGGCTATTTTCAGCCATTTATCATTCCACGCTTCTTTTTTGGCGATATTGCGCAGCGTATACAGCCAGACAGCAATGGCAAACATGCCGTACACGCCCATCATCGCCCCGTGCCCGTGGGCAGGTGTCAGGAACTGGCCGTGCTCAAAATAGCTGACAGCAGGCAGATTGATCAAAAAGCCCAATACCCCTGCACCGACCAGATTCCAGATCGCCGTTGAAATCAAGAACCAGAACGTTGCTTTATACGGGAAATGATGGCCTCCGTCTTTCATCATCTTGTATTGTTCATAAGCTTCCAATACAAGCAGGGTAAGAGGAATCACTTCCAGGCATGAGAAGACGGAACCGAGGCCGATCCAAACTTCGGAAGAACCGTTGTAATAGTAATGATGTCCGATCCCGATGACACCGCTCCCCAGCAGGATCGTCAGTTGAAAATAAAGCGTTCTGACGGTCGATTTTTTCGTAACCAGGTTCATTTGCACGAGCAAAAAGCCGATGACCACGACGGCAAAGACTTCAAAAATCCCTTCCACCCAAAGATGGATAATCCACCACCGCCAAAAATCCGACATTGTAATATTTGTGCCGGGATTAAAGAAAAAGGCTGCACCGTAAAACAGCGGAATGGCGATCGAAGAATAAAACAGCAGATGAATCAAACCGCCTTTATCAGATTCCCGCTTGAGGCCGCTCTTAATGCCTCTGAAAACGATAAACAGCCATATCAGCATGCCGAGTGCGAGAATGACCTGCCAGAAGCGGCCGAGTTCAATATATTCCATTCCTTGGTGGCCGAATAAGAACCAGTTGTTTCCTAAAAGGCCTTTCGCTCCGAGCCATTCGCCAGCCATGCTTCCGCCGACAAGGACGATCAGCGCCCAAAACAGAATATCGACAAGCAGCCCCTGCCTTTTCGGCTCGCGGCCTCCGACAAGCGGCGCTGCATAAATGCCCATACCGAGCCATGAAGTCGCAATCCAGAAGATCGCCAGCTGGAGGTGAAATCCCTTAGATATGCTGAATGGCAACATATCCCTGATCCAATCGATCCCAAAAAAGCTGTCCGGCTCAATATAATAGTGGGCAAGCAAAGCTCCGAACATGGCCTGAACAAAAAACAGCAGCGACACAACGGCGAAATATTTTCCGGTTTTAACCTGTGATGCCGTAAGCGGCTGTTTATCCAGATCAAATACCGGAAACGCCCCTTCCTGATAAGCCTCTTTCATTCCAAGCTTGTAACGGTAAAACACGAATAGAATAATGCCGACAAATAAAATAAGGATGGTGACGCTTGCGCCGCTCCACCAAACGGCGGCAAATGACATCGTGTTTCCGGCATCTTCATCATACGGCCAGTTGTTCGTGTACGTAATGTCGTCGCCAGGCCTTAATGTACTGGAAAGCCATGCCGTCCAGAAGATAAAATCGGAGATCTGCGTGATTTGGTCTTCGCTGTCAACCCACGCTCTGTCGCGTTTAGGCATGTGGCTTTCTTTAATTAAACCGGGCTCAAGCCCCCAGCCGTCTCCTTTTGTAAAGACATTGCGGTAATGATCACGCACTTGCTGCAATCCATAAACCTGCGCATCTGTCAGCTTCAATGTATCTGACGCGCGATTATAACGGTTTTTTCTCATTTCGCGGATGACTTGATTCCGGATGGTGGACTGCTTTTCATCTGAAAGTTGTTTAAAGCGCTTGCCGTATCGTGCCTCCGCCTTAAAATCCTGCATCCCTTCCGTATAGATTTTCAGGGCTTCGGCCGTGTAATCAGGCCCCATGTAAGATCCGTGCCCCAAAATCGTGCCATAATCCATCAGCGCGTATTTTTGAAATACGGCCTGACCGCCTGAAATGGACGATTTGGTCATGAGCACCTCTCCGTTTGGCCCGGACACTTCAACTGGTCTTGGTGCAAGTCCTTTGAAGATCCAATAGCCTCCCAAAAGCAGCACCGAAAAACTAACGATTAAAGTAAAGACGAGAACAGATTTCAAAAAACCGTTTTTTGATGCTTTTTTAACGGGCACCGTCTTTCTTTGAACTTCCATTGCGGTTCACTCCTTTTTTGATTTTGCATGTCCTAAGATACTGGATATGCAGCACACCGGTTGTGAACCAGATCACTTAAATAATGGCGGATTTGTGAACAAAATAAAAACAGGCTTTCCATCTGTTGTTCAATGGAAAGCCTTCATCTTATTCTTCAATTGCAGCCGTTCAGCCAGTCTGTATCATGTATGAAAATTCCGCTCCTGTCAGCTGTCAACAGATTTTTCTTTTTCATTTCATTTAATGTGCGGTTAATTGTTTCCCTTGACGTTCCGACCATGTTCGCAAAATCCTGATTGGTAATGGGCAGGCTGATGTAGACCCCTTTTTCTTGAGGAATGCCGTGTTCTGCAGCGAGCTTCATTAATACATGCGTCAAGCGGTGCTGGACATCTTTTGAAATAAAACCCTGGATCCGCTCTTGCAAATCGAGAATCTTTTTCCCCATGATTTGCATCACTTTTATTGTCATTTCCGGATATTTCATCAAAAGTTCATTAAAATCAGCGATGCGGATTACGATCAACTCGGTTTCCTGAACGGCTTCGGCTGTTGCCGGGTATGGGGAGCGGTCAAAAAAGCCGACATGGGGGAACATATCCCCGCTTTGCAGAATCGAAATCACTTGCTCATTGCCGTCTTCATCGATTTTAAAGGCTTTAACAAGACCGGATTTAATGAAGAATACCGCTTCCCTCTCTTCCCCTTCCATAAAAACAAACATTCTCGGCTGATAGGTGCGCTTGACCGCGATTTGCTCGATTTGTTTGAACTCTTCATCATTCAGCCCGCTGAAAATCATAAATTGCTTCAGAAACTCCATTGGTCTTTCAATCCCTTCGGTTTTGCTAAAGGAGAGCGCGTTGTCACAGGCGGCGCTCCAGCGCAAAGAGCTCTTCTTCAATCGCCGCTGCCTTCTCTTCCACGACTCTGCGGCTGTCCTTCAGCGCCTGATTATAAAAGTAAGGGCCCAGCTTTTCCTTTACGAATTCAAACATTTGAATCGCCGCGATGTCTCCAACCTCTTCTCCCCTTTCTTCAACATAAAAGCGTTTGATTTCCTCGATAATCGCTTGTTTTTCTTCTTGCGTAAGCTTTATAAACATAAAAGCGGCACTCCTTTTTTTATTTTCATGATAAACGAAAAAGTCCGCAAATGAACCATTTATTTTTTACATCCGTTTACTATCCGTCACTTACCGATATTAAACACGAATCAAACGAATGACCGTGTGACGTAATTCACAATGTTTTAAAAAGACTTTTTGTAAGATAAACATGCTGATTGATTTATTCATTTTTCCCTTTGAAAGGAGCAAAAACGCAATGGTAAATCGTCAAAAAATACAATTACCGCTGCAGTCATTTAGTTTAGTCGCAGGATTTATGGTTTGGGTGTTGATTTCCTCTTTAATGCCCCACATTAAGCAGGACATCGCCCTGACAGACAGTGAGATATCCCTTGTCACGGCCATTCCGGTCATACTCGGCTCGCTTCTGAGGATTCCGCTGGGATACTACACAAACAGATTCGGTGCGAGAATCACGTTCATGATCAGCTTTGTGCTGCTTCTGTTCCCGATTTTTTGGATCAGCACAGCCGATTCGCTGTTCGACTTGATCCTTGGCGGATTCTTCCTCGGCATCGGCGGAGCGGTCTTTTCCATCGGGGTCACATCATTGCCGAAATACTACCCTAAAGAAAAACACGGGTTTGTCAATGGGATCTACGGCGCCGGGAACGTCGGTACAGCGATTACCACGTTTGCCGCTCCTGTCGTAGCAAAGACAGCCGGGTGGGAAAATACGGTGCGGATGTACATCGTGTTAGTCGCCGTATTCGCTTTATTGAACTTTATCCTTGGAGATCGAAAAGAAACAAAAGTGACGGTTTCTGTAACAGAGCAAATGAAGGCAGTCTACCGAAATCAGACATTATGGTTTTTAAGCTTGTTTTACTTCATTACATTCGGATCTTTCGTCGCGTTTACGATTTATCTTCCGAACTTTCTTGTTAATCACTTCGGGCTTGATCCCGTTGATTCAGGGCTTAGAACCGCCGGATTTATCGCTGTCGCAACTTTTCTGAGGCCTGTCGGCGGCTGGCTCGCGGACAAATTCAACCCGCTGAAGCTGTTGATGTATGTATTTGCCGGCTGTACCTTGTCAGGGATTTTATTGGCCTTTTCACCCAGCCTCGGACTTTACGGATTTGGGGTATTAACCGTTGCCGTGTGCGCCGGTCTTGGAAACGGGATCATCTTTAAGCTTGTGCCGCTTTATTTTTCAAATCAGGCCGGCATCGTCAATGGGATTGTATCAGCGATGGGCGGCTTGGGAGGATTCTTCCCGCCACTCATCCTGTCAAGCGTTTTTCAGGCAACCGGCCATTATGCGATCGGATTCATGGCGCTGTCAGAAGCAGCCCTTGCCAGCTTTGTGATCGTGGTCTGGATGTATTTTCAGGAAGTGAACAAAACATCGACCAAAACGAAGACGAACCATTTATAAACCTTTCCTGCAAAAGGAGCCTTGAGCTGATGTGCTCAGGCTCTTTTTTGGGACTTTATTCATAAGTTCACAATATTGTTTATATTTAAAAGGTCACTCAGCCTTATTTAACGTTAAAATAAGAACTGCTAAAGGGGTGACGCTCAATGAATATTTCTGTTAGAAAATCAGACACAGATTTGCTCTCAGACGATCTGCATCACTTGCTGGAATCAATCAGTACACGACGAAAAATCAGGCAGGACACATTCCTTTTTCAAGAAGGGATGGATGCGGAGGAACTGTATCTTATTCAGTCGGGACTTGTCCAAATCGGCAAATTGACGTCCGATGGCAAAGAACTGACACTCAGAATGTGCAAAAAAAATGATATTGTCGGGGAGCTTACGCTTTTTACAGAAGATGCGAAATATATGCTGAGCGCAAAGATCCTCTCTGATGGCGAAGTGTTGGTCATCAATAAAGATAAGCTTGAAAAAGAACTCATTCAAAACGGTGCACTGACGTTTGAGTTTATGAAATGGATGAGCACGCATTTGCGAAAGATTCAATCGAAAATCCGCGACCTTTTGCTGAATGGTAAAAAAGGCGCGCTCTACTCCACCTTGATCCGTCTCGCAAACAGCTACGGCATCACAAGAAGCGACGGGATTCTCATCAATATTGTGCTGACGAACCAGGATCTGGCAAAATTCTGTGCCGCCGCAAGGGAGAGCATCAACCGCATGCTGAGCGACCTCCGGAAGAACGGTGTCATTTCAATTGAGGACTCGGGAAAAATCGTCATTCATCAGCTCAACTATTTAAAACGCGAAATCGACTGTGAAAACTGCCCGCTCGACATCTGCAATATCGACTGAAAAAACGAAAACAAACAAGGACATGAAGCACAGTGTCCTTGTTTTTTACGTTTGCAGCAGAAAAACGATCAACACGGCCATAAAGAAACAGGCATTCACCAGCTCTGAGATTCCAATTGTCTTAATCGACAGTTTCCTTCCATGTAAAAACCACGCTCTGAAACTGCTCGGCACTACACCAAGCACGGCCCATCCTGCCCCCGCGGCCAGCGAGATGAACGGCAGGAATACGTGGTATCCCCATGAATAAAGTTTAAACCGATTGTTTTTCTTTTCGCGGATCATCGACTTGACATAAAAGGCGCTCCCTATGAAAAACAAAGCGGACTGGATAAAAACAAACAATGCTTCACCATCAAGCTTCCCCGCTCCCATCCAGAAGCTCGCAAGCCCGCCCGCGCTGAAAACAAGGATTGCAGCAATATCATTTAAAAGCGCCCTGTCGTTGTTTCTTTTCGCATAATAAAGATTGATGAGAAAGAGCGGAAACAGCGGCAGCCCGAGAAAAACGAGCCGCGGCTCCAGCCAGACCGAAATAAGCAGGAAAACGATGGCCGGAATGCCGTAGATGAGAACCCATTTTTGATAGTAAACGATATTTTTCTTCTTCACCATCATCGTAGCCGGAAATGCCGCAAGATATAGAAACAGCCATCCGCAGAACAGCGGAATATGCTTTACACCCGCGCCTCCGGCGAACATGCCGAGAACAAACGGGATGACAAGCATCGCCCAGGCGCCGTGCTGCTTCGGTATGAACACTTTCATCACGCATCCTCCCTTCTTTTCTATTACATTATAAAAGTTTCGTCTTTTTTACACAGTGACATTTTGCATACAGGCGTGTGAAATAAATCACTGCGCCCTCCAGCCCGGCGCTTTATACTAAATGCTAATATATAGAAGGAGGATATACCATGGACCGGTTTGACTACTTATTGTTTCTGAAAAATCTTCCTATGTTTCTCGGGGTTCCCCTTCCGATCATCAAAAGGCTGCTGAAAAACGGGAAGGTGATCGATATCCAGCCATCTCAGCATTCGCGATCGTTCCTTCATTCGCAATCCGTCTATTTTGTTTTAAAAGGGGAAGTTCATTTTTCTGACAGAAGACTTCCAGAAGAATCCCGAACGATCGCCGAGTGGGAAAAAGGCGATGTTTTCCCTATTGATCAAAAAGGCGAACCTTTCGTATCTCCGTTTATTTCAGTCAACACTGCCGCAGAAACCGCCGTACTTGAAATTCCATTTCATACTTTCAAAAAAATGATGACTTATAACCGCCAATTACAGACGAACTTTCTCATGCTGCTTCAGCAGAATTTGTATTTTTCCTACCAGCTTTTTTTGCGTTACCTCAACTCCTCCGCAGAAGACGACGCGTGAGAAGGGCCTCCCCCTTCTTTCCCTTCCTTTTCTAAATGTGATCTACTTAACTTTTTTTCTTTTTCATTTCCGCTACGATACACATGAATGCAAACGAAAGGACAGATGAAAGATGATACATTGCGATTTCGACAAGTCTCCGTTTATCGTCATTTGGGAGCTGACAAGAGCGTGCGAGCTCAAGTGCCTTCATTGCCGGGCATCGGCTCAAAATAAACGCGATCCGCGGGAGCTCACCCTGAAAGAGGGAAAAGATTTAATTGATCAAATTCATGCGATGGACAATCCCCTCCTCGTGCTGACAGGGGGTGACCCTTTAATGAGAGACGACGTATTCGCCATTATTGAGTATGCCGTCCAAAAAGGGGTTCGCGTCTCCATGACCCCGAGTGCCACGCCGAATGTTACAAGAGAAGCGATTCAATCAGCAAAAGAAATCGGCTTATCCCGATGGGCGTTCAGCTTGGACGGTCCAACCCGAGAGATTCATGATCATTTTCGAGGAACGGACGGTTCCTTTGACCTGACCATGAAGGCCATACGCTACATTCATGAATGCCATCTGCCTCTGCAGATTAATACCGTTATATCCGCTTATAACATCGATTACCTGGATGAAATGGCAAAGCTGATCGAAGAATTGAACTGTGTATTATGGAGTGTATTTTTTCTCGTCCCGACAGGCCGCGCGAAGCGGGAAGATATGATTTCGCCGGTGGACCATGAAAAAGTCTTTCTTTGGCTCAGCCGTTTGGCAAAAGAAGCGCCTTTTGACATCAAAACGACAGCAGCCCAGCACTACCGACGGGTCGTTATTCAACAAAAAATGCGGGAAGCGAAAGACCCCAACATGAAAATCCGCTATGAACACGCATTGCAGAAAGGGAAAATGGATGCGATCGGCGGATTGGGCCGGGCTCCGAAAGGTGTGAACGATGGCAACGGCTTTATGTTTATCTCCCATATCGGCGATGTATATCCAAGCGGACTCCTGCCGTTTAAAGCCGGAAACATCCGCGAACAGCCGCTGGCTGAGATTTATCGCGAATCACCGATCTTTAAGGATTTGCGAAATCCGGACGGATTTAAAGGAAAATGCGGCGTCTGTGAATTCCGCCATGTGTGCGGCGGTTCGCGCTCACGTGCCTATGCTCTGACAGGCGATTATCTGGAAAGCGACCCGAGCTGTATTTATATTCCGAAGGCTTTGCGCTGAAAAAAATGTGATGTACGTCACATTTTTTTCAGCATACTTGTATTACGGTATAGATGAGAATGATCATCACTATCAAAGGATGTGATCCCTCTGCATAATAAAAAAATTGATTTGAACGATTCCGTATACGAACTTTGCACATTGCATCCTGAACTAAAAGCCGTGATGAAGGAAGCCGGGTTTAAAAACATAACGAAGCCCGGCATGCTGGAAACAGCCGGGCGTATCGTGACGATTCCGAAAGGCGCACGAATGATGCAAATCGAATGGCCGCATGTCTTAGACATATTGAAAGCGCACGAATTTGACCCCGTTTGGAAAGGAGAAAAACAATGAGCGAAATGATTAACAACCGGGAAACGCAGCAAGGTCTGCCAGAGGAAAAAAAGCAGCTTCTGAAAGAAATCATCATCGACCTTCATAAAGGAAAACCGCTTGCCGACGTCAAAAAACGGTTTGAAAAGGCGTTCGGTTCAGTCAATGCTGAAGAAATCGCTCAGCTGGAACAGGCGTTAATGAAGGAAGAAGGCATTACCCCCGAAGAAATTCAAGAGCTTTGTTCCGTTCACGCCGCTGTGTTTAAAGGATCGATTGAAGACATTCACCGCGCTGACGCCGATAAGCAGCTAGGCCATCCCGTTCATACTTTTATGAAAGAAAATAAAGAAATCGACCTCCTTTTGAACTTTAAAATGCAGCTTCATTTGGAACGTTTTGAAAAAGAAGATCACCGCGACAACATTCTCAAGCTGCTCACAGACTTAAACTTGCTCGCCGATGTCGACAAACATTACAGCAGAAAAGAAAATCTTCTCTTCCCCTATTTAGAAAAGTACGGAATTACAGGGCCCAGCCAAGTAATGTGGGCTGTCGATGATTTTATCCGCAAGAGCATCAAAGAAGTGAAGCGTTTGTTGGAAGAGTATACGCCGGACAAAAAAGATGAAGTCATCCGCGAGCTAACGTTTATCATTCAAGAAGGCACGGAAATGATTTATAAAGAAGAAAATATCCTCTTGCCGATGGCGCTCAGAACGCTGACAGAAGACGAATGGCTGAAAATCGCGGCTGAAAGCGACGAGATCGGATATTGCCTGACTGCTCCGGAAACGGTGTGGAAGCCTGAACGCCATCAGCTCAAAACAACAGAAGAAGCGGCTGACGGATATGTCAGGCTCCCTACTGGTATTCTGTCCGTGACCCAGCTTGAGCACATGATGAACCATCTTCCGGTCGATATCACCTTCATCGATGAAAACGATGTGGTCCGCTATTTTTCACACGGAAAGGAACGGATTTTCGCAAGGACAAAAGCCGTAATCGGCCGGACCGTCCAAAACTGCCATCCGCCGGCAAGCGTCCACATCGTCAACAAACTTCTTGACGACTTTAAATCAGGCAAAAAAGACGTTGAAGACTTTTGGATCAAATTTAAAGACAAATACGTGTTCATCCGCTATTTTGCCGTACGCGATGAAAACGGCCGCTATATCGGAACTTTGGAATTCACCCAGAACATCGCCCCGATTCAAGAGATTACCGGGGAAAAGAGAATTTTGAACACGAGCGATTGACCCATTCGACAGCCCGCTTCCATGCAGGCTGTTTTTTTGTCCTCCCTCTCCCCCTCCTGAAAATGTGACAAATTTGTGAAAACCCGAAACCATGTGACAAATTTAACAAGGTCCAGCGCCTCCTCCATATATAGTGAGGGTAGCATCACTGACTCAGAAGGAGTGAACCAGCAATGAAAAAAAAGAAACAGAGTCCCATTTTCAGGAGATTAAATTATTTCTCTCCTATTGAACGCCATTCCAATCAACACAGCCAAACCACTTATGAAGACCGGAATTGGGAAGATGTATACAGAAATAGATGGCAGCATGATAAAGTGGTTCGCTCTACCCACGGGGTGAACTGTACAGGCTCCTGCAGCTGGAATATCTACGTCAAAAACGGAATCGTCACATGGGAAGGGCAGCGACTCGATTACCCTTCGACTGGCCCTGATATGCCGGACTTTGAACCGCGCGGCTGTCCGAGGGGAGCGAGCTTTTCCTGGTATATATACAGCCCGCTCCGCGTGAAATATCCGTATGTACGCGGTGTGCTGATCCAGATGTGGCGCGAGGCGCTAAACAGCAGCAAAAATCCGCTGGAAGCATGGAAATCAATTATCGAAAACCCTGAAAAAGCAAAGGCCTATAAACAGGCGCGCGGAAAAGGCGGATTTGTCCGCGCCGAATGGAGCGAAGTCCTGAAGCTGATTTCGGCTTCCCTTCTGTACACCATTGCCAAATACGGTCCTGACCGAAATGTCGGCTTCTCGCCGATTCCAGCCATGTCGATGCTCAGCCACGCAGCAGGGTCACGCTTTATGTCCCTGATCGGCGGGCCGATGCTGAGCTTCTATGACTGGTATGCCGACCTCCCTCCTGCTTCACCGCAAATTTGGGGAGATCAAACCGACGTTCCGGAAAGCAGCGACTGGTACAATTCGGGCTACATCATGACATGGGGTTCTAATGTGCCGCTTACCAGAACGCCTGACGCTCACTTTTTAGCCGAAGCCCGCTATAAAGGAGCAAAAGTGATTTCGATCAGTCCGGACTTTGCCGAGTCCTCAAAGTTTTCCGATGATTGGCTGAGCATCAGACAAGGAACGGACGGCGCACTGGCCATGGCGATGGGCCACGTCATTCTGCAAGACTTTTATGTCAACCAGAAGACGGAGCGTTTTATTGATTATGCAAAACAATATACCGATTTCCCGTTTTTGGTGACTTTGAAAGAGGAAAACGGAACGTTCACAGCAGGCCGCTTCCTCCATGCTAAAGATATCGGGCGTGCGACAGAGCATGATGAGTGGAAGCCTGCCGTTTGGGACGAAGACACAGATGGATTTGCGATTCCGCAGGGCACGATGGGCTCCCGCTGGGACGGCCAAGGAAAATGGAATCTGCGCATGGTTGATGAGGATTCAGAAAAACCGATCACACCTCGGCTTTCCATGCTTGGACACGAAGATATGATCGGCACGGTCAACATTCCTTACTTCTCACATGACGGCAATAAAGTGCTTGAAAGACCGCTTCCGATCAAAAAAATGATTCTGGACGGAGAGGAAGTTTTTGTTTCTACCGTTTTCGACCTGACGCTCGCCAACTATGGCGTCAACCGCGGAATTGACGGGCAGACGCCGGCATCATTTGATGATCCTGAACCGTTTACACCGGCTTGGCAAGAGCCGATTACTGGCATTAAAAGTGAAATGGTGATCAAGATCGCAAGGGAATTCGCGCAAAATGCGATTGACACAGAGGGCCGTTCAATGATCATTGTCGGCGCCGGGATTAACCATTGGTTCAATTCAGACACCATTTACAGAGCTGTGCTGAACCTTGTGCTTCTCGTCGGAGCTCAAGGGGTTAACGGAGGCGGCTGGGCCCACTATGTCGGCCAGGAAAAACTCCGGCCGGCCGAAGGATGGCAGACGATCGCGACGGCCAAAGACTGGGGAGGCCCTGCCAAACTGCAAAACGGAACATCATTTTTCTACTTCGCTACCGACCAGTGGCGCTATGAAGATCAGGAAATCAGCGGGCTTGCTTCCCCTATCGCAAAAACATCGCGCTACAAGCACCACGCCGATTACAATGTGCTGGCGGCAAGACTCGGATGGCTTCCTTCGTATCCGACGTTTGAGAAAAACGGTATTGATCTGTATAAAGAAGCAGAAAAAGCAGGCGCTGAGAACGCTCAGCAAGTCGGAAGCTATATCGCCAGACAGCTTGAGGAGAAAAAGCTCAAGTTTTCAATTGAAGATCCTGACAATGAAAAGAACTTCCCGAGAAATCTATTTGTCTGGAGAGCCAACTTAATCTCGAGCTCCGGCAAAGGTCATGAATATTTTCTGAAGCACTTGCTCGGCACGACTAACGGACTGATGAACGATGATCAGGACAGCGTCCGTCCCGAAGAAATCACATGGCGTGACAAAGCGCCTGAAGGCAAACTCGACTTACTGGTCAATCTCGATTTCCGGATGGCGGGAACAGCCCTTTATTCAGACATCGTGCTCCCTGCGGCCACCTGGTACGAAAAACACGATCTCAGCAGCACGGATATGCATCCGTTCATCCACCCGTTTAACCCGGCAATCAGCGCGCCGTGGGAAGCAAAGTCTGATTGGGATATTTTCAAAGCATTGGCAAAAGCGGTTTCCAATCTGGCTGAAGAAATGGACATGGAACCTGTAAAAGAGGCTGTTGCGACTCCTCTTCTCCATGACACTCCACAGGAAATGGCGCAGCCGCTCGGGAAAATCAAAGATTGGAGCAAAGGCGACTGCCCTGCCGTTCCCGGCAAAACAATGCCGCAAATTCATGTTGTGGAACGGGATTACAAGCAGATTTTCAATAAGATGACATCGCTTGGGCCGAATGTTGTCAAACAGCCGTTTGGTACGAAAGGTATGAACTGGTCTGTTGAAGCGGAATATGATTCCCTCAAAAAAACGCTCGGCGTCGTAAAAGACGACACGATCGCCAAAGGCTGTCCTGACATCAGTGATGCAAGACAGGCTGCGGAAGCGGTATTGACCCTCTCTTCCACTTCAAACGGGAAAGTAGCCGTTAAAGCGTGGGAATCGCTTGAAAAAATAACGAATCTTGAGTTGAAAGACTTAGCTGAAGAACGGGAAGAGGAATGCTTTACATTTGAGCAAATTTCGGCTCAGCCGAAAACGGTGATCACCTCCCCTGCTTTCAGCGGTTCTGAAAAAGGCGGACGGCGCTATTCGCCGTTTACAACGAACGTTGAAAAACTGATTCCGTGGAGAACGCTGACCGGCAGACAGTCTTTTTACCTTGATCATGAAATGATGACGGAATTCGGCGAGAACATGGCGACATTCAAGCCGATCCTGATCCACCGCCCTTTCTTGAACAAGCGTCCGGATCAGGAAGGAAAAGAAATCGTTTTAAACTATTTAACGCCGCATAATAAATGGTCGGTTCACAGCATGTATTTTGATTCCCTGCCGATGCTTACCCTTTTCAGAGGCGGGCCGACAGTCTGGATGAATAAAGACGATGCGGAAGAAACCGACATTCAGGACAACGACTGGATCGAATGCTTCAACCGAAACGGAGTCGTCGTCGCACGGGCCGTGACATCACACCGGATTCCAAAAGGAATGGCCTTTATGCACCATGCCCAAGACCGGCATATCAATGTACCGGGAACAAAGCTGACGAATAACCGCGGTGGAACCCATAACAGTCCGACCCGCATCCATGTCAAGCCGACGCAGATGATCGGAGGCTACGGCCAGCTCAGCTACGGATTCAACTACTACGGGCCGACAGGAAATCAGCGCGACCTCAATGTCGTGATCAGAAAATTGAAGGAGGTCGATTGGCTTGAAGATTAAAGCTCAAATCGGAATGGTAATGAACCTTGATAAATGCATCGGCTGCCATACATGCAGCGTCACATGCAAAAACACATGGACAAACCGTTCCGGTGCAGAATATATGTACTTCAACAACGTCGAAACAAAACCGGGCATCGGCTACCCTAAACAATGGGAGGACCAGGATAAATACAGAGGCGGCTGGGAGCTGAAAAAAGGCAAACTTCAGCTCAAATCAGGCGCCAAAACAACGCGGCTCATGAATTTATTCTACAACCCGTACCAGCCGACGATCGATGACTACTATGAACCTTGGAACTATGATTATGAAACGCTGACAAACAGTCCGGAGAAAAAACACCAGCCTGTTGCAAGGCCGAAGTCTTCCATTACGGGAGACTTCATGAACCTTGAATGGGGTCCGAACTGGGAAGACGATCTTGCCGGCGGCCACATTACAGGCCTTCAAGATCCAAACGTCAAAAAAATGGAAGAATCGATCAAGACTGAATTTGAAGACGTCTTTATGATGTATCTGCCAAGGATATGCGAACACTGCATCAATCCTTCCTGCGTCTCCTCCTGTCCGTCGGGAGCGATGTACAAACGCGAAGAAGACGGGATCGTTCTCGTCGATCAAAATGCGTGCCGCTCATGGAGACACTGTGTATCATCATGCCCTTATAAAAAAGTGTATTTCAACTGGCAGACGAACAAGGCGGAAAAATGCACATTGTGCTTCCCTCGTCTTGAAGCAGGACTGCCGACAATCTGCTCTGAGACATGCGTCGGCAGAATCCGCTATCTCGGAGTCATGCTTTATGATGCAGATAAAGTCGAAGAAGCGGCTTCAGCCGAAAATGAAAAAGATCTATATCACTCCCAGCTGGAAATTTTCCTTGATCCGAATGATCCCGCTGTCGCAGAAGAAGCAAAAGCTCAAGGCATTCCGCTGGAGTGGATCGAAGCAGCGCAAAAATCTCCGATCTACAAAATGATCATCGATTGGAAAATCGCTCTGCCGCTGCATCCTGAATACCGGACATTGCCGATGGTATGGTATATTCCGCCGCTCAGTCCGATTATGAATATGTTTGAAGGAAAAGGAACGGCCCAATCAGCTGAAGATATCTTCCCTGCCATTGATGAAATGCGGATTCCGATCGAATATTTGGCCAATTTGCTGACTGCCGGTGATACACACCATATAAGAACGACATTAAAGAAAATGTCTGTGATGCGTATGTACATGCGAGCGACTCAAACAAACAAACAGATCGATTCAGCCCTGATTCAAGATACCGGATTGACTGAAGAGCAGATTGAAGATATGTACCGTCTGCTTGCGATCGCCAAATACGATGACCGCTTTGTCATTCCGCAAACCCATCGCGAAGAAGTCGCGGATCTGTACATGGAACAAGGAAGCTGCGGATTATCGTTTGCCGGAGGACCCGGCTCTTGCCAAAACATATAACACTGGAGGGAAGCTTCATGAATGGAACAGACAAACAAACCGTTTTTGCCGCTCTTTCTCACCTCCTCTCCTACCCTGATGAAGAGTGGAGAAAAGAACGTTCCGAATGGCAGCAGATCATCGGCGAAATCGAACATGAAGCGCTGAAAGGGCATCTGCTTGCCTTTTTGGAAAGCGCGGCTTCCTATTCGTCTGAGGAATTGATCGAAACGTACGTATATACGTTTGATTTCGGCAAAAAAACGAACCTTTATGTCACCTATTTCAACTCCGGTGAACAAAGGGAGCGCGGAATTGAATTGCTGCAGCTGAAAGATCTGTATCAGCAGTCCGGTTTTCAGCCGACAGACAAAGAGCTGCCGGATTATCTGCCGCTCATGCTTGAATTTGCTGCAGTCGCCGATCATGAAAAAGCTGCGGCTGTATTCCAAAAATACGCAGCGAACCTGGAAGAATTAAGATTGCAGCTTTCAGAGAATGAAAGCATCTATACGCCGTTATTAGACGGATTAATGATGATTTTAGAGGAAATTGGTGTTGAAAGGAATGTACAGCCATGATCGAACAAATCCTGTGGGTCATCCTCCCCTATATCGTCATCACCATTTTTATCGGAGGGCATATATACCGCTATCAACATGATCAGTTTGGCTGGACGGCCAAATCAAGCGAAATGCTCGAAAAGAAAAAATTGGCGCTTGGCAGCAGCCTTTTTCACTGGGGAATCTTTTTTGTCATCGGCGGGCATGTGATGGGAATTTTAATTCCGGAAAGCCTTTATCAAGCGCTCGGCGTATCAGAGCATATGTACCATAAAATCGCGATCGGTTTCGGACTGCCCGCGGGCATCGCCGCGCTGTCAGGACTTATCATATTGACCTACCGCAGATTCACGGACAAACGAATTCGAAAAACGAGCTCTGCCGGTGATTTCATCACGCTGGTCGCTTTGTTATTCGTCATGACGACTGGGCTTGCGGCAACCTTCTTGAACATCGATTCAAAAGGATTCGACTATCGGACAACAATCAGCCCGTGGTTTCGCAACATTTTCTTATTCAAGCCTGATGCCGGACTTATGGCGAGCGTGCCCCTCTGGTTTAAGCTTCATATTATGATGGGCTACGTCATTTTCATCGTCTGGCCGTTTACTCGGCTCGTCCACGTATTCAGCATGCCGCTAAAATATTTGACAAGAAGCTATGTTGTTTACCGAAAACGGGCGCCCCGCAAAAGCATTTAAACATTTTCCCTAAAGCCAAAACGGCTTTAGGGATTTTTTTCTCTATAGGCAAGCTACCCTTATTCCCTATCAATCATACGATAAAGCAAACCATCAGAAAGGAGCGTTTTTATTGTATCCATACGATCCTTCACTATATGATCCGTATCGCCAGCAATTTCCGCCGGGGCCGCCTCCAGGAGTTGGAGGACAGCAGCAACAGCAGTTTCTCCCCCCGCCGCCGAGCCAATTTCCGCAAGACACCGGCCCTTCGGTATTTGCCGTTGATCCCGGCGGAATCAGAAGATGCCTGTTCAAATATACATTCATCCGCTTAAGAAACGGCAGCCGCTTTTGGTTCTACCCGGTTTTCGTCGGACGTTATTCGATTGCGGGCTACCGCTGGAGACCGCGTCAATTCCGCTGGGTTTACTTCGGTATTGACTTGAACGAGATTACCTCATTCAGCTGTCAGTAAAAAAACAAGAAAAAGGCGCCCCAAGGACGCCTTTTTTCATATTGTTTATTTCGATTGCAATGTTTCCTTCTCGTCTTCCCAAGCCTCTGTGTTTTTCAGACCTGGAATCGAGCTTGCCTTAAAGACAGGGTTCTTCCCTGTTTTACGCTGATCAGTATAGTCTTTCAGCACTTTCGCGGCAATTCCGGAAAGAAGCAGAATCGCAATCAGGTTAATGATCGCCATTAATCCCATAAATAAATCCGCCATGTCCCACACAAGTTGAAAACCGGATACAGATCCGAAGATGACCATTGCGACAACAGCTGTACGGTAAACGGCAAGCGTCGTCTTGCTCTTTTTAATAAATTCAATATTCGTCTCACCATAATAGTAGTTTCCGACGATTGAGCTGAAAGCGAACAGGAAAATCGCCACTGCGACAAACGCAGGCGCCCAGCTTCCGACATGATGCTGCATGGCTGCTTGTGTAATTTGAATGCCGTCAAGCTCTTTGCCCGGCGTCAGATTGAAAAGCAGAATCATAAAGGCTGTCGCACTGCAGATAACCATCGTATCAAAGAATACGCCAAGCGTTTGGATAAAACCTTGCTTCGCCGGGTGAGAGACATTGGCAGTCGCCGCTGCGTTCGGCGCGCTTCCCATTCCGGCTTCGTTTGAAAACAAGCCGCGCTTCGCACCGATAATAATGATGCTGCCGAGCGTACCCCCTGCAATCTGCTCGATCCCGAAAGCATCTTTCACAATCATCGCGAAAACGGCCGGTATTTGAGAAATATTCGTCAGCACGACAAATAAAGCAAGTCCAAGATAAATGACCGCCATAACCGGAACGATCAACTGCGAAACTGTCACAACGCGTTTCAAACCGCCGAAAATGATAAATCCGGTCAATACCGCCAAAACAATTCCGACCGTTGTTTTATCAAGGTTGAAAGCCCCTTCCATCGAACCGACGATCGTATTGGCTTGCACCGCATTAAAGATCAATCCGAATGTAATCGTAATCAAAACGGCAAAGATAATGCCCATCCATCTGGCGCCCAGCGCTTTTTCCATGTAATAAGCTGGGCCCCCTCTGAAATGATCGCCGTCTTTGACCTTGTACACTTGAGCCAGCGTACTCTCCACAAAGCTGGAAGCCATACCGACAAGCGCGACAACCCACATCCAAAAGACCGCTCCAGGTCCTCCTGTTGCAACAGCAAGCGCGACACCGGTCAGGTTACCCGTGCCGACACGCGAAGCGGCGGAAATAAAGAAAGCCTGCAAAGACGAGACGCCTTTTCCTTTCTCCTCCTTTTGTCCGACGATACGAAACATCTCGAAGAAATAGCGGAATTGAACGAATTTCAATTTAAAAGTAAAGAACAGGCCTATTCCTATTAATATATAGACTAAATAAGTCCAAATAAAACCGCTTGGGACATTGATGATTTCGCTTAAAATTTCTTCCATAGCACCCTCCTGAAACAAACGAATTTTGTTTTGATGTTAAGTTTTCTAACATGATAGGATTATATCATAATAATGACACAAGAAAAACTAGATAGAATTTTCTGTCTTTTAAACATAAAGGCTGTTAACATCATTATTACTTTAGTCCCAATGCTCATTATAGCAGAGTATCATCTTTATTCATATATAAAAATGCGCTTTCATTCCAAGTGCGTTGCGAAAAATCTCATATTGTCAATAAATATTTGCCAACTGTCACAAAATAATCATCTTTTCTTATAACATAAAATATGCTAAGATGATGAGATACTAAGGGGATGAGATCCAATGAAAAAGACATTGTTTCTGCAACTGTCCATATTCTTTTTAGTCATTGCGAGCCTTCATTCGTTCTCAATGCCCCAGATGCCGGCAAATCACCATACGCAAAAAGCCGCTGTTTCAGGAGACGAACTCCATGAACTGACAGCCGGCAAATATGGTGAAGAAAAGGCGAAATCATTGTGGAATTCACTCGGCTTCGGAGCTGAATCCATCCTTCTCTTCATCTTAGCTGCGGCTTCCGGCCAGGCGTTCATGATGAACAGGCGGAAAGAGCATCTGAAGGCATTTATGCTCGCGGTGTTCTATCACTCTTCTTATTTCGATAAAGCGCATGTTTTAAAACCATAACCATACGAAAAAAACGGGAGGTTTTAACATGTTATTTATTATAAGAACGGTGATTATTGGACTATTTTCATTAGCAGCAATCAATTTGTTTGTTTTTCAAGGAATTGAATTCATGCACGCGATTACCGACCTTTTCAATCGCCAGGACAGCTGAATTTGAAGCGATTTGAAAAAGCTAGACAATAAAATTCATGAAACAGTTTGATTGGCATGAGTCCGGCACTGCACGGATTCATGCCTTTTCATTTGGTCTTCCTTCGTCTTGTGATTGCAGTAAAAGCGGAACAATCCTATTATACTTAAATACAGCTTTTCCATCTTCTTCAAAAACAATTAAATTTTTTCGAAAAATTTTAAACATTTTTTCAACAACTGCCGGGATTTTATTTCAAATCTACAAATATAAGATATAATGTTTCTGTACCAATTAAATACCAATTACTTATAGAAAGAAGATGTTCATATGAGTAAAGTATCTGGAAAAATTGCTTTTGTTACTGGCGGAGGCCAAGGAATTGGCGAAGCAATCTGCAAACGTTTGGCGGAGGATGGGTTCGCTGTTGCAGTTGCCGATTATAATGTAGAAACTGCAACACAAGTTGCTGAGGACATTAACCAGCATAACGGTAAGGCAATTGCAGTTAAAGTGGATGTTGCTGATCGGGACGATGTTTTTAAAGCAGTCGATGAAACGGTTAAACGCCTCGGCGGTCTTGATGTGGTGATCAATAATGCAGGTCTTGGACCAACCACACCTATTGAAAGCATTACATATGAAGATTATCGGAAAATCTATGATGTTAACGTCGGCGGTACTTATTGGGGAATTCAAGCAGCTGTAAAAGCCTTTAAAGAACTTGGACACGGCGGGAAAATCATTAATGCTTCTTCTCAAGCCGGTCAAGTCGGTAACCCAGGCTTGGCAGTTTACGGCGGAACAAAGTTCGCTGTTCGCGGGATTACGCAAACGGCGGCAAAAGATCTAGCTGAATTAGGCATTACGGTTAACGCCTTTTGTCCGGGTATCGTAAAAACGCCTATGATGATGGGGATTGCACAGCAAACCGCTGATGAAGCAGGCAAGCCATTTGAATGGGGAATGGAACAATTCGCTAAAAATATTGCATTAAAACGCTTATCAGAGCCGGAAGATGTAGCAGCATGCGTTTCTTATCTTGCAGGGCCGGATTCAGATTATATGACCGGCCAGTCTCTTATCATTGATGGCGGAATGGTATTTAATTAATTTTAAAATCATATTCAATATGGAGGGCGGAGTTTTCCACCTCCATATTGAAATAACAAGCTAGAGCTGATATGTCACGGTTCGTCCAATCACGCCCCGTTTAAAAATTTGGACCAAAGAGCGTCTTCCCTTTTGAAACCCCCTGTTTCAAAATGAACTAGTGCGAAGATTTCCCCTGCGATAAGCGGCACCCAAGATAGCTCTTTTCGATTCCCCACTCCAAGCCTCATAGGTTTATTTGCGCGCTTTTTCCGCCAATTTGTTTATTTCCTCCATTTTTTTCGATTTCCTCTAAACTGCGACCTCGAGTTTCAGGGACGCGTGTCCGGATAAATACAACTCCAAGTAAACAAATAACACCGAAGATTGCAAACACAGCTTCTTGAGACATCGAAGCGGTCATAATAGGAAATAGCAATCCAACCAAGAAAGAGCCGATCCAGTTAAATGATGAAGCTATTCCAGACGCGCGCCCGCGAATGACCAGAGGGAAAATTTCTCCAACGATGACCCAAGTTAAAGGAGCCCACGTGAATGAATAAAGTGCTACATAGATACTTAAAAAGACAACCATCATCATCGGATTTGCATTAGGAATTAATATATTCAATATTGCCGGCAAAATAAAGGACAGCCCCATAACGGTTCCGCCTACTGTTAATAAAGTACGGCGATTAAATTTATCAGCGATCATGATGAATAGCAATGAACCTAGCACGAGAATAACACCTTGAATAATCGGCCACATCAACGCTGAACTTGCCGCATTCCCTGTTGCTTTTTCTACAATCAAAGGAATGTAATAAAAAATTGCGTTAGCACCCTGGAATTGTTGAAAAGCGGCAACACCCACACCAGCAATTAATAAAAAACGATATTTATTACTTAAGAGTGTAGCCCATGATGCTTTTTGATTTGCCTTTGTTTCCTCTCTGGCAGTTTCTTGTATTTGTGCTATTTCAGAATCAATCTCCCCTTTGTTAGAGCGAATATAGCTCAACACCTTGCGTGCTTCATCAAGTTTATTGTTCTTGATTAAAAAACGAGGTGATTCAGGTAACTTTAACATTCCAACATATAAGATCACAGCAGGTACGGCAGCCAAACCAAGCATCAACCGCCATGCCATTGTTTCCGGCAAATCTTTCAATAGAAAATCAACAATGTAAGAAAGCAACATTCCAGAACAAATCATGGTTTGATTAATTCCTGACAGCCGTCCGCGTAAACGTGCAGGCGCCATTTCCGACATATAGGCCGGGACCAATGCAGAGGCAGCACCAACGGCCAATCCTAATAAAACCCGAGAAATAATTAAAAACAGTACCCCATTATGAGGTGCTATTCCTGACAAAATGGATCCAACAACAAAAATGACAGCGGAAATTAAAATCATTTTGCGACGTCCCAAACGATCAGAAAGTTGTCCGGCCAGGGCGCCTCCAAAAATAGCGCCTAACATGACCGAAGAAGTAATCCAGCCAATAACCCCGGCGTTGTCTTGAAGGTTCCAATCGTGTTGCAGAAAAGGCAAAGCACCCGTCATAACGCCGATATCATAACCGAAAAGAATGCCGGCAAAAGCCCCGAAAAAATAAATGAAGCCACTTGAGATTTTCTTTTCATTAACCATTTAAGTTCCCTCCTCAAGGTTGAAATTATATTGTGTAATCCAGCCACCAAAATTATCGATGGCTTTTTCAGAAATCATTAAAGTGTTTCCAAACTGCAAATACATGCTAGGATATTGGTGGGATTTCTCACTAAACCTCATGGTTTTATTCGCCTATTATTAAACGCTTTCAATTTTTCCGGAACATAACGATAACGCTTACAAAATCATGAATATTTTGATATCTGATATCCCTATTTTTCACCTCCAAGGAAGCAGAGCCTCCTCGGAGGTTAGAGGCATTACTTAATCACTACATATTCCAGGTCAACCAGCTTTGCATAAGTGATCATTTGGTCTGTTGTTAAATTCAATGAAACAACTGTATGGTGACCGCCGCCGTTTTCAAGCCACGCTTTCACTCCATCCTGAAAGTTAGGCTTCACTTCCCAAAGCACCCGTGCCACCGGAAGGTTTGGTGCCGGAACAGTTGGTTCAAATGCAGAAACTTCGTTAATCAACAGTTTGTAATGCGTACCAAAGTCTGCCATCGAAACAACCACACCATCTCCTGCTTTTCCGTCGAACACTAAGCGTGCCGGGTCTTCACGATCACCAATACCTAATGGAGATACGATAATTTTCGGTTTGTTGCTTGCTAAAGATGGGTCAACTTCAAGCATATGTGATTGAAGGATTGATTCTTGACCGGCAGCTAATTCATATGTGTAATCTTCCATAAAGCCGGTTGATTGGTTACGGCTCATCACTTTGAGTAAACGATCGAGCGCTGCAGTTTTCCAATCTCCTTCACCAGCAAAGCCATATCCTTGGGCCATCAAACGTTGGACGGCAAGACCCGGAAGTTGTTTCATCCCATATAAATCTTCAAAGTTAGTTGTGAAGGCATTATAACCACCATCATCCAGGAAACGTTTAATGGCGATTTCATAGCTTGCTTGTACTTTTACGCTCTTCTCCCAATCTTCCTGACTGTAAGTACCATAATCAAATTCATAAAGGTCTGCATATTCAGCAAACAATCGATTAATTTCTTCATCTGTAACCGCATTCACGTATTGAACAAGATCACCAATGCCAAAGTAATCAACTGTCCAGCCAAATTGAATTTGTGCTTCAACCTTATCCCCTTCAGTAACAGCAACGTTACGCATGTTGTCACCAAATCGGGCGACCTTGATGTTGAAGCTTTCGTTATAAGCAACCGCTACGTCCATCCATTCCGCAATTTGCTGTTGCACTTCAGGGCGTTCCCAATAACCTACGACAACTTTATTTTGTTTTTGCAAACGGGCATTGATAAAACCATATTCACGGTCCCCATGAGCAGATTGGTTTAGGTTCATAAAGTCCATGTCAATCGTTGTCCACGGAATACTTTCATTAAATTGTGTCGCTAAATGAAGTAACGGTTTTTGTAATAATTTTGTTCCGCGAATCCACATTTTTGCAGGTGAAAAAGTATGCATCCAAGTGATAACACCGGCAACTTCGTCACGATAGTTCACTTCTTTCATGATGCTTGTGATTTTATCTGCACTAACAGCTAAATCTTGCAATACAAGCGGGTATGGCAATACAGCGCTTTCATTTAATGCATCAGTCACGGCTTGCGCGTGCGCTCTGACTTCTTCAAGCGCTTCTTCCCCATAAAGATGTTGTGAACCTACGACAAACCAGAATTCTTTTTTTCCTTGTGTTAACATCATAACCCTCTTTTCTTAAATGAATAGTTTGATAGAATTGATTTTACTTTTGACCATAATAAGCATTTTTACCGTGTTTTCGTAAATAATGTTTATCTAAAATACATTGTGGTAATTCTTTTGCAAAATGATTTAATTCTCGGGTAAATAAATTCATTTTCGCGACTTCATCCAACACCACACTATTCAATACTGCTGATTTTACATCTTTGCCCCAAGTAAATGGACCATGACCATGAAGTAAGACACCGGGAACAGCTAAAATATCTAACCCGCGCTCTTCAAATGTTTCGATAATGACATTACCTGTTTCTACTTCGTAACCTCGATCAACCTCCTCTTGTGTCAAGTATCGGGCGCATGGCACGGAACCATAGAATGTGTCTGCATGAGTGGTCCCCATCGCCGGAACATCAAGGCCTGCTTGAGCCCAGATTGTCGCCCAAGTTGAATGAGTGTGTACAATTCCTCCAATTTCAGGATAATGCTTATAAAGTACCGCGTGAGTCGCTGTATCTGATGAAGGTCTCAGCTCTCCTTCAACAATATTGCCATCTAAATCAACAACCACCATATCACTAGCTTTCATTGTTTCATAATCAACACCACTAGGTTTGATAACGAATAAACCAGTTTCACGGTCAATGGCACTTGCATTTCCCCATGTGTATTTCACAAGTCCGTATTTAGGCAAGTCCAAATTTGCTTGTAACACTTCTTCTTTCAGTTGTTCTAGCACGTCAACCCCTCCACTCATTAAATCAAATGATCCACAGCGGCCTGCTCAATCATTAAACCTTTTTTGTACCGTTCGATAAATGCTTCAAATCCTTCAACATCTAATTGATCAGGGTAAATTTCTTGCCCGGCATCCTCTTCAAAGACTTTTTTGTCGAGGAAATCTTCTAAGCTTTCTTGTTGATCTTTGTTCATCATGTAAGATGCAAGAATAGCCATTCCCCACGCACCGCCCTCTCCGGCAGTTGCCATAACTGATACTGGCGTATTCATTGCAGCTGCAACAATTTTTTGTCCGACAAGAGGGGTTTTGAATAAACCGCCGTGAGCTAAAATGCTATCAATATCAATATTTTCCTCTTTGGTCAAAATATCCATTCCGATTTTCAAAGCTGCAAAAGCTGCAAAAAGGTGTGTCCGCATGAAGTTTGCTAAATCGAAACGACTCTCTGGTGAGCGGACAAATAACGGCCGGCCTTTTTCTAGTCCTGTAATATTTTCACCAGAGAAATAACCGTAGCTTAGTAAGCCACCGCCGTCTGAGTCAGCCTCCAATGCTTTATTCAACACCACTTCGAATAATTTATTCATTTCAACCTTTTGTCCCATTGCCTCAAAAAATTCACGAAACAACCCTAGCCAAGCATTCAAATCGCTTGAGCAGTTATTCGCATGAACCATTCCAACCGGACTGCCGTTTGGCGTTGTTACCAAATCAATTTCTGGATATACTTTCGAAAGTTCTTTCTCTAATACAATCATGGCAAAAACTGAAGTTCCTACTGAGATGTTTCCAGTGCGTTTCCTCACACTATTCGTAGCAACCATTCCTGTTCCAGCATCGCCTTCCGGCGGACAAACCGGAATGCCCGGTTGTAAATTTTTTGACTGATCCAGAATTTTCGCGCCAATTTCGGTTAATTCGCCAGCTTGCTCGCCTGAAATATAAACTTTAGGAAGAATATCCTTTATACTCCAAGGATAGCCTTTGTTCGAAATCAGTTCATCAAACTGCTTGAGCATCGATTCATTGTAATTTTGCGTTGATTCATCAATTGGGAACATGCCCGAAGCATCTCCAATGCCAATTGCTTTATTGCCAGTCAGCAACCAGTGAATGTACCCAGCTAAAGTGGTGATATAATCAATGCGAGGCAAATGTTTCTCTTCATTTAATATCGCTTGATATAAATGAGCAATACTCCACCGTTCAGGGATATTGAATTGAAATTGATCAGTTAATTCTTTTGCTGCAGCACCGGTTGTTGAGTTACGCCAAGTTCGAAACGGAACAAGCAGCTCCCCTGTGTTGTCAAAAGCCATATATCCATGCATCATTGCAGAAAATCCAATAGAACCGATTTTGCGAATGGTGATGCCATAATTTCGTTCAACATCATTCTTCATTTCACTATAAGCTGTTTGCAACCCAGTGATAATATCTACTAAGTTGTACGTCCAAAATCCATCTTCCAAGCGGTTTTCCCACTCATAACTTCCAGATGCGATTGTTTCAAAACTGCTATCAATCAACACTGCTTTAATACGTGTGGATCCGAATTCAATTCCAAGCGATGTTTCTCCCTCAGTTATCGCCTGCTTGATGTTTACTTGATTCGCTTTCACGTTATCCCCCCTCTGATAGCGATTTCAATATTATTCGAAAGAAGGCATTCCCCTTTTCGCTTAACTTAATTACAGACTTAGTATATTTTTTGTACGTACATTTGTCAATCAATAATATAATATGTTCATATAAATATCACAACGATATTTCTATTCTTTTTCTCTTCATGCTTATAATAAAAAGTATTTGTATAACATGAAATTTAAAGAAAAAAATTAGAATTACTTATTCATTTTCACGAAAATAAGGTGAAATCTTTTCATTCATTGAAAGCCATGATAAAATATGTCCACACAAATCATTCAATTAAAAAAATTAGAATGCGAACAACTATGAAAGAAGTGAGTGAAATGAAACCAAAGTATAAGATCATCATTAATGATATAAAAAGTAAAATCCTTTCAGGAGTTTACAGGGTAGGAGAACAAATTCCTACTGAATCCGCCATACAAGAAGAATACAAAGTCAGCCGGCACACTGTTCGAAAGGCGATTTTAGAGCTGGCGAACGAGGGGTTTTTAAGAAGTGAAAAAGGATCTGGCACTTATGTAAGTAACCAGTATCAATCAAAACCTGGAGGGAATTCCAATAATAAAATAATCGGTGTAATTACGACCTACATTTCAGATTACATTTTCCCCTCAATTATTCGCGGAATTGAAGGGAGATTGAATGAGGCTAATTATTCGTTACTATTAGCTAGTACAAATAATGATGTCGAACAAGAAAAAAAAGCTTTGGAAATGATGTTGTCATTTGGCGTCGATGGTTTAATTGTTGAACCTACGAAAAGTAATCTATACAATCCCAATATTGCTTACTATTTATCGTTTAAGGAACAGGATATTCCTTTCATCATGATCAATGCTTATTATGAAGAATTAGATGTTCCTTTTCTTTGTCTCGATGATGTGCAGTCCAGCTATCTCGCAACAAAAGAATTAATATCAAAAGGACATACACAAATTGGTCTCATTTCAAAAATGGATGATTTACAAGGAAAGTATCGAATGAAGGGGTATATAAAAGCGCTTGGTGAAGCCAAATTACGATTTCAACCAGAGCATGTGCTTTCGTACAATACAGAGACGAAGCTGGATCTATACACAAACCTGAAGAAGTTTCTAAATGAAAAGAGAGACGTGTTGACTGCAATTGTTTGCTATAACGACGAAGTAGGATTGGAAGTAGCAAATGTATGCAGACAACTTAATATTTCTGTCCCGGACAAATTGTCAATTATTGGACAGGACAATTCGTATATTGCCAAAAATGCGAATATCAAACTAACAACATTGACACATCCTCAAGAACAAATGGGACACGATGCAGCTGATTGGGTCATCAAGAAATTGCAAGGAAAGAAGGATTTACCAAACGAAACCTACTATCAGCCTGTGTTAATTGAAGGTGAAACCGTAAAAGAGTTAGATGTACAATAATCTTGGTGTGATCAAGGAAAACCCAGTCCATGTGCACTAAAGGCGTGAACGCGGACTGGGTTGTTTTACTCTGTTATCAATTAAGCAGCAGAGAACTTTCATGTATTTGACGCTTACTCCAAAAAGAAAGCGAAAATCTCACCGATACGGGAAAAAGCTTGTATCACAAGAAAGTAGCCTAGCGTTAAAAAGTGAACTGTGTAAAGTTTATCTGGCATGCTCTTTTTCTGCAGCATTCTTCGTTGTCTTGCAGAATGGCTCTATTCTTGATAGGCATGTGGTGATATCCCTAGAATTGGGCGCAGGTCGATTTCACTCCCGTTCATGTTTGCTGATCCATACATCCGTTACTTCCCCTGCCTCATCTTCGTCGATGATGAAAGAACCGTTGCTGTACCGGTCATGAAGCTTGATATCTTTGACAAGCATCTCCTCTGTGATGCCTTTTTCGGTTTGAAGCGTGATTTGAGCATGATATGAGCATGCGAGCAGCCCGGTGATGCGGTGAGGTTTTTTCTTCAATTCCCTCAGCATGAGAACCCCTCGTTTCGCCCGTGACGTTTTTTCAAATTCGGTGCGGTTCATCCGCTTAATAGATCCGCGCTGGGTCACGAGCACAAGCACATCCGATTCTTCTAAAACCTGCCCGCTGGCGACAAAGTCGCCGTCTTTCAAATTGACGCCTTTGACACCGGCCGCCCTTGCGCCGACGACGCTAACCTCATCTTCTGAGAACCACAGACCGTAGCCGGAATGTGTCGCGATAAACAAATCTTTCGTTCCGTCCGTTACATGAACATCAACCACTTCATCGTCGCCTTTTAAGTTAAGAGCGACCAATGCTTTTGAATAGCGCTGTGCTTTATACTGCATCAGCTGAGTTCTTTTCGCCATTCCGTTTTTCGTAAAGAACAGCAGGTATTCAGATTCGGTAAACTCTCTGACAGGGATCGCCTTGACGATGGATTCATCGCTGTCGATCGATATGATATTCGTGATGTGCTGACCTAAGTCTTTCCATCTGATATCAGGAAGCTGGTGAACCGGACAATACACATAGCTTCCTTTATTTGTAAATAAGAGCAGTACGTCTGTCGTATTCATTTCCAGCTGACAGAGCAGACGGTCGGTATCTTTCATGCCGAAGTCCTGGCCGTTTGATGCAGCAAAAGACCGCTGGCTCGTTCGTTTAATATAACCGTCTTTCGTCACGGTCACATAAACGTCTTCAGACGCCACCATCACTTCAAGATTGATTTTGATTTCTTCAATTTTCTCCTCGATGACAGAGCGCCTTTGACCGGCATAGGTTTTTTTCACCTTTTTCAAGCTGTCTTTGATCACTTTCAAGAGTTTCTTGTCATTGGAAAGGATCTCTTCCAGCTCTTTGATCTTCTGGTCGAGTTCTTTTGCTTCTTCCTGGAGAGCCGTAATATCTGTGTTTGTCAGCCTGTACAGCTGCAATGAAACGATCGCTTCAGCCTGCGGCTCTGTAAATGCGAACTTTTCGATCAGATTGTTTTTGGCATCGCGCTTGTCATTGGAGGAGCGGATCGTCGCAATGACTTCATCCAAAATGGACAGTGCTTTCATCAATCCTTCTACGATATGATGCCTTTCCTTCGCTTTTTTCAGCTCATACTGAGAACGGTTGGTGATGACTTCTTTTTGGTGGCCGATATAAGCGTCCAAAATTGATGTGAGATTCATCAACATCGGTCTTCTGTTATGAATAGCCACCATGTTAAAGTTGTACGGAATCTGCAAATCCGAGTTTTTGTACAAGAAATTTAAAATACCTTGTGCATCCGCTTCTTTTTTCAGCTCAATCACGATTCTGAGTCCTGTCCGGTCGGTCTCGTCACGGACTTCGGAAATCCCTTCGACCTTCCGTTCAATCCTGAATTCGTCCATTTTTTTCACTAAATTCGCTTTGTTGACTTCAAACGGAATTTCAGTAATGACAATTTGCTGGCGGCCGCCTCTGATGGTTTCGATCTCGGCTTTGCCCCTGATGATGATTTTGCCTTTTCCGGTTTCATAGGCTTTTTTTATGCCTTCTTTACCCTGAATGATTCCTCCGGTCGGAAAGTCCGGTCCTTTTACGAGCTCCATGAGGTCATCCACACTGCAGTTCGGCGAGTCAATCCGCCTTATCACGGCATCGATCACTTCCCCGAGATGATGCGGCGGAATGTCAGTCGCATACCCGGCGGAAATCCCTGTCGATCCGTTGACAAGCAGGTTCGGGAACATCGCCGGAAGGACGACGGGCTCCTTGCTTGTATCATCAAAGTTTGGCACAAACTCGACCGTTTCTTTGTCAATATCTCGCAAAAGCTCTGAAGCGATCGCTGCGAGCCTTGCTTCTGTATAACGCATCGCAGCCGGCGGATCACCGTCGATGCTTCCGTTGTTACCGTGCATTTCAACCAGCACGTTGCGAACCTTCCAGTCCTGGCTCATCCGCACCATCGCTTCGTAGACCGAACTGTCTCCATGAGGATGATAGTTCCCGATTACATTACCGACCGTTTTTGCGGCCTTGCGGAAATTCTTATCGTGCGTGTTCCCTTCCGCATGCATGGCGTATAGGATTCTTCTTTGAACAGGCTTCAGGCCGTCCCTGGCGTCAGGGAGCGCCCGATCCTGAATAATATATTTGCTGTATCGGCCGAAACGGTCGCCGATCACGTCTTCCAATGGTAAATCATGATAAATCTCTGGCTGTGCCATTTATTTAAACCTCCTCAGCGACCGATAAATTCTCGTTTTCTAAAATGTTGCTTTCTTCATCAAGTCCGAAGGCGACGTTTTTCTCAATCCATTTTCTTCTCGGCTCAACTTTGTCGCCCATCAATGTCGTCACGCGCCTTTCCACACGGGCTGCGTCATCGATTTTAACCCTGACAAGCGTTCTTGATTCGGGGTTCATTGTCGTTTCCCAAAGCTGGTCAGCGTTCATTTCGCCGAGACCTTTATAGCGCTGAATCGTATATCCTCTTCCGACTTTTTTGAGGACGTCGTCCATTTCTTCATCAGACCAAGCATATTCAATGATTTCTTTTTTGCCAGACCCTTTGCTGACTTTATAGAGCGGCGGCAACGCGATAAACACTTTTCCGTGCTCGATCAGCGGCTTCATATAGCGGTAGAAAAAAGTCAGGAGCAACACTTGGATATGAGCGCCGTCTGTATCCGCATCTGTCATGATGATGACTTTGTCGTAATTGATGTCCTCAATGTCAAAATCAGCGCCGACCCCTCCGCCGATCGCGTGAATAATCGTATTGATCTCTTCATTTTTAAAAATATCGGCCAGCTTCGCTTTTTCCGTATTGATAACCTTTCCGCGGAGCGGCAGGACAGCCTGGAATTTCCGGTCTCTTCCCTGCTTTGCTGATCCTCCGGCAGAGTCACCCTCCACGAGATACAATTCGTTTTTGGACGGATTCCTTGATTGTGCAGGCGTCAGCTTGCCGGAGAGCGTCGCTTCGGATTTCTTTCTTTTCTTTCCGCTTCTTGCCTCTTCTCTTGCTTTTCTCGCAGCTTCTCTTGCCTGGGAGGCTTTAATCGCTTTTTTGACGAGCAATGTTGCCGTTTCCCTGTTTTCTTCAAGGAAATATGCGAGCTGCTCGGAGACGATCGCATCAACGGCTGATCTTGCTTCACTCGTGCCGAGCTTTCCTTTTGTCTGTCCTTCAAATTGAAGAAGCTCTTCTGGAATCCGGACGGAAACGATGGCTGACAGGCCTTCCCGGATGTCCGTTCCTTCAAGGTTTTTGTCCTTTTCTTTTAAAAGGGCCACCTTTCTCGCATATTCGTTGAATGCTCTTGTCATCGCCGTTTTCGCACCGGACTCATGGGTTCCTCCGTCCTTTGTTCTGACATTATTGACGAATGACAGGATGTTTTCGGAATAGCCGTCATTAAATTGAAACGCGAAGTCCACCTCGATGCCGTTGTGCTCCCCTTCAAATGAGACCACTTCAGAAAGCGCGTCTTTCTCCTCATTTAAATAAGCGACAAAAGCTTCGATTCCGTTTTCGTATAAAAACGTTTCTTTTGTTTGATCGCGTTCATCGATCAATTCGATTTTTAATCCTTTTAACAAAAAGGCTGATTCTCTCAGACGCTCTGAAAGCGTTTCAAAGTTAAAAGTCGTTGTGCTGAACATCGTAGGATCAGGCTTGAAATGAATCAGGGTGCCGGTCTTTTTGGTCGTTCCGATTTTATCAAGGGATGTCACCGGTTTGCCGCCGTTTTCAAAACGCTGCCTGTAAACATTTCCGTCCCGCTCAATTGTGACTGTCAGCCACTCAGACAGGGCGTTTACAACGGATGCACCGACGCCGTGCAGCCCCCCGCTCGTTTTATAGCCGCCTTGGCCGAACTTTCCTCCGGCATGCAGCACTGTCAAAATAATTTCGGGAGTCGGTTTGCCCAGCTTATGCATTCCTGTTGGCATTCCCCGGCCTCTGTCTTGCACCGATATGCTGTTATCTTTATGTATCTTTACTATAATATGATTCCCATGGCCCGCAAGGACTTCATCGACGGAATTATCGACGATTTCATATACGAGATGGTGCAGACCCCGGCTGTCTGTCGAACCGATGTACATACCGGGGCGTTTTCTGACCGCTTCAAGGCCTTCGAGCACCTGTATGGAATCATCATTATAGTCAAATTGCTGTTTCTTAACCAAATGCATAAACCCCTTTCAAAAATCAAACATTGCTTATAAAGAATAATACACACTCTGTCATGTAAAGCAAAGTATTATCCGATTCTTTTCCAATCGCTTCAAGCATTGTCGGGAAAATGTTAAAATGTAAGCCGTTTTTTTGCACAGCCGTCATTTTACACGATTCGTCCCCTGGAGGACAAGGCTTTTCCACCAGCAATTGGAAAATCATTCTTAAAAAAACTGTCCAAGACTTATTGTAGCCGTTTTTCACAGCAATTCGCAAACATATTCTCGCATAAAAAAGACAAAAACCCTTGAATAAACAAGGATTTTTGTCTTTTTTATGCCGATTTTGTTAACGCGTGTGCCACTTTTATACACAAATCCATAATCACCGTATAGCCTTTTTCGCTCAGAAGCCGATAAGCTTCTTCGTTGACAAGCCCCTGCTGCGCCCAAAACACATCTGCGTCTATCTCCAGGAATTCCTTTGCGACATCGGGCAAATGTTCGGATCTTCTGAACACATTGACGATATCGACATGTCCTTCAATGTCTTTTAATGATGCCACAGCCTTGACGCCCAGCGCCTCATCTATGGACGGATTGACAGGGATGATGTCATATCCCGCGTCCTGCATCGCTTTTGATACCATGTACGATGTTCTTTCAGGATTGTCGGACAGGCCGACTACCGCGATTCGTTTACTGTTTTCAAGAATGCTTTTGATTTCCTGTTTAGAAGGGTTTTCCATGGCGATCACTCCTTTTACGTTCAGTTTACACGAAATCAAAGGCGATAAGCAAAATTTTCATATGATTAGGGCGCATTATCTTGTATGATATATACGGTACTTCTAAAGAAAAGCCGTCATGAAAAGCGCCTCTCATGTTAAAATAAAGAGAAGGGATCATCTAAAAAGGAGAAATGAAATGTTAATTGCTTTATTATTTTTTTTAGCCTATCTACTCGGCAGCATTCCGTCCGGCTTAATTGTCGGAAAGGCCGCCAAAGGAATCGACATCAGGGAACACGGCAGCGGCAATCTTGGCGCCACCAATGCATTCCGGACACTTGGGGTGAAAGCCGGCTCCATCGTGGTGGCTGCGGACATTTTGAAAGGGACGCTCGCCGCCTTTCTGCCCACCATCCTCCACATCGGCGTACACCCTTTGTTGGCCGGTGTAGCCGCAGTCATCGGGCATATGTTCCCTGTGTTCGCCAAATTTAAAGGCGGAAAAGCTGTCGCTACTTCCGGAGGCGTATTGCTTTGCTATCAGCCTTTTCTGTTTCTCACAATGATTGCGGTGTTCTTTCTGTTTTTGTATATCACAAAATATGTATCGCTTTCTTCCATTTTAACCGGCTTGTATACAACGGTTTACAGCCTGTTTACGAAAGATCTTTTATTGGTGGCAGTCGTCGCCTTTCTAACGGCGTTTGTCGTATACAGACACAGGACGAACATTAAACGCATTATGGATAAAACCGAGCCCAAAATCAAGTGGATGTCCGGCAAAAAATGAGCCTATCCGAAAAACATTATATTTTCATGATCGGACAAAATCGTTATATACTATAAATAGATTCAGCATGCTTTGAAACAAATGATGAAGGAGTGCTTGCCCGTGAATTTGAAAATTAATGAAGAGGCGCTTAAATGGTATAAGGACGAGCTTGATTTAAAAGAAGGAGATCAGGTTCGTTTCTTTGTCCGCTACGGAGGCTGCAGCAATGTTCAAAAAGGCTTCTCCCTTGGGGTTTCAAAAGATGAGCCGCAGCAAATCGGTGTGAGCGCTGAAAAAGACGGCATTACGTTTTTCGTTGAAGAAAGCGATGTATGGTATTTCGACGGCCATGATCTGCTTGTCACCTATAACGAATCTTCGGAAGAGCCTGTTTTTGAATATCAGTAAAAAAGAGCATTTTATAAAGCTTGCAGAGAAACTCTTGTTTTTCTGCAAGTTTTTTTATTTTTCATCTTAATTAAAGTACCGAAAAAAACCTTCCAACACATAGACTGGCTCGCCTGAGTGTGCGGCAGCTGCACACCGTACGCTGCGTACACCTCCCGAATAACCGAGTGAGTATAGATTCTGTATATCTAAAATGCAGTTCGTCTAAAATAAAGCGGCAAGGATTTTCCCATATTATACAGAGTCATTGATATCGAGGTGTTTGACATGGTTTACGGTGTGATAACCTTTATTTTGCTAGCTGTTTTTCTGATCTTTTATTTAACGGACCGAAGAAGGATCATCAACGGTTTTTTATTCAATCTATTTTTTTGTTCATTTCTTGTTCTATCCTACTATCTGGCATACGTTGTCGGAATCGGTTTTTTCAGACTGTTCGTCATTGTACCGCTGCTGATCTTTTTCTTTATCCTAACGTTTGGTCTATTTGCTTTAATGATCGGGTTATTTCTGAATGCGAGAATTCTTATCAAAAGAGAAGGACGGCGATTGTCTAATTGTTTGACTTTAATTTCCGGGTTAGGCATTATCATATTTTTCCTATTATCCGTGATTGACCCCGCTCGTTTTTTATCGCCAAATGTTCAGCCATTGTTTGCGGGATCATCGCTTATTACGGTCTATTTCTTTTTTCATTTAACAAATTTCTTAACAGCTTATTTTCTATATCAATTTAACAGACCGAAGCTTAATCAGGATTACATCATCGTTCTCGGGAGTGGATTAATTAACGATACAGTACCCCCGCTTTTAGCAAGCAGGATCAATAAGGCTGTCGATTTTTATTGGAAACAGACAGCTGTTGCTTCTCCGCCTAAAATCATTTTCTCCGGCGGGCAAGGACCTGATGAAAATCTTTCTGAAGCCGAAGCTATGCAAAGATATGCTATAAAAAAAGGGATACCTGGAGAGCACACTTTGAAAGAAGACCGTTCTGTAAATACATATCAAAATATGCTTTTCTCCAAACAACTGATGGACTCATTAACAGACGGCAAATATAACAGCATCTTCACAACAAACAATTTCCATCTGTTCCGTGCCAGCCTATATGCAAAACGAGCAGGCTTGAAAAGCGATGGCATCGGTTCAAAAACCGCTTTTTATTATTGGCCGAACGCCATGATCCGTGAATATATCGCTATTGTGGTGATGAATCGTAAACGGCATAGCATTGTCGTGGGAACTATATTGGGTATTTCTATCCTTTTGACCGCATTTAATTTTTTCATTGATTAAAAAATGGCAGTCTCAATTGATTATGATGGGTATTTTCGAAGGACATCTTCACCAAAAAGGTGTCTTTTTGCTTGGAAAATATAATTTCACTGCACTGATGCTTCAAATATCTTTTTAATAGTCAGCATAACAGCGATTGATAGAATGGAAAACGATTTTCCCCCTATTTCGCAAAAACCTCCCCTTCTTTTATCTGCAACAAGCCACAACTGAAAAGTGATTTTCTCAAATGCTAAAGCCTCAATTTACCCTTATCAGATCTAATGGTGAACAGATTCTTTTTTCTCAATGCTTCTCCCTGCTTCAAGTAGCTGTTTTTTTGGTGCGCTTGGACTTTAAATGCTTACAACAGTGAAAGGAATATGTAAGATAAATCAATGGTTTCGTTTGGAGGTTTTATATATGATGGGTTCGAGGTGATAAAAGATGAAATGGTTTTTAGGGATTTTAACGGTAGGACTGATGATTTTGGCCGGGGGCTATTTTTTATATTCCGGATATTATTCAACGGAAGATTATTACGTCAAAATTACAACAGATCCAAAAGTCGTTAAAGAAAAAACAAGTGATGGATACACATATATAAATTATAACTATGATGTTACGGGTTATGATAAAGATGGAAAACCCAAAAACCTAAAACTCTCTTCTCAGGAAAAAATGCAGAAAGGTCAGTATTATATTATTCATTGGGAAGACAGAAGGGAAATCATATCCAGCAAAGAAAAAGCAAGCGAGAAGCAAATAGATCAGGACATCATGCACAAATTAAACAATCAAAGTCAATGAGACGCTTACTCTGCTCCCTAAAACTTCTTGTTTTAGGGAGATTTTTATGAAAAATAAAATGACTGCGGCCTTATCAAGGCATGAAAAACACTAAGGTACGACATCATTGAAACTAAAGATATCGTTCCGACTTTTTCTCCTTCAATGTTTGCTCATCAGGATGAAACAAGCAAGGACGATGCTTGCTTGTTTCAAGGGTATCCGGGTTTCTCTAAAACACCGGATTATTCGAGCCTGAAACGCTTGATATGGCCTGAGAGCTTTTCTTGTTTTAAAATCTCGATCTGCTTCTCTCCCAATAAATCAAAGTGAGGAAATTTGCTTCTTTTATGGATCCACTCTTTTTTCAGTCCGTACTGTTTGCCCCACTCTGCAAGCTTATCAATGTTGCCGCATCCGGCTTTTGTCACGGTATTGACATCCGGATACCTGTCATCGAGCCAGTAATGCGTGAGGAACGCAACTTCGCCGTTTAAAACGGCGCGCTTCCATTCGTTCAGCTCGTTTCTTTTAATACCGAATGCCATTACTTTTTGGCCTCTTCATAAGCTTCATGCCACTTTGGATAAAGCTTACGGAACTGAACCGGTTTGAAGCTGTCCCCGTCAACGCAAATATGGGACGATGTGGCCTTCACAGCGGTTTCACCAGCGGAATTGAAGATTTCATACCCATATACCGTTTTAAAGCCGTTATATTCTTCAATCCATGTATGTACCGTCGCGGTTTCACCGTAGCGAAGAGGTTTAACGTAGCGGACATTGATATCCACGACAGGCGACAGGATGCCGTCTTTCTCCATTTCGGCGTAAGAGAAGCCGAGTTCTTTAATTAAAGCCGTCCGTCCAACCTCCATCCAAATCAAATAATTGGCGTGATAGACGACGCCCATTTGGTCTGTTTCGGCATAGCGGACTTCTATTTCTTTTTTTGAGACGTACAAATTCCTCTACTCCCTTTTCACAATATATATAATCCAATCTTAGCATATAGAATGGGCAAAAACACGACAGACGGCTTCATGCAAAAAAACCAGGTCGCCCTGGTTTATTGATGATATCCGTTTTCGCGGTCTTCCGCCTCGTCATGGATTTCATTGCGCATCGCCTCAACGCTTTCATTTCGGCGTTGATTTTTTTCGCGGATCTGCTCCTGTTCCGCCTGGTTGGCAAAAGACAGCTGCTCCTCAGACTCCTCGATATTTTCGATTGTGTTCTGCACCATGTCTTGAAGCTTCTCCACGTTGTCTGATCTGTCATCCGGATGATGTTTTTGGTGTGTCATGCGGGTCTCTGCCTCCTTTTCTTCTTTACTCGCCTTTTGTCTGCATAATGATCGGCGTTTCTCCTGATTTATCATGCATCTTTTTTCCTTTGTTGCGCTTATATTCTACCGGTTTTGTCCCAAGATGGCTCGGGGCAAATTTAGACTGTTTGTCATGTTCCCTCGGCATGTCTATCCCTCCTTTTCAGCATTAGGATTCTCAAAAAGGAGCGTAAACATGAATCGATTTTTAAAAAGTCACTTCAGCTTAAATTTCTCTTCAAGCTTATCTTCCAGCCGATCAAGAAACTCCTGGTTGGTCATGAGCTCCTTTTTGTTTTCCAAGACAAGTTCTTCAAATGTCCGCCTTTTCGTTTTTTTCATGTTGAATCACCTCCAGCTTGTTTTCATTTTCACCATTTTTTGGGCGATATAAGCAAAAAAGCCGGGATTTTTTATAATCCCAGCTTTTCTTCCATATTCTTTTTCGACATCGTCCCAAGGACGATATCCTGAATCTTTCCGTTTTCATCAATAATAAATGTTGTCGGATACGAAAAAATCTCGTATTTCGCATTGATGCCCGTTCGATCTAAGACGATAGGGAAATGTAAACCGTGCCTTTCGGCAAACGTTTTGACCGACTCTTCGTTTTTCTCGGAAGAGGTAAAGTTGACGGCCAAAACGGCAATGTCCTGATTTTCGTTTTGGAGTTCTTCCATTGCAGGCATTTCTATTTCACACGGTTTACACCAGGTGGCCCAAAAATTCAACAGCACTTTTTTTCCTTTAAAGTCTGATAAAGATACATCGTTTCCATCCTTTAAAGACGGAAGCGTAAAATCAGGCGCCTTGTCTCCTTTCGCAATGCCGATTTCGGCTTCCTTTTGCCCTGTGAAGTTCCATACCGCAAGACCGGCCAAAACGAAAAGAAACGCGGCAGCCAGCAATTTTTTCATCATCGGCATCCTCCAATTCAGGATCACGCTGAAAAAAGAAGAGAAAGCTAAAGGCTTTCTCTCCTCATTCAATTACTGTTTCATTTTATTGCGGAGCACCATTTGCAGGATTCCGCCGTGACGGTAATAATCGATTTCCACTTCGCTGTCAAAGCGTACAACAGCTTCAAACGACTTGACTGTGCCGTCTTCGGCAATCGCCTTGACTTGAACGAGATCGCGCGGGCGAACCGTCTCACTCACGTCAACTTCAATCGTTTCTTTCCCGGTCAAACCGAGCGTTTCAGCGTTTTCTCCCTCTTTAAATTGAAGCGGAAGAACGCCCATCAGCACAAGGTTGCTTCTGTGAATTCTTTCAAAGCTTTCTGCAATGACGGTTTTGATGCCGAGCAGATTTGTTCCTTTTGCCGCCCAGTCGCGGGAAGAACCCATTCCGTAGTCTTTTCCGGCAATGACGACCAGACCTGTGCCGCCTTCTTTATACTTCATGCAGGCATCGTAGATGGACATTACTTCTCCGGTCGGCCAATACGTTGTATAACCGCCTTCTGTACCCGGAGCGATCTGGTTTTTGATTCTGATGTTGGCGAATGTTCCCCTCATCATGACTTCATGGTTTCCGCGTCTTGAACCATATGAGTTGAAGTCTCTAGGAGAAACGCCTTTTTCCTGCAGATATTTTCCGGCTGGCGTGTCTTTGCCGATCGCTCCCGCAGGAGAAATATGGTCTGTCGTGACAGAATCTCCGAATTTGCCGACAATGCGCAAGCCTTTAAGCGGTTCAACCGTACCAGGCTCAACTGACATGTTTTCAAAGAACGGCGGGTTTTGAATGTAAGTGGATTCTTCATCCCATTTATACAGGGCTTCATCCGTTGTTTCAATCGCATTCCAGCGTTCATTGTCATCAAACACGCGCTCATATTCTTTTCTGAACAACTCAGGAGTAACGGTTTGCTTCACGACGGAGTTGATTTCGTCCATCGTCGGCCAAATATCGTTGAAGTATACGTTTTGACCGTCTTTTCCGACGCCGATCGGTTCGTTTTTCAGGTCAATATCTACCGTGCCCGCCAATGCATAGGCTACGACAAGCGGCGGAGACGCCAGGTAGTTTCCTTTGACAAGCGGATGAATCCGGCCTTCAAAGTTACGGTTTCCGGAAAGGACAGACGTAATCAGCAGGTCATTTTCGGCAACCGCTTTTTCGATTTCAGGCGCAAGCGGTCCGGAGTTCCCGATACATGTCGTACAGCCGTATCCGACGATGTTAAATCCAAGCTCGCGCATATATGGAAGCAGGCCTGAATTGACTAAGTAGCCTGTTACGACTTTTGAACCCGGAGCCAGGGATGTTTTCACATAGTTCGGTACTTTCAATCCCAGTTCAACCGCTTTTTTAGCGACAAGGCCCGCACCGATTAAGACATAAGGGTTTGATGTATTTGTGCAGCTGGTGATCGCCGCAATCGCGATCGCACCCGTTTTCATGACGGCTTCTTCGCCGTTTTCAAGCTTAAATTTGATTTCTTTGTCAGCCTCACTCGCGTTTAAACCGAATCCCTGGTTCCCTGCAGGGCTTGCCAAATGCTTGTGGAATGTCTCTTTCATGTCAGTCAGCGGAATGAGATCCTGAGGACGCTTCGGACCTGAAAGATTCGCTTCAACTTTTGACAAGTCAATTTCAACGATATCGGTAAATACGGGATCTTCCTGATCAGGCGTGTAGAACAATCCGTTTTGACGGCAATATTCTTTCACCACATTGATATGTTCTTCATCACGGCCTGTTAAACGCATGTATTCCAATGCTTCCTCATCAACAGGGAAGAAACCGCAAGTCGCGCCGTATTCAGGAGCCATATTTGCGATTGTCGCACGGTCTGCAAGCGGAAGTTCTGCAACACCCGGTCCGAAGAATTCGACGAACTTTCCGACCACGCCTTTTTTACGCAGCACCTGTGTTACTTTAAGCGCCAAGTCCGTCGCCGTCGTGCCGTTCGGCAGCTTTCCGACAAGCTTCGCTCCGATTACTTCAGGTACAGGGAAATATGAAGGCTGGCCGAGCATGCCCGCTTCAGCTTCAATTCCGCCGACGCCCCAGCCGAGAACGCCGATTCCGTTGATCATCGTTGTATGGGAGTCAGTACCGACAAGCGTGTCAGGATAAGCGACAATCTCGCCGTCTTCTTCCACAGCATGGACAACGTTTGCCAAATACTCAAGGTTCACCTGGTGAACAATACCTGTAGCAGGGGGAACAGCCTGATAGTTATTAAACGCTTTCTTAGCCCAGCTTAAAAATTTGTAACGCTCTGCATTTCGTTGGAATTCAAGGTCCATATTAATTGTCAATGCATCTTCCGTACCCGCTTTGTCAACTTGTACGGAGTGGTCGATGACAAGGTCTACCGGTATTTCAGGATTGATTTTATCCGGATCTCCGCCGACTGAAGCCATCGCTTTTCTTAATGAAGCAAGGTCTACAACGGCTGGAACGCCGGTAAAGTCCTGCAAAATAACGCGGGATGGTTTGAAAGGAACGTCAATATCCTTTAATTCGGCAGTGCCCCATTTTGCCAAGTTTTCAACGTGTTCCTTTGTAATGACTCTCCCGTCTACTTGACGAAGAACGGATTCGAGCAAAACTTTAATGGAATAAGGCAGTTTTGATACGTTTCCGATTCCTTGATCCTCTAATGCTTTTAAAGAATAATAGCTGTACGTTTTGCCTTGTACTGTAAACGTTTTTCTTGATTGAAAAGCGTCTTTTTTTGCGACTTGTTGCTGATTCGCCATTTCTCCAAAATCCCCCTTTAAAGATCAAGATCATACGCCAGAAAAATCGGCATATTTCACCACAATTTTCTCACAATTTAATCTTAAAACAATTTTAAACATAAGTAAATATCAATGTTTTTATTAAATTCAATAAGAATGCCTTATATAAGGAAAAAAGTTTATTTTACTGGAAATACATTTTTTTATACAATACACCCGCTAAGGCTATACTACAGTCTGAGGTGATCGAAATTGGCCAAACGAAAAGCAAATCATGTAATCAATGGAATGAACAATGCTAAACGCCAAGGAAACGGCGCGGGATATATTGAAGATGACCAGCATATTCTCACTGAGGCGGAACGCCAAAACAACAAAAAACGGAAGACCAATCAATAAATATTAAAAATCCTTCATGAATGGCTTAGGAGGTTAAGACATTGACAAATAAAAACGACGGCAAAGATATGCGCAAAAACGCACCGAAAGGAGCTCAGCCTGGGCAGCCAGAGCCTTTGAGCGGAAGCAAAAAAGTTAAAAACCGGAACCATACGAGACAAAAACATAATTCCAGTCACGATATGTAACATTTTCCGCGTCTTTCACGGCGCGGTTTTTTACTTTACCTCTCTGGCGATGCAACCCCCTTCGAATCGCCTCCTTCACATGAATTCACAGCTGTGCATAATCTAACGGTAAGGCTAGGTATGGAGGAATGATCAAATGACAAATACAAAACGTTTCGATTCCGCAGATTTTGATAAAGAATGGATGAAACAGTTTGTTGACGACCCTTTTCTCCTCTATGATGAGACTTTTCCGATCGACCTTTATGAAACGAGCACTGAATATATAATCGAAGCAGATTTAAGCCGCTTGAATGCCCGGCACCTTGACATGACGTTTTCCGGCTACGATTTCAAGCTTGCGGTTAAAACCGATGAACAGCATTACGAAAAATCGCTGATGCTTCCTTTCTTTTTGAATGACAAACAGATCGAAGCGGAATGCGAGAACAGCATTCTTGCAGTTAAAATCAATAAGGAAGCAAGCCAAGATGAAGTTTCGCTTTCATTTCATATTCCTTTTATATCATACATGCACAACAAGCAGAACCCGGACAGCGCGTAAAACACTTTGCCATCCGGGTTTTTTCCGTTCGTTCGTCAAATATCCGCTAGCAATTCTCTATGGCCGATTAGGGAATTGCTATACAATAGATTATGTTCTAGCACCTCTTTTGATCAGGCCGGTGTCCCATTTTATATTATTTTTTCTATGTTCTTCTAAAACGCCTTCATGTAAAATAGGTTATAGACAAAGGAGTGATGAGAGATGCTGGAAGGATGGTTTTTATGGCTGATGCTCGCTTGGATCGTCATCATGATCGTCCTCTTGTCAATCGGCGGTTTTTTCATGTTTCGCAAATTTTTAAAAAGGCTGCCTAAAGAAGATGGGAAATCTGAGCTGGACTGGCAGGATTATTATATTGAACAGACAAGGCATTTGTGGAATGAAGAAGAAAAAGAACTGCTTGAAGAATTAGTTTCTCCCGTACCCGAACTGTTTCGCGATGTAGCAAAAGCGAAAATCGCCGGAAAGATCGGAGAACTCGCATTAAAGGAAAAAGCAGGTGCAATCGACCGGGATTTAATCGTCAGAGGCTATATTATGGCCACACCGAAAAAAGACCATAAGTTCCTCGTAAAGCGTTTAAAAGAAAAGAACATTGATCACTCTTCCTATCAAGAGCTTTTTAAATAAACAAAACCTTTCCTGAAAGAAGGAAAGGTTTTGTTTTAATTGACCTGTATGTGATTTGACGCTTCAATCTGGCTTGAAAGCTTTCTGAACGATAAAAACATGGCAATCCGCCAAGGAACGATCATCCCGAAAGCCAGAATCCAAAACATTCCGCTCAGTGCGCCGTAATCGATCGTTGTGCTTAATATGCTCTTCATCGCGATCCGGATGACGAGCAGCGCAATTAAAATAAACACAAACGATTTGGAGCGTTTAATATAGATTTTATCATCGCGGATTTCAAATTTTGAGGTTTTAATTAAGAAAATAGAAAAGATCATGCCCACTGTGAGAGCTTCCAAAAATTCGGCACCGGTCACGTGGAACATCGGAAATAAAAACATGAGAGCACCGGTGCTCATAAAAATCGGAGGCAGTATAATTTTTTTGGCCGTAGCCGGTTTTTCAGATGACTTGATTCTGACAGCCATGACAATGACGGCCATCACGACGGCAAGTATAGATGAAACGACGATCATCATACATATCATCCCTTTTTCTAAAGCTAATTTCTCTACTTGTTACTATACTCCAAAACGAAGAAAAAAACCATGTTCAGGTTTTTCAGGTGCAAGGATTTCCCAGCACGTGGCGAATCGCTTCGACGACTTTCGTCTCCTCGAAAGGCTTGACGATAAAGTCCTTGGCTCCGGCTTCGATCACTTCAACAACGATTCGCTTTTGCCGCATGGCCGTACACATGATCACTTTCACCTTCGGGTTCAGCTGGATCATGTCCTTTAAAGCTTCAATCCCGTTTTTCACAGGCATTGTAATATCCATGATAACCAAGTCCGGCTGCAGCTCTTGATAAAGCAAAACAGCTTCTTCCCCGTTCCCGGCTTCACCCGCGACTTGCAAGTCTTCTGTTTCAAGTATTTCTCTGATTTTATCTCTCATAAATTTTGCATCATCAACAATTAAAACCCTTGTCATACTCCCCTCCAACATCATTATTCAATTTTGCTGTGAATAAGTCCTATTATAACAAAAAACCAAGGCGGTCCTTAGCCAGGTATCTAAAAGCCTCTGAAATCGCCGAACAGGCCTGACAGTACGATAATGATTTTCGTCATCCAGTCAAAGAACAGCAGGATTCCGACTGCAATCATTGCAATTCCGCCGACCTTCATGATGATGAGCTGATGCTTCCGAAGCCATTTCATCTTTGTCATGAAAAAAGACAGGAGCAGAAACGGCAGGCTGAATCCGAGCGCATAAAGCACCATATAAGGCACAGCCGACATCGGGTTCGTTCCGGCGAGTGTGATGACCGCTGCAAGAATCGGACCGGTGCAGGGCGTCCAGCCGGCGGCAAATGCCATTCCGATTCCGACAGAACCGAGCAGGCCGCCGGGCCTGTTTTTAAAATGGAGGCGCCTTTCTTTCATTAAAAATTCAGGCTTAAAAACCCCCAGTGTGACAAATCCAAAAAAGATGATGAATACCGCGCCAAGCTGCCTGATGAGCTGATGATAATCCTTAAAAAAGGACCCGACAAGCGATGTGCTGTAGCCGAGAGCCACAAAGATCATCGAAAAGCCAATCAGGAAAAAGATCGTATGTATCAGGCTCCTTTTTTGAAACATAAGTCTGTCAGAATGGATTTCACTCATGCTGACACCTGTAATATATGATAAAAAAGCGGGATACAGCGGCAGGCAGCATGGCGAAATAAACGATAGAAACCCTGCACCGAAAGCGAGAATATAGTTGATATCAGCCATCTCTTTCTCCCTTCTATTTTTTGGAATACTATGAAAGAAAATCATTTGATATGACAATTACATTTCAATTTCCTAACATATCACAAAAAAGGATGTTGGTTTCACGAATTTCTTTATATAATCAATTTTGACAATTTACCCTTATCACCTTCAGAATTGAAAAGGAACCTATATATGGATATAATAACATTTAGTAGGCAACAAAAAGATGATTTTTACAGAAGAAAGGATAAATTCCTGTGATGAAAGAAAATCTGCTTCATGAAATTGAGGAAAAAAGAAAAGAGCTGCTAAAAATCGTCATGACAAACGGCATGACTTCACATATCACCATTCAGCACAGCCAGCAGCTGGATATCCTTCTTTTGGAATACCAAAAACTATCTCTCGGACATACACAATAATCATAGATCAAAATAAAAAACCCGGAAGCGGGTTTTTTATTTTATAACCATGTTCCTTCTATGTCATAATCGCATTCGTATTATTTCGTTTGATTTTCCATGGCTTTCATCATTTGATTAATTTTCTTCTGGGATGGTTTCATACCCATCTGCATCATCATCATGCGCAGCATTTGTTCATTAATTGGCGGATTTTTTTTCAAATAGTTCATCATATATTTACGAGCAATAAAAAATCCGAGTGCAACACCTGCGAGCAATGCTAAAACGCCCACTAGGATGACAACCCATAAATCCATTTAATTTCCTCCTTCATGTTGTCTCGTATAAAGTGTACTAAACCAAACGCTATTATACAACATTTACAGTCCAAATTCTTTTTTTTATACAAAATTTCTTTCTTTCACAGGGTTCAGCCAGCCGTAACGTTTCATATTAAAATCCATCGCAAGGAAACACGGACTTACTTTCCGCAAAACCTCAAAGAATACCGTTTCGGCATCGAATGGACCCTTCGCCAAAATCTCAATATGTCGGTCTTTGATAATAAAAGAAGCGCTTCCTTTTGGAACAATCAATCTGTATACATAGTCAACTTGTGTATAGTCTTCCCGGCAGAGGTTCATTTTCATTCTTTTGTGTATATGGGCTGCGGGAATCGGTTTTGTAATGAACTCGATCTGCTTGGCGGCTAATGGAGACTTTTGATCGGGGCTCGTCCAATGATAATCGTAAAACAGCTTGAACATGACAGACTCTCTTCCAAAATAATGGCTGGCAAATTCCTCTTCTATCAAATACGTATAATAATGGCGTTCCATCACTGTCTCATCCCCCTGTATCGAAGAATATATGCTTTCTATTATACAAAAGGGGGTTAGAAATAATTGTCTGATGATGATAAAAGAAGCGACTAATTTTGTCGAAATGAAAAAAAGAGAATGATCCGCAGATCATTCTCTTTCATATGCCCGATTAGCGATTTAACAGTTTTTTCACCCGGTCAACTACATTCGCAGGCGTAAAACCGTATTCTTTCATGATCGTTTCGCCGGGAGCTGAAGCACCGAAATGGTCGATTCCGAGAATGTCCCCGTCAGTGCCGGTATATCTCTCCCATCCGAGCGGTGATCCCATTTCAATTGCGAGACGCTTTGTCACATCAGTTGGAAGAACAGCGTTTTTATATTCGGCCGGCTGCTTGTCGAAACGATCCCAAGACGGAACGCTGACAACGGATACGTCAATGCCTTCTTTTTTCAACTCGCTTTGTGCGTCAAGCGCAAGGCCAACTTCAGATCCGCTCGCAAGCAAGATCGCTTGCGGTTTTTCGTTTTGGCTTTTCGAAACGACATATCCACCTTTTTCAACGCCTTCATAAGCTGCTTCAGGAGACTGATCGATTGTCGGCAAGTTTTGACGTGTCAACACAAGCGCAGTCGGCTGACTTTTTGATTGAAGCGCCAGTTTCCAGGCTGCTGCTGTTTCATTTCCGTCTGCAGGTCTGATGACGGACAAGTTCGGCAGCGCACGAAGTGATGCCAGCTGTTCAATCGGCTCATGAGTCGGTCCGTCTTCTCCGACGGCAATGCTGTCATGTGTAAACACATATGTGACAGGAAGCCCCATTAATGCAGCAAGACGGATCGCAGGTCTCAGATAGTCGGAGAAAACGAAGAACGTTCCGCCGAATACGCGAAGGCCACCGTGGAGAGCCATTCCGTTCAAAGCTGCTCCCATCGCAAATTCACGTACACCGAACCAGATATTTCTGCCGGCGTAATCTCTCGCTGAAAAATCTCCGCCGTTTTTGATTGTCGTTTTGTTGGAGCCGGCCAAGTCAGCGGATCCGCCAAAGAAGAACGGCACTTGTTGTGCGATTCCGTTTAATACTTCCCCTGAGGATGCACGCGAAGCAAGGCTGCTTCCTTTCTCATACGCAGGTACTTTCTGATCCCAACCTTCAGGAAGCTCGCCCTTCATCGCAAGTTCAAGCTCTTCGGCAAGTTCCGGGTGGGCTTTCTTGTATGCGGAGAACAGCTCGTTCCATTCCGCCTCTTTTTTCTTGCCCGCTTCTTTCACTGTTTCGTTAAAGTGTTCGTACACTTCAGAAGGGACATGAAAATCTTCTTCGTATGTCCACTCATACGCTTCCTTCGTTAATTTCGCCTCTTCTGAGCCAAGCGGAGCACCGTGAACGCCGGATGTTCCCGCGCGGTTTGGAGAGCCGAAACCGATCGTTGTTTTCACTTCAATTAATGTCGGCTGCTTTTCATTTTGTTTCGCTTTCTCGACGGCCGCCGTAATCTCGGCAATGTTATTGCCGTCTTCAACATAAAGCACTTCCCAATTCATCGCTTCAAAACGCTGCTTCACATTTTCAGAGAATGAGCGGTTTAATTCACCGTCAAGCGAAATGTCATTTGAATCATAAAGCACGATGAGACGGCCGAGTTTCAAATGTCCCGCAAGCGAAGCCGCTTCCGATGAAATTCCCTCCATCAAGTCTCCGTCACCGCAAATGCTGTATGTATAATGATCAACGACGCGATAGTCGTCACGGTTGTAAGTTTCCGCAAGGTGACGTTCAGCAAGCGCCATTCCGACAGCCATTCCGATTCCTTGGCCAAGCGGGCCTGTCGTCGCATCTACACCCGGAGTATGTCCGAATTCCGGATGTCCAGGCGTTTTGCTTCCCCATTGGCGGAAATTCTTGAGGTCTTCAATTGAAACGTCATATCCGCTTAAGTGAAGCATGCTGTACAGAAGCATTGATCCGTGTCCGGCGGACAGCACAAAACGGTCCCTGTTAAACCAATTCGGATTTTCAGGGCTGACATTCATCATTTTTGTCCAAAGCGCATAAGCCATCGGAGCAGTCCCCATCGGCATGCCGGGGTGACCGGATTTAGCTTTTTCAATCGCGTCTATGGAGAGTGTTCGTATTGTTGCGACAGATTTTAATTCAATCGTTTTCATTATGATCCCCTTCCTGTATGGACTCTACTTTCTTATCATAAATCTACCCATCGGTTTTCACAACCATTTCAGCTCAAAAGCAGTGAAAAATGACGAATCTTTGCCTTCATTTTAAATTGTAGTATATACAAAAAGGGAATACGATATCGGCGTATTCCCCAAATTAATGCAATCGGCGGTTTCTTTTTTCCTGTTTGAGCTTTTCAGGCGTCACATCATTACCTTCAGGATCAACAATCGTCACAGTTTTCAACGTGTTTTTCATAGACGCGCGGACGCCTTGAAGATATTCCTGGCGAAGCTTCTGCTGTTCTGCTTTTTCTTCGTCTGTTAAAGATCCGCTCTTTGCTTTTTTGGCAAGCTCGTTAATTCTGGCTATTTTTTCATTAGAAATCATAAGATACTCCTTTGATTCGGTATATATCCATCATACTACTAAATCCGCTTTCGTTTGACAACAGATTAGTCTGCAAGGCCGTCCTTATACTCCTGGTAGCGGCGGTGAACGGTTGCTTTTGAAATGCTGTATCCGAACCCTCTCAACACGGCTGCAATCTCCGCAAACGTCAGCTTGTTCTCCCTGAGCCTGACGATTTCTGAAAGAGGCGCTTCGATCCGCTCTCTCCCGCCGCCTTCATTGCGGTGTTTCAGATTCCTCTCCGGGCGGTAGCCGTTTTCGACCGCCTTCTTCATTCCCCGCTTAATTTTCAGGTTATGTATTTTCCGCTGGTATTCTTCGACAATGCCGACAATCTCCAAAACCATCGAATCCGCTTCGGAAAGCTCAAGTTTTCCCCGGTGAGCCAGCGTGTAGATTTGAACGCCTTCTTTATATAAACAGTGAAGAAGGGCAATTTTGGCATTCCCTCTTCCAAGTCGCGTATCATCCTGTATTAAAACTGCGTCAATGTCTGATGTTTTGATTTCCTCGAGCAGATCGAAGACGCCGTCGCGGTCCATCTCATATCCGCTCGCCTGTTCGGAAATGACGTTCACGACGTTCATCCCGTGCTCGGCGGCAAGCGACTGGAGCTCTTCAGCCTGCCGTTTTAATGAGGTTTCCTGCTGCTCCTTCGCAGTGCTTACCCTGGTGTAAATAATCGCATTCATGGAAATCCCCTCAATCATTTATTCTACAACTGCAAGCTGATATTGATCGGAGTGCTGTTTGGCTACCGGCAGGACCAAAACATCGCCCGGTTTAATAACGGAGGTCGGCAGATTGTTTTTATCGGCGACCCATTCGATGAATTTTTGTTTGTCAGCGGGTTTTCCGCCTTTGATCCGGTCGGCCAGCTCCCACAATGTATCGCCTTCCTGCACTTCTATTTTAACATATTGCTTTCTTTCTTCGATTTTACCGGCAAAAGACACAAACAGAATACAGCAGCTGATCACAGCAGTAAACAGACTGACAAAAATCAATGATTCTCTTTTCATATCCATCACCCCAGAATGTTTGTTCGGTTTTATGATTTCAGTATACATACGAACAAATGTTTCTGTCAATCGTTTTTTTTCGAACCTATGTTTGTACTCAAAGGAAAAACATGCTATAATCTAGCTAAAATCGACGTTTTGAGGTGCAAAAAATGACGAAGCTATCAAAAAGACAACTTGATATTTTGCGTTTCATTAAAGAAGAAGTGAAACGCAAAGGCTATCCGCCTTCCGTCAGGGAGATCGGAGAAGCGGTCGGCCTGGCGTCAAGTTCAACGGTACACGGCCACTTGGCAAGGCTTGAAACGAAGGGATTGATCAGAAGGGATCCGACGAAGCCGAGAGCGATCGAAATTCTCGATACAGAGGAAGAAATTCACATTCCGAAAAACCAGGTTGTCAATGTCCCGGTCATCGGAAAGGTGACGGCCGGTACGCCGATTACCGCAGTCGAAAACATTGAGGAATACTTTCCGCTTCCAGACCGCCTGGCGCCGCCGGATGAGCATGTCTTTATGCTGGAGATCATGGGCGAAAGCATGATCGATGCCGGAATTCTTGATCAGGATTATGTGATAGTCAAACAGCAGAACACCGCAAACAACGGAGATATCGTCGTTGCGATGACCGAAGACGACGAAGCGACTGTTAAGCGGTTTTTCAAGGAAGAAACCCATATCCGCCTTCAGCCGGAAAACCCGACGATGGAACCGATCATCCTCCAGAATGTGACGATTCTCGGAAAAGTCATTGGCGTATTCCGCACGGTTCATTAAAAAACGGACTCATCAGCAAAACCGCCGGTCGGCGGTTTTTTTTCGCACGAAAAAACAGGCCCACATCCAGACGGAATGAAGGATGCGAGCCTGAAACAGAGGGATTGATCATATGCTTACATTACCATTATCCCCCAAACGAGTTTTCTTGTCAACAAAAATGTTTCCTTGAGGAAACATTTTTCATTGTCTCCCTTTTATCGAACGATAAACAAAATTCTCGTCCCGTCAGCGTAATCGCTCAGCCTGTTCCCGACCCAGGAGCCGGCTCCGCGGTTATCCGATGAGCTGACATATCTGACCGACGCTCCTTTTCCTCCTTCTTCACACATGGCCATCGGCCATTCGTCACGGTCAAAGCCCGGCTTAGTCGGAATCCCTTTTAATGATTCCTGACGGCGCTTATCCGCTCCAGATCTTTCAATTGTGCAGACATCTGAATGGCCCGCTTTGATCGCATCGCTTATATGAGCATCGGTTTCAGGATAGCGCGATGCCGGAAAATACAATACGTCATCATACCTTGCAACGCCTTCGGCATGCTGAGGAGAATATGCAGCCCCTCCCGAAAGCCCAAGCAGCACCAATGCGGAAAACAGCAGATGAATCGCCCATTTTTTGATCATGACAAAAACAACCTCCTCTTGTATATGCTGGTGTCACTAACAGATTAAGAGAGAATTGTTTTTGCTTTTCGGGCTCTTTGTGAAAAAGACGTTTAGATTGTGTAAATAAACGTAAGTTAAATGCTCGGGTCATACCCGTGAAACTGCCTGTGCTTTTTGCGTCCGCTCTAAACGTATACACGGCTGCCGTCAGGAAACATGCGGCAGCCGGATATGCAAATTTTTTCATCGTTGTATTTTTTAAAAATGATTCATTCACACAACAAAAAAACAGGCGGAAAATCCGCCTGTTTATACGGCAACTTCAAATGTCAGCTTGTCGCCGTGCTTATAGTCAATTAATTTAAAATCATCGATTGTAAAGTCATAAAAGTTTTTGATGTCCGGGTTGATCCACAGCTTCGGCGCTTCATATTGCTCGCGTTTCATCTGAATGTTTAAATTATCGATGTGACGGGTATAAATGTGACAGTCGCCGATATTGAAGATGTATTCGCCCAGTTCATAACCGAGGACTTGGGCGATCATGCGCTGCAAGACGTTATATTGGAACACATTGAACGGGTTGCCAAGCGCCATGTCATTGCTTCTCGCTCTTACTTCCAAAGAGAGCTTTCCTTCTTTCACATACCATTGCGTCTCATAGACGCAGGGCGTCAAAGCCATGCCGTCCAAGTCATCGGGATTCCACAGCATGGTCAAATGCCTGCGTGAAGACGGATTATGCTTTAACTGATGGAGCAAATAATCCACTTGATCGGCTTTCTGCCCGTTAACCGTTCTGTTTTTCTTCGCTAATTGATAGCCGTAGGCTGCTCCGATTGTGCCGTCTTCAAGCCGCCATTGATCCCAAATATGAACCCCCATATCGTTCAGAACTTGGACATCATTGGATTTCAGCTGCCAGATCCAAAGCAGCTCTTTGATGGCCGTTTTCCACGCCACCTTCTTCGTCGTCAAAATCGGCACTTCCGAATTGTCAAACCGCATTTTTTCGCTCATGATGCTCAGCGTATGAGCCGGCGTTCCGTCTGAATCCCACTTCGTCCGGACCTGATATTCTTCATCGGAGATCCCTGATTCAATAATTTTTTGAATGATTGCATTGTATTGCTGGTCATAATGGCTCATCTTATCCTCTCCTCTTTCCACATGATATGTATAAAATGAGTTTTTTTCAAGGTTTAAGATCATGCGCGGGTTTGATAGATCTCCAACGCTTTCTTGATAACATTTTTATCGTATCCGGTGACATCATGGATTTTCTCAGTCCAGCCTTCGATTGTGTCCGGCTTCGCTTCTCTGTATAATCCTTTGCTCGTGCTAAGATATATGTCCCAGCCGCTGAATTCCCAATGCGCAATTTCATGTTGAAACGGAATTCTGCATTCCAGTAATGGCGCAGGCTTCAATGCCGCTTGCGAGTATTCAGCCGCCTCCCAAAAAACGGACATGTCAACAGGCTCTGTAGAGTAGACTTGAGTTGACACCTTTCCGTTCGGCCGATGGTAAAGGACCTTAACTCCGCCGGTTGTCGGCTTGACTTGAATTTGTGCTGCCGGGAAAAAACCTTCCAGCTTTTCACTGGTATAATCTTCACATTCGCAGTCGATCAGAATCGGCTGCAGCCATTGGTCTCCCAGATCACATAAAAAGCGCCGTCCTCTTTCATCAAGCGCGATGACTGCGGCATGCGCGCGTTCTGTTTTGAACGAACGGCCGATCGGAAAAGCTTCCACTCCGTCTTTTGTAAACTCGTCCAGCAGCCAAATCGAAAGGTCAAAGCAATTGCCGGCAATGCCGTACTCTTGGTGGTGTTCCTTCATCATTGAGACGTTCCGCTGTTTCTGATCCCCTCCCTGATGATAAAACCATGCCTTTGTCAGCGTTTCCATCGGAAAAGCGTCGAATCTTCTCCACGTACGGAGAATGGCATCCGGAGCAAACATCATCTTCCCCCCCTGTCCAGAAGCGATTGTTAACACTATTATATACGGGCGACCGAGACGAAAAAAATCCCTTAGCAAGGGATTTTTTCGTTTTATTTTCCTTTCTCATCAGTCGGAATCTGGATCAGGGAATTCGATCCTGTCGCTTTAGGCATTTTTCCGTCCCATTTTTGGATCCATTGATACTTGATCATTTCATCTGACATCGATTTTTTAATAATTTCATTATACTCGGCAATACCTTGGGCTTCGATCTTTTTCTTTTTCGCTTCCGCTTCGGCGATCTTCAGCTCTGTCTGCGTTCTTTCCAGTTCCTGCGAAGACTTCACGCGCGCGTCAATCGCTTCCTGGGTCGCTTTATCAGGCTTTGGCACACCGAGTGTTAAATCGTCAATGACAAAGCCGAGCCCCTTCATATCATCTGCAAATGTTTTTTGGATTTCTGCGGCGGCATCAGATGATTTTTGTCCGTATGTATCAATGACGGAGTATTTGGAAATCGACTTTCTTGCAGCGTCCCACAGCCTTGTTTTCAAGTAGCTGTTTTCGATTGATTCAATATCGACCGCTCCGAATTTATTAAACAATTCTACGACTTTATCAGGCTGAACGACATAGTTGTAGGCGATGTCCATTGAGATGTTTTTGCCGTCAGAAGTAGCCACTTGAATATCCTGATTGTTTACAGTCTGCATCCGCACCGGATATCTTGTGACTTTGTCAAACAGTCCGACTAAATGCCAGCCTTGATCAAGCGTTTCCGATTTCACCCCGCCATTCGGAGAATAAACGACGCCGACATATCCGTTCGGAATTTTCTCGATGAACAAGGAAGCTGTGAATCCTCCGATAATTAAAGCAACAGCGACAATGATTCCGCCGAGCAGCGTTTTGTTTTTATTCTTCTTTGGTTGTTTTTCATTCATCTTTGTCATCCTCCAGCGTTTTCTTTATTTTGCTCGCCCCGCTTCCGACTTTTTTAAAAAGCGGGCTTAACATAAGCCATACGCCAAACCCTATAATGGATAGCAATATGATCGAACCAATCATGACTTTCACTTTTGTTTCACCCCTTTTGCATTTGTTGATTGATCGTATGACTAAATAAAATCATTTCACTTATGTTTACGTTCATATGAACTTAAAGTTTCATTTTTTTAAAATGTAATAGAAAAAATTTTATCATTGCAGTTGCGAAATCAATGGCATCGTTAAAGGATATGTCGGATATCTTACTCTTTATGCCGCGTATATCATGGTGTGTTCGCAGTCAAATGAAGACGAAGCGGCATGCCGAACCAACTATCAGCTGGGCACATACTAAAAAAAGAGCCAAATGATTGGCTCTTTTAAAAATATTAAATTTCAATTATTGTTGATTGCCCTTTTTAACCCATTCAGCTACTGTCACTGTGCGTTTAGCTTGATGTTTCACTGCAGCTTCCACGTCTTCAATCATCTTCCCGTTTTGATCGACTGTAACACTCGTTCCATATGGATTTCCGCCAGCCCCGAAGAGGACAGGATCAGTGTATCCCGGAGAAGCAATAATAGCTCCCCAGTGCATCATTGAAGTATATAAGGACAAGATTGTTGCTTCTTGACCACCATGTGGATTTTGAGCGGAGGACATTGCGCTTACAACCTTATTTACTGTCTTTCCGTTTGCCCAAAGTCCGCCTTGTGTATCAAGAAACTGTTTCATTTGGGATGCCATATTGCCAAAGCGTGTTGGTGTACTGAATATAATAGCATCTGCCCACTCTATATCTTCTGAGGATACGACTGGAATGTCCTTTGTTGCATCAACAGTGGATTTCCACACTTCATTTCCCTCAATGGCTGATTGCGGAGCCAATTCTTGTACTTTTAAAACTCTGACTTCAGCACCTGCTTCTTCTGCACCTTCTGCAGCCCATTTGGCTAATTGATAGTTTGTTCCGCCCATACTATAAAAAACTACAGCTAATTTTACATTTGACATATGATCCAGCTCCTTTGATTTTCTAAATAGTTTGTCTAAAAATCCCATGTTTTCACACCTGCTTTTTTGTTTTCTTTTCGGCAAACCTTTTAAGAACCACCCCCTTGAAGTGTTTCGCTGCCATTATTATTCCTTGCTAGAATAAACTTAAAACATTTCAATTTAATAAATCTCAATTTCGAGATATTATGGATGGTTATATTACTTCGGTCTTTTTCTGGTGAAGATTTCGCCAATCTTTGCGTAATCATGCCCGGCTAAACGACTGATGGCGCCGAGGCCTCTTGGATCGATTTTTCCATTTTCATAGATGCCGCTTTCGATATGATATTGAACGACTCTGCCTATCATGAAATCGCATCCGTCAGAGTGCTTATCTCCCAACTCTAATGAATACTCCAGAACACATTCCATACGCACTTTTGCTTCTTTCACGCCCGGCACCGAGACTTTCACACTTTCAACGGGGGTTAACTCCGCTAACTGAACTTCACTTTGACTTGGTGGTAGGCTGGCGGCCGTTAAATTCATTTTTTCAACGTTTTGTTCATCAACGATATGGACCACAAATTCTTTGCTGTTCAAAATGTTTCTCGCTGTATCCTTTTGGCTCCCTGCAAAACGTTGAATAGAAAGGGAGATCATCGGAGGATTTGAAGATACAATATTAAAGTAGCTAAAAGGAGCTCCGTTTAAGACGCCCTCCTCTGATAAACTTGTAACAAATGCAACAGGTCTCGGTATAATACTCCCGATTAAAAACTTGTAGTTCTCTCTTTCTGTTTTTGTATTGGGATCAATGGACAGCATCGAATCACTTCCTTACAAAAATTAATCCAGCGCCTTCACTGTTACAGGAATTAATCTTCTTTCTAACTGCTCTCTGTAGTGTTCATACTGGGCTGGCAGCATTAACTGTTCTCCCATTGTTTCATATGATTCATCATGGGCGAATCCTGGTGGATCTGTTGCAATTTCAAATAAGATTTCCCCGTGTTCTCTGAAATAAATCGCGTTAAAATAATTTCTGTCTTGCACAGGTGTAACACGGTATCCGTTTTCCGCAACATATTTTTGCCATTCCAATTGATCATTGTCATCAATGGCTCTCCAGGCAATATGGTGAACTGTACCCGTCCCCATTTGTCCGCTTCCTATAGTTGTTAATTTCAAATCAATTATATTTCCTATGTCACCAGCAGAACGAAAACGTACAAAATCTCCTTCTTCTCCGACTTTTTCAAGTCCCATGACCTTTACTAATAATTCAGCCGTTTTTTCGGGTTGTTTGGATAACAGTGTTGCTCCGCCAAATCCTTTGATTGCATTGTCCGGTGTTATTTCCCCTACTTTCCAGCTGTTCTTTTCCCCTTGTTCTCTTTCGACAATTTCCAGATGAAGACCATGAGGATCATCGAACTCCAAGTATTCCTCTCCAAAACGGTTCATTTTTGTATAAGGCACATTGAATTTTGCTAATCTGTTTTCCCAAAAAGCCATTGCGCCTTTAGGAACGACGTAAGAAGTCACTCCCACTTGACCATCTCCAATGACTCCTCGACGGGCACCTGCCCAAGGAAAGAATGTAATAATCGTTCCCGGTTTCCCGCCTTCATTGCCAAAATAGAGGTGGTATGTTCCCGGATCATCAAAATTAACGGTTTTTTTCACTAAACGTAAACCAAGAACGCCAGCGTAAAAATCCACGTTCTCTTGCGGATGGCCGACAATCGCTGTAATGTGATGGATTCCGCTTGTTTTCTTTTTCATTCCACTTCACTCCTCTTTCATGAAACATAGCTTTATGATGAGAAATACGTTACAAATTCATTTACAGGTTTTCTAAATCCCCGTGGTTTTTCTGCTTTTTATTTTTTCCTTCTTTAAAAGATCAAAACCAATGGGACAAGCATCCCTGCCTTTTTCTTTATAGGACTCCGGGCAGTTTTCAACCTTCGTAGATTTCTGTTGCTTGATAACGATGATGACTGCCGATGAGCCCAGGATCTTGTTATGTCATGAAGCTCATGTTCAGAAATAGAATACCCAGTTCAATATTTATTTCTCATTATCATGAATTCATATATTTCGAATTCGAGATATTATTATAAAAAAATTTACATGCTTTGGGCATGGAAGCCAAGTTTTTTTAACTTTTCAATTAGAACTTCCTTTTCTTTTATGTCTAAGCCGCCGAAAATGCCTTTCATAGCTGTTTTATGTTTTGGAAAAAGATTGTTCATCAGTGCAGTTCCTTCATTCGTTAAAGCAGCGTATGTTATACGGCGATCTTTAGGACAAGGTCTTCTCTCTATTAACTTTTTCTTCTCCAATTTATCTACAACATAGGTAATGCTGCTGCTTGCGATTAATACTTTTTCGCCTATTTTTTGGATCGGCTGATCGCCTTTACTATAGACTAATTCTAGAACAGCAAACTCAGTTGGGTTTAGTCCTAAACATTTAATATCCTCTTCCACACGCTTTTTAATCGATTGCAGTGCACGAGACAACACAATAAATGCCTTTAAAGACAACTCCTCTTCGTATCTCTCCATTTCCTGACTGCCCACGGTATTCATCCTTTTTAATTATCTCGAATTCGAGATAATTGTATAATAACGATTTGCTGTTGTCAACTTTTTAAAACGGTTTATGTTATTACGAGTTAAAACAGATGAGACAGAATTGTTAAACGGATGCATTTCCATTGCCGAAGCAGGATTCGGATCTAACACAAAAAACCGCCGACTCAAGGTCGGCAGCGCCGGCTGTTTCAGAAGTCTTGTCATACATGAAATAGTTTGTCTTTTATCTGGAGATGCAGCTTCGGATTCAGCAAGAAAATAATGGACTGAAGCTGTTCCTGTTTATTAATCGAGGGATCCGCGTGGTGTTGATGGTTGTATCCGTTAAAGATTGCAATCAGCGTGGTGGCCATCACCTTCGGATTGAGCTGTTTCTGAACGATGCCTTCTTCCTGGAGCTGCTCGATCAGTTCGACAAAAAACTCCCTCCACTGTTCATACAGAAGGGCTACTTTTCTTTGAATCTCAGGATATCTATGACTATTTGCCATAAATTCCAAAAACAAAGCTGTCGAATGCTCTTTATTTGATGTTTGAATCAAGTGTTCAATCCCTGCGAGCAATCCCCTCAGCGTCTTTTTTCGAAAACAATTCATGCTGGTTTGAAAGCGATCTTCCATTTGCTCATTCATAATATGGAGAAACAGCATCTCCTTTGACTTGAAATACAAATAAAACGTAGCTTTAGAAAATCCGGCTTCTTTCATAATTTCATCTACAGAGGTTGCCGAATATCCATTTTGGGCGAACAGATGATATCCGGCTTCTACGATCTTTTGAACCGTATTCTGTGTCTTCTTTTTCATTAAGCTGTCCTGTCCTCTCTACTTCTCTAATTAAGTTGACCATCTATGTATTGAGATATACTGGGAACGTCAAGGACTCGTTATGTTAAAGAAAATTGGAAAAAGACGCTTAAAATCTTCTGCTCAAACATACACTTGCAGCCTAAGCGGACGTTCTTTCATCAAGCATAGCAGTGACATATAAACACCGCCAAGTGACATTAGCCCGGTAAGTCAACAAGGCCAATCGCCCTAACAGGCCGGTAGCCGTATGTTCCTTTCCTTGCAAAATTCCCAACATTCATTCTAGCATTTACTGCTAAAAACTTCATATATATTGTAATTTATTTAATTGGATTTTTCTGTTTTTTAAAAGCCTCTATGAAATACCCGGGGTCCGCATCCACTTCATAAGCAAATACCCCCTGGTTCGTATGGAGGTAAAGCAAACCGGCCTCGGAAAAAGGTCTGTATGATACATCGTGGACGTGCTCAAGGCGATACTGGCGGCTTGCCGTTAAAATTTTATCGTTGTACAGGTACATTTGATTATGCTTTTTTGTATAGGTTTGCCGGTTAAAATCAATCGTCCGTTCTGTTTTGTAGTAGCTGACAGCGGCGATGGCCTGATGGCACCCGTCTTTCATTTGAAACCTCCATTTGCTATTCGTTGATTAATTTGGACATGACATATTCATCAACATATTGTCCTTTTACTTTCAAAGCGTGCTTTTTAGTGCCTTCAATGATAAAACCCATTTTTTTGTATAAACGCACGGCGGCTGTATGATGGGTCATGACAGTCAGCTCAAGTCTGTGAAGCTTTTCTTCACAGGCCCATTTTTCCAATGCCTGAAACAGCTTTACTCCAATACCTTGTCCAATATATGTTTGGCGTATGCCAATGATGATATGGGCACGGTGGCGTGTTCTCTGAACCTGTCCTCTGACTGCTGCAACATATCCGACTAAGCTTCCGTCATCAGCCGCACAAACAAAAACTTCACACACGCCGGATTGGATCTGTTTGATTTGACGTTGTGCCTGAAGCTTTCGTTCACCCGGTTCAAACAGCATGAATTCAGATTCTTCATCGATCGTTTCACAAAGCTTCAGATAGTTTTCTGCATCTGAAGCTGTTAATTTTCTGATATGCAAGAAAGGCCCTCCAAACAGTTTTTAGATTATCTATATATTCTGAATTATAATCGCATGAAAAAGGCTGTGCAAACCGCAGGTGCCAAGATCGATTCGCGGCTTCATCAAAAAAATAGCAAAACCGTCGGCATTACTTTTCAAGCAGCCTCGGTTTCGCAGGGTCGCACGCAGGTTTTTGCGTATTTGTCGATTCGGCGATTTTCATTAAATAATAGCATTCTTCCCTCATCATGTGGTCTGCCATCAGCGCGGAGAACGTACCGAGCATCTGATCTGTAAGCTCCAGCTCCTCCACTTCTTTCAAAAAGGTACGAAACAGCTCAATCTCAAGCTTCACGTCTTTATTCATCCTTCTGAGAGCGGGAAAAGATTCAACATTCGCTCTGAGATACCCCGTCAATTCAACGGATTTAATATAGAACTGTTCAAAGTGTTTGACAAACTCCCTGCTCTTCTCTTTCAAACGTTTTTCCACCGCATCCAGGTCATCGGCAATTGCTCCAGCATGTCCGGCGGCATCCATCAGCCACAGCATATGGTGGTGCAACTCGTGGAAAACAGGCGGCACTTCCCGTTTTTTTAAGTATTTTAGCACAAGCAAGTACTCCTCCAGTTCATTTACCATATGGTTAATAAAAGTCGGAGGAAGGTGAATTTTAATATCGCCTGTCAGGTGCCTTTTAATGATGGAGAGTTTAAATTTCCTGAATTGAAGGGCATATTCTTCAGCTTCAAGCGTTAATGAATACAAATCAGGCGAAGCATTCACTTTTTTCAGCAAAACATCAAACGTCTGCTTGAACTGCTTCGCCTTTTGAATATCTTCTTTTTCCCTTTCAGCCAAAGAATCCAAAATAAAACGCGCATGATCACCCAAAACTTGAAGCCAAAATTTATGTTCAAAAACGGCCGTCTCCTTATAAGTTTTCAAGCTTGCGCCTCCCTTTAAATACCATTCTTCACTATGGCTATTCGCTGCAAGCCCGAAATATGATCATGCAAATAGAAGCTGATCAATAAAGATTCGGAGGCAGTATGTCATCCCGGGGATGTTGAATAACCGATGGCGGCGTATCATGAATATATGCAGGCGCAGGTTTTAGCACCGGTTTTTTCGCAAGGGGCTGAGGATGTTCAACATACTGAAAAACGCCTTCCCCATCCATGCTCGGTCCCTTCGCCCATCTGCCTGTAGCGCTCTCGTTGCCTCTTGAAAAATTAAATAATACATGGGAGACTTCCCTTTTTTCCAGATGGCGCGGAAACGTGCTTGGGACGACGACATTTTCTTTCGCTTCCAGTTCTTTAATGGCCGCAAGCCACTGGTTTTGATGCATCGTATCCCTTGCAATCAGCCAGGACAGCATATCTTTGACACCGCGGTCCGTCGTCTCTTCATAAAGGCGGACAGCCTGCAGGCGTCCCTGTGATTCCGCGTTTAAATTTGCTCGAAAGTCGGCAAGCAAATTTCCGCTTGCAATAATATAATCGGCGGTCCAGCGGTTTCCCACGCTGTCGGCCGGCATTGCCCCTAATCCTGATACGATGGCATGCTGCGGATTCATCCCTCCGAGAATGGCACCGAGCACCGGATCTTTTGCCGCTTTTTCAAGATCGCCGACCGGCGCACCGTCCAAAAGCCTTGCGATCATCGTCGCCAGCATCTCGATATGGGCGAGCTCTTCAGCTCCTGTATCCATCAGCAGATCTTTGTACTTGCCGTTTACTCTGACACTCCAGCCTTGAAAAAGATACTGCAGAGCTACTGATATTTCGCCGAACTGTCCTCCCAGTATTTCCTGCAGCTTTTTCGCAAATAATGGATCGGGTTTTTCAGGCTTTGCATGATACTGCAGTTCTTTAATATGAAAAAACATAAGGTCGCTCCTCTCCTGAGCTACCTTATGAACGATAAGAACAATAGGTGTTTGTCTATGCCTTTTAAATGAGTTTCTATGAACCGCTAAGAAGGTCTTCAATCCACATATCAACTTGCCGCTCAGACATTCCTCCGACATACATCCGCTCTGGTCTTCCTTCCCGATTAATGAATATACTTGTAGGCAAATAATAAATTTCCCAAGAACGGTAAACTTCAGCCGATTGATCCAAAGCGACCGGAAAAGTTAAGCCATGGCGGTTGACAAAGCTCTTTACCGCACCTTTCGATTCACGCACATTGACAGCGATGATTTCAAAACCGTCTCCTTTAAAACGGTCATAAGCTTTTTGCATGACCGGCATCTCCTCTTTGCGCGGTGTACAAAAAGTCCCCCAAAAGTTAACAAGTACCGCCTTTCCCCGTAATTTTTTCAGTTCGATGTCACCGCCCTCTAAAGTCGATAATTTAAAATGTAATGCCTGCTGATGAAGGGCAGTGCCTGCCTGTTCATTCCGGCCTCCGGCAATATGCTGATAAAGAGCATAACCAGCCGCACAACATAGGAGCAAGAGGATGGCGCCTCTCAATAAAAGCAGCGTTTGTTTTTTCATTTTTTTCTCCCGATATGTTAGCCCTAATATGAAAAAAGGACTCTCCTCTGCTGGGCTTTCTTTATGATGAGTAGTCCGGCATTTCATGCTCAAAGCCGTAAAAGCCTGTAATTCCAACATCTCCGCAGCCTGACACTTTTGTGATATCCAGGAAATGATTGCGGTGCGGCGTCCCGCTCACTTTATCTGCAGCACTTAAATGAAGATGATTTCCAGTAAATTCTTTCTCGCTTAAAGTGATCGCATGTCCTGTTAACGTGATTCTCTGCAGCTTGATCTTGAGTGTACAGCCTTCTGCATTAAAAATCGTAAACTTATAATACAGCCATGTCGGGTAGTAATTTACATTGGTGCTGTCCGCCATAAAAAATCCCACTTGATCTTCAGTCATTGTCATGGTCGTCTTTTTCTCATCTTTTGTAACCGCGGCATCAGCAGGCTGAATATGAAAACTGAAGGCCGTCATGATTGAAAACAACATCAAAAATAAAATTTTTTTCATTGGCGCCCCTCCCTTTTTCCATATTATAAACTTTATTGAATAAAAAGGATATTGAAATTTAATCTCCCGTTTCAAGATGAGTGTGCCGAACGATCCCTTACAAAAGTGTAATGTTCATGTCACGTTATTCGATTTTTTTATCAGACAATGAATCTTAGAATGATAAATGAGGTGAAATTGTGAAAAAGCATATCGTATGGATCAGCCTGATGATCATATTTACCGCATTATTAAGCGGATGTAACTTAAACCGTGTGGGAACAGACGAATATTATGTTCACATTACCGGAAACGGGAAGGAAGACACGTCGAAGTTTGACGACGGCGAGGAATACTCCGTCTTCAAATATGAACTGGCCGGTTTTGATGAGGACGGTCAAGAAAAAACAATGGAATTCACAGCTGATAAAAACCTTCGTACAGGCGCGTTTTTACGGCTTTTCTATTCTGAAAATAAAGGCGTGAAATCGTGGGAAGAGGTTGAAAAAGACGATATTCCCGACAAAGCCAAAGATCGATTAGGTGTGAAAAATTAAAAAACATGCGGGAGATGGCGGCGCCATCTCTTTTGTTTATCCTTGCATGCCTTCCTTTTTGCTTTTTTTAAGTGATAAAAATTCATCCTGAAAAATGCACATTCTAATAGCGTTACGATAATAGCCGTCAACGAAAAACTCATCCTGCAGCTCGCTCTCGATTGTGAACCCTGCCTTTTTATACAAGTGAATCGCTTTTGCATTATCTTCGTCGACGATCAAATACAATTTGTGCAAATTTAAAACGGAAAACGCGTAGTTCATCGCCAAATACGTTGCGCTTGACGAATACCCGTTCCCTTGATGCTCTGGATCAATGATGATTTGAAACTCCGCCCTTCTGTGAATATAATCAATTTCGACCAGCTCAACCAATCCGATCATCTCAGTCTCTTTCTCTATGATAAAGCGCCGTTCGCTTTGGTCATGAATGTGTTTGTCAAACAAATCCTGCAGCTCAACAAAAGTCTCATACGGTTCTTCAAACCAATACGACATAATCTTCGCATCGTTGTTAAGACGGTGGACAAACGGAAGGTCTTCTCTTTCGAGCGGACGCAATTTAAGCTGATTGAACATATCAGCAACCTCCAATATAAATTAAAATTTAAGATGATGTAAGGCGCAGGCCGATCACCCCGATTATAATAAAGCCAAGTGAGATGAGCTGCGGAGCGCGAATCCGCTCCTTAAACCAAAATAAGCTGACTGCCGTAATGCCGATGCTGCCGATCCCGGTCCAAACGGCATAGGCAACACCGGCTGAAAGTGCCTGCATGGCTTTCGAAAGGCAGAAAAAAGACAAAGCAAACCCCAATACCATGACAATAATCGGCCATTTTTTTCTTGTGCCGTCTACATATTTCATAGCGATGGCGGCAATGACCTCTTCGATTCCAGAAATCACCAAAAATAACCACGGCATGATCAATCACCCCCTGACTGGGTATTGTTCTCTTTTGTAAACATTTTCATGCCAATAATGCCTCCCAACAGCACGATCAAAAAAAATATTTGCCCTCCTGAAAAGGGTTCGCCCATAAAAACACCCGTCACATATGTGCCGGCCGTTCCGATTCCGACAAATACGGTATAAGCCGACGCCATCGGAATGTTCCTGTAAGATCGTATCAGCATGAGAAAACTTGCCGCGATCAGTACAAAGATCATCAGCCAATCGGCGAAGGAATCCGCATGTTTAAGACCTGAGGCCCAAACCACTTCCAAAAAACCCGCAATAATGACGAGGAGCCAACTCAATGATAACACCCTTCCTGTTGTGAATGAACGTCAGTCATTTTTAGGCCGATAAAAAATGAACAGCTGCAGCCGGTCATTTTTCACTTGGTTCCTATGCTTCTCTTCAGAAAAGTAAATATTTCTTTTTTGAACACACTGAGCTCTTCGTCTTTTTCCGCCCCGATGTAATAACGTTCCGCTGTGTTTTCGACAAAGTTGATAATCGTTCTGGCCGTCCAGCGCACATTGATGTCCGGAATGACCTCGTTTTTCTCAACTGCTTTTTCAATAAGTCCTTCAAGCCAGGAATAATAAGGCTGATAGATCGCCTCCCATTTTTCCATCGAATGGTCAAAGGCAAGACCTGAGTAGCAAAGAACGATAATATCCTGATGAAGTTCCGTCATGTTAAACGTCTCATCGATCATGATGTCCAAGGCGGTCCAGAATGACATGGTTCCGTCGACCTTGCTCTTAATATGGTCCAAAGAATGTGTCAGAAGATTTTCCGCGATCGCTGGAATCAATGCATTTTTGGATGAGAAATAAAGATAAAAAGTTCCCTGCGCAGTACCTGCTTTTTTCACGATATCTGAAATCGACGCCTTATCCAGCCCCTTTTCAGAAATGACTTCAATGGCCGCCTGCAAAATCTTTTCATATTTCCCGGACGTTTGCTTTGGCATGTTGCAGACCTCCCTAAAAATGAATGACTATCATTCATTTTAGTGGAGCGGCTTTTCATTGTCAACCGGGCGGCGCAGGACTTATTTCCTTAAAATTTCTTTAAAATCCTAAGCATAAGCTGTCTTTGGATATGAATCCCTTTTATACTTTACACATATACCGAAAACAGATGGAGTTGATATTGTTGAAACCGCTGATCAAGCTGGCATGCGGAGCTGCCTCTCTTATCGCAGCCGTCCTCGCAATATATTTTGCAGTGAAACGGAGCAATGACAAACAATAGGAATTAGGAAAAGTTCTCAGCAAAGCTTTTCTTTTGCTAAAAGTTTTTTTGTTGATCTCCCTGTTCATTTTAAAGAGAAATGCAATGCATAGTGATCATGAAATCGAACAATCGATTAGACCTCCTACAGCTTTCTATGAATCTTTTTGGACTATTATGCTATATGAAAATATGCACAAAAAATATAACACTTGGAAAATCAATATGATATAATCATCACTCTAATGAGTAAATAAAGAGCTTTTTTAAATATATAAACGACGAAGGGGCTATAGAATGGAACTTACGATCACCAGAGCACTAAGCGAACTCAAAATGTTGGATAAAAGAATCAAGCGGGCCGTAAATGAGAGTACATTCGGAGGCTTGATGATCGGAAAGAAACTGCCGAACGGATTTCGGACAACCGAAGACTTGGAAACTAGGGCGAAAGCCGATTATCAATCAATTGAAGCCTTAATCAAAAGGCGAAATGCCATTAAGTCTGCCATTGTTGTATCCAACGCGACGACCAAAATCGAAGTGGCCAGAGTCAAGATGACTGTGGCTGAAGCCATCGAAAGAAAAACCTCCATCAGCTACGACATTCAGCTTTTGGATAAGCTGAAAGAAGTGTACGCTGATTTAGTCGACGAGGCCGAGAGCGTCAATCAAAAAGTAACAGAAAGACTAGACAAACATCTGGAGACTCTTTTCGGAAAAGACGGCAAAGTAAAAGCGGCTGAAAACCAGGAAATCGTCAAATCTTTCCTCTCTGAAAATGAAGCAAAAATCATCGATCCGCTGAACCTAAAAGAGAAGATCGATTCCTTGTCAAAAAAGATCGAGGACTTTGAAATGGAAGTTGACTTTGCATTGTCCGAGAGCAATACACTCACCAAAATCAAAATCGATTAACGGCCGATTGTTAGCCAACCGAAAACCGATAAAACTAAACACCTTCCGAGGGAAAGGTGACTCCCTCCTTTTATTTCATCTGCACAGCCAAAGAGACGCTGTGCCAACATTGAGATAAAAGCTCAAAGCTCAACGTTCAGCGTTTACAGCTTAAGTATCAAAGCTCTTAACAGTTCAAAGCTTACGCCTTAAAGTTAAAAGATCGATAAAATCTGGGAGAAACGGCTGCTTGAGCATTTGTTTACCGGCTCAGTCGGTTGCCGCCCAGCAGGTTGGCTAACAATGGATATCAATAACAAAAAAACGTCTATATAGACGTTTTTTTAGTGGATTCGCAAATCAAAGGATGCGCTCAATCTTTCTGTTTGTCCTTTTCTATATGCACCCAAAGATAATAAATCACCCCGCCTGCTAAAATAAACACAATCCCCAAGTGCCCTTGCTCTGAGGGAACAAAAAATTGAAATAAAAACGCTAAAATTAAAGCCGGTACCATAATCATGAAGTATTTCTTTTTATCCAACATGTAAAACACCCTTACATTGATTTTAGCTCACGATACGATATAAGTGCTGTTTGGTTTCAATTTTTAAAGATTCCGCTCTGATTTATGACATATATGAATCTAGAATTATGACGAAAACCTCAAAGGTCTTTTTCTTTTTGCAAAATATAATGGCCGCGGGCAGGTTTTTTAATATCTGGGCGATGTTTCATTAAGCTCTTCATAAATGTTGTCATGTTTTTAATCGGAAAGCCGGTTTCTTTCTCGATTTCAGTTTTGAGCTTAATGCCTGTCAAGCCCTCTTCATAGCGGCTTAAAATGTTTAAGGCAGCCTCACGCTGTATGGTTGTTTTTGATTGGAAAATAGTATGAGATGGAGTTTTGATGGGCGGATGTTTGTCAGCGGCAATCTGGGATTGTTTTAATTCCTCTGCTGCAGCGCTTGCCAAGTCGATTAATGAAGATTTTTTGTTAATTGCGGGATCACTCTCCTGATCCAATTCACGCAGCTTCGAATAAATGTCTTGTCGTTCTTTCCGCAATTCCCGCATCACCTGAATCTCCGCATCACCTAGCTGTTCAAGTCTCAAACGCAACGCTTCTCTTTCGTCGAACATATCTCCCACATCCTAAAATTAAGATTCCATTATAGTTTATAGGACTTTTTTAACTTTAACAATTTATTTAAAAATAAATTCAAGAAAAGTTCTTTTTATCGTTAAAACGCATATGGAATATAAAGGATGATTACGTTATTGATGTTCTTGTATCAATCGGCATATCCTTCGTCCGTCTCCTCCAAATCATATGATCATATCCTTTCCCCCAATAATCCTTCAGCATATAGTCAGGCTCGCCGAATTTCTTCTTCCATATTTTCTGTGCACCGGGATAACCGCTGTCCAAACAAAATTCCTTCACTCCCCGATTCAGAAAGGTCAAAAACATAACGTTGAACAGCAAAGACCCGATTCCGCGTCTTTGATAATCCGGGTGGACAAATACCGTCCCTACCTCATATAAATCCTTTAAAGCCCCATCCGTACAGATATCGATCAATTCGCTTGCAGGGCCATATTCGATTGTACCGATGATTTTATTCAGACGTTGATCTGAAGCGATAAAAAAATGCCGGCTCTTCCCTTTGCTGTCTAAGTCTGCTTTCAAGTATTGCCTCTTACTTTCAATTTCACTTTCTTGATCATCAAGCAGATCGGATATCCCCTCTTTAGCAAAAGTATCCTCGACCACGATTCTGAAAAACTGATTCAGCTCTTCAACGTCGTCAATTTGCGGCCTTCTGATCTCAATTTCATTCATTTTAAATCACTTCCTTATTCAGTGATTGTCGTTTCATTTATACCACGGAATCTTGGTTAATTTCATTATTTCTGCGTTCTCTTCATCTCCGGTTTTCCACTCCACTTTGACTGATAACGCATGCCCGATGACATCCTCTTCAGGCATAAAATCAAAAGTTGCGATATGATCTTCCATATAGCCTCCGCCTTCCATTTCCTCTCCAGTATACTCAGAAAGATCGTATTCTCCTCTGTCATCATACTTTTTGCCGTCTATGTATAAGGTGATTGTTTTCACAATCGTTCTTTTCGCATCTTCTTTCTCGCCATCCCAATATAAATTCAAAAAATAATTAGGCCCGATTGACGTTTTACCTGATTTCTCAATCGAAGCATGCCACAGACCGCTTTCCCCCTCCCCTTCATACACCACTTTCTTTCCGAAGATCATTGCACTGACATACCCCCCGCCAATTAAAAGCAGAATTGCGCTGAACATCAGCAGCCGCTTGAGTCCATTATTGTTTTTCAATCATATCCCCCGCTTTCATCAAAATAGTAGTGATGACGGTGAAAAAAGTTACGCAAAAAAGGCGCCATAAATGGCACCTTTTTAAAATTATATTTCCCCGGAGTATTCAGCGCTTTTGACCAATAAATTGAATGACATGAGACAGGCCGTTGTGCCAAGCCCCTTCATGACGAACGACTTCCCCCATAAAAAAGTGGACAATACGCCAATCTGAAAAGGTTTGTAAAAATTCTTCCGGTGTATATAAAAGCTCCGGATCCTGCGGCCCGCCGCTTTTGTAAGGAATTTGGTGCGTCGAATACACTTCCGTCACGAAAAATCCCCCGGGCTTCACGGCTTCTTTTACTCCAAGAAGTGTTTTTCGACGCAGCTCTTCTGGAAAATGTCCAAAAATACATACAATCTCGTCCCACTGCCCTTGATTCCAAGACGCTTCATTTAAGTCAACAAGCTCCGTCTTCACCGATACATGACGGGTTTCAGCAAGCTTTTTCGTTTTCTCCAACCCTGACTCGGCATAATCCCATGACGTGACGTTCATCCCTTGTTCTGCTAAAAAAACCGCATTGCGCCCCTCGCCTTCTGCAATGGCTAAAGCATCACCCGACAATTGAAGTTTTTTCTGCGAATCTGCCAAAAACGCATTCGGTTCTGTTCCATACACATAGTTCTCATCTTGAAAGCGCTTGTGCCAAAAGTTCATCGTTTTTGTTCTCCTTTTTTTAGAAGCTTTCATATCAATGATATACCCGTTTCTTTTAGATGATGCATCTCATTTTCGCTTCGCAGTCAAACTCGATACTCTCCTTCGAATTAACCCTTATCATTTGTTCGCAAATGAACAATAATCATGATGACGCCTAAAATGAGAAGCAATACAGGATAAAACAATACAGATGATTGAAAATAAACCGAAGCTTCACTACTGCCATCTGCATCAATTATATAATGAGGAAAAGCAACAGATAACACCTGTAAGAAAAACAGCGTTAATAGACCCAGCAAAATTGAAACAAATCCGGAAACAAAGTACATAAAAAAACCTCCTATTCGCACATTTTGAAAATTGCCAGCTTTTTAATAAATTAAAGAAATTATCGCTCATGAAGCTGCTTTAATTTTTTTCGGATGAAAGAAATCGTATCTAATGCCAGCTTTTTACGACAAAGAACAATTCCGGCATGGCCGCAATTGTAGAGATGTCTTTCGGGTTTCCCCCAGCTCTCCCATAACTTATCAGCATCCTCTAAGTGAACATATTGGTCATGAACGGCGGAAATCAGCAAAATGTGATCTTTGTTAACTTTCGGCACAGCTTGGCTGGGATCTGTAATTTCCCAATATGTTTGTAAATCTTCATATGTCACACCGTGCTGTTCCAATTCTTCTCTTATGAATTTACCCGGAATGGTATTCCATATCGAGTAAGAAAGACGATTCGCATAAAATATCGATACCACGATGTCGATTTCAGTCTCAAGGGTAGCCATTAAATTTGTCATCCACCCGCCTAAACTGACGCCCACAATAATAACAGGACCGGTTTTATTTGCTTTGATCCAGTGAATGAGCGCCCGTAAATCCACGACAGCTTGTCTTGTTGATTCAACTGTACGATTCAAATTCGCACTTATCATCAATTCACCGCTGTAAAGCGAATGTTCCGGCTCTCTTTCAAAATGATACGGAAGAGAATAGTAGTACATGTTCCAGCCTAAATCGTTCATCATACGATCATGAAATATCTTTTTTATTCTGTCGTATGAATCCATTCGCCAGCCGTGTACAAAAATAACATTAGGTTGATCTATATCATTCTTATTTAAAAAAACCTCACCTTTTAAACTATCATTGACAGGGTCCCCGGATGGAATGATAGATTCATAGCTGAAATGTCCAGCCAAATAGTTTTTTCTCGCTTCATGAAGAGTAAAGGAGACATCAGCCGCTCTTGCTTGATAGAATTCGTCCCTGTCAATCGAATCCAATGAAAAAGCGGAAAAATGTTTTTCTTTACTTCTTTTCCTGTGCAAATCATATAACGCTAAACGATCGATCATCTTTGCCAAAAACACTTTTTGTCCTCCTGATTGGTATAAGTAATGGTGCTTTTTTGATTGAAGGCAGTTCCGCCAAGTCCTTTCACACAGACCATTGGCCATCTAATCGGCTGAGCCTGATGAATTCACGAAGCTGCCTTGACAAAAGGGGCTGTTCGCAACACCAAAGGTAATTATGATTGCTGCGGTTTATCGGGTAGAACTTGCTTTATTTTCACCAAGAGAACTGTATTCAAACAAGAATGCTGTTATAGTTGTTCTAAAAATGCTAATAGTTCTGAATCATTAATTTCAAAAATTATAAATTGAATATAATCTATTTTGTTCGTATCAGGGAAAAGAAAATGATTTATCGTAAATTTCGTGGCGGATTTCCCCAACATACCGGCAATACGCAGGGCGATGTCTACATTTTCAAAGTCAATATCAAAGGATGCAAACTCTTGAATCTCTTGATTCACATAGTAATTCTTTACTTTTGTCTCCATTGGGTTTGATGGGTTTGACGCGCAATTAAGAAATTTCCTTAGTTTTTCCGGCTCGAAATTCATCAATAGCCCCCTTTAAAGTATAGTGGATGCAACTTTTATGTAGAGTAAAGCCATTGCTCCGGTCCTTAACGATATGCCATACAAACTGTTAGGATTAAAGCAATTGGATACAAAGCCGATGCTAATCTCTGCTTCTTTTCATCAATATGAATGAAGTTTTTACGAGATAAAAATTTGCGAATCTCGGGTAATAATATCAAAATAACTTGGGACAAGAAAGACAGCTTTTGCATCAGGGTAAGTGGACTAAACGTAAACCCGACTCCCGCATTCCCTCCTATCGTTGTCCAGTACATATAAAAATTAAGGAAAGGGATGACGAAGCAAAATATAAGTCTATATTGATTAATATAACAATCGTATTTTTCAGCATTAATGCCTTTAGAAGAAAATCTAAATCCGTAGATGAAAAGAAAAAGTGTCCCCATACTTAATATCGGCTGCTTGATAAAATACGCCAATACAAAAGCTATTAAAAACATAATTTACTCCCTTGCAACCATTGTTAATCATCACCATTATACAACAAAGGAAAGAATTTCTGGACGAAATGATGAATTCAGCAAAACCTGCACGAGATCATATCAAATCATCTTTCCATTTTTAAATTCTAGGACAATCTTTTCTCATCATCTCCCTGTAATCTTTCTCCATACCGAAAGTAAGTTACTTTTCTCAGCTGCAGTAAAGTCGGTGTTTAATTTGAATTCAAACTTTTCATTCATGTGTCTCGGTATGACATGAAAATGCAGGTGCTTAATATCTTGCTGAGCAAAGTGACCGTTGTCTGAGAGTATCGTGTAATCATCACAAATACCTGAATGAATTAATATTTGAGGTACTTTAATTAAAGAATCCATTATTTCATTAGATAGATGGGGATCGTTAATATGATCGAGTCTTTCAATATGCTTATTTGGTATGATTATTGTATGGCCACATGTAACAGGATTTATATCAAGAAATGCTGTTACATCGTCATTTTTATAAACCTCATAACTTGAAATTTTTTGACTAACGATTTCACAAAATATACATTTGTCCATTTCACTACCCACACTTTGTTAAGTGTCCCTCTCTTTCTGAAGTTTTTTCGGATGCCCAAACTCACAACTCGTTAAGATCCTTTATAAACTAGAGATATTTGAAAAATGATCTAGCTATGTTTAATCCGAAATTCGAAATGATTACCTTCCTTTATTAATCCAAAGAATATTTTCCCTGCATGTTAAAATAGAGAAAGAAACCGAACTTTATTAATCGGTCTCTTTAATATTGATTTCTTTTTCTTATAAACATTCCCAAAATACACCCGACAATTGCCGCTGCAACATTGAGTATAAGTTTATTCTCCAGGGATAAATTTTTGGAAGAATACTCAATATAAAAAGTCACTAAAAATACAGCAATACCCGCGAAAACCGGCGGCAAAAATCTAATAACAATCTCCCCTTCTGATAATTTTTCATTGCTTCGAATTCTTTCATTTAATCTAATCATTTGTCGGCAGCTTAGCATGCTACCTTATTTCATATACAGATAATAACATATCAACCTATATATAGATACAGTTCGATTGATACATGAGTTATTTCCTTAAGACAGCGTTTGGAGTTGCGATTGAAAATCAGAAATTCTTATTGCCCAGTAATGATCGATATAGTTAAAGATCTGCGGTTTTTTTAACTTCATTAATATCACTATAATTTTAAGGAGTCAGTTGGATGTTTATAAAATATAATGAATATGATTTACTAGAACTTTTTGAGAGTGAGCCAGCCAGTATAGCTGATGATCCAGAGGCCGGCGAATTTATTTATACTTATAAAGATAATCAAAACTTCAAGTTAATTTTGACGCTGGATGTTTATCAACTAACTTGCAGCCTGGATATAACCTATAAAGATTTCGCGGTATTTACAGGTGTTTTTCAAAACGTAACTAGCATTAAGAAAGTTGAAAATTTCATGGTTGTAAGTATTGGAGAAGAAGAGAGAATAAAAGTAAAATTCACTAAGCAAGTTGGAGTAGAATTACTTTAAGCTTTTAAGTTGTGTTGAAAAATAACTAGATTGCATTTATCGAGTGCTGTTATTTATCTTCGTCTTTCTTTAGACTCTCCTTTGTAAAAGAACTTATAAAAACGTCTTTAACTTAATAAAACGATATCTCCTCATAGTCAATATCATTGATGAGCTGTCCAATCGTTGCAATGCGCTCATCTTCTAATTGTTTAATAAATTTCATATAATATGTTTCCCACTCGCTCTTTGCTTCAGAGCAGTCAGCAACAATGTCAATGAAATTGAGGATTCCCCCTCTTAATTCTTCATAAAATACAATTTTCGCAAAAATGGCCAATTCAAAATTCCCAAACGTAGCAAAAAGTGCGTTATATTCGTCGTCAAACAGACATCCCGAATTTAGCAAATCCAAATAATCATGCAGTGAAACAAAATGATCGCGGATCAGCGATATTTTTTCTGCTGTGTTTTTTCTTTCCATGATGCAATCCACCAATTTCCGCATTTCAATATCACTCATGCGATCATTTTCATTTAACATTAACGCTATTGGTTTTTCTCTCTCTTCAATTTCTCTGATGATCAACATTTTGAAGCCATCAATTTCCGCAGCGTTATTTACCCTTTGAATACATTCATTGCGATACAAATTGATATAATCAGTAATCGTTTGATCTGTCTTTAAATCCCGCTGTAACCGATCAAATGCTTCGTTAATCAAGTTTGCCCTTTTATCAGCATGGCAATCACTTAACAACCGACTCAACCTGTCATATTGAACTTCAGAAATTCTGACTTGATTGGCTTCGCCCCCGGATAGCAGTGAAAAAACAGCATTGTTTATCATTAACTCAAAAATATTAAAAAGTTCTATGCGATAATTAAAGCGGCATATTCTCCCGAAGTTTGTCAAGATATACATTAGATCGTGATGGTTAAAAAAGTGACAGAATCTCGTTTCTATCAGCAGTCGCTCTAAATACTGTTTAATATAAAAAACACCTTGCAGTTCCATGTTGTCAATAGCTAAAGGATAGTCAATGCTCGCCATCGTATTTTGAGCTTCAAAAATAATATTATAATGATTCATAAATACAGGTAACGATTCGTCAATGGTTAAATTATAAGCATCAACAGGCACATCTAACTTTAATTTTTTTACGTCTTGATACAATTGTTTAGCTTCTTCAAAATAACAGTGAAGTAATTCGACACCTTTGGTATATATTTTTTTTATACTATCAGAACGTAAATGTACTATAACCTCTTCAGGTTTCTCAAAATGGAGAGCATAAGCATCTATTGCATACATGAGGGAAACCATAATCCCTTCCGCCGTTTCTGTAGTAACCGACGTACTTTCCCCTTTGGTATACTGGCCTATCAATCGTTGCAGGATTTGCATAATCTCTACCTGTATCTTGTAAGCTTTTTCGCTGGTAATAACTCCAACCCTTTGGCCTTCTTTTAGAAGCGACAACATAAATTGGCTTTGCTTTAACTTTGATTTATCAATCGTAAAATTTGAAACCAAATCATAGCGATTTAAAGTATTTTCTTTTCCCATGTTATTCATCACCTTTATATAAAGACTCACTTCTCATCGTATTTCTTCTGAAACTCTCCGCGAGTTCCTCCATTTTACTTCTTAATAACTCTAAAGACCCCGCAGAAGGTCCGTTAAAACACTCCATCATCTGATGAATCAGTTTCATGTCACCTATCTTATCTTCTGTTTCATTTCTGAGATAATAAAAAATCTCCTGAAGCTCGATTAACGTTTCGACATCATGATCCTCATCCATATAGGGTGAAGCAGCAAACACCTCAATTAATTCCTTTAGTACTTCAATCCCCAGCTCTATACGTCCATGATCATGAAGCACTTTATTTCTATAAACGATTAATGTTTTGATATCGCTGGGTGTTAAGATCAAGCCATGCTCTTTTGTTTTTTCATTTAATTCAAGCAGTTCCATCATAGGTTTTGATTGAGGGGATAATTGAATGGAATTCAAAAAACGAGATAAGTTCATAACCTCTCTTCCTTTCAAAAGCATCTTTTTTAAAAAAAACATTGACTTTTTATATCTTGTGTGCTATGATAAAATTAGGTGTTTTTTATAACAATAATTAATTTATTCTATTTACTTACATATGTCAATAGTTGTTTTTCAGCAGCATTGTTTCTTTCCCTCTTAAATCAGCTTTTTATTCCTCAAGACCAATTTTAATTTCCCTTCAACTCAACAGATTTCTTTCAAAATTTTTATCTGCTTATACTTCATTCTATTAATTGTTGTGTAATTTAACTTTTCTATTTTTTGTCTTAGACCCGTAAATACCATCAGTGACGGTCCCGCCGCTTTCTGACCGTATTGCCGTCAATACCTTGCTCTCTTAGGGCTAAAGAACAGCCAACGTTTCCTGAACCTGACGTACAGCCGCTCCTTTCATTTCATGCGTTTGTCACTTTAAAGATGCCGGCCAACAGCGTGTTGGATGATTTCTTTCCATTTGTACTAACTTTTTTCAAACTAAAAAGGCTGCAGCTTGCAACCTCATTTTGTTAACCTTTTTGTTTCAATGCCTCTTTCTGTTCTGGATATGATAGGTTTTCATTTCATTTTCGACAACAAAAGAAGTAAAGACATTTCAATAAGGAACTCATACGAGAGAGTAAGTGAATGCCAGTGTTCATAGTGAGAACTCCGAAGGAACTATAATGTCCGAGTTGAAAACAAACGGTTTTGTTCTTCAGTCAAAGAATGAAATAAAGATGCTTATTTCATCGACATCTCAATCCTAAATGTGGTAAAATCGATGACAATGTTAACCATAAAAAGGAGGATTATGTGTATATGAGTATTATTATTTTGGCATCCATACTTTTATGGAGTGCATTAATCTATGAATTAAGTAAATCTCCAAAAAAGCAAAACAACCGAAAAATTGTATCTTTGATATCTTTGGGCTCTTTATCAACCTTAGTTATTACTATTTCGCTTTTTCAAAACCTCCCGTTTTAAAAAAATTGTTTATAACTAAATCGATCGTATATGTCGTCGGTGTGGTATTGTTATAAAAAAAATCCTTCTTGCAAGAAGGGTTTTTTATTCATTATTCTCTTCTTTATTATCCAAGTCTGGAAAATCCTCAATCATTGATCGAATATCTTCAACAAATTCTTTCTCTGTATATTGACCACCCGCGTGTTTTAGATTATCCAGTTTTCCGCAAATAACCTTAAGGGTTCCCTTTGCGTGCTCTTCTTTAAGGCCGTTTACTTTGTTTATCATCTTATCCAACTCAAACATTTAATAGTTTCCCCTTCGCTTATTGTTCCCCTAAATATAACATATTCATTCCAATCAGTATTTGGTCACTTTTGCCGCGTCATTCCAAGCTGACCACACTTTTCGCCTAACACACGTGGTTTTACTCTTGGAATTCAGGTACAGACATGAAATATATTAAGAAAAGCAGCTGATGTTTACTCCCAATATCAGTAAGAAACTTGACCAAGATAGAATCGAAGATTACGAAGGTTATGTCTCATCGATTATGGAGTTAGATTGAAACTTCAAATTTTTTTGGTCATATTTTGGTCACCCAATCTTTTGACCAAAATTCAACCCCCCTGGCACCACTGGTGCCAGGGGGGTTCCTAGATTAATACTGAGACATATACTGCTCGCGCTCCCAAGGGTGGACTTGTGTGCGGAACATATCCCATTCGATTTCTTTTGCTTCGACGAAGTGTTCGAATAGATGGTCGCCGAGGGCTTTGGCCATGACTTCGTTTGATTTGAATTCTTCGAGAGCGTCTGCGAGTGTCGCAGGAAGGTCGACGATTCCGTTTTCGAGGCGCTCTTCTTTTGTCATCACATAGATGTTGCGGTCGATCGGAGCCGGTGCTTCGAGCTTGTTTTTGATGCCGTCAAGTCCTGCTGCAAGAAGTACGCTCAAAGCAAGGTACGGGTTCGCAGAAGGGTCTACGCTTCTGACTTCTACGCGTGTGCTGATGCCGCGGGAAGCCGGGATACGGATCAATGGGCTTCTGTTTTGCGCGCTCCATGCCACATAGCAAGGTGCTTCATAGCCTGGAACTAGGCGCTTGTAAGAGTTGACAGTCGGGTTTGTCACAGCTGTAAAGCTTGTTGCGTGCTTGACGATGCCGGCGATGAATTGCTTTGCCGTTTCACTCAGCTGAAGGTCAGTGTCTTTGTCAAAGAAAGCGTTGGCGCCGTTTCGGAAGAGTGATAGATTGCAGTGCATGCCTGATCCGTTTACGCCGAACAACGGTTTTGGCATGAATGTTGCGTGCAGGCCGTGTTTGCGCGCGATTGTTTTAACGACGAGCTTGAACGTTTGGATATCATCGCAAGCGCGGATGGCTCCAGCGTATTTAAAGTCGATCTCGTGCTGTCCAGGTGCAACTTCGTGGTGAGACGCTTCGATTTCAAAACCCATTTCTTCGAGCTCAAGTACGATGTCGCGGCGGCAGTTTTCGCCAAGGTCAGTCGGCGCAAGGTCGAAGTATCCGCCTTTGTCGTTCAGTTCAAGGGTAGGCTCGCCTTTTTCGTCAAGCTTGAACAGGAAGAATTCCGGCTCTGGTCCAAGATTGAAATCTGAGAAGCCCATGTCTTCCATTTCTTTCAAAATGCGCTTCAAGTTGTTGCGCGGATCGCCTTGAAACGGCGTGCCGTCCGGATTATAAATATCGCAGATGAAGCGGGCTACTTTACCTTTTTCGGCGGTCCACGGGAAAATCACAAATGTATCTAAATCAGGGTACAAGTACATATCGGATTCTTCAATGCGGACGAATCCTTCGATTGAAGAGCCGTCGAACATGACCTTATTATCAAGTGCTTTTTCCAGCTGGCTCACAGGAATTTCAACGTTTTTAATCGTTCCAAGAATGTCTGTAAACTGAAGGCGAATATATTTTACATTCTCCTCATTTACTAGTTTAACAATATCGTCTCTTGTATACTTTGCCATTCGTAAAACTCCTCCTCTAAAAGGTAAATGTATATAGCAATGCAGTTGCTAACAAATTAATGAAAAAACCTGGACATGTCTCCCTGGCGGAATGTCGTCCCTCTTTGGAAACGGCCTGCTTGGATAAGCTCGTTTTTCAGCAGTTTTCTCAGTTCTTCATCCGACAAGTTGTGTTTCTCTGCTTTTTTCGGCTTGTCTTGTTTGTCTTCTTTTTGTTCGTTTTCTGTTTTGGCGAAAATTTGTTTGATCCCCGCCATGTTTACACCTTGTTCGATCAAATCTTTAATTTCGAGCAGCTTATCTACATCATGGAATGAAAATAAACGTCTGTTCCCTTCACTTCTTGCAGGAAATACCAGTCCATTTTCCTCATAATACCGAATTTGTCTTGCGGACAGTTCGGTCAGCTGCATGACGATACCTATCGGAAATAAGGGCATTGAGCGGCGAATTTTATCACTCATCTCAATTTCCTCCTTTTCTTATATAAATTTATTATATGTGATGTTATATAATGTGTCAACATGATGTAAGGATTCTTTACATGAAAATATTCTTTATTTTCTTTACATTAATCCCTGCTTCATGAGCGCATCCACAGCACTGCATATCGCATTCTTCACATGGGAATAGGTTAATCCGCCTTGGACATATGCCACATAAGGCGGTCTTATAGGGCCATCCGCTGATAGTTCAATGCTTGCTCCCTGTACAAAAGTGCCGGCCGCCATAATGACATCGTCTTCATAGCCCGGCATATAGCTCGGATATGGTGTCACATGGGCGTTGACAGGAGAAGCGTACTGAATGGCCTGACAAAACGCGATCATCTGCTCCGGGGTGGAAAATTCGACAGACTGGATCAAATCGGTCCGCTTGCTGTCCCACGAAGGATTCGTCCTAAAGCCGAGCTTTTCAAGAAAGCGGGCTGTGAACACGGCTCCTTTTAATGCCTGGGAGACGACATGCGGCGCAAGGAAAAAGCCCTGGTACATTTCCTGAAGGGTGTACAACGACGCACCGGCTTCACTTCCGATTCCAGGTGACGTCATTCTGTAGGAGCAGGCTTTCACCCATTTTTCCTTGCCGGTGATATAGCCGCCTGTTTTAGCGAGGCCGCCTCCCGGGTTTTTAATCAGCGAGCCTGCCATCAGATCCGCTCCAACATGGCACGGCTCACGCTCTTCTACAAATTCGCCGTAGCAGTTGTCGACGAAAACGATGATGTTTTCGTTTACTTCTTTAACAAAGCGAATCATCTTCTCAATCTCACCAATTGTAAAAGACGGACGGTCTGCGTATCCTTTTGAGCGCTGGATTCCGACAACTTTTGTCTGCGGTGTGACGGAAGCTGCCACGCGGTCAAAATCAACGGCTCCTTCTTCAGTCAGCTCGACATGGCTGTATCCGACCTGGAAATCTTTCAAAGACCCCGAGTTTTCCTCACCTCTGACGCCGACGATCTCTTCGAGGGTATCGTACGGTTTGCCTGTGATGTAAAGAAGTTCATCCCCCGGGCGGAGAACGCCGAATAAAGCAATTGATATCGCATGGGTTCCCGAGATGATCTGCGGTCTGACAAGGGCCGCTTCACCGCCGAAGACGTCGGCATAGACTTTTTCCAGCGTATCGCGGCCGATGTCATCGTAGCCGTAGCCAGTCGATGGTGTGAAATGCGTATCCGATACTTTGTGCTTTCTGTAGCTTTCAAGCACCCTCCACTCATTTCGTTCACTGATTTCATCAATTGTTTTATGGATTTGAGCGATATCGGCTTCAGCCTCTACCGCCGTTTTCTTTAGTAGATCTCCGTGTTTTAATGTCTCAAACATGTTCTGCAGTGTCCTTTCCTACATATACTTCTTCAGCTCTCCCAAAATGTTTTGGTCAGGGAGAATATATCCTTCCACGTCATATGCTTCGCGATCTTCGTCAAAAATGGTGCTGTTCGTCATTGTCTCAGACTTGATTCTCGACAACAGCCTTCCTTCTGAAGCAGGAATCCTTACGTCATACTGAACGAGCAGTTCCTTTTTCAGATAGTCTTCAACCGCCTGCTTAAACAACGGCAAGTCTCCGTCTATTTTGGCGCTCGTCATGATATGACCTCTCCCTGAAGAAGGGATGAAATCCGGCCGCTTCCGGTCTCTTTTATTATAGACGGTTAAAACGGGAATATCATCGGCTTCAAGTTCTTCAAGAAGGCGCTTGACCGTCGCTTCGTGGCCCTCGTAGTCTTCGTGTGAAGAATCGATCATATGAAGAATCAGATCGGCTTCTTTCACCTCTTCGAGCGTCGATCTGAAAGCCGCGATCAAAGTCGTCGGCAGATCCTGAATAAACCCGACCGTATCTGAGAGCAGCACGCTGTATCCGCTCGGCAGCGTCATTTTGCGGGTCATCGGGTCAAGTGTGGCAAACAGCAGGTTTTCTTCATAGCTGTCGGCGTCTGTAAGCCTGTTAAACCATGTCGATTTCCCTGCATTGGTGTAGCCGACGAGCGCGATTTGCAGTACGCCGTTTTTCTTTCTTCTTTCTCTGTATCTGCTTCTGTGGCGAATGACGGTAGACAGCTGAACATTGATTTCATGAATCCGGTTTCTGATATGGCGCCGGTCGGTTTCCAGCTTTGTCTCCCCTGGGCCTCTTGTTCCGATTCCGCCGCCTTGCCTTGACAGGTTGATTCCCTGGCCGCTTAACCGCGGGAGGGCGTATTGCAGCTGCGCCAGCTCAATTTGCAGCTTTCCTTCCCTTGTCCGCGCGCGTTTGGCGAAAATATCGAGGATCAACTGCGTCCTATCGATAATTTTCACGTCAAGCGTTGTGACAAGCGCTTTCAGCTGACTCGGCGACAATTCATCATTAAAAATTAAAACATCGGGCGACAGCTCTTCACAGAGCACCGACAATTCATCTACTTTTCCTTTTCCGATATATGTAGCAGCATCGACACGGTTCCGCTTCTGCGTGACCGTGGAAACAACCGTTCCATCGGCCGTTTTCGTCAGCGCGGCGAGCTCTTCCATCGAGTATGAAAAACGCTCATCAGATACGTGCGGAAGCTGGCATCCGACTAATATGGCTTTCTCTTTCATGACTTCCTGTCCGTTCAAATGATCATGTTCCTTTCTTAACGTTAGTCAATAAGCAGTACTATCATAACAAACGAAGGGAACGGTTGCTAGAAATCCTCGAAAATAAAAAAAGAACGCGCCATTATACGTGCGGCGCGTCTTCCTTCAAGTCGAGATCCTGGCTTTTAATGGTTATCAGGTCATTCTTTAAATAGCAGTCTCCCATCAGCAGTCTCATCGCCTGCGACCGGATGGATTTTTCGATCAGGTTGCGGACGAAGCGGCCGTTGCTGAACTTCGCGGGGCTGACCGTGCTTTTGACGGCCATCAGATGGTCTTTCAGCTTCCACTCGGCCTCAGGGCTGAACTGATATTCCCTTTCCGCCATCATCCGTTTCGCAATGTCCATCAGCTGGCTGACTGAGTAATCGGGAAAATCGATGCTGATCGGAAACCTTGACTGAAGGCCTGGATTTAATGAAAGAAAATGATCCATTTCCCGCGAATATCCGGCGAGGATTAAAATAAATTCGTTCCGCTTATCTTCCATATGTTTGACTAATGTATCGATTGCCTCCTTGCCGAAGTCTTTCTCTCCACCTCTGGCAAGGGAATAGGCTTCATCGATGAACAGGATTCCGCCCATCGCTTTTTTGATTAAATCCCTCGTTTTTTGCGCCGTATGACCGATGTACTCACCGACAAGATCGGCGCGCTCCGCCTCGATCAGATGGCCTTTTGAGAGAACATTCATCTCGTAAAAAAGCCTGCCGATCAGCCTGGCGACGGTCGTTTTTCCGGTTCCCGGGTTTCCTTTGAACATCATGTGTAGCGCCTGTTTTCCGGCTTTAAGGCCTTGTTCTTCACGCTTTTTATTGACGAAAATCCAGGCGTAGATTTCCTTAATATTGCGCTTCATTTCCTCCATCCCGACCAGCGTGTTCATTTCCCTTTCAATTTCCTTCAGAATGCTGTGTTTGGCTTCATTTTTTTGCAGTGCGGCCTGATATTCGGCTTCAGCCTCTGAATTGGCCAAAACCTGCTTTTGACCGTTCAGTATGATATTGATTTGTCCGTTGTTTTTATAAGTAACAGCCCTTTCCAACACACTCACCTCACCATTCTCTCTTTATATCCTATTCATGGCGCGCTTAAGCCGTGACAGACGCCCACATGACTGCGCATTCCGATGTTTTTTGAGAAGGACGGGGCAGGTCTTGTTGAAACCTGCGCTTTCCCGAGAAATACTTTATTTCTTATTGTATTCAGGTAGGCTGTGCGGACAAACCAATTTTTTATTTCTATTTGCCTTTTTGGTAAATGCTTAACGGGTTGACATGTTAAATCGGAAGAAAATGATGAATGATGAGGTCCTTTGGAAAATGGATCCAGTCAGTCTGAAGATTGTTGCGGCTGTTGCTCAGCTCAGTTCTTTCATCTTCTCTTTGTTAGCTTTTGATTGAGTAAATCCTAAGTGATGAAATGCGTGGCAATTAACGCATATTAAATCAAGATCAATTACTTTTACTACAGATTAGCAACAGGATGACAATTGTTTATTATTATTAGTTTTAATCTAATGAAACAATTAATTATTGAGATTTGAGTATTTACTTTCATTATATCTTTAAGCTTTCTAATATCTAGATAAAACGATGGTTTTTATTCGCATTCATTGTATTCAAGATATAAGTTAAGCCATTCTTCTTCCTCTGGGAATGGCTCCTTATTTGTACGATACCATCCATTAAAATATGCTACCAAATGCATCATTATCTCTTCTGCTCGTCCTTTAGAATCCATTCCTAATTGAGTAAAGCCATTTTTGCTGCTTAATGGATCTTTATCTCCTGGTTTATCGAACTGAACAAGAGCTATATAATATCTTCTGAGTCTGTACCAAAAGGTAATGCTTCCCCCGGAATGGTCTCCAAAATGCATTACATCTACTTTCGGCTTAAAGCCTCTTAATCTTAAATAATCAGCGATTTCTTCAGCACCAAATTCTTGATCTATTTGCCCTCTTTCTTTGAGTACCAAAATTAACCCCTCTCTACGTAAAATGATTATTAGAGCTAAAATTCATCAATTATTAAATTTAAAGCAATAAACAACAGAACAATTGCTATTACAATAATTGTTTCGATAGTATAGGTTCTGTGATTTTTCTTCTTTTTCATTTCCTCCCTATATTTTTCTTGAAGCTCTTTCCTCTTCTCATCCATTTTCATTATTAGGCTCCCCTTTCGCCAAAACCAAAGTATGAACCTATTTTCGAGTCGTCTAAACAATGGGCACTTAAGAAACTAAAACGTAAGACATACGAAACCTGTGTTTTGGTTCCATTATACAACAAAGGAAAGAATTATTGGCCAAACTGAGAAACAAATAATATGATTCCTATCCCTGCGCTCATCGCACCAAAAAGATTAAATCATCGTAAAGTCGAAACTTATATCTGAAGGTGATTTAATGGAGAAAGAGTTTGAAACAAAAGGATATGACACATCCACTGTTACGATTATAAAGTGTATTGTGAGGCTGTTTTCTGCTTACAGTTTCCTGGTCGTCTGACGATTCATTTTCTTTACTTGTTTGGCTACATGCTGCTAACGTGTGTAGACATGTTAATAGAATAAAGTAACTAAAGTGATGTCTTTTCAAGTTTGTTCTCTTCTTCCAGTTTGTTATTTGACTGGAAACAGATAACTTACATATATTTCAATTTTTTCATTATCTTAATCAATCTTTGGATAAGTCTTTAGCATCTTTGTTTTTCCTTGGTGTGCTCTATGCTACAATATAAAAAATGCAAAGTTAAAAGTGAATATGGAACAAACATGCTAATACAATAAAAGACTATAACAGGCATAAAAATTGCTGTAATTATCTTCCCAAAGTTTGAAAACAATACCCGTTCGCCGTTTTCATTGTATTCATCAGCAGTTGCTAAATTTAGTATCGACCGATAAGCTTAATAAAGGAACGCTAATCCAAACATCTTTCCAAGAAAATCAGAAATCGGAATCTCTAGTCAACTAAAAAGCGCAGCAACAACAATAAACCCTAAGATTAGCTGCCATCCTTGTTTAGCCCACCAAATCACGTATAATCCTCCTTAAAATGTTTTAGACCCTATTCAGTTCGTTTATTTAAAATTAAAGCTTGCAATTAATTAAAAAATGTGCAGTCAATGGATACTTGTTGCAGCATTTCCTTAGCTGTGTCCTTTTTCATATTGTTATTTTTCGTAATAATAAGCTTTGACCCAATAATAGTTTCTCCCCTTATGTTCACACCATTCAACAAATCCCTTTGATTGTTCTTTTGTAAACATCACCCAGTCATTCAATAGATCTTGATAATAGTTGAGTGCTTCGTTATTGTTTTTTCTTGTTTGTTGACACTCTACCTTGTTGTTTAACTCCCGGGACTTAGCAAGAAGTGCTGTATCTTCTTTAATATCGCCAAGATATAAATCTTCGGATATATGATGGAATGAATACCAAAGGGCGTTCAAATTAATATCGATTAGCGTTAATAAGGATAATTGTTCATTGCTGCCACCAAGTCTAAGTGCATTGTGTAAGTAATCGACACGTTTTTCAGTATTTAAAAACACGCCATACCACCTATATGGTCTTGGATCTTCGGGATTACTCTTCATCCATCTCTCAAGTAAAGGCTTTAAAAGTTCCTTTTCAAATGGATGAACGAGTACATGGTGAATATCTTCTGATGTTTCAAATAAAGCAAACAGCCAACAAGCAAAATTCTGTTGTGCATTATCATCCCACATCTTTGCTTCATCAATAAAGGAAGATAATGATTTAAAGGATTCCTTACGCAACCCTTTTTCTTTGAGGGAACAAAACTTTTTAAATAACGGATATACATCCAATCTGTCATTTTTTAAGATATTAGTTAAGACATTTACCATTGTTCACATCTCTCTTTGTTCAGATTAAATTCGTAATTTTATTCTAATATCTATGATCGGCACGCTTTCTTTCAATGGATGATTTTTTTACCCACCAGTGAGTGCCCTTATAAGACCCGCTTAAAACTTCTATTAATGCCAAATCACGATCATCCATGGTTTTAATAATTTTTATTCTTTTATACCTTGGTATATCAATTGTATTTACTCCATCACTTGTTAATTCAGATATACTGCCGTAGTTCTTCTCTAACGTCTCGATAGACTTAGCACCATGAATATTCCTGAGAATCTCGATTTCATCTCCAGCTTTGTATCCCCCAGATCCAGGTAAGAAAAGGACTGCTATAACTGCTAAAGCTAGAAGAACGCCAGCAATTCCATAAAACGCTTTTTTTATGAGTTCTATTAATTTATCCACGAATTTGATTATTGGATTATCTATATATTGGTGTTGTCTTCTTTTTACTCGTGATTTGGTGATCATTAGGGTACTCAATATAGCTTCCGTCATCCCAATGAACAGCAAATGTTTTTTCACCAACCATCTTCAGTTCTCCTTCAGTCACGTTTCCATCACCAAACCATGTAACCCGATTCTCATTTAAAAACACCTCCAAGTCTTATTTCGGATAAGATTGATCCGATTTCAAACTCGAAGGTGTTTTTTATTTGTCTCATCTTGTGGGGCAGTCCGGCAGTTCCCTCGATTGTTTAACAAAAATGGCACGTTTCGTTTTTCTGCACCATTCGTGAACGCGGGCGTGAACATGCGGCGTTCTCACTGTGTTATATTGAGGCGCCTTATCTTATGTACGTGACATTCGTTTTCAGTCTAGATAAGCAGTGACGCTCCATTTATCCCTTCTACACTGACATAACACAGAAAGGGAAAATTAAATTTCTTATCTTTTATTAGATTTAAAACCTTTTGACACCATGTTTTTTCTTCTTTAGCCAGTCTGAATTTGCGATCAATCAAGATATAACGGCCAAAGTTTTTAGACATGCTATCCGATTCCTTGTTTTCTAGCTCCGCCATTTTGTTCAATTGGGTATCAATTGTTTTTTCTAAATTTTTGATTCGATCCTGAATCAATTTTACAGAATCTTCCTCTTTCAACAACCAAATCGAATATACTTTAATAAGAAATTCGTCCCTATTTATTGGATCTGAAGGAGATACAGCGATCCAATCTTCTAACGCTTCTTTTCCCTTTTCAGTGATGGAGTATATTTTTTTATCAGGTTTCCCTATTTGCTCTACATGCTCGTATTCAAGAAATTCTTCTTGTTCCATTTTATTTAGCAAAGGATATATTTGACTATGTTTTGCCGGCCACACTACCTCCAGGTACTGAACTAACTCATATCCTGAACAAGGTCTTCTGCCGAGAACGCTCAGAATGGCATACCCTAAAGTATTTATATCATTCACCTCAATCTTTAAATGGCGGTTACTTTATACTATTTTTAAATCCAAAGGTTAAATAAACCCTCATTAATACCCAAGTTATACATATAGTATACACCAAAAACAGCACTTATTACACCCGTCGTCATCCCTAGTGTTCCGCTGATTGCCCCTCGCTTCTTACTCAGCACAAAGGGAATTCCAATGATTGTTGTAAAGAAAAGCATACCAATAACTGTTCCTGCCCCGAATATAAGAATATATATTGCCGCTTCCTCTACACTCTTGACAGTACTTATCGTTAATAAGACCATGGCTCCACTTCCTGCAAGACCATGAACTAAACCGATGAATGTTGATCTTAAGTACGTTACGTTTTTATGGCGGCGCTTATGGTCGCCGCTGCTTTGATGGGTGTGGAGATGTTTGTGTTGATGCGTATGTACAGGGCTATTCTTGAAAGAAAGAATCGTTTTAACCCCTAAATAAACAAGCATGACTCCTACTAAAAATTCTAAGGACATCGACCATTTTTCTGATATTTGCCCCTTCATTACAATGACAATGATTCCAACTATAAACAATGTTACAGTATGGCCAATGCCCCAAAATATGCCCGCTAAAGAAGCTTGCCATAACTTTTTACTTTGACTTGCAATTGTCGATACCGCAATCACATGGTCAGGTTCAATCGCATGCTTGATTCCTAAAATTAATGCCAGCATTAAAACCGAGAATAATGTACCTTCCACAAAATACAGCCCCTTCTTGAATCTGAAAAAAACCAACAATTGAACAGTTGCTGGTTTTTTAACCGTTAATATTTTCTTAAAAAACTCGGGGTTTTGTTAAACCATACTTGGTTGAGGAGATGATGAAATTCGGAAAACAGACTTTCGATGATCTGTGTTTGATTTGCTAATACCCGTACGGAAAACCCAGGGACAGGCAATAAAGATATGCCTATTTTATATTCTTTTGTCTGAGTATCCACGGCCTGATATAAACGATCAAGAAGGTCATGATCTACTTGTTCATTGATCACAATCATGGAACCTAAGTGAGAATAGCCTTCCATTAAACCCAGACCATCTATATTTTGTTTGGCTGGGCATAGTTTGATATGGTCATAGACTGCCAGCTCATTTTCCTTATAGATTTCATTAATGAATTGAAGCATCTCATAGGTAAACTTTTCTCCACTAGGAGACCATCCAGGAGTCACAATATCTGAATAAAGGAACGTACATCCTTTTTCAATATATACTATATTTTTTTGTTTATACCGTGCATTTTGATAGCCGATAAGCGGATCGGGAATGTACTCAAGATAACTGCCTTCCTTAAGGTTAAATTCCGTTTCCTGATATGCATGTGTATGCGGTGTCTTATATATTTTAGTTGCCGACTGGGTTGTTAATGTTAATCTTGCTTGTTTCTCCAGTGAAATCTTCATTTGATAGCGATCACCGTCTAAATAACCGCCGCCGGGGTTTAAAATATAATAACAGGCTTGTCCTGATTCATCATGATAAATAGGACGCATGACTTTATACGCCCCCTGAAAATACACATTTTTCGCAATGGTCTTTCCATTTTTTTCTTCAGCGCTCAAACGCAAAACGCCTGTCCAGTCCCCCATCTTACTCCAGTCCTTTTAATAGTGCATTTTCCTTAATCCAGTCAATGACTTGATCAAGACCTTCATTCGTTTTTAAATTTGTAAAAGCGAACGGCTTGTCTCCGCGGAAAACCTTCGTATCAGATGCCATAACGTCCAGATTTGCTCCAACGAAAGGCGCTAAATCTGTTTTATTGATGATAAACAAATCAGATTTAATCATTCCTTGACCGCCTTTTCGCGGTATTTTCTCCCCTTGGGCCACATCAATAATATAGATTGAAAAGTCAACAAGTTCAGGGCTGAATGTAGCTGCCAGATTATCTCCGCCGCTTTCAACGAAAATAAGTTCAACGTCTGGATTCTTCTTCACTAGCTCATCAATGGCTGCAAAGTTCATTGATGCGTCTTCGCGTATTGCCGTATGAGGGCAGCCGCCTGTTTCCACACCTATAATCCGATCTGCGGGAAGCACCCCGTTGTTCATTAAAAACTTGGCATCTTCTTTTGTATAAATGTCGTTTGTCACAACTGCCATACTCATTTCATCTTGCAAATGCCGGGTTAATTTTTCGACTAACATCGTTTTCCCTGCTCCTACAGGTCCTCCTACACCGATCCTAATTGGTTTCATACCTAACACTTCCTTTTTTATTAAGACATGAAAATACGAATATTTACACGCTCGTGCATCATTTGAGATAATTCTAAACCGGGAGAAACAATCCCGAATTCTTCTTCATTTAAACTTTGAATTTTTTCTGTTGCTTCGATTAAAACAGTCTGAAATTCTTGAATTGTCTTTTGACCTGCCACTTGCCCTAGAGGGACAGCCCGTACCGCATTTTGAACAAGATTTGAGACTGCTGAATACAAATAGTACAGTGTAGTCGTTGATGAAGGGACACCAAGATGATGACCTACAATCGTAAATACAATGGAGGGATGTCCAAACGATTGCTTTTGATCTATACGCTCCCGATATGTTGAAAGAATGGGTATATCATATAGGGATTCAATAAGATTTAACATCCGCTCGCCCATCCTTTGGGTTCCTTCTCTTGTTTCACGCGGCAAACTTTGAACAGTCAACATGCGATCTAATTTCCATACTGTTTGTAAATCTTCGTTCTCTAAAGCTTCATATACAAGACGGGAAGCCAACCCATCTGAATAGATGAGCTGCTCGTTTACATACGTATGAAGCCATTGTACGAACGTTGCTTGATCATGGACTTTATCTTCTTGAATATAGGTCTCAAGACCATACGAATGACTAAAAGCCCCTATAGGGAAATTTGAATCACATAGTTGGAGTAAAGATAAAATATTAATCATGGCTATGACCGATATGGCGGAAAGCCTGTTTTACTTTTCGGTCTTCACGTTTATATGGAATTTGCAGGTCTTGAAGTAACTCTTCTACAAGATAATCATATTGAACAAGCATTTCGTCCTCTTCAAACTGCGCCGGCAGGTGGCGATTTCCTAATTGATGAGCGATCGTTCCCATTTCATTCAAGGTGCGCGGTTTGATAACTAATAAATCATCGGACAGTACATCGATGACGATCATATTTTTATCGTCCATATACAAAACATCACCAGCGACAAGGTCACGCGCTTCTTTCAAGCGTATTCCAATTTCATTGCCATGATCTGTTTTCACCCGTTGGATTCGTTTTACTAAATAAGCACTTTCAAGGTAAACTTTTTCAATATGGCGTTTTTCAATTTCCTCTTTTTCCATGTTTTCAAGATTTGTTACGATTTGTTCAATGATCATGACTCTCACCTCAGAATAGGAAATATCGTTGACCCATTGGCACCTTATCAACAGGGTCACATGTAATTAATTGGCCATTTACTTTTACTTCATATGTTTGTGGATCGACCGTTATTTCAGGAGTTTCGCAATTCAGCTTCATATCTTTTTTCGTTAGTTTGCGAATACCGCGAACCGGAAGAATGATTTTTTGCAACCCAAGCTTCTCATGCACTTTGTCATCGAAAGCTGCCTGGGAAATAAACGTAATGGAAGTGCTGGACAGCGCCTTGCCAAACTGTCCATACATTTGGCGGTAAATAACAGGCTGCGGTGTCGGGATAGAGGCGTTAGCATCTCCCATTAAGCTCTCTGCAACAAAGCCGCTTTTCATCACCATTTCAGGCTTCACACCGAAAAATGCTGGATTCCAGACAACGAGATCGGCCATCTTCCCTCTCTCGATAGAACCGACATATTCGGAAATACCATGAGTAATGGCAGGATTAATTGTATATTTGGCAATATAACGTTTTACGCGGTTGTTGTCCGAAAGCTCGCTGTCGCCCGCCATTGTTCCTCTTTGTTTTTTCATCTTATCGGCTACTTGCCATGTACGTAAAATGACTTCTCCAATCCGTCCCATCGCTTGGGCATCCGAACTAGTCATACTGAATACACCCATATCCTGGAGAATATCCTCAGCTGCAATCGTTTCGCGTCTGATACGTGAGTCAGCAAACGCCAAATCTTCCGGAATAGATGGATTCAAGTGGTGACAGACCATTAACATATCTAAGTGCTCATCTACCGTATTGACTGTATAAGGTAATGTCGGGTTCGTAGATGACGGCAGAACATTGTTAAAGCTGGCCGATTTAATTAAGTCAGGAGCATGTCCTCCCCCTGCACCCTCTGTATGGTACATATGAATGACGCGATTTTTAATAGCTGCCATTGTATTTTCCATAAATCCGCCTTCGTTTAATGTATCCGCGTGAAGGGCAACCTGAACATCATATTTGTCAGCCACACTTAGCGCATGATCGATAGCTGAAGCTGTAGCGCCCCAGTCCTCATGAACTTTCAGTCCAATGGCGCCGGCGCGTATTTGCTCTACCAGCGGAGCTTCTGAAGCGGCTTGTCCTTTTCCTGTAAACCCAACATTAATCGGCATGCCCTCTGCCGCTTCAAGCATTCGGTGCATATGCCACTCGCCCGGTGTAACCGTGGTAGCCTTTGATCCTGCAGCAGGGCCTGTTCCTCCTCCAATTAGGGTGGTAAGACCTGAAGCTAATGCTGTTCTGATTTGCTCCGGATTAATAAAATGGACGTGAGTGTCAATTCCGCCCGCAGTTACAATCATACCTTCAGCAGCAATAACTTCTGTACCAGAGCCAATCACAATATCCACATTGTCCATGATTAGCGGATTACCTGCTTTCCCGATTCCAGCGATTTTGCCATCACGAATTCCAATGTCCGCTTTATAAATACCAGTGTAATCTAAGACAACAGCATTCGTAATGACAACATCTGCTATTCCCTCTCCACGTGTAACTAAAGGGTGTTGTCCCATTCCATCACGAATAACTTTACCGCCGCCGAATACCACTTCATCTCCATATGTCGTGTAGTCTTTCTCAATTTCGATGAGCAAATCTGTATCTGCCAGACGAATAGAGTCCCCTGTAGTCGGGCCGTACATTTCAGCGTATTGCTTTCTTGGCATCTTGAAACTCATGATTGGTTCCCCTCTTTTTCCAATGATCCGTCCACTTTATTATTAAATCCGTATACCCGGCGTTCGCCGGCGTAAGGCACTAATTCCACTTCTTTTTCATCCCCGGGCTCAAAACGCACAGCTGCTCCTGCCGGAATGTTTAGTCGCTTTCCAAATGCTTCTTCTCGTTTGAATTGAAGCGCTTCATTCGCTTCATAAAAATGAAAATGTGAACCTACTTGAACTGGGCGGTCACCTGTATTCGTTACATTCAATTTGGACGCCGCTCTTCCGACATTACAAATGATATCCGTTTCTTTTAAAAATAGTTGCCCCGGTTCCATTTCAATAGCCTCCTATCCATTTTATTTAATTGGACTATGTACAGTTACAAGCTTTGTGCCGTCTGGAAATGTAGCTTCTACCTGGATATCATCAATCATTTCCGGAATGCCTTCCATTACATCTTCCCGCGACAAAATGGTTGTTCCATATTCCATCAACTCCGCAACTGTTTTTCCATCCCGTGCTCCTTCCAACACTTCATACGTTATCAGGGCTACTGCTTCCGGGTGATTCAATTTTAATCCCCGTTCTTTACGTCGCTTCGCAAGATCTGCTGCCACAACAATCATAAGCTTGTCTACTTCACGCGGTAATAGTTGCATCACAAAACCTCCCTGTATTTTTATTACGACCAAACGGTGAGCATTCATATAAGGGGGAGCCAGTTCATTAACATTCTGAGCTGAAAGCGCAAAAACTAAAAAACTGAAAATATATTTGATTCCCCTGCTTCTGTTTTAAATGTATATCATTTTTTACATATATGTCAATTTATATATTCAAAAATTTATATATGATACACTGAAGATATATAACCTTGAAAAGAAAGGAGAATATTCATTATGCGAAAAAACAAACATCATTTATTAAGCGAGGGGGTGTTTTCCCGTTTAATAACAGCTTCTCTCAAAGGCATCTCTCAAGTCATCCTGATTGAGAATGTTATGACCGGCTTTCTAATCCTTATAGCCATTACTATTTTTTCCTATTATTTAGGTATAATCGCTTTGTTGTCCGCTATTATCGGTACTTTAGTAGGGAAATTGGGAGCGGCAGATGAAAAGATTATAAATGAGGGTCTATTAGGATATAATTCTGTGTTAACAGGAATGGCATTGGCATCATTCTTAACTGGCCCTTACATGTGGCTTGTCGCTTTAATTGGATCAGCCTTAGCAGCCATTTTTACAGCCGCCATGATGCATTTTACGAAAAGAACCGAAGTTCCAATTCTTACATTCCCCTTTGTTATCCTGACATGGTTTATATTGCTGGCTTCATACAAATTAAATGGGGTTAAATTAAGCTCTGCCCTGATACCTCAGGATTTAACACACTGGGAACTAAAGACAGCAGGGGGAGTCAATTTAGTAGACGGGGTCTTTCATGGAATTGGACAAGTATTTTTTCTGAATAACACAGTATCCGGGATTTTAATTTTTCTAGCCGTATTTTGGGCAGGAAGAAAACTGGGACTTTATGCAGTTATCGGAAATGCAGTTGCCATCATCATTGCATTCCTTTTAGGAGGAGAGCGTTCTCTCATAACATTGGGTCTTTACGGGTATAATGCAATTTTAACAATCCTGGCCGTATCTGCCATTTTTAAAAGTGAACATAACCGGTTTTCATTTTTGTCAGGGATCATTTCAGCTTGTCTGACAGTGCCTATAACAGCAGGCCTCAGCACGTATCTTTTGCCATATGGACTCCCTGCCCTAACAATGCCGTTTGTACTTTGTTCATGGCTGTTTTTAGGTGCAAGAAAGGTTCTGCCAAACTTATAGCTTTGCCTATTGATGATGTAAATCAGCCGCTTAGTGGTTACGCAAGAAATAAAAGTCATGGAAGAAACCCATGATGTCTTACTATACGAATCTACTCGCGTTTAGACATTAATGAATGATAACTTGTGAAAAACGATGGTGAGCTAAAAACTTACAGGAATGCCGGGACTTTGATAGGAATGTTCCATTTCATTGACACTCTCACTTCAGAAATATCTGGAATCAATCGATTACCACATGAAACAGACTTATTTTTCAATAATGATGCTATGAGAGCGTCTCCGACATTATTCGCTTGCCAAGACCCTTAGGCCCCAGTCAGTCTGAAGGTGTGCTGCGGCCGCTGTTCAGCTCTCCCATGTAAACTGTGAAAAACTCATATTGGCGCAAGCATATTCTGATGGTGCCGCAGAAAACTGTTCCAGCTTTGTTTTCATTGATCAACGAGAGGGGCATAAATAAAGAGGATTTGGACACAGAGAGGTGAAAGTAACTGATTTGGTTAATGAAAAAAATTCTGTCTCAGGAAGAATAAGAATACAAACGATTGAGACAGAATTTTGTCTTACGGTTTACTTATACACGTAGCAAGTTCCTTGTATAACCGTAACACATGTATATGTTTCATGATAAGATTTACCTTGGCTGTCTCTAAAGAAAACAGTTACAGTATTGTTGCCATTCCATTGGAATTGATAGGCGTCTGGATACTTGTCTCGAATCGGAGTTAAATCCGGCGCAGCGCTTGCAGGTAATCCGGATACCAACAGAGCCCCAGCAACTGCAACCGCTCCCGCTACTTTTTTGAGTTTGTTTTTAAACATAAACACATCCCCTTTTCGTTTTGTTTAACTATTAAATGCTTGTCCATTTAATAGACACCTTGAGCTTAACACCAAAAGGATGAAAAAATTGTCAAATGGTGTATAATTGAAAAATAATTCAAAAATAATACACATTTTTACAATTGATTAGACATAACTTTAATCACTTTTCACTTAGGATTTACTTTAATTGCATTCCTCAGCATCAATCCTCCCATTTTTTCTAGAGGCAAATCTGGTGCTGGGAGTATATTTGAGAGCCGCTTCTTTACTGGCTTGAATATATTGGTGAAATCCGGAAAACTAATCGATATTTCAGAAATGAAAAAGACCAGCCCATAAACTCACGGTGAGTTTCACGTACTGGTCTCTTTTAAAGGTTCTATATATTAATTTAGCAGTCTCAGAGTTAAATTGCTACCCTGTCAGCAACATGATATGCTGTATTTGTTGATTGATCGTAAGAAGTGCCCAATAAACCAACTGCACCTAATAACAGGATAGAGCAAATTAGCAACTTAGCTTTCATGTACTGTCCCACTCCTTTGTATTTGTCTTCTTGCCTCAACTACTCTTCGGTAAAACTCAAGTGAATCATGTAGCATTTCTTTTCCTTGTAGAAGTTCTGCCGTGATGACTCCATACTCTTCTATGTCTGCATACATACCTTTTTCACTGAAGAACTCAAAGGATTCTCGAACTGTGTCAAGGTCAAATGATAAATACAACCCGTAAATCATTTTCAGCTTTGTAAGGAATTCTTGGTCCTCAAATTTTTGAGCCCATTCCATACCCTCAAAGTACCGATCTTCTGCTTCAATCCACTTCTCTTGTTTCGCTTTAACGTGCGAAATATTAAAGAGGGCTTTTGGCAAAAAGCTGTGCTTTTCATTTTTATAAAGTTCAGCAGCCATTTGAAAATGATTTTCTGCTTTGTAAAGTTCTTCAAGTTGATTATAACATATTCCAATATTCAAGTGTGAAGAACCAATTAAATAATCAACTTGTAATTCCTTTGCATCTGACAGTGCTTTGCTGGTATGCTCCAGGGCTTTTTCAGGATTCATTTTATCCAGCCAGTTACCAGTCATTAAAAATTGGCATTGTACTCTACGCTGTCCATATGTTGGCTGTTTTAAATAAATCTTATATGCATGATTAGCATAATACATTGAAAAATATGTTTGTTTCATATAGTAATAAATTTCTGACAATTTGAAATAAAATTCTGCCTTTTCAACATCATCGCTTTCAAATGAATTCAATTGATTTTCGGCATTTTGGTAGTAAGCTAAAGCATGAAGAAGTTCTTTCTGTCTAAAATGATACATTGCTGTGAAGAAATAGTAATAATATTCGAGCATACCATTCAAATTTCTCCCGCCTTTAGTCTTTTCCCTTAACTCTTCATAATGAACCTGTATATCTTTTGCTGCTTCTGGACAAATGTAATCCAACATCAGCTTATGACGGAATTCAAGCAATGAAAAATATATAAGGACATCCTGATTTTCTTCCATTATAGCGATCTCTTGTTTAACCTCAGATTTCATTTTTTCAGCTTCATCAACCCAGTCATTTTTAAGAGCTACATACCAATAATTCATTTTCGTTGCCACTAGATCATAAGGTATTACGCTTTTATATACCAAAATAAAAACCCCTTTCTTAATCATTTTGAAATATTCGGCATTTAAACGTGTGAATTTTCTTACATTTTTAAACTTTCTTCTTTATCCCTTATCATGTCTGAACGATTGGTTTTACTTAGTTTCGTAAGAGTTAATATCGCAATTCCAGCTAGAATTTCAATCAGTCCGCCGAAAGCGATAACTTTTCCTGCACCAAAGGCAGCAGCTGCATAGCCGCTAATTAAAGCCCCTAATGGTACCATCACATGAGAGATCATTCTAATAACAGCAAATACCTGCGGCTGATCTTCATCTGCAACTGAGGTTTGAATAATGGTGTGTTCAGGTACGTTTATGGCACTAATGGTAGCCCCCAAAACAAATGCTGCGAGAAGAAGTAGTAATAAAACTGAATTCATTCCTGTTATGAAAAGTGCAATTCCTTCTATAATTCCAGCGGAGACAAACAATAGTCCATATCGGTTCACTCTTACTTTAGTTAAGATAAACCCCATTAAAAAGGCTCCGGTAGCTGTTGCTACTCTTATGAAAGAATGAATGACCGAACCGCCGCCTAAATCTTCTGACAGATAGATCGCTGAAAGCGCCTCCCAAGGAGCTGAACCGATATTCAACAAAATGCAGTATACGGCTAGCGGAAGCAAAATATGATGATTTCGAACAAGTACAAAACCTCTTTTTAGCTTTTTAAAATATGCGCCTTTTGGTTTCTGTTCCTGAGCCCCTTCTTCTTTCAAGCTAAATTTAATACACAGAACTAAACAGGCTGAAGCGATGTAAAATGGAAATATAATAAGCATTGTATAAGCAGCGCCTATTACAGCAATCAATATACCGCAAACCATTAACGAGACCAATTTTACAATTTGGGCTGAAGATTCTATGGTGGCATTAGCTTTTTGAATAAGTTCATTCTTAACAATTTGCGGAATCATGGAAATGGATGCAGGATCATAAGAAGCCCCAGTTGCCGAATGTATCAGCATTAGTGAAATAATGAACCATAATGGTGAAAATCCACTAAAATAAAAAATTGGAATGATCAGCATCAATGAAGCCCTTGTTATATCTGCGGAGAACATCCAGAACTTAAGAGTTTTTGGTTTCATAAAAGGTGAAATCAACGGTCCTATTAAAGCTTGGGGAAGAAGGGTGACAGCTATTAGCATACCTGTTCCGACAGCCCCTTTTCCATCTAAAATGAGAAACCACAAAATAGAAGTAAAAGCAAAGCTGTCTGCGGTTATTTTCACCATTTTAGAGACAAACAGAAAGGAAAAATTTCTTTGCCACACAGTGGAGCCACTATTCATTCCTCAAAAAATCCCCCTTACAAAAATCCCTCATTTTTACAGGTCTCTCACCAAAGCATATCCTATATTTGGTTTCTTGGTCAATGTAGGAGAGGAATAATTTAAGAAACATTAAGGTAAAAAGGGCTTTCACAATTAATCGTCTCCCTTCTAAAACAAAAACCCCGCCTTTTTTAGAGGTGGAGTTTTAAATCTTGGCTTTTCCTTACCAGTTATCTATTGCTTCTTGAAAACTGTCTTGTAAATAATCATCAAAGCTAGAATATCTTTCAATCTCCTTTTTGCTTATGTCATCCCACCTTATTACACAATGATTTTCTCCAGTATTGAGACAATAAACAAACTCGTCCACATTTTCAACAACTAAGTATTCCTCAGGTAAACCAAATTTTCTAAATCTTTCTGTAGCATCAACTACTGAAGCATATCCATTTCCCTCTACTCCTAAGACCTCAACTCCACATATTCCTCCTGAGCCATATGCTTTAACAAACTCTTTATATTGCCTTGGAAATTTGCATCCTAATTTCTCTTCAGCCCTCGAAATACCTTCATCGGGTACTGCTCCGAAAAAATCATCTTTTTCTATATATTCATTTATCATCATTGAAATTTGAGTATTCATTACATATATTTAACTGAACCTAAAAATTTAAATTCACCGCCACCAATAGATACCTTCTTTTTGACACCTTTATAGTCGAAATTATATAAGAGTACCACCGCATTATAATTTTTTGTCAGGTGCTCTCCACATACTGAAATAAATTCGGGGATAATCGTATGATCGTAAGAGAAGTCTTCTAATAATCGACTTACTGAGTTACTAGACTCTTCATAAAAATCTGCTTCACGAACAGACTCGTCGTACCTTTCTATATTAAAGCTATGAGCAAATATTGAAGGAATAAAATCACCATCTTCAGTATAAGAAGTTTTAAGAATCTTTTCTAATTCTTCTGGAGAACTGATACTGCCTACCCAAAGTGATACAAACTCTTCTTTTTGCATAAAGCTACCTCCTCTTCTATAGCTGCGCCTTTAGTGCCGACGACAGACGTAGCAACCATTCCGGTAGCCATATTTAAAACATCTCACCCGGCTTCTTCCCAAAACGCCTATAATTCCGCCCTATTCCTTGCTGGGTTTCTCCAATTTGTTCAAAAACCTTGAAAGGCACTGCCGTTCAAGGTGAAAAACGCATTAAATTTTTGGAACTTCAATCAAAACCCCTGGTGACTTATCAAGTAAAGCATCGGGAATATGCGGGTTATTTTTTTTCAACTTAAACCTATGAACCCTTGTTATTTCAGGATCGAATGAAATATTTTGAGAATTAAACTGCAAATTTATAAGTTTTGATATGTTTGAATTAAAAAATCCTTCCATTCTTCTAAAGCAGATGCTGAAACATCGTCTGGGCTTTCGAGCATACGATAACCGTCTGCATAATGGAACATTAATAACCCCGTACCATAATCGCAATTTTCATTCTCTAGAATTGCTTTTGGAACTTCAAAACCACTATTCCAATTATAATTCGCTGCAAAAACATGGAGCAACAAAGGGTCATCAATGTTTCTTACCCGACTTATTGTGCTGTCTTTTTCTGTATTATAAAGCAACTCTTCGAGGAAATTAATATCTTTCTTCTTCATTACTGTTTTACCTCCTAACACACATACTACATATCTTTGTTTGACATAGTTTGGATCTAATCAATCTCATCCCCAGCTCACAAGAAAAAGCTCTCTTTCCAGAGAGCCTTTGTACCCCATCAAAATTTATTTCACAATAATACGCATTTATGACCAGCTTCTTTCGGACAAACCACCGAAATACTTATCTAATTTATAGAAGGTGTATTTTAAATATCAGCAAGAAATTTTTTTCTCAAAGACTCAATCATATCAATTTCACCATTATAATCTACGTTACTTACAAAGGATTCATTCATTTTTTCAAAAAAATAGTCCGCCCCTTCAATTAAAGCAAGAAGGAAATCTCTTTTAGGTACGGCAGCTTTAATTTGAGTAGGAGCATCTAGTTCAAAAAGTAATAAATCATTAGCTAATGATCGCATACTTAAACGTAACGGCTGATCTGGAAAGTAAGTTTCACCATATCCTGTGCTCAAAACATTCTCGATTACATTTAATAAATATGCCCACAAATCATCAACTAAGTCCCATGTGGTTACATCCATCAAAATTTGATCATTAAATTTTATTATTATTGCGCCTTCAAGATAGTCAAAATCCAATATACGTTCTATATTTTTTAAATCATAGATGTTCTTAATATCTACAAAATAATCATTTTGCTGAGATTTCAATATCGATAAATCAGTAATTGTTCTATCTGGTCTGCGAATTAATGTATTAATATAAAACAAAATTTCCACCTACTCTACTGGATAGAATTGACCTATTCGTCCTTTTTTAAAACCAACTACATATTTTACTCCGTTATACGTTCCTGTTATTTGCTGCTTACCTGTTGTTCCCCTAAAGTCTTTTTCAGTCAAAACTCCTCGGTTTTGTTTTAAAATAGATTCTATAGCGTTAGCTATATCTTCTGTAGACAAATCCTTCTTGAAAAAAGACTGTGTCGCTTTAACTGATCCATCCCAATATTTAGGATGATGCCTTTCCAAAATATGCTTCATCCCTTTTTTATCTAGTAAGAACCGTCGATTTCCAAATGTCATTTTTCTGCTTTTGAAATTAGACAAGGCATTAACGACTTTTTCGGAAGTGGCTTTATTTATTCCGATATCGCCTTTCTCAACATTAGCAAGTTCCTTTATTCGTCGAATAAGCTCTTCTTTAAAGTTACTGCCTTCAATAGCATTATAAGGGAGTTTCCCCCCACCAGCAAACTGAACTTGCGGCGCAAAAGGGTTGTGTATTTGAATTCCTTTTATGTTTGAAGCGACCCTTTGCATCGATTT